>PANC01000003.1 GCA_002708315.1 Lentimicrobiaceae bacterium
TATATCACACCTCAAAAACATATTTATGATTTAATACTGAAAATTAGTTAGTTTTTCTATATCCTTTATTTCCATTATATACCATAAATGAAATATTCAAAAATATTACAAATCTATTTATTAATTATTTTTGCCATGCAAATCACGCAAGCAGGAACAAGCGGGAAAATATCTGGAATAGTATTAGATGAAAAAAACCAACCACTTATCGGATGCAATGTTATCATTAAGAATACTATGCTTGGTGCAGCTACGAATATAGATGGCGAATACTTTATATTAAACGTTCCTCCTGGAAAATACCAAATTTCTGCTTCTATGATAGGATATGGAACGATGACAATTGAAGGTCTCCAGATAGTTGTAGATTTNACGGCTAAGGCNGACTTCGCATTNNAACCAGAATCAATTGCAGGGCAAGAGGTGATTGTGACCGCTGAGAAGCCGACCGTTCGATTAGATCAAACCTCAATGTCTGCTGTAGTNAGTGCCGAAGATATTGAAAACTTACCNGTATCCGATGTTGGAGATATTATTGAACTTCAAGCTGGAATTGTTCGTGACCCTAATGGAGGGTTCCATGTACGAGGTGGTCGAAGTAGCGAAGTCTCTTTCTGGGTTGATGGAGTAGCCACTACAGATTCNTATGATGGNAGTTCTGGTTTGGANGTAGAAAATGCAGGAATACAAGANGTACAGGTTATTTCCGGGACTTTCAATGCTGAATANGGACAAGCCATGTCAGGGATTGTAAATGTAGTTACGAAAGAGGGTTCTCAAAATTATGATGGAAATTTAAATATNTATGGAGGGGGCTACCATTCTAACCATTCAGANTTATTTTCTCTCTCCTCTCCTTTTTCAACCTGGGAGTCTTTCTCTGATTTNAACAATGACGGAAATTGGGANTATGNAGAAATTTTATACGATCTNAATAATAATGGTGTTTGGGATGAAGGCGAGNTATATTGGGATAAAAATGGAAATCAATTATGGGATGGTGATGAAGGTTCAGAGCCATTAAATGATGACTTAGGATACGATGGATATCTTGGCGATTATTATGACTATAATGGTGATGGAAAAACAACTCAACCAAGCCCAGGAGAAGGAAATGGTCGAAAAGACTGGGGAGAACACAGATTTAATCTTGATAATAATGGATACACTAAATATTTAAANGTATTTGAAAACGTATTTCAGCAAACAAATTTTTCGGGTAGTTTTAGTGGCCCAGTACCTTTTTTAGATNAAAAGGTTACNTTTTACTCTACTTTAAGGTACTTTAATTCTTCCGGTAGATATTATGGCAGAAAACTATTTACACCTACAGGATTATTTGGAGATGAATCTATTGTACCTCTAGCACCATATTCAAAATTATCCTCCCAACTAAAGCTTACCTATAAAATGACATCTGCAATTAAGTTTAACTATACAAATTATACCACNGAAAAAGAATATAAAAATTACGATAGCTACTATAAATACAATCCTGATGGTGTTCTAAAAAACTTTGAATCTGATAGATCAAATATGGTAACAATGACCCATNCATTGAATCANAATACTTTTTATGAATTGAAATATTTAGACTTCTCCAGCGGATACTTTGAAGATCTTTACCAATCAGGAGATATTCCATTTCCAGTACATTTAATGACACAAAATCAAATTGAAGATTTGGATTTAACTGATACAATCAGAATTAGATCTGGTTATGATATTTATGAGGAATCTCCCCGGTTTTTAATAAGTCCTCATGATGAAAGTCTTTATGAAGTAATTGATTTACAAGATCAAACNGGATATGTGCCTGATGATCGATTTATTACCCCTGATTGGTCTTTTGGTATTGGAGGTACACAGAANGGTAAATTTGAAAGAAACACCTCATTTAATCAATTAAAATTTGACCTTTCCAGTCAAATTAATGGTAACAATTTTGTNAAATTTGGTTTACTGTATAAAAAATATGATATGTGGGCTGATGATAAATACTTGAATTATAAAACAATAGGAGAATGGTCTCGTACTCAAGATGGAGACACTTTAGGCTATAATCCTTTAGNGGGTGCTCGCATAGCTCCATTTACACCCATAGTTAATCCTACATATACCTCAGAGCATGATTACTTTAGTGTAAAACCAACAGAGATTTCCGCCTATATTCAAGATAAATTGGAATTTGATGANTTAATTATAAACGCGGGATTGAGGTTTGATTTTTTTGATCCAAATTGGAAAATCCCGAAGGATGAAGCGCTTCCGGGTAATTTAAAATATTATTTAGCATCTACCTCAAACGATACATCTGTATTTTGGGAGCACGAATTTTCCTCCATTCATTCAGATGTTACCATACTCGATTCCTTAAATCAGCAAGGTGCTGTCTCTATTGAAAATTTATTTATNACTGGTGTTGAGTTTGATTCGTCCATACAATCGTACCAAGAAACTTTTGATGATCAGTTATCGTCATATAGAGATTCTTTTCGTTGGAAATATGGATATAAAAAAGTAAAACCAACCTACCAGATTAGCCCACGAATTGGTATCGCATATCCAATAACAGATAAAGGGGTCATTCATGTTTCCTATGGTCACTTTTTCCAAGTCCCTAATTTTAGCCTTCTTTATGAAAATCCAGAATTTGAAATAACAGATAATAATAATGGTGGTATCCTTGGCAATGGAGCATTAAAGCCTGAGAAAACTGTTATGTATGAAATCGGTTTTAAGCAAGAAATAGCATATCGAACAGCTATAGATCTTACTATTTTTTATAGAGATACAAGAGATTGGGTAGGTATATCCACAACAATAAAAAAGTACCCTGTAGGAAATTATAGAAAATATGAAAATAAAGACTATGCAAATACAAGAGGATTTACTTTAATACTTGACCGTCAATTTATTAATGGATTTGGAGGTGGTATTGACTATACTTGGATGGTTGCAGAAGGAACATATTCAAATCCTCAAGATGCATATTTTGATGCTCAAGATAATCAAGCGCCTCGATTGAATATGCTACCTCTTGATTGGGACCAGACTCACACGCTTAATTTTAGGACTACGTTTGGGAAAAAAGACTGGGTGATAAGCTCTATCGGGAAATTATGGTCTGGAAAACCTTATACACCAGAATTTAAAACGGGTGTTGTTTCTGGAGCAGGATCATTTTCAGGGTTTGCTGATAATAGTGAGAGAAAGCCTAATACTTTTACTGTAGATCTTCGCGCATCTTACAAAGTTTCTTTTCTCGGTCTAAAATCAAACCTTTATTGCAATATTTATAATGTAATTGATATCCGAAATGAGTTTTCTGTTTGGAATGATACGGGAAGATCTGATTATACTCTTACTGCAAAAGATGTTCCTTTGATTGACTCGGGCAGAATCGGTCATCTCAATGAACATTTACTCAAACCTGATTGGTATGGTGAGCCAAGAAGAATTAATATTGGGTTTGAACTTCAATTTTAAATGATAAATTATTTTTATATACTTTTATTTATTTTAGGTTTATTGACAAATGTCTATCCGTCAACTCCCAAAGGTAATTCCTTGGCACGTGCTAAAAATAACCACTCTGGTAATAAAGTTCGAACTACATTTTATAATTACGGCCTTATTGGGAGATGGACTAGTGAGCCTGAAGACATAGGTGGTGAGTGGCCAATTAATTCGGGTCATGAATATATAGGCGATGTTGGCCATATGGTTGGTTCTGAATTTAAGGATCTTGAAAACAACGAGAAAAAAAGTGTTATAACTATAGATAACCCTAGNGGGAGTGAATTCAATTTAGATACACATTGGGGTTTTGAACCATTNTCTGGCTATAATAATCCCGATACAACGTTGGTTGCGATGAGTCATATGGGGCCTTCAGAGGATCCAGATTCAAAAAACAATACATGGCCCAACCAGTGGCCTGATAAATTGGAAGACCCTCTTGATCCTGGATGGTCTGGATCTTGGAATGGATATTTCGGCAAAAATCAAAAAAATGCAGAACAAGAAAGTTTTTTTGTTATGGATGATGCACAAGATGCTGAATTTTTTTATTATCCTGATACCAATGATTTAGAAAGACGAGGAATGGGGCTTAGATGTACTCAAAGAGGACTGCAATGGAATCATATCTTAGCAGAGGATGTTCTGTTTTGGTTATACGATATAAAAAATATTAGCGACTATGATATTGAAAAGATGGTCTTTGGATATATTGTAGGAACTATTACAGGCGGTGATGGTGATAGTGGTGATGACTGGGCAAATTTTGAAAAAGAAGATGACATAGCTTATTCCTATGACAATGGTACTGATTTGGAGACTGGATTAGGAGGAATCGGTGCAAGTGGTTGGTCACCAGTCGGACTCGCAGGATATGCATTTCTTGAAAGTCCGGGAAACCCATATGATGGGATAGATAATGATGGAGATGGTTCCGAGGGTACCGGATTAACACTATCAGAAGCTGTTTTTTCAGCTAAAACTTATTCTTCTGGTGACACAGTTGTTGTCATAGATTATTCAACGTACGAAAGAATTTTAATCCCAATGCCTGAAAATGGTATTGTTATTCAAAAGTCCAACAAAGAATATGTTTTTCCACCTAGTGTTCCGCTTGAAGAGATACCTAGAAATTTAATTGATGACAATTTAAATGGGCTTATTGATGAGAATAATGGAGCATCTGTTGAAATTGCACCAGGTGTATTCGAAGATTTATATCTCTACTTAGACCCACTTTCTGGTGAAGGTTTAAAATATATCGACTACTTTAGTGGCATAGGGTTATCCAATTTTTTAATTGATGAAAGTAGAGAAGATGGTATAGACAATGATGGAGATTGGGATATTGCAACCGATGATGTTGGCATTGATGGCATGCCTGGGAGTAATGATCTTGGGGAAGGAGATGGCCTTCCAACATCCGGTATGGGTACTGAACTTCCTGGAGAACCTAATATTGATAAAACAGATGTTGATGAATCTGACCAAATAGGACTATCTAGTTTTTATTATTTTAATTTTGGTGTTGGCCCTCAAATGAATGATGATAACAGATTATGGGAAGAAATGCTTCCTGGGTATTTTAATAATGCTGTTTCCAATACAGATGCTGATTTTCTATTTAGTTCTGGCTACTTTCCTTTAAAAAAAGATCTCACTGAACGATTTTCTATTTCCCTATTATTTGGTGATAATTTGCCCGATTTAGTCAGAAATAAGCAAACGGTTCAAACAATTTATAATCAGAACTATAATTTTGCAAAAGCACCTGATTTACCGACAATTAAAGCATATGCTGGGGATGGATTTGTTACAATTTATTGGGATGATGTCGCTGAATTTTCAGTTGATAGAATTACCGGAGAAGATTTTGAGGGCTATAAAATTTATAAAGCAACCAACACCCAATTTAGTGATGCAGGCGTTGTTACAGATGCCTTCGGAACCGCAAAGTTTAATATTCCGGTAAAGCAATATGATCAAATAAATGAATATGAAGATTTTTTCCCGGGACATGTAGATGGAATTCAATTTTATCTTGGAAACAATAATGGACTAGTACATTCATGGACAGATACAAACGTTATTAATGGTCATCGATACTTTTATGCAGTTACTGCTTATGATCATGGATCCATTGAAAAAGAAATCCTTCCTGCTGAAACCTCTAAATTTGTCACACTAGATCGAGGGGGAAACGTTATCACAGCCAAAAATGTAGCAACGGTTGTTCCCGATGCACCATCCCTTGGTTATCAACCTGCGCCATTAGAAAAAGTAGTCTACCCTATAACTGTACCTGTCGGTACAGGATCAATTAAAGTTCAAACTCTTGATCCATCTAAAATAAAAGATGAAAATACTTACAGAATTTATTTTAAAGATACAAAAATGAATCGGATTGATGATGATCATGACTGGTTGATAGACATTCATGATGTTGGTATAGATGGTTGCCCTGATTTATACGAAAATGGATATGGTGGTTGTAACGACATCGCTAATTATATCACTGAAGATTTAAATCAAGATAATTGGAATGATTGCGGATTAGATGCTACCTGTAACGAAAATGAACCGGGATATGATCCTCTAGAGAACCCAGACCCAAATAATGATGACTATGATTATAATCTTAATCCAAAAGGAACTGAAAATAATAATGTATTTGATTTAGGAGAAAAAACTGAGGCAAATGGTGTCGCTGATAATGGTGAGCCGAATATAGATAGTCGTGATTTAGATGAAGCAGTCCCGGTAACAACTGATTTTATGGTTGTTAATGTCACAAATGAAGCAGAATTAGATACNGTGATATCTTGGAATAGTAATTTGGANGGCGATTTAGGNCAGTTTGATGGCATGGTTTTAGAGATCCAAAATCAGAGTTCCATACGATTAAATGAGGAATTATCTCATTTCTACCCAAAGAATGACCTAGACTATTCATTTACGGTAAGTCCTTTTAGCTTTGGGGGTATAGCTACAAAAGGTGTTTCATTTCCGAGAAATTATGGTTTTATTTTTGCAGATTCTGCCGTTTTTGAAACAGCTTCTGTAATAGTCAAAAGAGAAAATGGCCAAAATCTTACAATTGATTCATCAAAAGCTAATTTCCGGTTAATAGATCTAGATAATCCTTCAATGAAAATTGATATTGCCTTGATTGATAGAAGTAAAACGTATTATAGTTTATCAACAGGCTTACCTGATTCCATTCCTATTGATTCATTGATAAATAATAAATTTTATTTAAATCCAAATGATTTTGATCATTATAATATCATTGATACTGTACTTGGCACTTGGTCAGAATTTGGTTTTACAGTATCGAATTTTGGGATTGAATATGCTCTAAAATTAGAACTCACAAAACCCGGACATTTCTCTTATTCAGACAGAATAATAATTTTAGAGGATGCTGGNGATACATCTATGGTTACATGGAATATAACACCNGGACATGATAATATTCCTGGCCAAAACTTTCCTTCTTACGGGGACACACTATCATTATTTATTACAAAACCATTCTCAAGTGCTGATATTTATGAGTTTATTTCTCAGGGTCCATCTTTAACAGCAGAAAATATAAATATTTTAACAAACAATATAAAAGTTGTTCCAAACCCATATATTGTTGCAGCCAGTTGGGAAGGACAAAACCCCTATGCTGATGGCAGAGGATCAAGATCTATTCATTTCAATCATCTTCCGCCTGAATGTAAAATTCAAATTTTCACACTTTCTGGAGAGTTAGTTAATACTTTATTACATAATACGTCTATTGATGATGGGTCCTATGAATGGAATATGTTAACAAAAGATAACCTTGATATTGCTTATGGATTATATTTTTTCCATGTCGAATCTATGAATAAAGATAACGCACCATTTAAACCTCACCTCGGAAAATTTGCAGTAATAAAATGAAAATTTATTACAAAATTTTTGTCTTTTTATTTTTTTCAATTGGGATAATTTTTTCTCAAACTGTAACAAAAACAGGAACTACAGCAGGACAATTTTTAAAAATTGGTATTGGAGCAAGAGCATTAGCTATGGGTAGCGCATTTTCTTCTGTCTCAGGCGATGCTGCTTCTTTGTATTGGAACCCAGCTGGATTATCTAGACTGAAAAAGAATGAGATAATATTAGATCACCAAGATTGGGTATTAGATGTTGACCTTGATTTTGTTGGTGCCTCTTTTCGAACTCCATTTGGAACTATTGGAGCGGCGGTAAGTGCGATGTATATGGGTGAAATGGAAGTAACTACTACTCACAATCCAGAAGGAACTGGAGAAAAGTTTAGTATTGGATCTATGATGGGGCAGCTAACATTTTCAAAGTTATTGACAGATAGGTTTTCTTTTGGATTTTCTACTAAATATATTCAAGAAACTATCTATAATTCTAAAGCAACAGGCCTAGCAATTGATCTTGGGACACTATATCATACCCAAATTGATGGACTTAATATGGGAATGAGTATTTCTAATTATGGTACTAAAATGAAGATGGAAGGCCGAGATTTATTACTCCAAACAGAAATAGATCCGAGTTTAGAATCCGACCCCACCAACATAAATGCAAACTTTCAAACGGACCAATTTGAACTACCCTTAATCTTTAGATTTGGATTATCTTATAAGAAATTATTACCGAGGGGATTTGATCTTTTAATTGCAGCCGATGCTCTACATCCAAATGATAATTCCGAGAGTATTAACTTAGGGTCTGAGTTAGCCTACAAAGATTTTTTATTTGTTCGATCTGGGGTTGCTAACCTTTTTCAAAAAGATCGTATATCCAAAGAATCATTAGGATTTGGTATCAAACTAAGGATAGCTAATGCACTTTATCTTATCGACTATAGTTATCAAGATATGGGGCCACTTGGAAACCCTAAAAAAGTGACCCTGACCACACTTTTTTAATTTTGTGAAATTGTTTAGTATTTAAATCAACTTTTATTATATATTATGGACAATGGTTATCATAATAATGCCTTTAATATCGTATAAAGACATAATTTAGTAAATAATCAATGAGAGTAATTACAAAATCAGACATCTTAAGGAGCAAGAGATAGAATGAAAGATCTTAAATTTTTTAGACATATTCTAAGTGCCGTTCTTTTCACCTATTCAATTCATGGTGCAAATGTGACGTTTAATGTGGATATGCAGTTTGAAACAGTTGAAAATGGTGTTTGGATTGCGGGTGGAGATGCCGGTAACCCTGGTCATGAAATGCTAGATAGTGATTCAGATGGAATATATTCTGTAACACTTGAGCTTGCTAATAACGCAGGCTATGGATATAAATTTGTAAACGGCCCCATCGATGCTGGTTGGCAAGGTGCTTGGGAAGTCGTTCCTCCAGCTTGTAGTTTCGGTGATTATGATGATCGAAGAGTTGAAGTAGGCGAGACAGACATAAATTTAGCTGCTGTTGTATTTGGAGATTGTTCTCCAAACGGCCAAACAACTGTCGTCTTCCAAGTAGATATGCAATATGAAATACTAACTAATGGCGTATGGATTGCGGGTGGTAATGCTGGTAACCCTGGTTATGAAATGCATCCCATATCTGAGGGTAGTACTATTTTTGCCAGAACAATCAGTATTCCTGAAAATACTTCATATGGATATAAATTTGTAAACGGCCCCATCGATGCTGGTTGGCAAGGCGGCTGGGAAGCAGTACCTGCAGCATGTGGTTTCGGTGAATTCCTAGACCGTTCTGTTGATGTAGGAACGGAAGATACTGTTCTTCCTGCTATCGTATTTGGAACATGTGATGAAGCTGTCACAGAAGTTGATGTTACATTTCATGTAGATATGCAATTTGAGACAGTAGATAATGGCGTTTGGTTAGCTGGTGGTAATGCTGGAAATCCTGGTTATGAAATGTTAGATGCAGATGGTGACAATATTTATTCGCATACTCTTACCTTAGGAGTGAATACGGATTTCGCGTACAAATTTGTGAATGGACCGATCGACGCTGGATGGCAAGGTGCATGGGAAGAAGTACCAGTAGAATGTGCTTTTGGTGACTTTGCCGATCGTCAAATCGCAGTTGCTGAGACTAATATGGTGCTCCCTCCTGTTGCATTTGGAACATGTGATCCAATCCCAGTTAATACAGCAAACGTTATGTTTCAAGCCGACATGAGTGAACTTTTAGCTCAAGGTTGGGATGGAACAATTCATACTCTAGAATTAAGAGGTGGAGTGAACGGTTGGTCTGCTGGAGATGTCTTTTTAGAAGACCTTAACGATCCAAATCTATATACTTTTACTAAATCGGTTAATGCTCCTGTAGGCTCTGAGCACTTTTGGAAATTCAAAGCAAACCCTGATGAATCATTCACTAACGGTGGATGGGAAATGGGCATGGACCATCATTTTATTTTCACCGGTGTAGACATGATGATAGAACCGATGCAACCGAATATTTTTCCAGTAGGACCTTTAGTAAATGATGTAACTATAGAAGTCCATGCTACATGGATGGATGGAACGTTAAATGCTAATAACAATGAACCTTTCCCTCAAGCTCCTGATACTATTGTAGTTAATGGTTCTTTTAATAATGGGTGGTTTACATGGGGTAATTGTATGGGGGCAGACTGCGCAGAAAAAGTCTCTCCTGATGCTCCAAGGTTAACAGATACTGACGGTGATGGTGTATATACTGGAAACATAACTCTTGCTGCAGGACATGGTAATGCATTTCCATATAAACTTGGTGCTTATTATCCAGGAGTTGAATCAGTTCCAGGTGAAAATGGAGCAATGGATAATGAAGCTGGTTTTGGAGGAGATAAATTTCTTTTTATCCCAACAAATACTTCAGAAAATATTGTTCTAGAGACTGTTTTTGGAAGTAATAATCCAGCAAACCCTTTCCTACCTGTTCAAGTAACTTTTCATTTAGATATGAGAGATCATGAAGTGTCTGAAAATGGTGTTCATGTTGCCGGCACAATTAATGGATGGAGTCCAAACGCGACTGAGTTGCTTGACGAAGATGGTGACGGAATTTATGTTGCACATGCAGAAGCAAACCCAGGAGAAACTATCAATTACAAGTTTTTAAATGGTGATTCATGGGGAACAGATGAAAGTGTTCCAGATCCTTCTTGTGGTGGCGCTGGTGGATATGGTTCTGATAGATTTTATGTTGTGCCTCAAGGAGATTCTGATATTCCTTTAGTATGTTTTGGTGAATGTATAACATGTGTTGAGTCTTACGTAACATTTCATGTAGATATGTCTGAGGTAGAAACTATTTCTGATAATGGTGTCTTTGTTGGTGGTGGAGTTTTCTACCCTGACTTTCATATGATGGAAGAAGTTGAAGAAGGCCTTTATGCTTTGAAGACTGTTCTTCCTGAAGGAAATCATCTTTATAAATTTAATAATGGTGGAACAGATGCTACATATGAAGATGCTGGTGCTTTAGTGGCTGGTGGCTGTGGAGTTGGTGACTATAATGATCGCGAAATTGTGGTTGGAGATGCAGATATGATGACAGAGCCGTACTGCTACAGTTCATGTTACACATGTGGCGGAGATCCATCTGAAGCAACTGTCACTTTCCAAGCTGATATGACTGCTCTCATAGCAATGGGATGGGATGCTAGTGTTCATTCAATGGAATTACGTGGCTCTATGAATGGCTGGGCCGGTGGCGATGTCTTTTTAGAAGACCTTACAGACCCAAATCTGTACTCTTTTACAAAAACATTTATGGCTGTTCCTGGTAGTATGCAAGAATGGAAATTCAAAGCAAATCCCGATGAAAACTTCACAAATAATGGTTGGGAAACCGCTGACAATCGTATGTTTGAATTTACAGGTGAAGATATGACACTAGATGTTGCAGAACCTGTAACCATGATATTAGGCGAATTAGCAAATGACGTTACTGTTGACATCCAAGTAATGTGGAGAGACGGTACTTATAATGTCAATACGGGTGAACCGTTTGCTCAGGCACCTGATACACTGGTAATGAATGGTTCATTCCTTGGTGGATGGTATACATGGGGTAACTGTATGGGTGCAAATTGTGCTGACCCAGTCTCCCCGGATGTACCTAGATTAACAGATGAAGACGGAGATGGTATATATGTTGGTTCGTTAGATTTACCCGCAGGTCATGGGAATATCGTAACGTACAAACTAGGAGCGTATTATCCTGGAATTGAGTCTACAGGTGGTGATAATGGAGCAATGGACAATGAGGCTGGCTTTGGAGCTGATAAAAACTTTGTTATCAATTCTAGTGCTAGTGGCACAGTCACCTTAGAAACAGTCTTTGGTGATAATAATCCAATGAATGATGAATTATCAACAGATGATAATTTTACATTTATGCCAAAAGAGTTTGCATTACTAGGTAATTATCCAAACCCATTTAATCCAGTTACAACCTTACAATTTGATTTAGATTATTTATCAAATGTAAAAGTGACTATTTTTAATATCAGAGGTAATGAAGTTGTTACACTTCAAGAAGGTGAGTTAGAGCAAGGAAGACATTCTTTACAATGGAATGCTTCTAATGCATCTGGTCAGAAAGTACCTTCAGGACTGTATCTATACAGAGTTTCTTCCGATAGTAGAACTCTAACTGGTAAAATGCTATTATTAAAATAGTATTAAAGATCTAAACACTAAAAAAGGGGAGCTTGCTCCCCTTTTTTTTTGCATTATTTAAAAGTAAAATTATTCATGGTTAAAGGAGTGAAATTTTATTTAATTATTCTTACAATTTTATTTAATAGTTGTGAGAAGAAAATAAGTCCAGACATATTGGCAGTAGTAGGATCGACTCAAGTAACCTCGCATGAGTTTATAAAATCATATTCAAATAAATTAATTCAATCTAAAATTCAAGATTCTAATTTTGAACGTAGCCGAGTCTTAAATGAATTAATCCGGACAAAACTTTTTGCTGAGGGTGCCCGGAAAAATAATCTTAGTATTGATTCAATCGGACGAAGTATGGTTCAATTTGAAGAAAATATTGCTTTGAGAGAGCAACTCTATAAACAAGTCATCCAATCTATTATGATTGAGATACCAGACTCGGTAATTAGAATACATTATAAATGGAAACATACTGAAGTATATCTAAGCCATTTATTTCATCATGATAAAGCAATATTGGATACAATTATCCCTTATCTAAAAAAGGATACCTCTCAATTCAAAAATTATTCTCAAATATTGTTTAAAGATGAAAGGTTAAAAGAATCTGGTGGGAATTTGGGCTGGATTCATTATAATGATTTAGATCCTAATTTAGAGCAAATTGCGTTTTCAATGCCTTTTGATGAACCAATGGGACCTTTCAGATCTAGTTATGGATGGCATATTCTTTTTAAGAAAGATTTTCGTGAACAAATACTTCTTGATGAAAACCATTACCAAAACAATAAGAAAAGATTAAAACAAGCTATATTGAAGAAAAAAAAACAAATTAAGGCAAACGACTATATAAATGATTTAATGGCTAATAATGTTGTAATCAATGATTCTATCACTTTTAGAATTTTAGAAAAGATAAATAATATTGTTTTTGATAAAAATAGACTTGAGCTTAAAAAGGATATCGAGTCTTCAAGAAATATAGCAACTGAGATTTTGGAACTAAAATTGAATATAAATACCGTTATTGCAACCTTTCCAGGTGGAAATTTTACAGTTGATGATTTATTAAATAATTTAAGAAGCTCTAAACCCGAATTATTTTTAAAAAACCCAGTACAGCAATTTTATAAATCTTTACGAGATAAAATGTTAACGGAAGAAGCTAGATCTAGAGAGCTTCAACAGCATCAAACTGTACAATATAAAATTCAATCAAAGAAGGATGAGTATCTTGCTCGAGAATATTTATTATATCGCTCCAAGAATAAAAGAACTGCTCATCTATCAAAAGAAGAAGTTCAAACATTAATTAAGGAATTAAAATCTGAAATCTCCATCAAAGTTTATGAGGAAAATCTCAATAGTCTATTTAAAACACTATAATATTATTTTTTTGTAAACCTAATAGCCTGCCCTCCTCCCTCTGGAAGAATAATTTCATGGGAATCTTTATTTGTGAATAAGAGAGTCTCTATTTCAATTTCCTCCGGGCTATTGAGCCATCCTCCATTTTGCACATCTTTATATATGGTACCATTATATTCTTCTCCATCTTCAAGGAAAGATAAATTAATATTAAGTACTCTTGAATCTTCATTGGTTATACTTCCAAGAAACCAATCATCACTGTTTATATCTTTTCTTACTGTTGTAATATATTTTCCAATTTCACCATTCAGAACGATTGTCTCCTCCCAGTCTGTAGGTACATCAAGAATAAATTGAAATGCAGGGTGTCCTTCATAATTACTTGGCAAATCTGCGGCCATTTGAACTGGTGCATATATAATAACATAAAGGGCGAGTTCTTTTGAAATCGTACTTGGAATATGATGGTTCTTATTAATCGTTCTATCACTTTGGCTATTGTATCGGTAATCCTTCAAATTGAATATTCCTGGAGTGTAATCCATTGGGCTGCTCAGTAATCGTGTGAAAGGTAATATTGTGGTATGATTCGGTTTATTATGAGCATCTATCGGCATAAACCCATTGAATTCTTGACCTCGTGCACCTTCTCTTGATATCATATTAGGGAATGTTCTTCGTAAACCGGTATCTTTGATTGGTTCATGAACAACTATAGAAACTTCATATTTAGCAGCCGTCTCTAAAACTCTTCTAAAATGTTCTACCATATATTGTCCATGATGCCATTCCATGTGCAAATCACCATTTTGATCGACTCTTTTTATGTTTTTACTTCCATCATTGACATATCCTGTTTTTACAACTCTTATACCCATTCTTTGACAGTAAGCAAATGCCTCTTCTAATTGGCTTTCATAATTTCTTATTTGTGTACCTGTTTCATGATGACCAACTATTCTAATACCTTTCTCAGCTGCATATTTAGCAATCTCCTTGTCATTAAACTCAGGATGTGGTGTAGAAAACTCAAATTTTTCTCCATCACCAGTACAACACCAATCTTCATCCCAACCAAGATTCCATCCTTCAACTAAAACACCATCAAATCCATATTTTGATCCAAAATCAATGTACTCTTTGACTCGTTTAGTTTTTGCTCCATGGTGTTGTCCTGAGCCCCAGGAAGATTGATTTGTACCTATCATCTCCCACCATAGACCAATATATTTTCCAGGATTTATCCAACTAACATCCTCTATTTTATTTGGTTCATTTAAATTTAATGTCATTGTAGACATAGCAATTTCGGAGGGGTTATTTCCAACAATAATGGTTCTCCAAGGAGATTTAAAAGGTGCCTTGGTACGAACTTTTACTCCATCGGACCAAGGAATTAAGTCACATTCTAAATATTTAGTTCCAGTTGACTTTAATGTCATACTAGAATATTCTGTTAGGTTTGCTTCATGAATGGCAATCGTAATTCCATCTTTTCTTTGTGTTGTAAATGGAGTTTGTACGGCCTCTGGTCCCAGTCTATCTCCAGATAGATTTTCTACTAATTCTGAGAATTTATCTCTGCTTATTTCACTGATAAGTGTATTCGCATATAAAAATTCATATCTCCTATAAGCATAAGCAGGTATCCACCATGATGGTGAATCTTCAGAAAAATTAAACTCTGTCATTTCATCCAAAATATTAAATGATTCTATTTCAGGTTGATTTTCAATTTGATATCTGAACCCAAGTCCGTCATCAAATAATTTGAAGTGCACTATCATATCCAGTGATGTTACAGAATTTTCAAGATAAACAGATAGTTGATTGTAATTATCTTCTACTACTTTTTGTTCACCCCAAACCTGTGTCCATTTAGAATTAGAACTACTGAATTGAGTATCTTTAATTATTAGATTATCAAAGAAATCAAATTTATCAGTTTTCAATCCTAAAACTGATTTATCAAAAATATTTTTACTATCTTTTTTTAATGAATATGAAAGAATTCCATTATCTAACTCGATATCTAATACTAAAGATTTATCTGGGGATTCTAATCGATTTAGATCATTTACTCCACAGGAAGAGACATAAAAGCCCATTAATATAATCGGAATAATCACTTTAATTTTCATTGTTTGCTCCTAAAAGAAATATTAATGATAAAATTTATAACTCTTGTTATAAAAAACCTTCAAAATAATTGTTATTTAAGGCAGGATTGTACGAATCAGATTATCTGAGGCTATTGATCCAAAGACACCAAAGCCTCCTTGTAAACCAGAAGATCTCCCTTTTGTTGTATTTGGTACTGTAATATTTGTATAGTCTTCAGATGATCCTCTTATAAAATAATTATAATAATTTTTATCCATCGCCATCAGCTTAATTAAAGCTGATTGAGAAGGTATATTTTGTGAGTGTTCATCACAAAACATAGGATATACAGTGTGGATATTTTGTGATAATTCAACAACACTGTATTTATAACCCCAACACCATTTTTCTAAGGTTGTAAAATAATTGAAATCTTGCTCGATTAATATTTGTTCAATTAATAGACCATACTCGACATTAGAGTTTTGCCAAGACACTTCATATTCATTTAAAAAAGAGAGTGTGTCTTGAACTAAAGATTTATTTATAACTGGATAATCAGGTGTAATTAAACTTCCAGTAACTAAATCATATCCTTGAGCGTTAATTGATAGTTTGTACTCCATATTAGGTAATGGAACAAACTGTTCTGTAGTATCTTTGTAAATATTTACCCTTGTTGAAAAGATTGTATCAATTTCCAAGGTATCAATAATAGTAAAAATAGTTCCTCCAAATTCAAAGTACGATGTATCAAATAATGTTGTATCAAAGTTAAGATATTCAAACTCTACAAATGAAAAATTTGAACTATTACCCTGCTCGTCTGTTATAATTACTTCAGCATTATCAATCAAAGCAGCAGGGACAAAAATTGAATCCACAATCCAGAATCCCCCTTCTTCATTTTCATTTTCAGATTCATACGATTCATATCCAAGCGTATCAACTCTTA
>PANC01000004.1 GCA_002708315.1 Lentimicrobiaceae bacterium
ACAGTTGATATAAAATCAATTACAAAATATTATGGAGAACAAAAGGCCCTAAATGAGGTCAGTCTTTCCATTAATCAAGGAGAGGTTGTGGGTTTGCTTGGTCCTAACGGTGCAGGGAAATCAACTCTTATGAAAATAATAACTTCATTTGTTCCACCCACGTCTGGTAAAGTAAGTATTGAAGGTTTTGATGTGCAAGAAAAACCTCTTGAAATCAGAAAAAAAATTGGTTATCTGCCTGAGCATAATCCATTGTATCATGATATGTATGTTAAAGAATATCTAAATTTTGTTTTGAACACATATCCTGGCTCCCAAAATAATAAAACTGTAATCAAGGATATAATTGAGCTTACCGGTCTAGGCCCGGAACAAAAAAAGAAAATTGGCGCACTTTCTAAAGGTTATAGGCAAAGAGTAGGTCTTGCTCAAGCACTAATACATAACCCTGACATCCTCATACTTGATGAGCCAACTTCTGGACTTGATCCAAATCAGATAGTTGAAATAAGGAAAATAATTACGGATTTGGGAAAATCAAAAACAATAATTCTTTCAACCCACATAATGCAGGAGGTAGAAGCCTTATGTAATAGAGTGATAATTATAGATAATGGAAATATAGTTGCTGATGATTCTCCAAAAAATCTTAGTAAAGAAAAAAGCGGAACCACAATGTATAATGTTGAATTTAAAGAAGTAGTTAGCAAAGAATCATTAGAGGGAATAAGTGGAATTTTAGAAGCTAGAAATATAGGCGGAACCAAATGGTTATTATCCTCTTCATCTAAAAATGATTTACGTGAGGATATATTTAAATTTGCAGTAAAGAGCAAATTCAATGTTCTTTCCCTATCTGTTGATGAACAAAAAATGGAAGATATCTTCCATAATTTAACTAAGTAATTAAAATACTCAATGCTAACAAAAATGCCTTTTGTAATATAATTTTTATATTTTTGCGACTCGAAAAACGACAAGTGGAAAAATTTGATTGATTGCAACCACGAGAAAAAATGCTAAAGCAATGACCCTCAAAACGCAATTATCCTACCACTTGAAATTATTTATTTAAAAAAGTACTTATATGTCATATTTTTTTACATCGGAATCTGTATCGGAGGGACATCCGGACAAGGTTTCAGATCAAATTTCAGATGGTGTGCTGGACGAAATGCTACGTCAAGACCCAGATTCCAAGGTAGCATGTGAAACACTTGTTACAACAGGCCTTGCAATGATTGCAGGAGAAGTAAAATCAACGGCTTATGTTGACCTTCAAAAGATTGCAAGACGAGTAATAAAAAGAATTGGTTACACAAAAGCCGAATATAGGTTTGATTCTGCTTCATGTTCTGTGTTATCAGCATTGCATGATCAAAGTGAAGATATAAATCAGGGAGTTGATCGAGATTCTGCTGAAGATCAAGGAGCTGGAGATCAAGGTATGATGTTTGGATTTGCAAATAAGGAAATGGATAATTATATGCCGTTTACAGCAGGAATATCACATGACCTTTTATATGAAATGGCTAATATCAGGCGTGAAGGGAAAGAAATGCTTTATCTGCGCCCAGATTCTAAATCACAGGTTACATTGGAATATGACGATAATCATAACGCAATTGGAATTAAGACAATTGTAATTTCTACTCAACATGATGACTTTGCTTCCGAAATAGAAATGCAAAAAACAATAAAATCTGATGTTGAAAATATTCTAATTCCAAGGGTAAAAAAACAATATTCGGATAAGGTTAAGGCACTATTTAAATCTGAAATGGAGATTTTGGTTAATCCAACTGGTAAGTTTGTAATCGGTGGTCCTCATGGCGATACTGGATTAACAGGGAGGAAAATCATTGTTGACACATATGGTGGTCATGGCGCCCATGGTGGTGGTGCTTTCTCAGGAAAGGATTCATCAAAAGTAGATAGGTCTGCAGCGTACGCAACAAGACACATAGCAAAAAATCTTGTGGCCGCAGGTGTTGCTGACAAAGTTCTTGTTCAAGTAGCATATGCCATAGGAGTTGCTGATCCTGTTGGCTTTTTTGTTGACACCTATGGGACATCCAATGTTGATCTAAAGGATGGGGATATAGCTCGTAAACTAGAAAACATTTTTGATATGCGTCCGTATGCTATTGTGTCAAGATTTGGATTAAAGAATCCTATTTTTGAAAAAACGGCTGCATATGGTCACTTTGGTCGTGAACCTTTTTCCAAGGATATTGAGGTATTATACAAGGCTGAGGACACTAGTTTTAAGGAAAACCGCAATGGGATAGATATTTATTCAAAAAATGTAGGTTTCTTTGGATGGGAGAAACTAGATTATGTGGATAAAGTTAAAAGTGCTTTTGGAATCTAAAAATTATTCAAGGAGTGGGAAACCACTCCTTTTTTTGTAAAATAGTTATCCTAGATACCCAGCAGCCTAATTAATTTAGAACTAATTTTTTTGTAGCAATAATATCTGTACCATATATAATTGTAACTAAATAAATACCTTTGGGCACATAGGACAGATTTAATTCTACAGTACTTTCTCCTCTTTCAATGATCCCTTTCTTTAAAACATTTCCCTGTAAACTATTTATATTGTATAAGAAGTCGCCATTTAAGCTGCTAACAGCATCATAATCTATTGACACCGAACCAGTAGAAGGATTGGGATAAATATTCAATGTTTTATCAATAACATAAAAATAATCATCAATACCAAATGCTATTGTATTGAACTCAACAAATACCGACACTTGCTCAGATTCATAATCCAAATTATAAAATACATACTTTATGATGGAGATCCCTATTGTATTGTTTGGGTTTATGTAAGCTTCGAAAAAGTCATCTGGACTAACCCCACCAGCAGGAACAAACAAATATTTCAAGGAGGTATCAGTTTCAGTGCTATACGGCTCTCCCCATTTAAAATAATTTGTAACACCTTCGTAGATTGAGACTTCCTCGCGGGCAACTTTTATGTTAGCCCCATTAACGGTATTATTATAAAAAATTGCTTTTAAGCTAAATATATTACTAGAAGGATCACCATATACCTTTATAGTATCCCCATCTTGATATACTTTATCGTCAATCAATATCTGAAAATTTTGATTATGTGCATTTAAGGCAAAGGCAATAATACATATTGAAAATAATATCTTTCTCATTATAATAAAGGATTTTATATGCTTAAAAATTATTGATACAAATATCAAAAAAAACCCGGCATAATTTACACCGGGCTTATTTTATAAAAAAATTAAGAAATATCAATTGAATTTACTTAATTATTAATTTCTTTGTTTGGAAAATTTCCTCATTTAGAATGAGTGAATAAAAGTAAACACCAGAATTTAGATCTGAAACATCAAGTCCTAGTTTACCATTTCTTCCGTCAATATTAAATTCTTTAATGGTTGCCCCAAGAATATTAGAAAATTTTAGTTTGGCTGAATTAACCTCCTTTGGAAAGTCAAACTTAATTTCAGCAAAATTCAATGCTGGGTTAGGATATATATCAGAAATTTCAATGTTACTAAAGATTGTCTCATTAATATCGCTTGGTAATGTATTATATTTAGCAATAACAGTTATTTGATCATCAGGTATTGCAATATTGTAGAAAGTATACTCAACGATAGATACTCCAATGGTTCCATGGATTTCATAATGAGCACTAAATTCCTCATCTGCTGACTGCATTCCAGCATTTATTAGTATGGTAGTCCCTGCGGTATCCAAAAATGGGGGATAACATGCACCCCAACAAAAGTAATCGGAAGAATTTTCAATAATTTCAATCCTTTTTCTTATCACGCCAACATTAATATTTTCATCTGAGTTATTATGAACTACAGCATGAAAAACTAACTCGGTTTGAGGCCATTCAACAGTAGACAAAACAACAGTATCTCCCAGAGGTTCATCATTGTAGGAGAGCGTTAATGTCTGTGCATTTAGTGAGAACACAATCATAAGTGAAATGATAGAGCTTAGTAAAATTTTCTTCATGAGTTTAAAATTATTTGTTTTTAAAAATTATGTTTAAACAAATTCTATACCAAATTTGCCGTAAAAGTAATAATTATACCTTAAACAACAACATCCATGTTTTATCACACAAGTATAGACATTAATCAAGTGAATTAGGTTGCTCAATTGTCAATAATATTTAACATTTGCTATGAATGTAATTGGATAAGATAATAGTAAAAAATTTGAGCAAAGGCAACCATCTTAGAGTTAGAAGTGTCATTTATTTTAGTATGTAAAATGAAGAAAGACATAATGTTAACTATTTTATATAAATTTGGCATCTCCAAATATTAAATTAATCTCAAAATAAGCAACATAATCATAATGGTTTTACGTTAAAAATAATTTATTGTATCATGAAAAAAATTTCTACATTAATTTTTCTAATAATTGCTACATTCACGTTTGTGAATGCTCAAACATTTGTAAGCACAGATCCTGAAAACAAGAAGGTAATTCTTGAAGAATTCACGGGTATTCACTGCGGATATTGTCCTGATGGACATGCAATCGCTCAAGGAATTCAAAACGCGAATCCTGGTGAGGTATTTTTAATCAATGTTCACGCAGGCGGATATGCTGTGCCATCAGGTAATGAACCCGACTACAGAACTCCATGGGGTGCTGCAATAGATGGCCAAGCTGGGGTTGCTGGATATCCTGCTGGTACTGTTAATAGACACGATTTCGGTAGTTGGTCCATGGGGGGCGGAACTGCCATGAGTAGAGGCAGATGGTCTTCAGCCTCAAATGTCATTTTAGCCGAGAGTAGCTATTTAAATGTTGCATTGGAAGCAACCATAGTAACCTCAACAAGACAACTTGTTGTTGAGGTTGAAGTTTATTACACTGGCGATAGTCCAGAATCAACCAATAAATTAAATCTTGCCATCCTGCAAAACAATGTTTATGGGCCACAATCAGGTGGAGGTGCTGGAAACAACTACAAGCATATGCATATGCTGCGTCATCTTATGACAGGGCAGTGGGGTATAGAACTTACTCAAACTTCTGCTGGATCTTTTTACTCTAATACATTTGCTTATGAGTTACCATTGGATTATAATGGTGTTGACCTTGTATTAGACAACCTTGAAATAATTGCTTTTGTAGCTGAAACAACTCAAGAAATTATTAGCGGTAACTCAGCTGGTGATATTACCTTTGTGGAATCAAATGATTATGATGCTGCAATAACATCTGTAATTGCGCCTCAAACATATTGCTTTGACGAATTAACACCAACTGTAAACTTAAAAAACTACGGGGAGATTAATCTCACAAGCCTAGAGTTTTCATATTCAATAAATGATGGTGATGAAATGACATATTCTTGGACTGGAAACCTTGCTCAGCTAGAAAGCGATGTAATTGAACTTCCTACTATGTCTTACACACCTACTGATGAAAATATGTTACACATTCAATGTGACCTGCCAAATGGTGAGCAGGATGAACTACCTCAAAATGATTATTTTAATGGAATTGGTCAAGGTTCTCAAAATTTCCCTCAGAATATAAATTTTGGTGTTAAAATTGACGCTAATCCAGAAGATATTACTTGGAACGTATCAAATAGTGTTGGTGACATCATAGCAGAAGGTGGTCCATATACAAACACAGGCTTTCAAATATCCCCAATAGATTTATCAGAAGTTGGATGCTATGAGTTAACATTGAACGATGCCTCAGGAGAGGGATTGTCGGGAGGTTTTTATCTAATCACCGATGAAGATAATGACATTATTTGGGAAGGTTCTGATTTTACATTCCAAGCTAAAGCCGAGCTTGCTCGTGGCATGATCGTAGATATTCATACTGAAATTGCATCAGAGGATATTTCCATACATCCTAATCCAATTTCCTCAACTGCTAATATAGAATTTACATTGGATAACTTATCAAATGTCAATATATCGGTATTTGATATATTAGGCAAGAAGGTACTAGACGTATTTAGTGGAAATATTAATGGTGGTTCACATACCATAAAATTGAATTCTAGGGACCTAATCCAAGGTATTTATTTTGTTAAGCTTAAAATTGATAACAACACAATTACTAAAAAGGTACTTGTAACTAAATAAGATCAGTTATTTAATAATTTAAAATCGCTATGCACATAGGTGTATGGCGATTTTTTTATTGATAAATTTCAGGTTTGATGTAATGGTCGTACATTATTTTAAAATAAGTGAGCCATTATTACTTAGAGGTACTTAAAATAACCACTCTTATAATGGATCCACATCAAATTGAAAAATAACAGACTTATATTCAGAGACTGTTTTGGTAATTGATACCGATTTATGGATGTAATTTTTTACTTCGGACAAGTTCATTCCTTTGGGAATCTTAATCATCGCTTGTTTTATGTAAAAATTACGAATTCTTCCAACCAAAGGATATTCTGGTCCATAAACTAAATTGCCATATTTATCTCTCAGACATTTTACAAAGGCGGTTGATGCATGATTCAATACTTCTGTTTTACGATGTTTCATTCTCACAACTATAAGTCGGTAAAATGGTGGGTATAAAAACTTTTTACGATCCTCCAATATCCTATGGTACATCCCCTGAAAATCATGATTTACAACATCCTTTAAGATGGCGTTATCAGGTTTCCATGATTGAATAATTACAGTCCCTTGTTTGTCTTTCCTTCCTGCTCTTCCACTTACCTGAGACATAAGCTGAAAACTTCTTTCATGCGCCCTAAAATCAGGAAAATTGAGCATGCTATCAGCGCTCAAAATGCCAACAACGGAAACATTATCAAAATCTAAACCTTTGGTAACCATTTGCGTACCCACTAGTATATCTGTATTATGTTTCTCAAAATCAGATATAATTTTACTGTAAGAGTTCTTACCTCTTGTTGTATCCAAATCCATTCTATCAATTCTCGCATCCTTTAAAAGAAGGCCCAATTCTTCGGTAACCTTTTCAGTACCAAACCCCTGCATCTTTAGACTTCCATTACCACAATCTGGACAATTCTGAGGTATGGTGGTGGAGTAACCACAATAATGACATTTAATTAACTCACTAAATTTATGATATGTAAGGGTCACATCACAATTCTTACATTCGGGCACCCAATGACAAATATCGCATTCAATACGTAAGGAAAATCCACGTCTATTTTGAAATAATATTGATTGTTTATCATTTTTGATGGCATCGGTAACCTCATGCATAAGAACCGATGAAAAGTGGGACTTCATCATTCGCCTCTTGTGTTCCTCCTTTAGGTTTACAATTGAAACACGAGGGAGTTTAATGTTACCATACCTTTGAGTTATTTCCGAGAGTCCATACTTACCGTTTAATGCATTATAATAACTTTCAATTGAGGGAGTGGCAGAACCAAGCAAAACCTTGGCTCCATGCAATGTAGCAAGATAAATTGCTGCATCTCTGGCATTGTATCTTGGTGATGGATCGTATTGTTTATAGGAGCTGTCATGTTCTTCATCAACTATTATTAATCCTAGATTATCATATGGTAAAAATAGAGATGATCTTGGCCCAAGAATTATATCAAAATTATTCCCATCACCGTTACCATTGATATTATTCCAAACCTCAACTCTTTCATTCTGACTATATCGGGAATGATATACCCCTACTCTATCACCAAAATATTGGCGTAGTCTGGATATTATTTGAGTAGTTAAGGCTATTTCTGGAAGTAAATATAAAACCTGCTTACCTTTTGCAATCATCTCAAAAATCAGTTTGATATACAATTCTGTTTTACCACCCGAAGTAACACCATGGAGTAAAACCACATTATGTTTTGAAAAATGGGATTGTATATTACTGTATGCTTTCTCCTGATGTTCGCTCAGAATAACCTCGATAATAGTTTTAGATAAATTGCCAGTATCTAACCTACTTACAATTCTTTCATTACAAATCAGAACTTCTTTTGTGATTAGGGCCTTCATTGCCGAATCACTTCCACCCGACCTTTGTAGTAATTCTTTTTGACTAATTTCAAAATCATCTTCAATTGGAATTCCTGCTTGAGATATGAATGACATGAGTATCTCCAATTGCTTATGAGCTCTTTTACCCAAATCATCCATTAGCACATGAAGCTTTTCCTCACCATGGAATTTTTTATTCAGAGTTATATACTTTTTGATTTTTGGTTTATAAGTATCTTTTAATTCTTCCTCCATAACAAGCATCTTATTTTCGATCATTGTTTTAATCAGAGGTAGTACCTTCTTATAACCAACAATATTAGTAATGTCTCCAATTGTAAGTTTACTGTTGGTCATTAATGCCTCCGTTATCTGATATTCGGATTTATTCAACAAACTCTTATCGGGCACAAATAAAGGGGAAAGGGCTATTTTTGATTCACTTGCTAGTTTAAAGGCATTTGGCAGAGCAGCATTCATAATTTCACCCAAAGTACTCATGTAATAAGATGATAACCATTCCCAAAATTTAAATTGAATTTCATTTACAATTGGATGTTCATCCA
Source organism: Lentimicrobiaceae bacterium (assembly GCA_002708315.1). Lineage (GTDB taxonomy): Bacteria > Bacteroidota > Bacteroidia > Bacteroidales > F082. The sequence goes on from PANC01000004.1 coordinate 8,552, forward strand.
ATAATGTGATGATGTATTTTGGAATTGTGTCTTGAGGTACGTTTGTGTGTATATTCCTTACTATTCCAGCGTAAATTCTTCTTTTACCAAACTGTATACTTACCCTATGTCCTGGCTTTATAAACTCATTCAAATCTCTTGGAACACGATACGTAAAAGTACCCTTAATGGGTAAGGGTAATAGCACATCAGCAAATAGTGTAATCTGTTCCATTATAATATTAGAAAAAACAAAGGTCAACAAAAAAAATTACCAAAATTAGAATTGTTGATAATATTATAATTATTAATTAACCACAAAAATTAATGATAATGTTATTACATATTTGAAATTAAAATACATGTAATTAAATCACAAGAAGCCAAGCAAAGCCATGAGCTTCAAGTATAATATCATCATTAGCCATAACAAAGCCGTTCATATTTAATACAGCAAGGTTATTATCTGATAGGGGGGTTTTTAGTAATTGTTTTTCAGCTGAGAGGTTATTTAAAACCAATATTTTTTCGTCCAAATATTTTCGAACATATGATAAAATTTCATGGGGCTTATCCGCAACAACATCGATAAAATTAAGATCTCCTCTGCCAAATGAAGTAAAGTCTTTCCGAGTATTTAACATACTACTTATCATACTAAATACCTGTGAATGAAAATTATCTTCTTTCTTGAGGTCTTGCTCTACATTCATCCAGTCAATTTTACCACGAACAAGAAATCTTGTATCATCCTTTCCTGTTTGTTTTATTTGGTTATAATAGTACTTCTTGTCATTGAGTTTACCAAACTCATCACCATAATAGATAACTGGTGTTCCCAGAAGAGTTAGCATAATGCTATAAGCAAGGCCAATTTTATCTACATTTTTTTGCATTAACTCTGATAATCTTGCAGATATTCCTTCACCAACTCTAAAGTCCCATGAAGCATCATGACAATAGCTATCATAGATATATTTTCTATCCTCCTCACTTACATATACTAATTCCAAGCTAAGCTCATCATGAACTCTAAGAAATGTAAACCATTGATTACTATCACTTATTTCCGGAGTAAATGCATTACTCAAAATATGTTTTATGGGTTCAGAATTAGCGCTTGCTATTGATTTATATATCATAGGCATAAGTGGAAAGTGATACGCTGCATGGCACTCATCATTGTTACCTAAGTATTTAACAACCTCTTTTGGCTCCTGGCAAGCCTCAGCCAATAGTAATGTTTCAGGGTTTACATATTCAAGAGCAGCTCTAAAAAACTTGACTATTATATGTGTCATTTCCAAGTTTTCACAATTTGTACCATCCTCTTTCCACAAATAAGGTATTGCATCAGCCCTGAATCCATCAACACCATTTTTTTGCCAATAGAGTAAATTTCTTGTCATTGCCAAAAGGACATCTGGATTTCTGTAATTAAGATCTGGTTGAAAACTAAAAAATCTATGGAAATAATATTTATCATCTAACTTTTCCCAGTTTGACTTTTCTATACCCTTAAACAATATACGTGCATCACGATACTTATCTGGTTTATCACTCCAAATATAATAATCCGTATACTCATTTACATCCTTCTTTTGAGAATCAATAAACCAAGGATGCTCATCAGAAGTATGATTGATTGCAACATCAAATATAACTCTGATTCCTCTTTTGTGTGCCTCTTCAAGAAATGAACCAAATACAACCTCTTGATCATCACGAGTGCTTTCGTCAGACAATCCAAGTAGCGAAGGTCTAATTCTATCATATTTACTAATATCAAAACCTGCATCACGCATTGGCGATTGAAGTATTGGCAATAGCCACAAACAATTAATTCCAAGGTTCTTTATATAATCAAGCTTTTCCGTTAATCCATTAAAATCCTCATTATAAAGGTTTACATACAAGGAGTAAACAATTGCATCTTTAAACCAGCCTTTTGACACTTCCTTTTTGTCAGAAACACTAATATTAGAAATAAAAACATCCAGTTTATCAGCGGGGAGGTGAGGATAAAGTTGATTCCAGTAATTATAGAGTTTAAGTTTATTTGTCATTAATTTTATCAGATATTTTGCTAACACAAAATTAGTTGAATAAATGTTGATTAATACGTCAATAGCCCAATAATGGTTTAAATCGAACAATACTTATAATTTAATTTATCAGTATGTTTGTATCAATCGTTTGCATAGGATGCTTTAGAATAAAAATGTGGCAGCAAATAAAATCTAATCGTGACAAGTTTTAATTTAAGTCATTAATTTAATCAAACGGCTTTTTTATTATATTTTTGACAAGCGAATTATCTGATAATTAATTGTTTCATGACTAAAATTATATTCCTTCTATTTATGATAACTTCTATTGCCTCGATTAATATAGGTTGCAATAGAGAAGCGAAATTCACAGAAACTGATAAAATTTATGACTACAATGAAAGAAGATATATTACTCATAATAACTATGACAGCATTGTTGAAGTAATTACCGACCATGGCACCACACTAATAATTCCTTATGAAAGCAATATTATAGAGGTAAGGCATTACCCGCAAAATGGTCCAAAAGGAAATAAATCAGATGCAGTAATTTTAAAACCAGAAGGTACTTTTCATAGTATTATAGATGAGAGTAATTATCTGAAATTATTAACCGATAGTTTATCCGTGGTAGTAAACAAAGATCCTTTTTTTATATCATTCATATACAATAATGATACTATCATAAAGGAGGAAAAAGGATACTTTAGAAGGAACGACACAGATGGAATAAGATTTGAAATTGATGCCAATGAAAAAATATACGGATTGGGTGAAAGAGCTGTTTCTCTGGACCTAATTGGAGGAAGATACAATCTTTACAATAGACCCAAATATGGGTACGAGATTGGTGCAAAAAATTTAAACTACTCAGTTCCTCTAATTGTATCATCAAAAAAATATCTGTTATTATTTGATAACCCTCAAAAAGGATATGCTGATGTTGGAGGAACAGAATCTGGCATCCTTGAATTTGGGGCCATTGGTGGAACCATGAAGTATGTATTAATAGGTGGGAGTGATCATAAAATGATCGCAACCAATTATTCCAAACTAACAGGTTTCCAGCCATTGCCGCCGATATGGGCTCTTGGAAACCTGCAATCAAGGATGGGATATAGAACGCAAGAAGAAACAGACTCAATAGCAAATTTAACCATTGAAGAAGGTTTCCCTCTGGATGCAATGATAATTGATCTATACTGGTTTGGAGATAGTCTTTTAGGAACAATGGGAAGACTTGACTGGTATAAACCCAATTGGCCGGACCCAGAGAAAATGATATCAGGTTTAAGGAAGAAAGGTGTTAAAGTTGTACTTATAACAGAACCTTATATATTGGACTCCCTTAAAAATTTCACTATTACTGATAGTTTGGGTTTGCTTGCATTAGATTCTCTAGGAAATAGTTACGTGAATACAGAATTTTATTTTGGGAATGGTGCTCTTCTAGATATTTTTAAACCCGAGGCTGGAATTTGGTTTTGGAATAAATACAAACCCCAAATAGATATCGGTGTTGCCGGATGGTGGGGTGATTTAGGTGAACCGGAAAATCATCCCTCAGACCAAATTCATATTAATGGTAGTGCTGATGAAGTGCATAATATTTATGGTCATTACTGGCATAAAGCACTATATGAAAATATGAGAGAAGATTATCCAAAGATGAGGCTTTTCAATCTCAACAGATCTGGATATGCTGGATCTCAACGCTACTCCATTTATCCATGGACAGGAGACGTAAGTAGGAGTTGGGGTGGCCTGCAAGCACAAGTTCCTTTAATGATACACATGGGACTATGCGGACTACCATATATACATTCAGATGCAGGTGGATTTGCTCAGGGAGTTATGGATAATGAACTTTATACTAGATGGCTTCAAATGTCATGTTTTTCACCAATATTGAGACCCCATGGCTCAGATATTCCCTCTGAACCAGTTTATTTTAATGATACGACAAAGAAAATTGTTAGAAAATTTATGCACCTCAGATATCAATTGCTTCCATACATTTATAATTTGGCAGCAGAAGCAACAATTAATGGCTATCCAATTGTTAGACCATTGTTTTTTGAGTTTTCAAAAGACACGAATACATATAAAATTGGAAATGAATATATGTTTGGTGAGGATATTTTAGTTTTTCCTATTGTTGAAAAAAATCAAAAATATGCAGATATATATTTACCCAAAGAATCTGATTGGTATAGTTTATGGGATAATCAGATATACTCTGGTGGTAATATCATAACCCAAAAAGTAGACTTGGAAACCATCCCGATTTTTATTAAAGCAGGAGCCTTTATTCCATACACTAACTATGTAAATACCACTGATGATTATTCAAAAAGAAACTTGCTGATCAAATACTATTTTGACCACTCTTATAAAACAAATAGTTACAGCATGTTTGAGGATGATGGGAAAACTTATGGGACATTAGAAAATAATAATTTTATATATATTTTAATGGAAAGAGAATTCATTTCCGAAAAGAAGTATAAATATATATTAAAATCTAAGGGTAAAGGCTACGAAGAGGAACCAGAAACTAGAAATATAAGCATTGAAATAATTGGTTTAGATGACTCAGGTATTGATAAGCTTTATTTGAATGGAGAAAAATTAATACAAATTAAAAACCATACAACCGGTAATCCAGGATACTCATATGACGTAGAAAAAGGAATATGGAATATTAATTTTAAATGGGTCGGGCAAGATGTAGAATTACTTCAAATTGGAAAAATTAAATAGTAATATAAAATATAGAAGCATGGAAAAATTAAAAATTAGAGTACTCTCAATATTTATTTTAGTAGTTATTGTGGCACTAACGACTTCATGTGATTCCACAATTAAAAAAAGATCAGATCAAAAGGAAAATAATAATCAATTACACGCATACTGGACAAGGAATGCCAATATTTATGAGGTAAATATTCGTCAGTTTACAGATGAAGGGTCCATAAATGAATTTCGCAAACAATTACCTCGTCTAAAAAAAATGGGTGTTGATATATTGTGGATTATGCCCATACATCCAATTGGAGAGGTCAATAGAAAAGGAACTCTTGGTAGTTACTACGCTGTTAAGGACTACAAGCAAATAAACCCTGAGTTTGGAAGTATTGAAGATCTCCGTAATCTAGTAGATGAGGCACATAATTTAGGCATGTATGTTATCCTCGACTGGGTTGCAAACCACAGTGCATGGGATAATCCATGGGCCACAAGGCATCCTGATTGGTATAAAAAAGACGAAGATGGAAATTTTGTTTCACCATATGATTGGACTGATGTTATTGCATTTGACTACAACAATCCTGTCTTACGTGATTCAATGATGGATGCTTTAAAATTCTGGGTAAGTGAAACGGATATTGATGGTTACCGATGTGATGTTGCGGGCATGGTTCCTGTTGAATTCTGGAATAGGGTGAGATATGAATTGGATTCAATCAAGCCTGTTTTTATGTTAGCTGAAGATGAAGATAATGATGATTTACTTAGAGAGGCTTTCGACATGAACTATGGATGGAAGTTACACCACATAATGAATGAAATAGCACAAGGAAAACAAAATTCCAATGATATATGGGATTACTTTGATTGGAACGATAGTAAATACCCCAGTAACTCATATCGTATGTATTTTACATCTAATCATGATGAAAACTCATGGAATGGAACAGTGCAAGAAAGAATGGGTGATGCTGGGGAAGTTATGGCTGTTCTATCATATACAATCCCTGGTATGGGTATGATATATAATGGGCAGGAAGCGGGGCTTAATAAACGGCTAGCATTTTTTGAAAAAGACACAATCTCATGGGATGAAATGCCTTATAATAATTTGTACTCAACCTTAAACAAATTAAAAAAGGATAATCCAGCACTTTGGAATGGAAAATATGGGGGAGCAATCATTAGACTTGGCAACGAATCTAATCAATCTGTTTTCGCATTTTACCGTAAAGCGGACAATAACACTGTTATTTCGGTTCTTAATTTAACCGATAAACCCCAATCATTGGAATTTGAAAACTCAAATATAAATGGGTATTACAATGATGTTTTCGGGGAAGAAAAATTCAGAATAGAAGGAAAAACAGAAATAAATCTAAATCCTTGGGGTTATTTGGTCCTAGTTAAATAACAATACTTTCCTTAATATTATATTATAAAATTAGATTCTAAAATAAAGAATAGTTTTTTTTGAATTTTATTGGATATTATTAGAAATAATAGTAATATTTTTGCACTCCAAAATACGACATATATTGTATGACAGTTTAGTTAATAAATTTAATTCACAGAAAAATGCAAGAGAGTTTATTTTCAGTACCACCGGTAAACAATGAACCAATATTATCATACATAAGTGGTTCTCCTGAAAGGGAAAAGCTTATTGCGGCATTAAAATGCGCAAAGGGATATGAAGCTGATATTCCAATGATAATAAATGGTAAAGAAGTTAGAACAGATGAAAAAATTATGATGAACCCACCGCATGAGCGAGATCATGTATTGGGTTACTATCATCGTGGCAATGAAAGTCATGTTGAAGATGCTATAAATGCAGCTTTAATGGCTAAAGAGCAATGGGCATCAGTGTCATGGAAACAAAGAGCTTCAATATTTTTGAAGGCTGCTGCAATGATTGCTGGGCCATACCGAGCAAGAATTAATGCCGCAACAATGCTGGCTCAATCCAAATCGGCTCATCAAGCTGAAATTGATTCTGCATGTGAATTAGCTGACTTTTTGAGGTTCAACGTTAGGTATATGACAGAGATATATACCGAGCAGCCTAATTCTGACGAAATTAATTGGAATAGACTTGAGCAACGTGAACTAGAAGGTTTTGTATTTGCTTTAACTCCTTTTAATTTTACCGCAATTGCGGGTAATTTGCCATCTGCTCCAGCACTTATGGGCAATACAGTGGTATGGAAACCATCAAATTCTCAGGTATATTCGGCAGCTATAATAATGGAAATTTTTATGGAAGCAGGTTTACCAGAAGGCGTTATAAACCTTGTTTTTGTTTCCGGACCTGTTGCAGGAAAAGTTATATTCTCTCATCCTGACTTTGCAGGAATTCACTTCACAGGTTCCACGGGTGTTTTTCAAAATATTTGGAAAGAAGTTGGCAATAATATTCATAAATATAAATCCTACCCTAGAATAGTTGGTGAAACTGGAGGGAAAAATTTTGTTCTTGTGCATGAGTCATCAAATCCTCGTGAAGTAGCAACAGCACTTACCCGAGGCGCATTTGAATATCAAGGGCAAAAATGCTCAGCAGCCTCTAGGGCTTATATTCCATCTAATTTATGGGATCAAATATGGGATGATGTTAAATCTGACATGGACTCAATCAAGATGGGTAGTGTCGAAGATTTTTCAAACTTTGTAAACGCAGTTATAGATGAGGCTTCATTTGATAAGCTCGAAATGTTCATCAACAATGCAAAAAAAGATAAAAATGCTGAAGTAATCCACGGTGGAAATTGTGATAAAACAAAAGGGTTTTTTATTGAACCTACAATTATTTTAACTAAAGATCCTCATTACATAACCATGAAAGAAGAGCTTTTTGGGCCTGTACTTACAATTTACGTATACGATCCAAAGGATTTTGATGAAGTTATTGATTTGGTCGACACCACATCTATTTATGCTTTAACTGGTTCAATATTCTCTAAGGATCGTTATATAATTGAAAAAGTCCTCAAACGTCTAAATCATGCGGCTGGGAACTTTTACATTAATGATAAGCCAACGGGAGCTGTTGTAAATATGCAACCGTTTGGTGGTGCTCGTGGATCAGGAACAAATGATAAGGCTGGGTCAAAATTAAATCTACTAAGGTGGGTTAGCCCTCGTACTATTAAAGAATGTTTTTTACCTCCAAAAAATTATAGATATCCATTCCTGGAAAAATAAAAAATCTAAAAATCTAAAAAAAATGGACACATCAGGATTCAACAAAACTGATCTATTAAAAAGTCTAGCAATAGCTGAAGTCAACAACGGGGTTTCAACTGGTACCAACTGGATAAACACAGATGGTGATATTACCAGTTCATATACTCCAATTGATGGTACAGAGCTTGCAAAGGTCAGAAATGCAACACTTCAAGATTATGATTTAGTTGTTGAACAAGCACAGTCAGCTTTTAAAATATGGAGGGAGATACCTGCTCCAAAAAGAGGAGAAGTTGTTAGACAACTTGGAGATAAATTAAGAGAAAAAAAAGATGCCTTGGGTAAGCTTGTTTCCTTTGAAATGGGAAAATCATTACAAGAAGGGTTGGGAGAGGTTCAAGAAATGATTGACATATGTGAGTTTGCAGTTGGTTTATCGAGGCAATTACATGGATTGACAATGCATTCGGAAAGAGAGCTTCACAGAATGTACGAACAATATCATCCTTTGGGAATTGTTGGCATTATATCTGCTTTTAATTTTCCTGTTGCAGTCTGGAGCTGGAATACAGCTCTAGCATGGGTCTGTGGTGATGTTTGCATATGGAAACCTTCTGAAAAAGCTCCTCTAACTGCAATTGCATGTCAAAAAATAACTCAAGAAGTATTTGAAGAAAATAATGTTCCTGAAGGCGTTTCTTGTCTTGTTATTGGGGGTGCTGAACTTGGAATAAAAATGTCAAACGACAAAAGAGTTCCTCTAATAAGCGCAACAGGGTCAACAAAGATGGGTAAATCTGTTGGGGAAGCTGTTGGGAAAAGGCTTGGTAAATCTTTGTTAGAATTAGGAGGAAATAATGCTGTAATTGTTACACCTACTGCAGATCTAAAAATTGTTGTTCCAGGCGTTGTTTTTGGAGCTGTCGGAACAGCTGGTCAAAGATGCACATCAACAAGAAGAGTAATAATTCATGAGAGCATCTACGATAAAGTAAAAAATGCTGTTGTATCGGCTTATGATCAGATCAAAATCGGAAACCCATTGGACGAATCTAAACATATGGGTCCTTTAATTGACAAGCTTGCAGTTGATGGTTATCTAAAAGCTATCAATGCAGCAAAAGCTGAAGGAGGTAATGTATTAGTAGATGGTAAAGTTTTAGAAGGTAAAGAATATGCTTCGGGATGCTACGTTAAACCGGTAATTGTAGAAGCCGACAATAATTTTGAAATTGTGCAATCCGAGACCTTTGCCCCTATTTTGTATTTATTAAAGTATTCCGGTGGTGTTGAGAATGCTATTGAGATACAAAACAATGTTCCTCAGGGTCTTTCAAGTGCAATTATGACAAACTCTTTAATTGAGTCTGAAAAATTCCTTTCTCATGGAGGTTCAGATTGTGGAATCGCCAATGTTAACATAGGAACATCTGGTGCAGAAATAGGTGGAGCATTCGGTGGTGAAAAAGACACAGGTGGTGGTCGTGAATCAGGATCTGATGCATGGAAAATTTATATGCGCAGACAAACTAATACTATCAATTATGGTAGTGAATTGCCATTGGCACAAGGTATTAAGTTCGACCTATAACGAAGTAAATCATATAATAAAAGCCACATACTAGTATTAATTAATACTAGTATGTGGCTTTTTCATTGGTGTTGATTTTACAAAAAAAGTCCTGCCAAAGCAGGACTTAAACCATAAATTATCAATGATAAGTAGAAATTATATGAGCATTAAAGCTCACCTTTAAATCAAGTTGTTAACTAATTCAATTTCAAAAATACATTGCATTGTTTACATAAAGTGTTAAGTCAATATAACAACTGTTAATAAATGTTAAAAGCTGTATATCAACTGTTTGATGCCTTAAATTTGCCTAATGAGAAAGTGGTCATATTACATACTTTTAATACTTGTTACCATATCAACTATAGGATTGATGATGATACAAGTGCGCTGGATAAGAGATGCAGTAAAGTTAAAGGAAGCTATCTTTGTAAAGGATGTAAAACAAGCCATAACAAAAGTTGTTTTTGATCTGGACAAATTAAGGTTAGAAGAAAGAATAAAAAATCGAAGAAAGTTTTTAGAGGAAAACCAGAGTAGTTTCCAAATATATGATTCATTGAACAGAGTTATGTTTTACAATTTCCAAAACATTACCAGTCAGACAGATATTGATAGGATTATGCATAATTCAAGTATGGCCAACAAACTTATTAGTGATTTAACCTTTGGTTATAACCAAAAAGATCCTGAAAATTTCTATCACTCCAAAAAAGGACTCATCGAATCAATGATTTCATATGAATTAAAAGATAAGGATATCAATACATCCTTTGAATTTGGCATTTATAGTCCGGCCACAAACTCTATGATTTTTCAAAAAACAGGTAAGTACCCGGAGGAATTATTAAATGATAGTTTTATTTTTGACCTTAATCCCGTTGGGTCATTGTTTTCATTTCCCAATAAACTACTTATATTTTTTCCAAATGAAAAGAAGTTTCTTATCAGTCAGTTATGGATACTACTCGCTGTTTCAGTAGTCTTATTTCTAGTGATAATAATATCATTTTCCTTCAGTATTTATACCATCTTCAGACAAAAAAGACTTTCGATAATGAAAAATGATTTTATTAATAATATGACCCATGAATTTAAAACACCTATATCAACAATAGCTTTGGCTTGCGAGGCTCTAAAAGATAAAGATATTCAAAAAACAGAATCATTATACGAAAATTATGTAGGTGTTATTGATGAAGAAAATGGACGTTTAGGACTTATGTCAGAACAGATACTCCAAACTGCCATCATTGACAAAGGACAACTTAAAATGCAAAAATCTCTTAACAATATGCATGATATTATCACAGCTGCTGTGGGCAGCAAAACCATAGCTATTGAAAATAAGGGTGGTAAAATAGAAGTTCAGCTTAGAGCGCAGAATGCTGAAGTAATTGGTGACAACATACACCTGACAAATGTCATAATTAATCTTCTAGATAATGCCATAAAGTATTGTTTGGATAAACCTGATATTATCATCAATACAATAAACAGTAATAAATATTTGTTAATTAGAATAAGGGATAACGGTATAGGAATAAGTAAAACAAACAGAAAAAAAATATTTGAAAAATTGTATCGAGTTCCCACTGGTAACGTTCATAATTTCAAAGGTTTTGGGCTGGGTCTAAGCTATGTAAAGGCAATAATTGATCAACATGATGGTGAGGTTTCAGTGGATTCAGAATTGGGAAAAGGATCCACATTCACAATTAAACTTCCCATAAAAACAAATTAGAATGGAAAATATTAGAATACTCCTTGCGGAGGATGATAAAAATTTAGGGACGATTTTAAAAGCATACTTGGAAGCCAAAAATTATCCAACATTATTATGTCAGGATGGTAAAGAAGCTTATGAAGCATTTAAGAGAGAGGAGTTTGACTTTTGCGTTTTAGATATAATGATGCCAGAAATGGATGGGTTTACTTTGGCAAAGAAGATTAAAAAAATAGATAATAATATTCCAATCTTATTTCTTAGTGCTAAGGCCATGCAAGAAGATAAAAAGCAAGGCTTTGAAATTGGAGCTGATGACTACCTTACTAAGCCATTTAGTATGGAAGAACTTATTTTTCGAATAAACGCCATTGTGCGAAGAAGTAAGACCAAAGAAATTAGTAATAGCCCAACTGAGTTTAGATTTGGAAAATATACATTTGAATATAATAGGCAAATGCTATCGACTAGTGATAGCGAGCAGAAGTTAACATCAAAAGAGGCTGAACTTCTCAAGCTTCTTTGCGAGAATATGAATAATGTTCTTGACAGAACTGTTGCTCTCAATAAAATATGGTTTGATGACAGTTATTTTAATGCTCGCTCCATGGATGTCTATATAACAAAACTGCGCAAGTATCTAAAAAGTGACACAAGTGTTGAGCTTATAAACGTACATGGAGTTGGATTCAAACTTGTTGTTAGCTAATAGAAACGGCTAGATTCAAGTAATTTACAGTGTATTTATAATTTTCTGTTTACTATTTTAAAACAGGTAGTTTGCAAACCCTTCCCAGTGGAAGAGTATCTGATTTAATGATGTTCCAAAAGTGAGATGATCCAGGGCCCTTATCTTTATTTGTAAGAACAACCAATGTTTTTTGGTATTTCATATCTCGGATATAGAATGTTCTAAATCCTTTCCACCATCCGAAGTGAAAAACCGTACTATCACGGTCTTCTTTAACCCTCCATCCAAAGCCATAATTATCCTTTCTCTTCCAATAGGATGGATTTCCGGGTATAAATGCTTCACTTAAAATTGAATCTGGCAATAGGGTAAAATTATCAAGTGATTGATCAAACTTAAACATGTCGTCAACCGAGGTGTAAATACCCTTATCTCCCATTACAGCATTCAAATACTCATTTGTCATCTCACGCCATCTCCAACCACGATGATAATAACCTGGAACTCCATCCTTAACATATAAGGATACAGAAGAGTCATCTCTCATATTATAGACAAAAGAATCATTCATTTCCAAAGGTTCAAATATCCTTTTTTCCATGAAATCCTCAAAATTCTGCCCAGATATGCGTTCGACAATATTTGCAAGAATAGAATAATTTGAATTACAATAATGAAACCCATTGTTAGGTTTAAAGTAAAGATCTGGAACATGCTCTACAAATAAATCTAGCATATCATCATTATCCATGGGATTCTTTTTATTTTTCCACTTTTCATGAGACAGACTCATATATCTTGGTAAACCAGCTCTATGAGTTAGTAATAGCCTAACTGTAACATCTTCATATGGAAATTCGCTAATATATGTACGTATGTCAGCATCATAATCAAGCTTTCCGTCATTTTTAAGTATCATTATGGCCACTGCCGTAAACATTTTCGACACGGATGCAAGTTGAAAGGCATCGGATGTTTCTAGACTATCTTTTTTCCTCCGTACATTCTTATATCCATATGCCTTTTTAAATATAATTTTACCCTTTTCAGAATAAAGTACAGTTCCATTAAAACCGGTAAGACGAACAAGACGAGAGAATTTATTGTCAAGTTCAGTGGCTTTATTCATAATTATAATACTATCAAGACTTGATACTATTGAGTCATTAATATCAACCATCACATAATTATCGTCATCATGATTTTCATGATCTTCACCGCAAGAATAAGAAGACAATACAATTACTAAAAGAAATAAATATTTTAAAAATTTTGATTTCATTGAGGCACAAAAATAGTAAATGAGTAATATAATTTTACCTGTAACACTCTTAAAAATCCATAATCGGACACCAGTTTAGTAATTAATAGCACATTTTTTTTGCAATACCTCATATATATCACATTACCTGTTTTTTACACAATTAGGTATGTTAAATTAGTCCATTAATAAATATACTTAAAGCTAAAATCTAGTCTGTGAAAATGATTTTTTTAGATGTAATTAATTTGCCGGCCTCAAAAATTTCAACTAGATGTATACCTGAATAATTTTTACTTTCCAGATTCCAAACACCACTTATGGAATTTATTATTGTGCTATCTAAAATTCTACCTTGGTTATCAAACAATTTTAATTCATAATTTCCTGTTCGAGCGAACTCAAAATTAATATCCCCATTTGTTGGATTTGGATATATACTAATTTGATTTATTTGCCTATCATCTTTGATGTCTACAATTTGTGTGTCCCAGACAGCTAATGTATACTCGCCAGGTAATATTTCATCTACAATAATGTTACCTACAGACCATACTCCTATTCGTGTTTGAGGAACGGACTTCCATTCATCCGCAGCATTTTCTCTATATAATATTACTATTGAATCAATTGTTGAAGTAATTAATTCATTATCAAGGTTACTACTTATTGAATAAAAGAACTTTCCACTGGCATTGATGCTTTCTGGAAAAATACCTTCAATTTTCCAATGTCTATAAGGGGAAAGTTTCAACCCTTCTATTGGATTAACTAGAGAATCTGGTTCAACCCAACTATGAGTTGCTCTAATCATAGCTGAATCCGTTAGATCATCAACATAAATAGTAAAATAAGTTGAAGGGAAAGTATATTCCATTGGTTCACTGAAATATGAATAATTGTCTGTTGTAGCATCATTTGTTTTCTCAAATAAATCCATCAAAGCTAAGATAGGTTCAGATGGCATTGTATTTTTGTCATAAACCTTAACCGAATGACCCGTTTTTCCTGAGAAATGAATTGTATCCGTAAAAAGTATAAAATTTTCATCTATGAATGTAACCTCCAAAATATTATCATTGGCGAGGAAATCAAATCCTTTAAATTTTTGCTTAAACCAAATATCAATAATATATTCTTGTCCTTCCTCATTAACATTTATTGAATCTATTGAGAAGTGGGGTGTTCCAGGACTCATTACCCAGGCATCAAAAAATGAATGCATATCAATTCCTGTATATGCAGTTAAGAAATCGCATAGTTCCTCAGATGATCTTGATGAGTAGGCAATTGTATCATTGGTCATGTATGCTGTCATTGCATCAAAAAATAGTGAATCTCCAAGGTAGTTTTTTAAGGTATTTACCACAGTACTCCCTTTATCATAAGCTGTTTTGCCATAGGTGACTTCCTGAGGTATGTTGCTAACTGCCCAATATCCACCGTCGATAACATGAGCATTCTGAAGAACATCCTTGTGAGTAGTGCGCATCTCATCTAAAAATGTGGCGTGACTATAAAGTACTTCCTTGTAATAAATAGCACAAAATGTTGCCCACCCTTCATTTAACCACATATCTTCAGCAGTTGAACATGTTACTTTATTCCCAAACCACATGTGGGATAACTCATGAGTATAAAGATACTCTGAAGAGGTTCCTCCATTAATGGCCGAATTGGGGTATGCAATATTTGAAACATGCTCCATGGCTCCAATGGCTGTGCCTGTGTAACCAATTTTTTCAAATGGATAAGGCCCAAATCTTGTTTCAAAGAATTCTATTATCTCGTGGAGATTTATGAATGACCCGGCTACATTTCCTGCGCTTGAAGGTCTAGTATAGATACTTATTGGTATGCTATCTTCAATTCCAACATGCACATCTTTGTATTCAACGTAATCGCCAATACATATGGAAGCTAGATACGTCGGAATTTGATATGGAATATTCCAATGCCATGTAGTGGTGTTGTTACCATTGTTTATGGTATCCAAAAGTCTTCCGCCAGCTGTAATAGTTAATCCTGTTTCTGCTGTTCCTATGACATCATAAGTAGCTCTATCAGTAAAATCATCAATACATGGAAACCAAGTTTTACCAAGGTTATGCGGAATCGATTCAAATCCAACACCTAAGTTAAAGGCATAATCACCAGAAAAATGAAAGCCTCCCCATGCCTCGTGAAACGGATGGCCATGATAATAGACCTTTACATTAACAGTATCTCCTATGGATATACTTTCACTCAAATCTATCACTATTTTATCATTAGAATAGGTGTAGGGCCTAATAAATTGGTTCACAAATACAGAGTCTACGGTTAGACTCTTCAGGTCAAGTTTTATTTGTGTCAATTCTTGCACAAGGGGATTCATTATAATGTTAGTCCACCCTTTTATAGTTTGGTCTGAAGTATTAATCTCATCAATATTAATTTTATAGTGTATGGCATCAATAGAATCCCCTGGAGATGCAGTTATTTCAGCAATAACATTGCATTGTAACATAAAAACTGCGAAAACAAATAGAGTTAACTTTATCATCTTGGTTGATTAAATTATTAGAATTTAAAACTTATCTGTAAAAGTAATTGAAAAATTGCACTTAAATATGTACGAAATTGATTAAAATAATGTTAGTAGTTCAGAGCTTTACATAATTTATTTAACATTAATTAAACGAAGGTTTATAACCAATTAGTTAAATTTGCAGCGAAATTCTGGAGGCAATACAACTAAACCATAAAATATAAATCATGAAAACAAGATTAGTCATTTATATATTGACGTCCATTTTACTTGTGATTAGTATCAATGTTCAGGCTCAAAAGCAATGGACACTTGAAGAATGTATTGAATATGCTTTTGATAACAATATTCAGATTCAGCAAAGTATGCTTAATGTTAACTCTGCAGATAGGGATGTTACTCAAAGCAAATATGGGTTAGCTCCAAACCTAAATGCAACAGCATCTCACCAATATGGATGGGGAAGATCATA
Source organism: Lentimicrobiaceae bacterium (assembly GCA_002708315.1). GTDB lineage: Bacteria > Bacteroidota > Bacteroidia > Bacteroidales > F082. The sequence goes on from PANC01000004.1 coordinate 24,775, forward strand.
TGATCAATCAGCAAATAGATATGCAAATAATAGCACCCAACAATCATATTTTTCGGTAAATTCTCAGGTTACCTTATTTAACGGTTTTCAGCTCATAAACAATGTGAGACAAAAACAATTTGATTATCTGGCTGAGAAATATAATTCTGATAAAATAAGAAACGATATGTCACTAAACGTGGCTGCGGCATATCTTCAGATATTATTTAACATAGAACTTGCAAAAAATGCTCAAAGACAGGTTGATATATCGAGTGAGCAAATTGAAAGAACACAAAAACAAGTTGATGCTGGAGCTCTTGCGCAGGGTCAGTTATATGATATTGAGGCTCAAGGAGCTTCTGATGAGGCAGTATTAGTTAACTCTAAAAATAACGTAATGCTTGCTTATCTAGATTTGATGCAACTTCTGGATATTGAATCAAATGTAGAATTTGATGTTGAAAAACCAATCCTTGAAATCACTGGTACACCAACATTATTGCCAGCAGAAATGATTTACAACAAATCTGTATTGATAATGCCAGAGATAAAAAGTGCTGAATATAAGCTTGAAAGTGCAGATAAGGGCCTTTCCATAATGAAAGGAATGAGAAGCCCTAGAGTATACGCAAATGGTTCTTATGGAACTAATTATTCCGATCAGTTAGTTAAAAGTTTCATTCCTGGACAACCAGGGTATGATGAAAGTATCGCATTTGGAGACCAGTTCAAAGAAAACAGAAATGGAACACTAAGTCTAGGAATATCAATTCCAATATTCAACGGCTATCAGGTAAGTACCAACATTAAAAAATCCAAGATTTACTACGATGTAATTAACTTAGAATTAGAGTCTGAAAAATTACGTTTGAGAAAAAACATTGAGTCGGCATATGCTGACGCAATCGCTGCATATCAAACGTTTTTGTCAAGACATAAAAGTGTAGATGCATTTAAAGAATCATTTAAATATACCCAGGAGAAGTTTAATGTAGGGATGGTTAATTCTACCGATTATAATATTGTAAAAATACAATTAGCGAATGCCGAATCAGACCTCTCTTCATCAAAATTTGACTATATATTTAAAGTTAAGATTCTTGATTTTTATCTAGGTAAAAGCCTAACCCTTAATGATATTGCTAATGTTAGGTCAAAATAACCTATGCGATAAATCGTAATAAAATCTAATTTTATGATAGTTCTAAAACTAAATTTTAAATCAACAAAAAAAGATGACAAAAAGTAAAAAACGAGTATGGTTGATAATATCCATTGTATTGGTTGTTACGGTTATTACTGTGCTGGCAATAAAAAAAGGAAATAATTCCAATAGCATAAAAGTAGCCACGGAATTTGTTGAATTAAGAAAAATAGTTGAAACTGTATCTGCAAATGGTAAGATACAGCCAGCTAAAGATATAAAGATCAGCCCTTATATTTCTGGAGAAGTTGTAGAGTTATATGTTAAAGAGGGTGAATTTGTAAAGAAAGGATATAAATTAGCAAGAATTGACCCTGAAATCTATCTAAGAGCCTATGAAAAAACTGAGGCATCTTTGAATACATCTCAAGCAAATCAGGCTAATTCAAAGGCAAGATTATCTCAAAGTAAAGCACAGTTTGTGAAATCTGAACTCGATTTTAAAAGAAGTAAAACCCTCTGGGAAAAGAAAGTAATTTCTGACAGTGATTTTGAAACTGCAAAATCAAACTACGATGTTTCAAAAGCAGATGTGGCTGCTGCCGAGGAAAGCTATAGATCATCACAATTTCAAGTTAGCAGTGCTAAAGCCTCCTTAAAAGAGTCAAAAGAAAACCTAAACAGAACTACCATATATGCACCAAATGATGGAACCGTATCCAAATTAAGTGTTGATGTGGGAGAGAGAGTTACTGGAGCATCTACATTTTCTGCAGGTACTGAAATAATGAGAATTGCAGATCTTGAAGTTCTGGAAGTAAATGTGGAAGTAAACGAAAACGATATTGTTAGGGTTAATTTGTTAGATACTGCAATAATAGAGGTTGACGCATACCTTAATCGAGACTTTAAAGGATTAGTAACAGAGATAGCAACCTCAGCAAATACAATTGGTGTTAGTGCTGATCAGGTTACTAACTTTGATGTAAAGATCAAGATGCTAAAAACATCATATGAAGACCTTATAAAGTCTGATGCTGCAATATCTTCACCTTTCAGACCTGGAATGTCTGCAACTGTGGAAATTGAAACCGAAACTGCAGTAAATATTAAAACCATAGCTATTCAGGCCGTAACCACACGTGCTGACACCTCAGGCAGAATGAAAACAGCAAAAGAGAAACGAGAAGAAGAAAGGCTAAGTTCCGAGAAAGGAATTGGTAGCTCAACTGATAAAATTGAAGAATATGTTTTCGTTTATGAAGAAGGTAAGGCAAAGCTAAGAAAGGTTAAAACTGGTATACAGGACAATAAATACATCGAGGTAACAGAAGGTTTAAAAGATGGAGATGAGATAATAGTTGCGCCCTATAGAGCGGTTTCAAAAACTCTAAAGAATAACGATAATGTTGAAATAGTTAAAAAAGATGAGCTTTTTAAATCAGATAAAGATAATTAACCATTGGCTATAATACTTAACATTGAAACTGCAACAAGAGTTTGTTCCGTTGGTGTTTCCATAGATGGTAAATTAATCGCCTTAAGGGAATCCCATACTCAGAATTCACATGCTGAACAAATAACATTATTTGTTCAAGAAGTTCTAAACAAATCTAGTATAACTACCAAAGAACTTGATGCTGTAGCTGTTAGCAAAGGGCCAGGGTCTTACACTGGTCTGAGAATAGGAGTTTCAACAGCAAAAGGATTCTGCTATGGGCTTGACATCCCTTTGATTGGAATCAATACGCTAGAATCAATGGCTAATGGAATGATCAATCTCATTAATAAGAGTGATAATCTGGCTACCAAAAATGTACTAGTTTGTCCTATGATTGATGCAAGAAGAATGGAGGTTTATTCTTCTGTTTTTTCAATGAGCTTAAATGTTATTGAAGAAACAATGGCCAAAATAATTGATAGCTTTTCTTACAATAAGCTATTAAATAGCAACAAAATATATTTTGCTGGCGATGGAGCAGAAAAATGTAAGCAGAGCCTATCCCAGAAACAAAATGCGATTTTTTTGGATGATTTTCATCCATCGGTATCTCATTTATGCAGCATAGCTGATAAAAAATTTAATACCGATGACTTTGAAAATCCTGCCTACTTCGAGCCTTACTATCTAAAAGATTTTGTCGCAGGTATATCAAAAGTAAAAGGCTTAAGGATGTAAATTAATCCCATTCTTCCTTGTACACTGCCGTAGTGTTCCGAAATAGAGATGATGTTATTGAAAAGTAAAATACATTAGCCTTTAAACCTTTGTATGGTTGCGTGCCATCACTTTCTGTATATCCTTGGTTGAAAAACTCAGACAAATAATATTTAAACTTCAAACTGAGCCCATATGGGAATTGCACTCCTACAAATACTGTATTATAATATGAAGGAACACGCTTACTAAACCATACATTAAATTTGGTCTTTTGCTCATCTATAAAGGTCTTTTCCTTATAATTAAATGGGAACTCGATCTCGTAACCTCCATAAAAAAATACCTTATTAAGGTTTCCTAATTTTACACCAACTGGAATAGCTAAATTATAATTTCTAAACTTTTTCTTTGTGCTAGATTCTGGTTCGTTATATATGAAACCAACGTTTCTAATTCCAAGGCCAAAAATAAATCCTAAATTCTTATTAACATCATAATTACCATGCGTTTGAATATTAAAAAAAGGAGACCATCTCATAACGTTTCCATTATCTGATCCATTATCTTCAATAGTTGCAAAGGAAAATATCATTTCACCCCCTGTTGTAGTATAAAATTTGTCGTTCTGAGAAATACCTATAATAGATGTAAATATCAAAAATACAATTGCTAAGAATATTCGTTTCATGTTTGTTTATTTTGAGTTATTTAAAAACCCCGCTAAGTAAGTAAAAATATTAATTAGAAAGAGACCTAGTAAGTTTTTTTATTAGGTCATCTATTGTTAAATTGTTGTATAATTTTATATCCGCTCTTTTAGCACAGGCGCTTAAGTTTTGTTTATTTGGATCAGTAGATGTTAATTCTCGTTTTTCGTTACTAATAAATGTATCATAGCTAATATTATCCGTTGAAGATCCTCTAATTAATATCCTATCATACCTAATTTTGGGATCTGCATCAACAGCAATTAGAAGGAAGTTGCCTTGATTCTCCAAGTAGTCAATCTCGCCAGGCGTTCTTATACTTTCAATAATTGAATTACTTCCAGACATAACTGCTCTTTCATATAATTGCTCAATTATATATGATGGCGAGTGGTTTGACCTCAATTCATTTGCAACATTTGTCATAGAATCTCGGTTAACAGGCATCCCTCTTTTCTTAATTTCTTCTGTTAGATATTCTCTAACTGAAAAATGGTTATATCCCAAGTTATTTACTAAGTATTCTACAATTGTTCCTTTTCCAGCTCCAAGAGTTCCTGTTATGCCAATAACCTTCATTTCAACCTACATTAATTATTGAATAATAAATTAATTTGAATCTCCATTACTTTCCACCTGAATGTCTCTAATCCATTTCCCCATAACAACTGGTTCATATGAGTACATTTTCCTGATTAGGTTTTCAATATTATCATCAGCAATAATGTTTTGGCGATGCTCAGGCCTTATGAAGCCATTTTCAACTCCAGAATCAATGAACTTTAAAAGGTTGTCATAATAACCACAAGTATTTAACAACCCAATGGGTTTATCTGATATTCTTAATTGATTGTAAATAAATATTTCAGATAACTCATCAAGTGTTCCTAGCCCCCCTGGTAATGCTATAAATCCGTCTGATATATTTGACATTATTTCTTTTCTTTCGGACATGGTATCAACACTTATGAGCTCAGTTATTCCCTTATGCTCAACCTCCTTCTCTAGAAGCAGATGAGGCATTATACCTACCACTTTCTTCCCACCTGCTAGAACTGCATCAGCTACTATCTTCATTAATCCAACATTTGCTCCTCCATATACAAGCTCAATATCATTTTCAACAAAATACTCACCCACTCTTTTAGCTGCAATTTTAAAATCATCCAAAGATCCCATGCTAGACCCGCAAAAAACACAAATTCTCTTCATAAATAACATTGTTTTGAATCGCAAAATTAGATTAATTTTGTAACATGTTCCTTATAGATACACATACGCACCTATATCTGGATAAATTCAATGATGATAGGGATTCGGTAATTCAGAGAGCCATTAACCAAGGTGTAACTAAAATGTTACTTCCATCAATTGATAGTGCCACCTTTGAAGAAATGATGAATCTAACAAAATCCTACCCCAACAATTGCCTGCCAATGATAGGACTTCATCCAACTTCAGTTCAGGATAATTATGAAGATGAATTAGCTTTTGTAGAAAAGGAGCTAGAGAAAAATAAATACATTGGAATTGGTGAGATAGGCATAGACCTGTATTGGGATGATACACATAGTGAACAACAACAAGATGCGTTTAGAAGACAAATTCAATTGGCAAAAAAACATGCCCTACCAATTGCAATTCATACGAGAGACTCATTTAAAGAAGTTTACAATATCCTTAAAAAAGAAGCCACCGATGAATTATTAGGAGTATTTCATTGTTTCACAGGTAACAGAAGCGAAGCTTTTAAAATTATGGATATTGGTTTTAGCATGGGAATTGGTGGGATAATTACATTTAAAAATTCAGGGCTTGATGAAGTATGTAAATCAATTCCATTGGATTCTATAGTTCTAGAAACTGACGCTCCTTTTTTAACTCCTGACCCGCACAGAGGAAAAAGAAATGAGAGTTCCTATCTCAACATCATAGCTAAAAAATTAGCTGAAATACTTGAAATGAATATGAATGATGTTGTGGAGAAAACAAGTGCCAATGCCATTAAATTATTTAACTTGAAAGTATAATATATGGACGAAACGGCTATATTATTAATATACACTGGTGGTACAATCGGAATGATTTCAGATGAGAAATCAGGTGCCCTAGTACCCTTTAATTTTGACAATATAAATAACCATATTCCTGAATTAACAAGATTCAAATATAAGATTGGTTTCCATTCTTTTGATCCAATATTAGATTCATCTAATATACATATTGAAACATGGATAGAACTCGGGCAAATTATAAAAAGCAATTACGATAATTATGATGGGTTTGTTATTATGCATGGTTCTGACACCATGGCTTACACTGCATCCGCTTTAAGTTTCATTCTTGAAAACCTTAATAAGCCAGTAGTATTTACTGGCTCCCAGCTTCCTCTTGGTGTCTTAAGAACAGATGGAAGAGAGAACCTACTTACTGCCATTGAAATTGCAGCTGCAAATGATGAGGATACTCCTATGGTACCAGAGGTAAGCATTTATTTTGAGAATCACCTGATGAGGGGAAATAGAACTACCAAATACAATGCTGAAAATTTTAATGCTTTTGTTTCGGGTAACTTGCCATTACTTGCTGAGGTTGGAGTTTATATAAAATACAATAAAAATATAATTTTAAAGCCTAACTTCAAAAAATTAAAAGTTCATGACAATTTTGATCCTAATGTGGCAATATTAAAACTATATCCAGGTATAAAAAAACAATTAATCGATTCATTATTCAAGACTGAAGGATTAAGAGGTGTAATTATGGAAAGCTTTGGTTCAGGTAACGCACCATCTGAAAAATGGTTTATTGACATCCTTAAAAATGCCAGTAAATCAGGGATAATAATATTAAACGTTACACAATGTATGACAGGAGCGGTTGAGCACGGAAAGTATGAAACAAGTATTAAGCTAGAAACAGCAGGTGTCGTGAGTGGTGGAGACATTACAACAGAATCCGCATTGGCGAAAATGATGTATTTATTGGGTAGTGGCCATACAAATACCAAAATAGTTAATCTATTGCAAAAGTCTTTAAGGGGAGAAATTTCCTGTTGAGTGTAAAAAATTAATGCAAATGCAATTGAGCAGCTATTAATTTTTAAAAATATTAAATTATCTCAAAGTTTTAATTTATCCCTATTTTACTAATGTTGTATGAAAACCATAAAAAGGTATATGATCTCAACCTTTTAAAAAAAAAAAGGTAATTTGCATAAATTTTAGATCATAATTCTACTATGAAGCGTCAAGTTACAATTAAGGATATTGCTGAAAAACTTGGAATATCGCCATCAACTGTTTCACGATCACTNAAGGATCATCCAGACATAAGTGAAAAAACAAGAAATGCTGTAAAAGAACTTGCAAAGCTTCTAGGCTACAAGCCAAATTTGATAGCTCTAAATTTGAAAAATAGTTGTACAAATACAATAGGGCTNATTGTACCAGAAATTGAACATCACTTCTTTTCTAAAATTATTAGCGGAATAGAAGATGTTGCATACGAGCACAATTACAATGTTCTAGTCGTTCAATCAAATGAATCATANATGAGAGAAGTTCTTAACTCTCAAACATTACTTAGTAATAGAGTTGATGGATTATTGGTTTCATTTTCCAAAGAAACCAAAGATTTTTCCCATTTTCAGCAGATAATCGACAATGAGATTCCAATTGTATTTTATGATCGTGCAATTAATAACCTAAAAGCTGATATGGTTGTTGTTGATGATTACACGGGAGCCTATGATGCTGTTAATCATTTGATTAGCAAAGGTTGCAGAAGAGTAGCGTTTTATTCAGCACCTCAACACCTNGTATTAGGTAAAGATAGATTACAAGGATATATTGATGCTCTTGAAAATAATGGAATTATCTACGATAAGAACTTAGTTTACTCATGCGATTCCTACGATTCAGCAATTAAAATATCAAACAGTGTATTAAAAAAAGTGGACAAGCCTGATGGTGTTTTCGCGGTTAATGACCTTACCGCTTTGGGAGTTATGAAAGTAGCAAAAAAACTTGGCATTAGTATTCCAGAAGAACTAAAGATTGTAGGGTTTGAAAATAGTCGAAATTCTGTTTTGACCGAGCCTGAGCTTAGCTCTGTTGATCAGTTTGGATATATCCTTGGTAAAAAAGCAGCATCTATTTTGTTGGAGAGAATGAAAGATGAGACAGCTAATTACGAACCCGTAAAACATGTCATAAAAACAAAGCTTATTGTTAGAGGGTCTAGTTAACACATTGCAAACGATTGCAATAACGTATTTCAAAAGTTTACTAAAATAGTTTCCATTCTAGCCANATTCTCTCAAAATATCAAAATTTAAATGGTTTTTTATACTTAAATCGCTATCTTTGTGGTTAACATTCAAATTCATTCTTCCAAAGAATGAATCTTTTTAATTAATTAAATGATAAATATTATGAAAAAAATTACTTTTAAATTTTTGGTCTTAGCTGCATTCTTCATGATGGGGAATATTCTAATGGCCCAAACTCCACTTAACTTAACCTTTCAGGTTGAAATGGCTGGAGTACCATCTTTTAATTCTGCAACTGATGCTGTTTACATATCAGGGCCAACTGGTTGGGATCAACCAGGTACAAATGAGGCACTTATGTTGACCCCAATAGAAGAAGGAGGAACCGTTTACGGCGTAACTTTAGCAGTAGAGGTGGTTGATATGGTAATGTATAAATATTTTATTGTAAGTGAGGGAGTACCTAATTGGGATAATGGCGAATGGGGAGGTGATCCTAATCGCACAGTATATCCAACTAGTGATGCTATTTATGAAAATATTTGGGCCAATAAGCCAATGTCAGTTACATTTAATGTAAATATGAGCACTGCAACTGAATTTAATCCAGCAACAGATGCTGTATATGTTGCAGGTACAATGGCTAATGGATGGGCACAACCTGGTACAAATAATGCATTTATGCTTTCATCAGGTGATGATGTTAACTATTCACTTACACTTCTTGTTTATCCTGGAAATGTTGAATACAAATTCTTCCGAGTAATAGACAGTGAACCAAGTTGGGATCATGGTGAGTGGGACGGTATGGATAACCGCACAGTTACAGTTGATTCAGTTGCATTAAATCTTAATGATTACTGGGGTCAAAATCAAATGAATCCGCCTCTAGACGGTATGTGGGAAATGGCTCCAATGGCAGGTGCTCTT
>PANC01000005.1 GCA_002708315.1 Lentimicrobiaceae bacterium
TTGCACATACATTTAACTTTGATGTTAGCAATTTTGATTCAGGTATCTACTTCTATACAATAGAAATAGGTAATAAAGCTGTAACAAAAAAAATGCTTGTTAAATAAGCATTTTTTCTAATAATATAAAAAGGGCTGCCAGTTTTCTGGCAGCCCTTTTTTAGTTTATTTTTCTGTGGTCACACAAAGATCAACAGCCAAATAAATAACCTTTTTATCTATAAACATATCATACTGGACAAAGATTTTGATTTTATATAGAAATAATTATTTACCTTTGAAATTATACAACCACTACTTTTAATTGTTTTTGGATTTTAAATTATTTATAAGTTATTAATTAAAAACTAGTATCATGAAAAAAGCATTACTATTATTTGTTTTACTCAGCCTAGGTATGGCAACAATTGGTCAGAAACACAATATAAAAAACACAAAAGCTCCCATGGATAAGGTGCAATTGGAATTAGCCCCAAAGGCTATATCAACTGCTTTTACATTTGATCAGCCTGAAACCATATCTGGAGATATAAAAGGACGTTCTGTTGACTTCATACCAATAGGTCAAGCAGGTAACGCATACGGCCTTTACAGCAATTCTCGTACATACCTATGGGCAGATCCGGCACTTAATAGTATTGTATTCACACATCGTATGACGGGTGGTGTAGAAGTAGATGGCAACAGTCGTATATCATATGATGTTTCAACAGATGGTGGGTCCACATGGGAAACAAACGTAAAAGTATATCAACCTACAGAGCCTGGTCCAACTTATCCATATGCCGCAGGTAGATATCCGCAGGGATTGATAGTAAATCCAGAGGATAATACTGATCCTGCCAATGCATTTTATTCTTATTTGGCGGCATCTATAATAAATACAAATGGTATTTGGGGAGGCTATGTTTTTGGTTCAAATCCACTTACCGAAACTAATCCTCCAAGTCCAACACAAACACTTTTAGAATCTGAAGATGATTATTGGAGATTAATACCTGATGCTATGACAGTTACTCAGAGTGGTACAGTTTGGTATACTGAACCAAGCACTGATTATACTTCTGGAAGCTCTGAATATACAGGTGAAATAATAATTGGTCGTGGTGAAATAGTCGATGGGGAGATTGCGTATGAAGAATCTCTTTATGAATTTCTTGCACCACTTGATGCATTTAATGACTCGAAGGTTGCTTTTGCACCAGATGGGTTAACTGGATATATGGTTTTTATGACCAGTTCTGATAGTGACCCTATACCATATACAAATTATCATCCCGTACTTCTTAAAACAATTGATGGTGGAGAAACATGGAGTGATCCTATTCATGTTCAATTTGGCGGTGTTGATGGAATAGAATCATTAAAGTATTATTGGTCAGATGAAGTTCTGGAATCAATTGATGCCTATGGTCCAGGGTTCAATCGTGATGAAGTCTATTATAATATGGGCTATTCGGTAGACGTTGTAGTTTGTGATGAAGGAAATCCTCATCTTGTGGGCATTATAGCCATTGGTACTGAAGATGGATGGTATCCTGGTGAAGGAACCATGGCTACATGGCATGTATACTCAAAAGATGGTGGGGGTAATTGGAATGCTACGGCTTTATATGATAATATTTTCTTGGATGGAGATATAGGTGGCTTGCCACAATACAATCGTCCTTATGCTTCCTCTACTTATGATGGACACTACTTATTCTTTTCATGGATTGATACGGATCTTGATGGTGCAGAAGGTAATACCAATCCAAATATTTTTTTGGTAGGCTATGACGATGCCCATCATTCCTACACAGAAGTTGAAAACGTAACCGAGCTAAGCCTATACTGGTTTAGTGCTTTCTATGGATCAGCTTCACAATATGTATTTTCTAATGAAGTAAGCGGTGTTTATGAATGTGAAATTCCATTTATTTTCACCGAATACACAGTTCCTGGTGATCCAGCTTCAGAGATGAATTTTTATTATGTAGATGGATATAGAATGGATATAGCTACAGGTGTTGATAATATTGAGGGCGCTATAGATTTTTCAGTTGCTCAAAACTCTCCAAACCCTGCGGTTAATAACACAAGTGTTCTTGTAACATCAGAAACCCCTGGAGTTATTAATCTTAGAATCAGTAATATTCTTGGACAAGTTGTTCATACACAAAGCGTAAATAACAGTGCTCTTGCACATACATTTAACTTTGATGTTAGCAATTTTGATTCAGGTATCTACTTCTATACAATAGAAATAGGTAATAAAGCTGTAACAAAAAAGATGCTTGTTAAATAAGCATTTTTTATAATAATATAAAGGAAAGGGCTGCCAGTTTTCTGGTGGCCCTTTTTTGTCTAATAGAAATAGGTAACAATACTGTAACAAAAAAGATTATTGTTAAGTAACATTTTATCTTAGAATTCAGATGTGAAAAAGAATTCTATGTTGTTATATTTCTGTTGAGCCATTTGAAGGGAAAATTGTGAATCAGCGAGAAATACTTCACGACCATCTTTGTCAAGTGCTATTTGATTAGCTTTTCTTGCTCTGAAATCTTTAAGCTGATCCTCGTCTGAACTTTTATACCAAACAGTTTTGTAGAGTGTAATATGTTCAAATCTACATTTTGCACCATATTCATGTTCAAGTCGATATTGAATAACTTCAAATTGTAAAGCACCCACAGTGCCAATGATCTTTCTGCCATTATGCTTTCCTGTAAATAGTTGTGCTACTCCTTCATCCATTAGCTGGTCAATGCCCTTTGCCAATTGTTTTGCTTTCATGGGGCTTGCATTCTCAATATATTTAAATAATTCAGGAGAAAAACTTGGTATTCCTTTATAATTAAGAGTCTCACCATCAGTTATAGTATCCCCAATTTTGAAGTTTCCGGTGTCATGTAACCCAACAATATCTCCTGGATACATTTCATCTACAATTGATTTCTTTTGTGCCATGAAGGAGGTTGGACTTGAAAACTTTAGTTTTCTATTGAGTCTAACATGCTGATAATAAGTATTACGCTTAAAAACTCCAGAAACTATTCTAACAAATGCAATTCTGTCTCTATGCTTTGGATCCATATTTGCATGTATTTTGAATACAAATCCGGTAAATGATTTTTCTTCTGGTAGTACCTTTCTAGTGTCACTTTCACGGCCTATGGGTGAAGGGGCTATTTGTATGAAGTTATCCAATAACTCTTTAACACCGAAGTTATTTAAAGCACTCCCGAAAAATACAGGACTTAATTTTCCTTCAAGGTAGGAGTCAATTTCAAATTTAGGGTATACATTCTCAATTAATTCAACATCTTCTCGTAATTGGGCAGCATCATCTTTAAGGTACTCATCAACTGTTTTATCCTCCAAATTATCCATGGCTATGCCTTCTTCTATAATTTGTTTACCGGGTGAAAATAAGTTTAAGGATTGTGAGAATATATTATAAACTCCCTTGAAAGATGGGCCAATGTTAATTGGCCAACTCAATGGGGTTACTGTTAAATGAAGCTTTTGTTCAACTTCATCTAAAAGGTCAAAAGCATCTTTACCGGGTCTATCTAATTTATTTATGAATACAATAATCGGGATATTACGCATTCTACATACCTTAACAAGCTTTTCAGTTTGAGGCTCAACACCTTTAGCCACATCAATTACCACCACAACACTGTCAGCAGCAGTTAATGTTCTAAATGTATCTTCCTGAAAATCCTGATGTCCAGGAGTATCAAGAATATTGATCTTTACATCATTATATTCAAATCCCATTACCGAAGTAGCCACACTTATACCCCTCTGTCTTTCTATCTCCATCCAATCAGATGTAGCTGTTTTCTTAATCTTATTTGATTTAACAGCTCCTGCTACTTGGATTGCCCCTCCAAATAGTAGTAGTTTTTCCGTTAAGGTTGTCTTTCCAGCATCAGGATGACTGATAATGGCAAAAGTCCTTCTTCGATTTATTTCTTTTTGATTTGACATGAATTAAAAAATGAGGTGCAAAAGTAGAAAAATTGTTGTTTATGTCTATGTGCGCCTTTCAACTTCTCTCATATCAACAATTTTATTCATGAGAGCATAAACAGTTAAACCTGATACGGTTTTAATTCCAAGTTTTCGTGCTATTTTCTTTCTATGTGTCATTACGGTGTGAACACTTAGAAATAATTTATCAGCAACATCTTTATTAGATAACCCTAGTACAACATTTTTTAGAATTTCTACTTCGCGCTTACTTAGAGTTTTACTGTTTTCTTCTGGAATGTATTTACCAATAATTGATTGAAGTTCTTCTATTAGCTGATACTTGGGAGCGTCTTGTACAAGCTGGTGAGAAAATTTACTTCTTATATTTTCTTTCATTGATTCTGATACAAGGCCAGCTATTACTGTTTCTGGTTCTTCACTTAGAGTCCTTAATGTAGGTATAAGATGCTTACCCAATGATTCAGGGTCAATAATAATTAAATCGGGCTTTTTCAATAGAACTTTTTCACAGAGCTTCTTTTCAGAACCAGAAAATACTTCATCCACTAATAACCCTCTAATTTCAAGTGCTAAGCTTTCAATACCAGCAGCAAGCAAGAAGGAGTTTGTAATTACTATTATTTTTTTTGTTGAGCTCATTTGCCAATTATCCTAATAAAGCTTTTTTCTCAAGGATTTCTACTTTGGGTAACAAAATAAGATCCTCTATTCTGGCATGATCAGCTAAGTCATTTTCAAGGGCACTTAATTCTTTAAGTAATAAAAATCTGTTTTTTTGATCTTTTACAGTTGGCAAGTATTTTATGATAATATTTTTTAGGTCATTTAATTTCTCTTCTACATCGTCATGTTCTTCTTCATACAATGTTATTGAATATTCTTTGATCATTGAAATAACAGAATCTGAAATAGAAGCAGTCTTCAATGAAGAACTTAGTTTTATTACATAAGGATAAACAAGAGTCTCCTCTCTATCAATGTGTTTTTTTAATTCATATACATAATCTTTAAAAAACTTTTGTAGTAATAGGCATGGCTCTTTATCATCTCTTGCTTCTTCAACCATATCATCAATTAGAGCCTCTATTTCTGGTATCTTATCCGATAAATAATATTTGTGGGTTTCTTTTAAATAATTTATGAGTAGTTCAACGGGAAAGCTTCTTAAATATTCCTTATCCAGGTATTGTGGGTCATGAAAACTATTAAGAATAGTCATAAAGAAATCTAAATCAATATCCTTATTTTTACAAACACTTTCAATGGTTGAATCCCCGAACCCAAGCTGAATACCAAATCTATTAATTATTGGAACCAAGTTGAAATCATGTAAGATTACTTCGGAGAGCTTCATTTCTTTTTCAAGTATCATAATAAATTAATATAAAAGTTATTCCTTAAGTTGAGGCAATAATATCAAGTGAATGGTAACTGGAATTAAAACTAAGCATAGTATTATTCTGATATATAAATTATCCACCAGATAGAATGAGATTCCGATTGATAGCCAAAGCACAAATATGGAATTCATTTTTGCCCTAAGTGTCATGCCTTTTTTCTCTCGATAGTTTCTAATGTATGTACTTACGATTTTATTTTTTTCAAACCATTTTCGCATTTTCTCATTTCCGCGATTAAAAGAATAGGCAGCAAGAAGTAAAAATGGCGTTGTCGGTAATAAGGGCAGAAAAATTCCTAAAATACCAATACCAACAAATAAACTTCCCAAAACAGTCCAAATGGGTTTACTAATGTTTGAAAAAAGGGTATTTAATTTTTTTGAAAACAAGCTTAATTAAATTTTAGAAAACAAAAATAGTTTAATTAAGGTTTAATCAAATATTTGCAAGAATGTATTAGCAGTTATTTAACATGAAATTAATCCTCTCTTTTAGTTTCAAATTGCTGTGACTTATATGAAAACCTTTGTAATTGTCTCCCTTATTAATTGCATTGGTCAGATTAAATTTATCTTGAGACACTGAGAAGGCAATTTTATCTTTTAAAAATCTTTTCGATAGATATTCTTGCTCTGTTTGACCTGGTGTGGGAATAAATATTCCCGATTTATTAATAGCGGCCAGATCCATTAATGTTGAATATCCTGGTCGGCATATAATATGTTTTGCAGAAAGAATATATTCTGCAAGTTCATCATCATCTGCATGTGATATTAGTGTAATATTTTTTATTTGTTTACGAGATATTTTACCAGGTAAGCCCTGAAGAATGACCGTTTCAAAACCAGATTCCAATGATTGTTCAATTAACTTATTCTCAAGAATTGTTCGCTGAGGTTCAGGCCCGGATAAAAGAACAAGTATTGGTAAAACTGTTTTTGATTTTACATTTGCCGAGCTGAACCTACTTAGAATACCGATAAAATGTAATTTCGTAATAAATTTATTTGTTTTTGAGAGATTACCAGAAAGCCTGTGATCACTTGAATCAGGGACCCAAACTTCATCAAAAGCATCAATCATGTTATTTATTATTACATTAATCAGAGGTTTCATCAATTTTTGTAATCCAGACGTTTGAATATTTAACTGGTGAGTTACAAAAACTGTTGGTACACCCATGCCAGATAATTCATAGCGGTTGTCAGAGATGATTGCATCAATTTTATATTCACTTATGATTCTTTTAATTGATCTTCTGGCTAAGCGCGATTTATGGATTATTTGAGGAATAGATCTTACAATCTTCCATGACATGGAGCCCTTTAGAGGATAGCTGGGGCTAAAACCTCTTAGTTTAATAATTTTCTCATTTGGGAAATATCTTAGAAGAAAATCCAGAGGTCCATTATCCGCTGCTAGTATTACATTAGCACCCTGCCCTTTAACTTCTTTAATAACGGGCACCATCCTAGTTGCATGACCCAAACCCCAGTCAAGGGGACAAATTAAAATATTTTTTTTTGGCTTTGGCATCATAACAAAAGTAATAATTAGAATATAATACTCAGTATTCTATGCTCCAAAGTTATTTTCTTATATTTGAATAATGCCCAAAGAAAATCTAAGATACCAAATTGCCATTACATTGATTTCTGGAATTGGAGATATTGTTGGTAAAAAACTAATTTCATATTGTGGAGGTATTGAAGCCGTATTTAAAGAATCCAGGCGAGCCCTACTAAAAATTCCTGGAATTGGAATAACCACAGTAAATAATATTCTTGAACAGAATGTATTGAGAAGAGCTGAACAAGAAATAAATTTTATAGTTAAAAACAATGTTAGAACACTTTTTTATCAGGATGCTGATTACCCAGTACGACTATTAAATTGTGATGATTCCCCTATAATGTTGTATTATAAGGGTAATTGTGATCTGAACAGTAATAGAATTATATCATTTGTGGGTACCAGAAAATCTACACAGAGAGGTAAAATAAACTGTGAGAAGTTTATTGATGATTTAAAAACCAAAAATGTTGTAATAGTTAGTGGTTTAGCATATGGTATAGATACTATTGCTCATCGGTATGCCATAAAAGAAGAGATTGATACCATTGCAGTTCTTGGTCATGGGCTAGATAGAATTTATCCATATCAAAATAGAGAACTTGCAAACCGAATTATTGAAAAAGGAGGTTTATTAACAGAGTTTATTTCTGGTACAAACCCAGACAAACAAAACTTTCCAAAGCGCAATAGAATAGTTGCTGGTATGAGTGATGCTGTTGTTGTTATAGAATCTGGAGAAAGAGGAGGAGCACTAATAACTGCCGACATAGCAAATTCGTATAATCGTGATGTTTTTGCACTTCCAGGTCGGACAACTGATAAGTATTCGAAGGGATGTAATGTGTTAATAAAAACAAATAAGGCGGCATTGGCTGAATCTGCTAAGGATATTTCCTACATAATGGGTTGGGATGAAATAGAAAATAAAGTTAAAGTGAAACAGAGGGATATGTTTTTTAAATTTAGTGATGAGGAAAAATTGATTTTTGATACACTCAATGTTGACCTACCCATTGGCATAGATAAAATTATCGCAAATGTCGATCTTCCGCCATCAAAAGTTTCATCTGTACTTTTAGCACTTGAATTTGAGGGCGTTGTGCAGAGCCTTCCTGGAAAACTTTACACAATTTATTAATTGCCGTAAAATAATACCCATAAGATAAATGTATTTTCATTCATTTTATTAATTTAGTAGAAATATACACATAACTTAAAAGTAAAATAATATGTCAATAAAAAAAGGATGCTACGGGTTTAATATCATTTTTAAAGTTCCCAACGAGGATACTGAACGAATGGATGTGTTTTTTGAAACCCACCAAAGTTTTATGAGAGAAACCCACCATATGGATGGGACTGTGGAACCAGTTATCCTAAGCTATTCCGTATTAAAAGGACCCGAGCTTAACAACCCTTTAGACCCAAATAGTGGAGACACTGGGCATACCCTATTTGCTATCAATGAAATTTACAGAGGCCCCGAGGGTTGTCAAGCACATATGACTCTTGGTCAATCAAGAGAAGCGATGTTTGCTGAATTAATGGCTTTAACAGAGCAATACATGGTTAGTGGTTTATTAGGCATGCCAGTAGAATATTCAATGTAAGCTTAACATAATCATTAATTATTTTATCTGGGGCTAAATTGAGGTAGGGAACTACCAAATTGTAAAGAAATCAGTTAAGCAACTGCACATAACTATTAAATAAAATGGCTTTTATAAATGCTATTTTGATTATAGATGTTGCCATAGAGCGTGGTTTCGTAATATACTTGTACGAGAAAAAAATGTTGCCCTTACTACCAAATGCAGACGTTATAAAGTCTATGGTATATAGCCCAAGAAAAATAAGAGTGGCGTTTAGTGTTAGGGTAGGACTTATAAATACAGATAAACAGTATGTTAGAAGTGTGTAACGCCCTTTAGTGAGATATTAACATCAGGATAAAAAAAGTGTTATTTTTGCGTTCCTCTTAAAGCATCAATATGTTTGCGTTATATCTTAAAGAATTAAGGTCATTTCTGAGTTCAGTAACAGGCTATGTTGTAATAACAGTATTTTTGGTAACAATAGGTCTCTTTTTATGGTTTTTCCCCAATGAATTTAATGTTCTTGATTATGGGTATGCTAATTTGGATGGTTTATTTGTAGTTGCACCAATTGTATTTTTGTTTTTGGTTCCTGCTGTTACCATGAGAATGTTTTCGGAAGAAAAAAAATCTGGTACCATAGAACTACTTCTTACAAGGCCCTTATCAGATATTCAGATAGTGACTGCAAAATTTTTAGCTGCTGTAACTTTGGTAGTTTTTGCTCTAATTCCTACATTGGTATATGTATTCTCCATAAGCAAACTTGGCTTTCCTCCTGGTAATCTTGATTATGGTAGCATTTGGGGATCTTATATTGGATTAATCTTTCTTGGAGCTACGTTTGCTTCAATTGGCGTTTTTGCATCGTCCCTATCCGATAATCAGGTTATATCATTCATAATTGCCATTGTTTTAAGTGCATTTTTGTATTTAGGCTTCGAATTTTTATATACCATAGATATGTTTGGCAATCTAGATTTATTGATTAAGTCAATTGGTATAAGTTCCCACTATAGTTCAATATCAAGAGGTGTCATGGATACAAGGGATGTGATATATTTCTTGAGTGTTATTTTACTATTCCTTTACTTGACAAATTTTTCATTATCAAAAAGAAAATGGTGATATTGTTATGAAAAAGAATGGCGCAAATAATCAAGTAAGAACTAGTTACATTTTGCAATTAGTAGCAGTTACTATTGTTTTAATCGGTATAAATATAATTAGCTCATATATTTTTACACGATTCGATCTAACCACTGAAAAAAGATATACACTTTCAGTGCCTACCCAGGAATTATTAAAAAAAGTAGATGATATTGTTTATTTTAGGGTTTTTCTTGATGGTGAATTCCCAGCTGGTTTCAAAAGGTTAAAAAAAGAAACTAAAGAGCTTCTGGATGAATTCAGGGCTTATAATAAAAATATTGAGTACGAGTTTATAAACCCATCTGTTAGTGATGATCCTAAAGAAAGGAATGCCACATATCAATTATTGATGGAGCAAGGGTTAAATCCAACAAACCTTCAAGTAAAAACAAAGGGAGGTATGGATTCCCAGGTTATCTTTCCTGGTGCTTTGGTGAGCTATAGAAACAATGAGTTTCCCATAGAGTTATTGGATGCACAAATAAATGTACCACCTGAAGCTGCATTAAATAATTCAATACAAAATCTAGAATTTAGGTTTGCGGAAGTAATAAATAACCTTATAAAGAATGTAAAACCTAAGGTTGCATTCATAATTGGGCATGGAGAACTGGATGAGCAGGAAACATATGATATTACTTTATCACTAGAAGAGAATTATATTGTTGATCGTGTTACCATTGATGGCCAAGTTAATTCATTGGTGAAAAGGATTCTTGTGGACTCCATCAATAATGAGTACATGATATCACCTGCATATTCTGCCATTATTATTGCAAAACCAGATTCTGTTTTTTCTGCAAAGGATAAATTCATAATAGATCAATTTATAATGTATGGTGGAAAGGTCTTATGGCTAATAGATCCCGTAATTGCAAGTATGGACAGTATTCAACTTCAGGAACAAACGGTGTCTGTTGAAAATAATATTGACTTGCAGTCGCAGTTATTCACATATGGTATTAAACTTAATAATGATTTAATACTTGACCTGAATGCAATGCCTATACCCATTCGAACTGGGCAGGTTGGTGGTCAAGCACAAATTGATTTCTTTCCATGGTATTTTTTCCCTTTAATAACTCCTACAGCTGATCATCCGATTGTAAAAAATCTAAATACCATTAAGACACAATTTGTATCCAGTATGGACACAACCGCGGCAAAGGGAATAAAAAAAACCATACTACTGCGCACGTCAGATTATTCTAGATCAGATCCCGTACCAGGTATAATAAGCCTTCAATTATTAACAGAAGAGCCAGAGCCAATGAAATACCCTGGCCCTTCAATGCCTGTAGCAATATTATTGGAAGGTGAATTTAGATCAGATTTTAGAAATCGTTTACCCCAATCAATTATCAATAGCGAAGAAATTGGATTTAAGGAAATTAGTATTCCAACAAGCATGATAATTTTATCAGATGGCGATATCATAAAGAATCAATTTCATATTCCACAAGGATATCCTTTACCATTAGGCTTTGACCAATTTACCGGTGAAACTTTTGGCAATAAAGAGCTTGTCTTGAATGCTTTAAATTACTTAACAGATGGACCTGGTCTCATATCTCTGAGATCAAGAGAAATGAAGCTAAGGCTTCTGGACAAAACAAAAATTAATTCTAACAGAACACTATGGGAATTAGTAAATATTATTGTACCTGTTATTATTGTAGTTTTTGCAGGTTTATTGTTAATATGGGCACGCAAACGTAAATATTCCAGTTAAACGCTACAACTAATTAGATTAAAATGAATAAAAACATTAAATATATAATATCTATACTTCTTGTGATACCCATAGCATTATGGTTTTTATTAAGAAGCGATAGTAGTACTCTAACTGAGAAAGAAACGGGCTTTGCGGTATCAGATACCTCGACGATTACAAAAATATTTATTGCCGATAAGAAATCAAACCAGGTTACTTTAAAGAGAACCAACAAAGGTTGGATTATAAATAATAAATTTGATTCAAACCCTAAGCTTGTTGAAGGATTGCTTGGAAGTATGCAGAGGTTAAAAGTTAAAGCACCTGTACCAATTGCTGCTAGGGATAATGTTATTAAACGACTTGCAAGTATAGGAATTAAAGTGGAAGTATATGAAACATCATACAGGATTAATATCAGTGAGAAATTACGATTTTTCCCCTATGAGAAACTTGCTAAAATCTACTATGTAGGTGATGCTACACAAGATAATTTGGGTACATATATGCTTCTGGAAGGAGCTGAACATCCTTATATAATTCACATACCAGGATTTCGAGGGTTTTTATCCACTCGTTATTCACCAAAACCTGATGACTGGAAGAGCCATATACTATTTGATTATAGTTTAACGGATATTAATAGTATTGCTGTGCAATTTGGTCAATTACCAGAGGAAAGCTTTAAAGTTGACATTGATGATAAAACAGGTAATTACAACCTTATAAAACTTTCAACTAATCAAAGAATTGTAAACTATGATACTTTAAAACTTCTTAATTTTTTAACATCCTTCAGCGATTTAAGATATGAAACTAGGCTGAATAATATTATGCCAACAATTAAATTGGATTCAATTGTTAATTCATCACCCATATATGAAATAACATTAGTTGACGAAAATAAGGATACAACATATCTTAAGGGTTTTTATAAGAAAGCTCTGTCTGAAGAAACTCGTCAGGCAGCATATTTTGAGTTGATTCCTTATGATAACGATCGTTTCTACGCATCTGTTAATGATGGAGAGGACTTTGTATTATTACAATATTATATTTTTGATGTTGTATTATATCCATTGAGTTACTACACCAATTGATAAAGCTGCATTTAGTATCTTTACAAAAAAGTTACAATGCTGCAAGCAGCTTACAAAAAACATACTCTAAGCTTCAAACATCCAGGAGGAACATCCCGCGGTATTATTACTCAAAAGGATTCGTGGTTTTTGTTTATTTACTCTACAGATAATCCATCTGTAAGGGGAATTGGAGAGTGCAGTATTATAAAAGGATTAAGCATTGATGACAGGTCTGATTTTGATGAAATGATGAATCATATTTGTATTAATATTAATAATTGGCAATATCTTCTTGAGGAAGGATTAATGGAATTCCCATCCATACGATTTGGTCTTGAAACGGCCATAAAAGATTTTGCTGAAGGTGGCTCAAGGTTACTATTCAAATCGGATTTCACTAGCGGCATTGATTCAATACCAATAAATGGACTGATCTGGATGGGTGATTATAGTGAAATGAAAAATCGTATAATAGAAAAGATTGAATCTGGCTATCGATGTATTAAATTAAAAATTGGTGCAATTAATTTTGAAGATGAGATAAAACTTTTAAAACAAATCAGAGCTGATTTCACCTCAGAAGAGGTTGAGTTAAGACTCGACGCAAATGGTGCGTTTAATCCAAAAAATGTACGTGAAAAGCTTCAGGTACTATCAGATTATGATATTCATAGTATAGAGCAGCCTATTAAAGCTGGGCAATGGTTAGCAATGGCGGAAATATGCGATAATCCATATATTCCTATTGCATTAGATGAAGAGTTGATTGGAATCGATGACAACGTGGGATTGTCTAAAATGCTGGATGAATTAAATCCTCAATACATTATTATAAAACCATCGCTAATTGGAGGATTGAGTAGGTCTAGTGCATTTATAAGAGAGGCTGATAATAGAAATATTAGATGGTGGGTAACCTCTGCTCTTGAAGGAAATATTGGCCTAAATGCCATTGCTCAATGGACTTATACTCTAGATAATTCATTGCCTCAGGGATTAGGAACAGGTCAGCTATTCAAAAATAATATTGATTCTCCGTTGATAATAGAAAATGCAACTCTTAAATATGATAATACAAGAAATTGGAATTTGAACCTCATCACAAATGATTTATCCTGAATCCATAAAAATAAATGGCTCTGTTTTCGACAAAAAGATTTTATATCATCTAAAAAAAGTTGTTGATGAAGATAAATCAATGAACCTATGGGAAAAAGAAATTTATGATTTCATATTGGAATGGTTTTCTCCAACTGAATCAGTTTTAGTTCAAACCTCAGGTTCCACAGGTGATCCTAAAATAATTGAGCTCAATAAGGTTCATATGATTGAAAGTGCAAAAGCAACTATTGAGTTTTTTGGATTAGAAGCTGATTCATCAATATGGTTGTGTCTTCCAATAAAATATATTGCAGCTAAGATGGTTGTAGTAAGAGCAATAGTAGGCAAAATGAATCTTGTTTATAGCAAACCCTCAGAAGATTTGATACAACCTAAATCTTCACCGGTTAGTATTACAGCAATGGTTCAAAATCAAGTAAATCGCCTATTAAAGTCTTATCAGGGAATTGATAAATTAAAAAATGCAGGAGTTTTGTTGATAGGAGGGTCTTCAATTTCTAAGTCACTGGAGGATCGAATAAATAGCATAGAAGGAATAAATGCTTGGCATTCCTATGGGATGACAGAGACCATCACTCACATAGCTTTGCATAGAATTGGAAGTAATGATAAACAAGGTAGATTTTATCCCATGGCTGGAATTGTAATAAAAAATAACAATGATAACCAGTTAATAATTGATGCTCCTTCTCGTGGAGTTGAGATGCTTATAACTAATGATCTTGTGAATATATTTAATGATGGCTCATTTGATATTATAGGTAGAAAGGATAACATAATAATAACTGGTGGCATAAAGGTGATTCCGGAGAAGGTAGAGGGTCTTATTTCCGATCTTATCACTAGTGATTATTTTATCGCTGGTGTTGAAGATGACATACTTGGAAAAAAAGTATCTCTCTTTATTGAAGATGATATTTCAGATGATTTGGTTAGTTTACTTACTAATAAATTGAAGAATCGATTATCCAAATATGAATTACCTAAGAATATATATAAGGGTAATAATTTTGTAAGAAATAAAACTGGCAAAGTAAATAGGTCAAAAACCATTGAGATTTGTTTGAAATCATCTTGAATAACACTGAGCTCAAGTCTTTTAATTAGACCAAATAATTGATCGTAAAAATATATACTTAATGTATTTTAAATGTTAATCAATATTTTCTTTAACCCAATTTTCTAAACCTTTTGTTATTATAAGCTCTTGAGCTGCAGCACCTACAGGACTTATTTGATAGTCTTTATCATTTACTGTAAGGCATGATTTTTTAAAATCAACCAATAAGTCTAGTTCAGTTTTTACTGTTAATGACTTAGTGCCAAAATTATTTTTTAAATCTTCTAATAGTTCTGGTGATTCTATAACCAAAAACCCGTTATTTATTGCATTTCGTTTGTAAGTTTGACTGAATGAACCAGCAATAACCATCTGGATACCTCTATACATTAATGCGGTTGCGGCTTGTTCTCTTGATGACCCAGTGCCAAAATTGTATCCGCCAACTATAATATTTCCTTTCTCAACCAGATTAGTAAATTCCATGTCGTAATTTTCCATTACAACTTTAGCCATTTGCTCGGGGGTAAATTCATCTACATATGTATACTTGCCTGGATATATTCCATCTGTATTAAGGTTATCTTGGTAGCATAGAATAATTTTCCCCGATAACTTTTCAGGAAACCCACTTAAAAGTGAAATATTTATTTCTTCAGATTTATTCTTTTGCTTTTCTACAATTGTTCCATTTGGTTTTATGTTTTTGAATTCAAATGGAGGAGCAATTTTTCCTGCAACAGCTGAAGCTGCTACAACTGCAGGTGATGCAAGGTATGCCTCTGCCGATGGATCTCCCATCCTTCCCTTAAAATTTCTATTAGTTGCTGAAATGCCGATTTCATTTGGTCCTAGTAGACCTGAACCCAAGCCAATGCATGGGCCGCATCCCGGAGGAAGTGGAGTAGCCCCTGCATTAATTAAATCTTGCCAATCACCTCTTGCTTCGCTTTCTGCTTGAACTTCGCTTGAAGCTGCGGCTATATAAAACTCCACTCCAGGAGCAATGGTTTTATTCTTTATAGTTTTGGCAGCTTCTGCCAAATCTTCAACTCTGCTATTTACACAACTTACTAAATATGCTTTATTTATCTTAATATCCCTATCAAATGCATCATTTACATTTGTCATGGTTTTTACGTTATTAGGACCACTAATATGAGGACATATGGTATCTAAATCCAGAATAACTTCTTTAGCATAATACGCATTACTGTCGGCCGTGGGGTGATTTCGAGTTAATTCTTCAATTGTATTATGATTAATTCTTGGGTGAACTTTATCCTGAGCATCCTCATCCGAAATAACCCCTTCCAAACCTCTTGATTTTATAAACTCAGCTCTTTTCTTAAGCCAGCTTATAAGAGTATGATCTATTGGAAAAACACCTGCCAAGGCACCCCATTCAGTAGTCATGTTAGCAATCGAAAGTCTTTCATCTATCCCAAGGTTGGTAACCCCATCTCCAGTGAACTCTAAAACATGATTTAGAACTTCATCTTTATTAAATAACCCGCAAAGAGTAATTATAATATCTTTACCTGTGACCCCTTTCTGTAAATTACCTTTTAATATAACATTTACAATTGGAGGCACTTGCCACCAAGTTCTGCTTGTGGCCCATAAAGCAGCTGCATCAGTACGAACTACAGGTGTTCCTAAGCATCCCAAACCACCATACATATTGGAGTGACTGTCAGAAGCAACAGCCATAGTACCAGGCCATGCATATCCTTCTTCACACATAATTTGATGACCAATACCTCTACCCGCAGGATAAAAATCAACTCCCATTTTTTTACCAAAAGCTTCTATCCTTAGGTATTTCTTTTTATTACTTTCAGATTTATCTTGAACATTATGATCAAGAGTAAAAACTGGTTGCCTTGGATTTGCCATTTTATTGGCGCCAATGGCTTCAAATTTACCCATCACAGCACCTGTGTTATCATGAGTCATTACATGAGCTGGTTGTATTGATATAAAGTCGCCGGATTTAACTAAATAACCTTTTTCTAATCCTACAGCGTGTTTTTGAACTATTTTTTCAATCAGCGTTTGAGCCATACTTTAGGTTTTATTGGTATATATTTAATGCAATGTTCTACTTAATTATAATTTTACGACTATTGGTTCTACCATTAATTAAAACAATTCTTGCTAAATAGATGCCAGGTTTAAAATCAGAGGTAATTATATTAATTTGCTTCTCACAAATGTTATCTTTATTGTAAACAATACTTCCGGTTATATTATGGATCTCAATTTTATTAATCTCCTTTTCAGATAATATATTTAACATTACATCAGCAGGATTTGGGAATAATGTTAAGTCAATATCTTTAATCTCACCTTCAGATAGTCCAACATAATCAGGTTTTGTTAGCTTTTTTGTGGTGTAAATAAGATACTCTCCTGCTTCCATGTCAATGCTTGAATTAGTATTTGTTACAACAATTGAGTCACCTGTCCAGTATTCATACCATGTTCCTGTATTTTGAAATGACGGGTTAATACTTCCTTCTGATACCCCAAAGTTACCTAGAATAACCACATTCATATCTTCATTTGTTAGGTTAATTTTTTTCATTGCATTATTCAAATCCAATGAAAAATTACTTGTTGAAAACGCTTCCTCAGTTTTCTTTAATTGTATGAGTTGTGCATACACATGATACAGCTTTACTCTTCGCCAATCATTCATGTATTCCCACCTGGGAGGCTTCTCTCCCAGTCTTCCATTGAAATCTATGGATACATCATAACCCCTCTCACCAAACTGCCAAATCATTTTTGGCCCAGGAATTGTTAAAAAGAAATTTGCTGCTAGTTCTTGACGACCAAGGGCTGTTGTTAGGTCCTTAATATTATAGTTTCCTTGTGAATTACCAAATTCAAGATTCTTTATCATTAGTCTTTCTTCATCATGACTTTCCATGTATCCAACAACATGTGGATCATTCCATCCTCTTTTCTTGTAGGAGATCCAGTCAAAGTTTGACTTACCATTATCATGGTAACCCATTGTAGCCTCATTGTAGTTGTAGTTAAGATTTCCCCATAGTTTAATACCATAATTAGCAAGTTCTCTTTCCTCACTATTTACAGCTAGATGTTCAAATATTATAGCTGCATCATCCTTTACTTCCCATATTTTATCAGCCATTCTTTTTAATAGTGCAATTCGATCAGCATCATAATTACTTCCCCATGGATCATTATTATCTTTTATATTATTTCCAAAACCCTTTGTGAAATCAAAACGAAAACCATCCACTCTATACTCTGTCATCCAATAGCTATTTATACTATCAATAAGCTGTTTGGTATATATGCTTTCGTGGTTAAAATCGTAACCCCATTGTGCATCGGGATTTGTAAAATTTGATTGTTCATTATACCACGGGTTGTCAGGTGCAGGTCTATTTTGCTCAGCATTCCAATACATTTTTACCATGGGACTTGTACCGTAAGAGTGATTTAAAACCATATCCATGAATACTGCTATGCCTCTTGAATGACATTCATCCACAAAAGCTTTGAAAGTGTTCTTGGGGCCATAATACTTATCTGGTGCAAAATAGTAGTTTGGGTTATATCCCCAGCTTGAGTTTCCTTCAAATTCACTATTTGGCATTAATTCAATGGCATTAACTCCAAGTCTATCAAGGTAATCAAGTGTGTCAAGCATGGTGTTGAAGTCATGTTTAATTATGAAGTCTCTTACCAAAAGTTCATATATCACTAGCTTTTCATCCTCCGGAACATCAAAATCATCAGTTTGCCAAATATATTCTTGCTGATTAGTTTGCATTACCGAAGCTATTCCAGTGGTTTTATTCGTTGGATAATCTATCAAATTTGGATATGTTGCGCTATTAATCCATTTATCATTCCATGGGTCGCTAACTTTTTCACAATATGGATCACCAACTCTTATATTACCATCTATCAAGTATTGAAAGATATACTCCTTGCCATCTTCAAGATCACTCAGTTCAATCCAAAATCGTAGGTTGTCTGGTGTGATTTTCATTTCACTGTTAACATTGATCTCCCAGTCATTAAAATCCCCTATAACAAAAACATGTTCTTTGTCTGGTGCAAGTAAACATAGAATTACTGTGTTTTCATCCACATAATTAATTCCGTCCCTTATACCTGAGGGGAGCTCCTGGGTATTCTGTCCATTCCTTACATAATAATAAATAGAGTCTTTAACAATTTCATTTTCAGACTCACCAATGGCAATAATCCAATGTTTTCCAGAAGATGTTGCTACTATACTTGTGCTGAATGAACTACCAGTATCAGCGTAAATCAAATCTCCGTTATCATAAATAAAGGTAGAATCAATTGAGGCACTGCTACCTTCAATGTCAATGTTATCGCCAATGCTAACGATATAAGGACTAATTTCTGGAATTGTTATAATTATGTTTGATCCTGACTCATATACGTCATAAAATATATCACCTTCATCATCTGTCTTTCCTGTTTGAGACCCATCTTCATTCCTAAAAACGAATGCTAGCCTTAAAATGGTTTCGTTATCAGGCACATCATAAAATTCTTGAATTGAAGGGCTTATTGTTAATTCCCAGAGATTATCGCCAATATTTATCATTTTACAATCAGGTCTATTCTCAGTCCATCCAGCTTTAACATATTTCCAGTCTGTTCCAGAGGAGCTATTTGATGTTATAAGGCCCGTATGAGCGTACATATCTCCATCGAAGCCAGATAAACCTCCGCTACCCAATGATGAATTGAATGTAATAACGACCTCATCATTTTTTGTTGGAAAAGGCGGATCAGAAATTATAAGCTGTGCTTGGGCAAATTCTGAAAATACTAAAGCGAAAAAAATTGCCAGAGTTAGTCTTGTCATATTTTAACTTTATGTAAAGAAACAAAAGTAATGGATTTGGTTGCAGACAGGATAGTTGATCTAGTTAAAATATCATAATTGCAATAACTGAGTTATTCTAAGTAGCAGATTATATTAACGCAATCGTGTGCGCCAATTAGAATTGTGATTAGGTTCGCAAGACCTTCTTTGATTAAATATTGAAAAAGGAACAATATAATGTCTATACAAAACAATCATATGGCTGTCAAAATCAATATTAACAGACCTTGCATAGGTAAAATATATTTTATTTTGGTGAATAGAGCTATAAAAATGTTAATATTAACTATACTCAAAAAAAGGCAAATTCTTGTTGTTAAAGTATTTTTTGCAAACGATTGCATTTTTTGACTAGTTCTATGAATATTTATATAAAATAACGCTTGTTAAAAATGATTAAAACCACAGATAATCAGATATATAAGGCTCATTTATAATTTGGATATATACATAAGTAACCTAATATTCTTCCTCAAAATTAATAATTTGCACATTTATTAAATATCTTTATAAAGACATAATTATAAGGTAATTACTAAATTTTAGGTAATTATTGCTAAATTTGAAGGTATTGAATGTGCAATTAATTGCCATTTATAATTCACAATAACTAAAAGAAATATTATGTTAAAAAAATTATTCTCAAAATTGCTAATTTTCGTAGTGATTTTGATAAGTAGTACAGCTATGCTTGCTCAGGGCGTTGATGTTACTGGTATTGTAACAGATGCTGGAGATGGAACACCGTTGCCGGGAGCTACAATTGTTGTAAAAGGCACTACGCAAGGAACGGTTTCTGATATCAATGGTATTTATACTATTGGGATTGAGACTGGACAGGTTCTAGTGTTTTCTTATGTTGGCTACGCAATGGAAGAACGAAAAGTTGATGCGGCTAGTTCCGTTAACGTTTCATTAAAATCATCTGCACTTTCTTTGGATGGTGTTGTGGTGATTGGCTATGGTGTAGCAAAGAAAAAAGATGTCACTGGCTCAGTCACAGCAATCGAATCGGAAAGCTTCAATAGCGGTGCAATTACTAATCCTGCAAGCCTTATTGCTGGTAAAGTTGCTGGTGTTCAAATTAGTTCCAATGGAGGTGCACCTGGTACATCATCAAGTATAATAATCCGTGGAGGGTCTTCATTAAGTGCAAGTAATGAACCTTTGTACGTTATTGATGGTATACCTATCTCCAATGATGCTGGTGGTGGTACAAGAAGCCCACTTAATAGCATTAATCCTAATGACATAGCAAGTTTTACCATTCTGAAGGATGCATCTGCCACTGCCATCTATGGCTCTAGAGCATCAAATGGGGTTATTATTATTACTACCAAACGCGGAAAAATTGGTCGTCCTTTGCAATTGGAATACCAAGGCGTATTTTCGTTCTATCAAATTCCAAATACATTAAGCATTAATACATCCGATGAGTTTGTTTCATTAATAAATGATAAAGAACCATCTTATGTTGACATGTTAGGTACTTGGACTGATCCCAATGGAAACCCTATAGTTTATAATGACCTGCCTGATGATAGGACTGGTTACAATCAAACAATTCATAAAACTAACTGGCAGGATGAAATTTACGAGAATACGATGGCAATGGATCATAATATTACTGCCACTGGTGCATGGCAAAACATGCCGTATCGATTTAGTGTAGGATACACAGATCAGCCAGGTATTGTTAAAACTTCAAAATTTCAAAGAACAACCATAGCAGCCTCGTTGAATCCAACTTTATTGAACGATAACTTAAATGTTAATTTCAATGTTAACGCTTCATTTATTAAAAATCAATTTAGTAATGGTGGTGCAATTAATTCTGCTCTTCAAATGGATCCAACCAAACCAGTTAATAGCTCAGATAATTCATATGGAGGATATTGGGCATGGTTACAAAGCAATGGAGACCCTGTTGTTCAGGGAACAAAGAACCCCATGGCACTGTTAAACCTTACAGATAATAAGTCAGATGCCAACAGAGTATTTGGAAACTTACAGCTTGACTATAGAATGCCTTTTTTACCAGAATTAAAAGCTAATATGAATCTAAGTATGGATTATAGTAAAAACAAAGGTCATTACAATGTTCCCAATTATGCTCCATGGAGCTATAATAAATCACAGGGAGGTGGCTCAGATAATCATTACAACAATGAACACAGAAATATGCTGGGTGACTTTTATTTCAGTTATGCAAAAGATGTTGAATCCATTAAATCAAATTTTGATGTAACAGCGGGATATTCAATTCAGTACTTTTATGACTATGCAACAAGTGATAACAGTAATATTCCTGTAATTATTGATCCTGTAACTGGAGATTCAACGGGTCAGGAGTTCATAACTGAAAAATTTGAATCTGGCTCTGAATATTACCTTGAGTCAGTATTTGGAAGGCTGAACTACATTCTTAATAATAAGTACCTTCTTACAGCTTCTGTGCGCCAGGATGGATCAACAAGGTTTGCTCCAAAAAACAGGAATGCAGTATTTCCTGCTGTTGCTTTGGGATGGAAGATTAATGAAGAGGCCTTCTTACGTGACTCCAAGGCTATCACACAGCTGAAATTACGCCTAGGATGGGGAGTTACCGGTCAGCAAGCAGTACAAGGTGCTTATGATTATTTGGGCAGATATACTTTTGGAAATGAATTTGCCTCATACCCATTTGGAAACACTTACTACATTACATTAAGGCCTGATGGGTATAATGAGGATCTAAAATGGGAACAAACAACTACCTGGAATGCAGGTTTAGATTATGCATTCCTCAATAACAGAATTTATGGTTCAGTGGATTACTACGTTCGCCAAACTACAAATTTGCTTAGCTATGTTCCGGTTCCAGCAGGATCAAATCTAAGCAACTATATTACCAAAAATATAGGTGATCTTGAGAACAGAGGTGTTGAGTTCTCAATTAACGGAAAGGTTATCTCAAAGCCTGACATGTATTGGGAACTTGGTTTCAATGCTACTTTCAATAAAAATGAAATTACTAATTTATATGATGGCGCTATGATTGAGACAGGAGGTATTGCTGGTGGTGTTGGTAATAATATTCAAGTTCAAGCCGTTGGACAGCCACGAAATACCTTTTATGTTTATGAGCAGGTATACGATGAAAGTGGAATGCCAATCGAAGGACTTTATGTGGATCGCAATGGCGATGGTCAGATAACAACTGATGATAAATACTTTCATAATAGTGCTAATCCTGATAAATTCTTTGGAATTTCATCAAACTTCAGTTACAAAAGCTGGTCGTTTGCATTTTCTGGACGAGCTAATTTTGGCAATTACATGTATAACAATGTTCAAAGTGATAATGGGTGGTATGGACGTTTGTATAGAGCTGAAGGGCCATATATAAGTAACATTACCACAGGAGTTAGTGAAACTGGATTTCAGAATGCTCACTATTTCTCAGACTATTATATTCAAGATGCAGCATTCTTTAGAATGGATAATATTTCACTTAGCTACTTATTCAAAGATTTGGCCAAAAACACTCTTGACATAAGGTTATCAGCTACAGTAAACAATGCATTTATTATCACAAACTATTCGGGAATTGACCCAGAGGTAAATGGTGGTATAGACAATGGTGTTTATCCACGTACCAGAGTTTGGGTTTTTGGTGTAAATCTGATGTTCTAATTTAAACGACAATAAGACAATGAAAAAAATATTATATATAACAATGGTTTTTGCAGGCTTGATATTTATTACAAGTTCTTGTATAAAAAACATGGAGATGAAACCTATTGATCCGGATATTATAACAGCTGATAAGGCGTTTGAAGACCCGGAGGCGTACACACAATTTCTTGCAAAATGTTATGCTGGGCTTGCAGTTTCAGGACAACAAGGTCCAGCAGGGCAGGGAGATATAAGCGGAATTGATGAAGGATTTGGGCAATATTTGCGTGGTTATTGGTATCACCAGGAATTAACCACTGATGAAGCTGTAATTGGCTGGGATGATGCAACAATTAAAGACTTCCACTACCAGCAATGGGGTGATGGAGATGGCTTTATTGCAGCATTCTACTATCGTATCTTTTATCAAATATCTCTTACAAATGAGTTTTTGCGACAAACAACAGATGATAAACTTGATACAAGAGGGACCTCACAGGATTGGAAAGATAAAGTTAAAGTATATCGCGCTGAAGCAAGATGGCTTAGAGCATTAAGCTATTGGCATGCGCTGGACTTATTTGGCTCGGTACCATTTGCAGTTGAAACTGATCCCATTGGAGATTTCTTGCCAAGCCAGGTATCATCAAACAAACTTTTTGCATGGCTCATAGAAGAGCTGGAGAGTATGGAAGCTGATATGTCAGAACCACGTGCAAATGAATATGGTCGTGCTGACAAAGCTGGTGCATGGATGCTGCTTGCTAAGCTATATCTAAATGCTGAAGTTTATATTGGAGAGGCTAAGTATACTGAATGTTTGACAAATTGCAATAAGCTGATTAATGCAGGTTATTCACTTTCACCAACATTCCAACAACTTTTTTGGGCCAATAACGATATGGACCCACAAACCATGCAGGAAATTATTTTTCCAATTAGGTATAGTGGTGAACATACTCAAACTTGGGGAGGTACTACATTTATTATACATGCAGCTGTTGGTGGTGACATGGACCCCGCAACCTATGGAATAGATGGCGGCTGGGGAGGTACCAGAACTACTAAACAATTTGTGGAGAAATTTCAAGGCAGTGATTCTAGAGCCATGTTCTGGTCAGAAGGCCATAGTATTGAAATAGATAATATGGGAGACTTTTATAATGGATATGCTGTAACTAAATTCAGAAATACCTATGAAGAAAATGGTGAACTTAAGACAGGGTTTAGCCTTACTTTTCCAGATACTGACTTTCCAATGTTCCGTCTGGCAGATGTGTATTTAATGTATGCTGAAGCTGTATTAAGAGGTGGTTCTGGTGGAGATATGGGTACGGCATCAACTTTTATCAATGAGTTACGTACTCGTACAAATTCAGGGGTTGTTAATGCAGGAGATATTGATCTAGAATTTATTCTTGATGAGCGTGCACGAGAACTTTATTGGGAGTGTCATCGCCGTACTGATTTAGTTCGTTATAATCAGTTCACTGGTGATCAATATCTATGGGCATGGAAAGGTAATACAAAGGATGGAAGATCAACGGATTCAAAATATAATCAGTTTCCGCTTCCTGCTTCCGATGTTAATGCCAACCCAAACCTTTCACAGAATCCTAATTATTAACATTTAATTGGTTTAATCATGAAAAAAATATCAATAATAACATTATTAATCGGGTTGGCTGTGATAATGGGTTCATGCCAAAAGGAAGAAAAAGATCCAGTATTAAATCTTTCAGCAATTTCTGCTCCTAGCATTGCACAACCTGAGGCCGAGGCAGAATTTATACTTAGTATAGCAGATTCGGCTCAAGTGATTCAGTTTGCATGGTCTGCAACTGGATATAGTATTACCAATGGCGCTGCGTTGCCAGCATCAACATACTCATTAGAAATGGGTCTTGCCGACAGTAACTTTGTTGGAGGTAAAGAGCTCGTGAACACACAGGTTCTGTCATTCGATATTATCTATTATAACATGAATAATATGTTATTACAGATGGGATTACCAGGAGATACTACTGTGGATGTTGAATTTAGAGTTTCGAGTGTAATGAGTGGAACTCTGGGAACAGAATCTGTTTCAGAAGTTATTTCAACGAAGTTTACAACATTTACTCCTGCTGAACCACCACCATCAGGTGTGCCAATATTATATGTGCCTGGTGATTACCAGGGATGGAATCCAGGTGAAGCACCAAATGTATTTGATTATAACAATGATGGGATATACAGGGGTTATATTTACTTCCCTGAAGGTGGTACATTTGAGTTTAAGTTCACATCTGATCCAGATTGGGAACATACTAATTATGGTTTAGGGGCCTCTGAATTTGAACTGGATACTGATCCAAGTGCAGGTAACCTAAGCGTACCAGGCCCTGGTGGATATTGGCTGGAAATAGATATTAATGCTTTGACATGGAGCTATGATGGAACTGAAAACTGGGGTGTGATTGGTGAGTGGCTTGATTGGAGTGTAGACATTGATATGGAATTTGATCCCATTGAGCAATATCTTCATGTAACAGTTGAAAACATTCCAGCACAAGATAATCAGAGGTTTAAGTACAGAGCTAACGATGCTTGGGTAATCAACTTAGGAGCCAATGATCCTGACGATGGATTCCTTGTACAAGATGGTGCTGATATTCCAATACCTGATGGAGGTACAATAACCTTTATTCTTGATTTTACAACTGAAATTCCTTCATACCGAATTATTGAAAATTAGGAATTTTTTAAGTACTTTAAAAAGCCTTCTCGAATTATCGGGAGGGCTTTTTTTAGTTAGCTTTTTACAGGCACTTTAAACGAATAACCATTAATCGTTGTTAGCCAACTTAATATAAAAATATTCAATGATAATTAAACTCTACATCCTCTTTAGAAGCAAACCTGATTTGGCTGGAACTGTTATCATTCCAACAAAAGTATTATCACCGAGTAGGTTTTTATAGTTCTTATTTGGGATTTTAAATGAATGTGATTCATCTTCCATATTGAAGATTGCAATAATTTCATCCTTATCGTCGAACCGTTTGTACATGAGCTTATTTCCTTCTGCCATCATAAATTCAATATCGCCATGAGCAAGCACCGGGTTATCATTTCTAATGCTTATAATCTCTCTGTAGAAATTAAACATGTCAGTGTTGAATCCAACCTCATCATAAACTTTCTCGCCTGGCTGGAAATTATTTCTGTATTCATCTACAAAGTCATATTCAGGCCACCAGAGAGGCTTGCGGCAATCTGGGTCATCAGCACCCCACATACCCATTTCATCACCATTCCAGATTTGTGGTGAGCCAGGAATCGTAAATTGATGCATAAGGTATAACTTAACCCGGTCATATGTTTCTTTTCTTGGTTTGCCCGTTTGGTATGTGCTGTAGTCATTAGGATATGCGCCCATCTTGTAACCTCCTTTATTATCAAAGGATGTTGAAAGCCTTGGTGAATCGTGAGTAGCAGCGGTTAGCATTTGAGAGTGACGCATAGGCTTGCTCATCTTTCCCCAGTAATGTTGAATTGAATCTTTTAATTGTGCGGCATTCACTTTTATATCTGTATCTGCAAAGAAGTATCTTGCTGGTCTGTAAAGCTGATAAAACATAACAGCATCAAAAATATCACCCTTTAAGTACGGTTCAGGATCCATGAGCACATCCGGCCATGCAGTCCACCATATTTCACCAATAAGATAAGCATCAGGTTTTATGGACTTTACGTGAGTACGGTAATTACGCCAGAAATCCATTCCAATATGATCAGCTACATCAAGTCTGTAACCATCTATACCATTTGCAGTATTTCCATCGGGAGCAAGCCATCTTTTTGTTACATTAAAGATGTGATTTTTGGCCCCTTCATTAATGTCTCCATTGTAAGGATATCCATGATGTCTAGGGGTAGTAATTTCAATTTTTTTAATCTCGGGTAGGCTCTGAAGGTTTGCCCAACCTACATATTCGAACTCATTCTTAGGTGTTTTAGGATTATCAAATGCTTCAATATCATACCAATCAACATATTTTGAGTTATTTTGATTTTTTAAAATATCCTTAAATGCCCAAAACTCAACGCCTGTATGA
Source organism: Lentimicrobiaceae bacterium (assembly GCA_002708315.1). GTDB lineage: Bacteria > Bacteroidota > Bacteroidia > Bacteroidales > F082. Next base: position 27,356 of record PANC01000005.1, read on the forward strand.
TTCCAGGAAAAATCAAGTATTACCCGCATTCCTCTCTCATGCATTTCATTAACAAGCTTTAAAAAAAGCTTATCGGCAGATGTCCATTGCCAGGTAGATGGATCTTCTGGATTTTCAGACTCTATAATTCTNTTATCTCCGGTTGGATCAGGACCAAAATTAACATCAATATGCCTCCAGTTTCTAACATCAAATTTATGTAATGATGGAGCATCATTTATAGGGTTAAAATAGATTGCCGTAATACCAAGCTCTTGAAGGTAATCAAGTTTGTTTAGCACTCCCTGAAGATCTCCGCCATATCTTCTAAGTTGTAGTTTTGAATGAAAATTTCCATCAATTTCATCTGCCCATTGATCTGTTTGATACCAGTTTGATGTCCATGGTGTCAATGACCAATTATTTGGTGTGGACTGAAAATTACTTGATGCATAGATATTTTTAGTAGTTGGATCATTTGTGGTGTCTCCGTTGTAAAATCTTTCAACAAAAATCTGATACCATATTTGATTACTTGACCAATCAGGAGGGTTTAGATGAGCCGTTTTTTCTGAGATATTTGTTTTGCAGCTTGAAATTATAAAAATAAGAACTAACAGGGAGTAATTATTCATTGCGCTAATATTTTAGTAACAAATTAATATAAAAAGAGCCGTCTTGTTGATAACAAAACGGCTCTTAAATATTTTATAGATAATTACTAATTCTTAATAAATTTAGTTTGATATTTTTGACCATTCTTATCCAATGCACTAATTGCATATAAGCCTGTTGCAAAATCGCTAATATCGATGGTTCCATCAATATCATTTGTTTGCAATACCATTTTTCCTGTTACAGAATAAATATGAAGGCTTTCTAAATCAGTATGGTTCTTAATATTCAAGACACTTGATGCTGGGTTAGGATAAACTTCCATAACCTGATATTCATTGTCATTAAGACCTGAAGCATCAGCTCTAACAAGAATAAAGCGCCACCAACCTGGATCTGCAATCGCAATATCAAGGGTCATTGTATCTTCAGTAGCGTTCCATGTTACCATGTAAGTAATTGATTCTGGTGCATCAGCACTTGCTGATAGCTCACCTCCATTGAATACTTTTGCAAGACCCATGTAAGCGCCAACACCNTTTAAGGTAAGTGAGCCAGAGGCTCCCCCTAAATTTGNTTCATATGACCATGAAGCCGCAATTGACCCATTATGAGGTGCAACTGGTGTACCACATCCTTCAGGATCCATACCTTGCCATGGNTCTATCCATGTTTCAAATCCATGATCGACATCATCAAGGATATTTTCGAATGCTCCATCTTCTGCAAAATAATAGAGATCATCAAAATAACATGCTCTTGTNNNAACATCATCNGCACTATTTGACCACCAAGANATATCGCCCATTCCTGGTCCAACACCAAGAGCACCTGCCATTGGAGCCATTTTCCACATACCGTCTAGAGGAGGCGCAACTGTTCCTGGATTCTTTGCTAATATAAAGCGCCAGTAACCACCGCCTATACTAATATCAATAGTCATTGTATCATTGGTCGAATTAAATGTTACAGGATATGTAATAGAAGATGGCGCGTTATCAGGAGAAGTTAATTCACCATCATTGATAACTTTTGCAAGACCTAAATAAGCACCAAGGCCATCTAGAGTAAGGGTTCCTGCTCCGGCATCGTAAGACCAGGTTGCTTCAATTGAGCCATTGTGCGGGAATACTGGTGTTCCACATCCATCAGCTTCAACACCCTGCCATACTTCAAGCCATGTGTCATCTTGAAGGACATTATGAAATGTGCCATCAGGCAAGAAAACGTATTCGTCATCAAAATAACAAGCACGTGTTGACAAATCATCTTCACTATTTGCCCACCAGGAAATATCACCCATTGTAGGGCCTACTCCAAGCGCTGCCGCTTGAGCTGACATTTTCCATGTTCCATCTATATGATGATCTGCTGGAGTTGCTTGAGAGAAGGATACTAGAAATGTCATTGTTAAAATTAAAGTAAGAAAAAATTTCATGAGATATAAGATTTAATTAATAATAATGATAAAGATTTAATAATTTTAAATATAATATTTTGTAGAAAAAATTTGTTCGTTATCCCTTTGAGAATGATTATCTACAGAAATATAATGTTTTTGTAGTTATTAATAAAAAGGGCCTGCAACGTTTTACCGCTGCAAGCCACATTTCACAACAACTAATTGATAATTACTTTCTTACTAACTGTGTTAAAAGTATTTTGATCGGTAACTGTTATTAAATATAGACCAGAATTTAAAGTAGACACATCCATCTCACTAAACTGATTATTAATTACAGTTTCTATTTTGCTAGATCCCTTTAAATCAATGATTTTAATAGTATATACTCCATCGTCTGGTAGAGATATTTTGATCTTATCCTTTGCAGGATTTGGCCAAATACTTAAAGTTTGATCATTTAGACCAATTACTCCAACACCAGTAGCTTCGATATAATCTTCCCTTAGCATTATACTTTCGCCATAATCATTCGTTACACTTAGCTCAACATTAAAGAAACCAGCCTCAGAATAAAGAATATTCATTGGATTTTCTTCGGTTGATGTCTCAGGTGTTCCACCTTCAAAATACCAACTGTAAGTTAGGTTATCACCTGTAGAATTACTAGTAAAGTCAACAGTTTGGCCAACTAAAATAGTAGTTTCACTAGCTGTAAAATCAGCATATGGAGGTTCACCAACAAATATATAATCTTCCTTTAACTCAACGTAAGTTGTTAAGCCATCACTTACTTCAAGGCTTACATCAAATGAACCTGAAGCAGAATACGTTACATAAGGTGGATTTTCCCCAGAATAAGAGCTTGGAGTTCCACCCTCAAATGACCACTCCCAAGATGTTGGGCTTCCTGTGGTATTATCTGAGAACATTACACTATCACCCACTGCTATATCTAATGCTGATGCACTAAAATTAGGAACAATCGTAGTAACTTCAGCAATGGTAAAATAGCTATCACTTGTATCCGTAGGAAATTCATTGGTCAGGGAGGTAACAATTATTCTATAGTCGGATCCTGGTTCTTGATCTGTCATAACTGTCCATGCATATGTTGTATCAGAAACAGGCAAATTATAAGTAATTAGTTCAGGGTCCTGATCACCTTTCATTAATTCGATTTCAATATCACCAGTCCACCATGCATAATCCCATTCAATTGTGAAACTCTCACCCTGATTTATGGTTTCACCACCATTTGGAGAAAGCACAGTTACTTCAGGAACATGTTTCAAATAAAAGTCATCAAAGTAGAATTGACCTGGAACCCAGTTTCCTTCGCCACCAAGTTGAACTACTATTTGATCGTAATCAATACTTGTACTCCAAGCTTCAAAATCAAATAATAAAGTTACCCATTGATCATAAACTGTAACCTCGTGTAAAACCTCAGCTTGTGTAGTCCATGCATTACCACCCAACAAGCTATTTTGCAATTTCACAGATGCCTTGTTCGTTCCTTGCGAATAATCATTTGACGAAGGAAAATATACCTTTAATTCAAATTTATTTCTTTCGGTTAAGTCAAGTCTGTGATTTAAAATTGTTTGTGCATTTGCCCACTCAAAAGTACCTGAACGAGTATAATCTGCAACGTGATTATTCGGATCAACAGGATCTAAAGTAACCAGCATAGTATCCATATTAGGGTCTTGAAGTATCCAGTAATTGATGGTACTCCAACCATCATCTTCAAAATTATCTTGTACGTTTAGCTCTGAAACTGGTTTTGGTATAAAATGTTCAGGGCCTACAATATCATCTACATAAAATATATTGTTTTCTGTTGAAGCAAAATCTAAGAAAATAACAATTTTGTCATATGTATCAGATGCTGCTCCAGGAAAATCAAAATTGAGTAGTACCCACTCATTTGCATTCCATATTGTAACCGTTTTCTCAATGAATATACCTGGGTCATTTTGATTTTCAAGCTTAAGTAATACATCACATGAAACTGGAGAATAAACTTTCATTTGGAAGTTTGTACCATTATCAAACTCAACTGCTCCAGGAAGATTAGCATAAATATGTGCCCACTGATCAGTTGACCGCAGCCATACCAAACTATTGGGGCTTGTATTAATACCACCTGGGTATGGATTAAACTCTATTATTGGCATATTTGGATAGCCTTCAAAATCAACATTCTGATTATCATCAAAATCATTATATATATATGCTGGGGTTGGATACCATGGAAGTAACTCGATATTATCAAAATAAAATTGTCCAGGTGCCCAGTGGCCTTCGCCACCGAACTGTACAACTATCTTATCATAATCTTCATTACTAGCAACTGAACTAAAGTCGAAAGTTACGGTTACCCATTGATCTCTCTCAGGAACAGTTACAATTACTTCTGTCTGAGTTTGCCATGCATTAGGTCCTAATAAACTATTTTGAAGCTTTAAAGCAACTGTTTCAGATAAGGGTCCTGAGTAATCATTTGAGGATGGGAAATAAACATCCATCTCAAAAACATTTCTAACTGTAAGGTCCATTCTATGAGCCAATTCCGCCTGTGCATTAGTCCACTCAAAAGTTCCTGTTCTGTTATAATCTGCCACAGTATTGGAACCATCCAAAGGATCGGCGGTTGTTGGTAGGGGATCTAAACCAGGATTCTGAAAAATCCAGTCTGTGATAGTTCCCCAGCCATTGTTTTCAAAATTATCTTGAACATCCGCTGCTTCATAGGGTTTGCCCTGGCTTCCCTCATAATATGGGCCTTCAACATCATCAAAATAGAAAACATTTTGATTAAATGTTGCAAAATCAAAGAATATCACAACCTTATCATATGTCAGAGAGGCTTCTCCGCCAAAGTCAAAATCCAATTGTACCCATTGGTTGGGGGTAGAGATAGATAGTAACCTTTCGCAGAATATAGCACCATTAGCTTTATCTTCAAGCTTAAACAAAATATCACATGCAATGGGTGACCATACTTTAACAGAGAAAACTGTACCTGTTGAGAAGTCAACCTTGCCTGACAATTCACTATAAACATGATCCCACTGAGCCCAATCTGATCTTAAAAATTCAGCTACGTTAGGGCTAGTATTAATACCTGACACATCAGGATTTGGTATTATTGCTGGCACATTTGGCCAACCGGAGAAGGATTCATTTTGATTTCCATCAAAATCGTTGTAAATGTACTGAGCGTTCATTGTGAGAGCAAAGCACATTGCAACTAAAAAAGTAAAAAACTGTTTCATAATATAAAGATTAAGTTATAAAATATAGTTAGTTATTATTATTATTTCTTCTTGTTTCTAATTCTACTTTAACCATTGCAAGGGTTTTATCATCTAGTTTATACCAAAATAATACTATGGCTGTAACTAGATATAATAACCCTGGTACAATCGAGAAAAGTAATCGTATACTTAATATGGCATCTTCTGGCTGCTCAAGTGCACTTCCATCATAGTTTACCATAGTTAATATCAATCCTGTTAATCCTGTGGCTATTCCACCACCTAATTTTTGAGCAAATGTTGTTGCAGAGAAAAACAAACCCGTTGCGCGTCGTTTGTTCTTCCATTCTGAAAAATCAGCCGTATCTGCAATCATGGACCATAGCAAAGGTATGGTTGGTGCAATTGCTAATTTTGATAATACGTTTGTAATTTGCAATAGGTAGAAGTCGTCAGGCCCAGGTATATATAATGCCATGGTAAGTACACCAGATATTGCAGAGCATACCAGGTATACACTTCTCTTTTCAAATCTTTTTGTCAGTGGTCGAGCCAAAAGAACTCCAATTATCAGAGCAATGGTTGTCGATGTATAAAGAATAGTCGCATCATTTTCTGACTTTACAAAATATTTAAAGTATTGATTTATTACAGCACCCTGAAGTAATATTAGCACAAAAGTTATGATACCTAGTATGAATAATATAACCCATGGTCGTAGTCCAAAAACATTTTTAAAATCTTCCTTTAGGTTACTCTTTTGATTCTTAGGAGGTTCTATTCTTTCATTGGTGGATAAGTATGAAAATATCAACAGAATTACTCCAGCCACACCTAGAATTATCGCAATAAGTTGAAATGCTTCTTGCTCTAGAAGAGTTATCATTTCTTTTAGTTTTCCAGTTGAATCTAATAAACCAGCATCTACCCACTTATAGTTACCAATAAACTCAAGGGCTTCAGGGGATAAATTGATTGATTTTGCAAAAACAATAACATCATCAATAATCAGGTAGTTTTTAAAATACATTGTAAAGCTCACAATGAACATACCTATAAAACCTAGGAAAAATCGATATTGATTGAGTAAGGTGCGTTGTCCCGAATCAGATGTCATTACTCCAGATAGAGCAGAATAAGGAAGGTTTACCGCCGTATAAAATGTACTTAAAAGGAAATAGGCACAAGCGGCATAAACAATTTTACCTGTATTTTCAAAGTCGGGAGTTGTAAATAAAAGAACTAGAGATATGCTTAAAGGTATTGCAAACCAAATCATATAAGGTCTGAATTTGCCATATTTTGTATTAGTACGGTCTGATATGATACCCACAAGAGGATCAGAAACCGCATCCCATATTCTTGCAGCCATCATTATAGTTCCTGCTGCTGCTGCAGAAATACCGTAAACATCAGTAAAATAGAAAAATAAAAACATTCCTGCCATATCCCATGAAAAGTGTGATGCAGTATCACCCAATCCATAGCCAAATTTCTCCTTAAAAGAAAGGGTGGAAGCCGAGTTATGTTTTAAATCTATTTTCATATTAGTTTTATATGCTCATTATTGATGCTTAACCTTACCTCTGCGAGTTATTAATGCTTTTCTAATCTTAAGCGCCTTACTTTCGGTTATGTCATATTTCCACACTAAAATAATTGCCAAAATTGCTGCAACAACAGGAATAATTATATCTGCAAGGCGCAAGTTTGTTAATGCCTCCATTGACTGCACATCAATTGATTCATCAAAACCAACAAGGTGCAGTATAACCCCACTTGTTAACATAGCAATTGCAATTCCAAGTTTTACCATCCACCAATATACCGCTCCAAACATTCCTTCGCGTCTTTCGCCATTATTAAGCTCATCTAGATCACAAACATCAGCTGTCATCGACATCATTAAAGTAAACAAGCCACCTATTCCAAACGAAAGAAAAGGAATTGGCATAAACATTAGCCATAGGTTGTCAGGATCAAATCCCCACCACTTTAAAACATATCCAATAATTGAAATTAATGTGGCAATAATGAATGCATTCTTTTTACCAAATTTCACTGATAATTTTGTAACAATGGGTATTACCAAAAATGCTGTTCCTATTGCACTAGCAGTACCAAACCAAGCTGGCCATGTGCCTGCAGCATTAGTATCTCCATTAAACAGATAATAGACTATTATAAAGAATGCAAATTGAGAAATCGTTTGAAATCCATTAAAAATGAAGAAAGTCGCGCCACAGAGTTTAAGGAATGGTTTATTTTTAAGAGTCAATACTATTCCCCTGAAAAAATCTTTTGTATTTGCGGCTATATTTTTTCTGGATAGATCCTTAATTTTATCTTGATCAGGAACAATCATTTCCTTGTTAAAAAAGGCGGGAAAAACACCAAGTATCATACATATTGAACCAACCCATATTGATAAGTCTCTAGCACCTTCGGGGGCTGTATCATATAACGATTCATTGTAAATAATAACCCAAAACCAAGGGGCTAACATCCATGCTGCCTGTGACATAAACTGCGAAACAGCCATTAAGCGAGTCCGTTCATTATAATCAGGGGTCATCTCATACCCCAAACCAATCAGAGGGGTAGCAAAAATAGTATAGCCTATATAAAAGAAAAATGATACTCCTAAAAAGTAAAAAAAGTTGTAGGTCTGAGAGTTTTCAGGGTTTAACTGCCACATAACCATAAACGAAATCCCTGTAATTACACTTCCCAGAAGAATATAAGGTTTTCTACGACCCCATCTAGACTTTGTATTGTCAGAAATGAACCCCATAATTGGATCTGTTAAAGCATCCATTAGACGCGGAAGTGCACCCAATAAACCCGCAAGTATTGGGTTCATTCCTAAGGACATAACAAGCACAACTGAAAATATAGACAATGAAGCATTAAATAAATTATTTGCTAAATGTCCTGATCCAAAAGCTATCTTTTGTCCAACAGGAACAATATCTTCCCTTGCTGTATTATATGGAACCATTCAGTTATTTATTAATAGTTAAATTCATTTTACTTTATATTGTTCTTGAAATTGTCTCATTACAAGTTTGGGTGTTCTATCGACTGTATAAAGCCCCCAATGTTTTTCTGCACCCATCATATCATTAGGATTTCCCTTCCAATCTTCATCAAATGCCTCAAACCAAAAAGTTGTAATATTCATTTCTGCGCACCACGTCATGAACTCTTCGTAGTATCTATCTTGATTATTTTCTGATGCTATGTCCCCAAACTCCGAGGAAACTGATGGCCAACCAGCTTCTGCAACAACGATTTTAGCATTTGGTAATTTATTTCTAACCTCTAAAACATTATCTATGGAATATGATAAGCCCTGATTGATATTCCTTCCTTCCCATATTGGATACAAATGAATGGAAACAAAATCAACAACTTTTGACAGTTCATAACCATGATCAGCCCACCACTTATAATTTTCTGCCACTGTTACGGGTTGTTCAATTGATGCAGATACCATTTCTACATAGGAAATTATAGTATCAGTATCAACTTTATGATCATTCCAGTCAACAAGAGCCTCATTACCTATATTAACTGCAATAACCTCATCTTTATATAGGTTGGCAAGTTCTATTCCAAGTTGGACTTCCCCCAGATTTAGTTTTTTGTTACTGGCTAATACATCATCTGGGATGGGGCTATTTAACCAACTACACGTATTGTGATTACTAAGCTCTGCTCTGAGCCAGATTCCCAACATTACTTTTATATCAATTTTATGCTCTTTTATAATACTAAGTATCATTTCTGAGTTGGAACTGCAATCATAAATACGAATCATTTTAAATCCTGCTACATTAGATATAACCCTAAGGTCTTCAAGTATTTCTTCGTATGACGGATTTTTTGCTCCATCACCCCTATCAGGATGTTGGCCACTTCTAAAACCTGAATAGCAAACCGCTTTTGAATATCCATTCAGCAGGTCATCATTTTGTTGCTTTATTAATTGCTCGTGATGAGATAATTCTCTCATATTATTATGCGTTGTTTTAGTATTTTTTTCACCACATGACGAAACCAAAAAGAAAATTGCAACAGCAATTATGCTATGCATTGTATTGTTTCTCTTTTTGACAATTACTAATTTCATGTGATTTGTGTCTAATATTTTATATTTTTATTTCTATCCCAAAGGCCCCAGTAAGCTCCAACATCTCCTTCATCATCAACCTTCCAAGCCTCATCAAAAGAAGAGAAATAAAATATTTCTATGCCCTCATTTATAGACCATTCCTGCGTATTCAAAAAATATATAAGTGCATTCCTAAGTGAAGGCGTTGCTCCATGAAACGCCTCACCTTGGTTAGGCCATCCTGTTTCACTTATTATAACCTTCTTTCCTTTGGCCACTTTTATTGCTCTTGCATACATATCCTTCATATATAAAAGTGAATATTCCAGGCTACATCCTTCCCAAAAAGGATAACAGTTTGCTAATATTACATCGCATGCTTCAGTTATTCTTGGATGATTCTCAAATTGGTAATAGGCATCTACATAACCCACATCAATAGCTGATGCTTCACGCTTTACTCTTTCAATATATAGCAAGAGCTCATCCTCACTTTTATCACCCCGGTACATAACCTCATTGCCAACAGCAGCAATATCAACATACCCGTTATTTGAGAGTTTGATAAGATTGGTAAGTTCCTGATCATTTATTTTCTCATTTTTACCAATCCATGCTCCCACTAATGTTTTTAATCCATACTCATGAGCTATTTTAGGAATGAGCTCGTTGCCATCAGTACAAGAGAAAGATCTTATCCATTTTGTATGTGGCTTAATAATCTCTATTCTTCTTCTTATCTGATCCTCAGTAATTGAAGATCCTGGTTTTTGATTATCATTATAGGCACTAAAACATAATCCATGCATACCTTTTTTGAGCATCATATGAAATAGTGATGCAAGCTCGGCATCCGACCTCTGCTTTGCATCTACTCCAATTAATGACAATATTTTATCATGATATCCCGACATTGCTATTTCACTTTTATGGTTACTTCTATTAATTCAATTTTTCCTGTTCTTTTAAAAATATGATCACTATTATTTTTGCTAATCATATTGCCCGCCATTTTTTCCATACTACCATTTTTAAAAATTACATTCACTGCGTCCTTATCCGAGAATGTATAGACTATTGGTACTTGGCAAAATGTAAATCCTAGCTGATGGGCTTTGAGTTCAAATCGGCCAAGTTTTCCTTTTACAGAGAAGTATTCAAATGTTTTATTGTAATCTAATATCTCATCTGGATTTAATAAAGATGGTTTGAAATATATTGACCCATTCAAAATCCTAACACCCAATTCACCAAATCTTGAAATTACATCTTCTTTAACCTGCCCTGTTAAACCAGGCTGTTTAACTCCTGCATTGGAGGGAGTATGGGAATAGGCATCCATAGGGAAAGCACCATAGAGGTCAGGTGATTTATATAGTCCTATTCCAGCCTTTGTTTCGTAATAATGTGCTTTGAATCTACCAGTAACATCATTTCCCAAGCCATCGTTTAGAGCTCTGAAATAGTTTTCTTGTATGGCGAGTAATAACTTTGATACCATGTGCCAATATATTGACCCCAAACCCTCATATCCGTAAAATGTACCAGATCTCCCTGTGAATGACTGATGATCAAATATTTTCTCATATACACTTAGTATATAGTCCTTTTCCTCCTCGATCATATGGCTATAAAAACCATGGCGTAGGTTATCCAGAGATTTTTCAAGTAAATCAACATTTCTGAATTCACCGTTAAAATGATAATTACCTTCTATATCAACATCAATTATAGATTTTTCGTTATCTGCTACTAGTTTTTTAAGAAGTTCAGATTTATTAACCATTTCCTTCGGGATGTTATTTTTTTCCAGAAACCGAGGTAATTGGCGATCGGGATATAACATATAGCTATACTGATCTGGTCTGAACATTTTACTTGATTTCAATGCATCAAGCAATTCAAGGCTATCATTTGAAGAAAGAAACCCAGAGCTAAGAATAGCTACCTGTCCTTCGAGCATTTCATATAAATTTCTTATTGAAATTTTGTCGTTGCAAAAAGAAACAAGGTTATATGAATGATAAAGGCCATCCTCACGCTTATTATGCTCGATGGAATGATCGATATACTGAATACATATATTGAAAAAAGTTTTTATATCTATAATTTTTACTTTTACTTTTTCACCAGAAAATCCATAATTATAAATTTCATTTCTATATTTCCAATGAGCTTGACCAAGAGAATCGGTAAATGTTTTACGTTCTTCATCACTTATTGGGTCGTCAAGAATCTCTAGATTATCAGAAAAAATATTATTTAGAGTAGAAAATAATGTTGCTAGTTCTTCTGATATAGATGCATCATTTATTGAAACTCTAGTAAATTTATCTTGCCAGAACTTCAAAAATCTCCTAAGATAATATAGTGTTACCATGGAAGCCCCATTACCAACAAGGGCATTGTTGGCATCATTCCATTCAGGGCGCTGAGTATTTAGCCATATCCCTGCCTCAGGAATAAAGTTACTAAGCTTTGAGAGTGATGTTGCCAATATTTTTTCCGTAAGATTTACTTTATATATACTATCTCCTAGCTTTGTTTTTAGTAGCCTAGCATCCGCTCCTAGATATTCAACCTCAGATTTTATGTGCTTATCCAATTCCGAATCAAACTCAACCGTATCCTGAGGGTTTTTAATAAGCTTATCGTAGGACTTAATTCTATATGGAACATTAGAGTACGTAAATAAGTCACTTTCCAATAAACTATCCATTCTTCCGGGGTGATAGTCTTCGGATAATTCCAACAATTTCTGAAGGTATATTATCTGATGGTCTCCCCAATACCCAATATATGACCAAGGGTCATTTGGTTCTGGAGATTCCCAATCAATACCATCCCGCATTATTCTGTATGGATTGTATCCATCAATTGTTGATGCATTTAGAAATTTTGAGATAATCCCTTCAATAAATTCTGGAAACGAGAGGCATAAGGCTTCCCAATTCTGAAATATATCACGCCAGTTACCTTGATAATTATAATTTATCTTACCATTTTCTTTTTTAGTTTCAATGGAAAAAATATTCCATGGACGACTTGGATCACCATGCCTTCTGCTGAAAGTTAGAGGAAGATATTCGTAAACAATTCTTATGAGATCTGAGTTTTCAGTTTTATTAGCTTTCTCGATCAAACTTGTGGATGTTAATCCGTTCTCCAAATCATCAAGCCAATGACTAAACTCCTTTAAAACCAATCTATTTATACTCCAAACATAGTTTTTGAAGTCATTTATATCGATGGAGTAATTATTAACAAATACGCCACCACGCATTATATTGAACATCGTGTTTGTATAATGTCTAGCGTATGAAAGATCATTATTTGTCATTTGCATTCCATCAGCAAATGCTACCATCTTCTTTAGGTTGGAAGTACCATGCGCAATATCCTTTAAGACTGCTTTTTTAAGTTTGGAACTTTCAGACAGAGAAGATTTCAGATCAATAATATCCGTGGGTCCCTGATTTATCTCAGCAACTATCATCCAATCAATTTGACGACCAGGCTTAATGACAACAGTACTATTGATTAGATATGCTCCTCTAGAGGCCTTGATATCTTTCTCTGTTACCATTTTTTTACCAGCTTTAAAATCGCATACTTGCTTTCTTGATAAGAGTATCTTCAAATCATTATCCAATCCAGATGACCATACAGATGTGGTTTTCAAGGCCTCACTTGGCTCAGCTCTATCAACGGGTATAGAACTTAACATGAAAAGCCCAATTGTTGAATCCTCCACAAGTTCATTTTTCTTGTACGCATCCAATAGGTTACTATATTCATTTTGAAAAGCATAATCAACACCATATGGCAGAATGTTTTGAATGCCATCTAAGACTTTTACTGTTGTTTTTTCAGATCTATCATTGATTATATATGAATGCTTTACAAAACCATATTTTTCACTGTTAAACCAGCCATATTTAAAAGTTATACCAAGATCATGATTAACCTCCTCAAAAATTATACTATTACCTAGGTAGCTTTTGTAAATATTACGTGTAATGTGATAAAATTTTGGAGAGTGATTGCTAAAGGGTTCCCATATATATTCTCCATCTTCTTTCTGGATACTTAAACATGTTATACTACCTGTTATATCTTTATAATCATGAACCTCATCAACAGTATAATATGGAAATAACGCATTATTTCTATCCTTTCTTCCTGCCGATAATGAGCCGTTACTTGATATAAAAATCCAATGATCTGAATCACTAGCAATACTCATAAAGAAATCTGGCATTTCATGGTAATTCTGGATTTGATAATACTTTAAGCCACCTATATCCACAAACCTTCCGGTAATATCCTGTGTTGAAGTATTTACCTCACATTTACCTTGAAAAATTTTACTTTTAGTCATTTAAGTTCAGTCTGGTTTTTTCTATTTATTTGATAATATTAATTCCAATTCTTCCAAAGTTTTGCCTTTAGTTTCTGGCACTTTGGCTATTATGAATATTAAGCCAAAGGCTGCAAACAATCCATAAATCAAAAATGTTGACGAAGTTCCAAGGTTTGATAGTTCCCAAGGAAAGATCAATTGGACAATAAAACTCACTACAGAATTGACAAAACCCACAAAGGAAATGGCAACTGCTCTTACTGCATTTGGAAAAAGCTCTGAGAACATAACCCACATAACCGGACCAATTGATACTGCAAAAGATGCCACAAAAGTTAATATTGCAGCTAATATTAATGAGGAATTTAACGATATTGCTTTCGAAACTAATTCCGTTTCATATTTTTCAGCATTTTCTTTCCCTATTGTCTCTTGAAGTGCTAATTGGAATTTAATATCATCCAAAAATTCTACATTCTTTAGTTCATCTAATCCTATCAATTGCGAATTATTATTGTACCCTACAATTATTTCATCTGTTACGGTGTATGATGCAGAATTAAAACCATATGCCAAAACAAACATTGATACTGCAATTCCAGTTACACCAATAGTGAGTAGTAATTTTCTTCCAATTTTATCGATTAAAGACATAGCTAGTATGGTGAACAAAAGATTAGTTAAACCCACTAATATGGCCTGAGAAAATGATGCATCTACTCCAAAACCACTTAACTCAAAAATCATGGGGGCATAAAAGAACACTGAATTAATACCTGTAAGTTGCTGCAGAACTGCGAGAACAATGCCTATAACTAATACTGCCCTAAGTGCGGGAGAAAATATTTCTTTTAATTTGACTTCCCTTTTATCACTTGCATTCTTTAGACTCAATGAGATGGCCTCAACCTCTTTTTCAATATTCTGATTATCTCCTGCTTTTTTAAGAGATTCCTTAGCTTCATTAATGTTACCCTTCATTACGAGCCACCTAGGGCTTCGTGGCACCAAAATCAGAGCACCAAAATAAAGTATGGCAGGAATGAGTTCTAAACCTAGCATCCAACGCCAGTTAAATTTATTTATCATTAGGGTGTTTGCCCAAGCATAATCCGCCTTACCCCATTGGAGGATAAGATAGTTTGTGAAGAAGGCTACCGAAATTCCTATAACTATATTCAGCTGATTGAAAGACACCATAGTTCCTCGTATCTTGGGCGGTGCAATTTCAGCAATGTACATTGGTGCAACTATAAGAGAGGCTCCGACTCCGAAACCACCAATCATTCTTGCAATGATCAAAAATGTGAATGTTGGTGAAACAGCTGACATGATTGCAGATACTGCATATACCA
The DNA here is from genome assembly GCA_002708315.1 of Lentimicrobiaceae bacterium. Taxonomy (GTDB): domain Bacteria; phylum Bacteroidota; class Bacteroidia; order Bacteroidales; family F082. The sequence goes on from PANC01000005.1 coordinate 42,453, forward strand.
CAGCAGCCATGGAAAGAACTTTTTTTCTTCCATATCTATCACTAAGTGGGCCTGCAATCAACATTGCTATAGTTGCTGTTAATGTTAAACAGCTAACAGCCCATCCGACTTCCAACTTACTGAGGCCAAATTCTGGTTCTATAAATTTAATTACGCCAGAAATTACGGATGCATCAAACCCCATTAGAAAACCTCCTAGAGCAACTATTGATGATATCCGTATTATTTTACTATTGTAATTATTCAAACCAACCCAAATCTGTTATTTCTTTTGATATACTCTTACATAATCGATTTCCATTGTTTGAGGAAATACTGTGGTGTCAATCCCCTCCATAATACCCCAAGCACCACCAACTGCCAAATTTAGGATTAGGCTAAATGGTTTATCATAGGGCCATTTAGCTTCTCCAAATCCTTCATTTTGATACTCAAAATACAAGCTATCATCTACATACGCTTTTATGTAATCTGATTGCCAGTCTAATTTATATGAGTGAAATTTTTCATTTGCATCTTTAACATAAATAGTTCCTGTTTTTTGAGTATTTTTTTGCCACTGAAAGTCCTTGGAATGTGCTGAAGCATGAATTACACCTTTATTATGGCCAACATGTTCCATAATATCTATTTCACCTACATCAGGCCAATTGCCGTCGCTAAACCTCCAGCCGCCAGGCATAAACCAAATAGCTGACCATGTGCCACGCCCTGGTGGTACTTTAGCGTTCACTTCAAATATGCCATATTTCCATTCCGCATTTGAAATAAGCCTTGCCGAGGTAAAACCTTTTTCGTGTTCATCACTCTCTTGTGCTGTTATATGTAATTTACCATCCTTAACCCATGAATTATCTTTTTCAGCATGGGTATAAATTTGTAATTCATTGTTACCCCAGCCTGCTGCATTACCTTCGATGTCATAAACCCATTTATTAGAGTCTGGTAGATTTGTATAGTCAAACTCATCGCTCCAAACCAACTCATATTCTGAATTCATATCAGATGAAGACTCAATATTATCAATGTTTAAGAAGGTAAACCCTAATGTTGCCGATAATATAAAAGATATGAATAATCCTGTTTTCACTTTAAATAATATTATTTAGATCCTTGGTAAACTCTAACATAGTCAACTTGCATAGTTTGAGGAAACACCGTTGAGGCATTCGGAGATCCAGGCCAGTTTCCCCCTACTGCTACATTCATTATTAGGAAAAAATTCTGATGAAATTCACTTAAAAAAGCTGGAGTTATATCAATTACGAAAAATGGATTTCCGTCAACGTAAGACCTAATTTTATTTTCATCCCATTCAATTGAAAAGACATGAAAATCATCTGCAAATATTCCTGTTGATAATGAATAACTAGAACCGTATTCCTGATGTCCACCATTATCCCAATGAAGTGTTGAGTATACACGATTATCTTTTCCAGTTCCTCCAACCATTTCCATTATGTCGACCTCACCACAAGTTGGCCATCCAACAGAACTGAAATTAGCACCTAGCATCCAAAATGCAGGCCATATTCCCTGACCATAGGGAAGTTTTATTCTTGCCTCTACTCTACCATATTTAAAAGTGAACTTGTTCTGGGTTGTTATCCTAGCAGAAGTATACTGCCTACCCCCATATGATTCTTTTAAAGCTGTAATGGTAAGTAATCCATTATTAACCATTGCATTGGTAGTGTTGTTTGTATAGTATTGAAGTTCATTATTACCCCAACCACTACCACCAATCTCCATGTTCCAATATTGTGAATTTGGTAGCCCCGAGTAATTAAATTCATCTGACCAAATAAGGTCTGGATCATTTTGGGTTATGTTAACCGACTCAGACTTTGAAAACTTATTACCACCTTTAAAAACATTTAACTCAATGTTGTAAATTCCAGCTAATGGAAAATACGCTTCATGCACCATGTCATTTAAAACAGAAGAATTGTTGTAATTCCAGTTAAAACTGTCATACTCACCTTCTGTAGTATTTACCAATTCAACCTCATTGGGGTTATCAGGATTTACTGTTGCAGTAAATGAAACTATAATTGACCCACCATCGTCAGTTGCAATCTGCAACTCTTTAGTTTTTGTTGAGGTTGAACCATCATAATTGTTGATCGTAAGTGTGATATTGTAACTACCGGCAAAGGGATAATATATTTCATAGGTATTATTGACAGTTGAGGTTGTATCTCCCATGTCATTTCCAAAATCCCATACAACGTAATTATAATCACCTTCAGATTTATTAATAAAGAGTGCATTATTATCATCAATTAGCTCAATGCTAAAGTCTGCCTTTAAATTAGATCCATCATCATCCTTATCACAACCAATGATTGTAATTGTGAATATAAAGCCTATCGCTATTAAGAACTTTTTATTAAAATATTTATCTAATGTATTGTTATAGTTTTGTTGCATTATCATTTTCACTTTCTATTATAATTTAAACATTTTGACTGTGCTTTTCAAATATTTTTCTAATGGTTAAAATTCATATATCGAGAGTTGTGTAATTTTTATATAGTTGATATTGTGATATTTACATTTACTTATAAGTTATAGCTATATCTTTGAGAACATCTGTTCATCTTGGCATTATTTTAATTATTTGATAGTAAATTAATTTCCCCCAAAGTTTAGATAACACCTATGGGAACGTATCTAAATTACACCCAACTCCTTTAATTTTTAAACTTAAAAGAGTTGGGATAAGGGTTTATTATCTGGATAATTTAATACCCAGTATTTTGTGTAAAAGTTCCACCCATCTGATCAACTTCACTTTGTGGTATGGGCAAGAAGCCTTTTGTGGAGTTATTGAAAGTAACATCAAATATTACCTGGTCACCAATATAATCAGGGCCTCTAAGTCCAACACTTGTAAACTGTTGACTTGCAAAGCTCATTCCTTTTCTAATAACGTCAAAATAGCGTACACCTTCCAAAGAAAGTTCTAAGCGCCTTTCATTATAAATATTATCAGCGGTTGCAGGAATACTTTCCAACCCAACTCTTGAACGAACTCTATCTAGGTAATCCTGAGCATTTGGACTACCAAGTTCAGCTGCCATGAGTAAAACATCAGAAAATCTAATTACTCTGAAGTTACATGTTCTATTAAGTTCAAACTGCCCACCTGTTGACCAATGTTCAGCATCTGAACTATATTTTTTTGAATAATAACCAGTGTGTTGATACCCTTTTACCAGGGCACCATCAAGCTCACTTTGGAAAAGTACAGTATAGTCAAGTCGAGGATCATTTCCCATATCCTCTACCAACTTATAATTTACAGTTCCAAAACTCCATCCTCTATCCCAGTTTTCTGATCCAGTAACGCGGGGTCCTTGCATCTGTGCGGCTAAATTACCTTCGCCACCTCTCACATATCCCCAATCCCACCATGGCAGGATATCTCCATGCGAGACTTCAAATACTGATTCAACCCCAAACTCCCCACTTATGTGGAAATTTTCAGAGTAGTCTTCAAATAAAGCATGACCACTATTTGTGATCATATCTTCTAAGTAACCTAGAACTACAGAGTTATCAACAGTGTTTTCGTTTACAGTAAATTGGGCACCGTATACTCCATTATAAAAAAGATAAGTTCTGGCCAAAAGTCCACTTGCTGCCCATTTACTAATTCTTCCTTTTTCATTTGCAGGAATATTAGCAGGCAAGACATTAACAGCATCTATTAAGTCTGTTGCAATCTGATTGTATACATCTGCTGGCGTAGCCTGTGATTGTATGTAACCAGAAGGGCCTTTTATAGTTTCTGTAAGAAGTGGAATATTTTCAAAAAAGCGCACTTGTTCTAGGTAAAAATATGCCCTTAGAAACTTACACTCACCAACAATTCTAGCTTTAAAGTCTTCCGATGCTTCTATATCTACAATTTTCTCCATGAGCAAATTAGCTCTGTAGATACCCGTATAATTCTTTAAATATATTGCATGAACTATAAGATTTTCGGTTGGTATATTATAAGTATTAAACTCATCTTCATCCTTTCCATCATTTGGGTCACTACCTCCTGCAAAAGAATCATCTGACAGTATGTCTGACATTGTTAAAAAGGGTGCCCAGGAAACGCCTGGTGTAGATTGATAACCCAATACATCATATACAGCAACTAATGCAGACATTGCATCTGCTTCAGTCTTGTAGAAATTTGAACTTACTACTGTGTCTAATGGAGGACGGTCTAGAAAATCTTTTTCACATGCGCTTAAAAGAAAAGCTATCGCCATTAATACTCCAAGTTTTTTCATATGTCTTTTCATTTTCTTCGAGTTTTATATATTAAAAAGTGATGGTTGTGCCAAATCTAAAGGTTCTTGCTTGAGGATAAATACCCCTATCAATACCAATGTCAAAGGAGCTCATGGCACCAATCTCAGGATCAGCACCAGTATAGCTAGTGAATGTAAGCAAGTTCTCAGCTGAAACATATATTCTCCAGTCTTTAATTTTTATCTTACTTAAGAGATTACTTGGTATACTATATCCCAATTGAATATTTTTAACTCTGACATAATCTCCATTCTCTATATATAAGTCTGAGATTCGGTTGTTAAGATTTTTATCACTCCAAGTGTATATGGGATTTGTGTTAGAAGTACCTGGCCCGGTCCATCTATCAAGTAATTTTGTGGTGCTGTTTGTAAATTGCAAATCCATTCTTTGGCTACCATTAAATATCTGATGACCAAATGCACCTATCAAAAGGAATGAAAAATCAAAATTCTTAAACTCAACCGAACCAGTTACACCCATTGTAAAATCGGGTGTAGGGTTACCAATTTTTGTACGATCTTCATCGTCAATAACACCATCGCCATTAATATCAACAAATCGCACGTCTCCAGGGGAAGCAAGCGGTTGCAATAGCTCTCCATTTGGTGCTAGATAAGTATTAACATCATTCATGTCCTGAAAGATTCCATTTGTTTCCCATCCATAAAAATAAGCAATAGGAAGACCTTCCTCCGTTCTAGTTACTGGACCTGCTACGGACCATGAGGCTCCTTGGATGGATTTCTCATCATTCGCAATTTGAGTCATGGTATTTATATTATATGATCCATTAAATCCAATGGAGTACTTCAGACCTTTGATGTAGTGGCGCCATGTTGTTGAAAGCTCAACCCCATTATTTCTAACACTCCCAACATTAGCATATGGAGGGTCATTACCAACGTGTCCAGGAATTGCTACCCTTTCTAATAGTCCATTTGTATTTTTGATATAATAATCAAATGTTGCAATTAGGCGATCATCAAAAACACCCAAATCAATGGCTAAATCAATCTGTTCTGACTCTTCCCAACGGATATCAAGGTTACTTATGAATCTTGGGGAAGCCCCAATCAATCGAGTTCCTCCAATTATATAGGCTCTACTATAATCCATTACTGATAGATATTGATAGCTTCCGATTTTATCGTTACCATTTATACCCCATGAAGCTCTTAACTTAAGAAAGTTAATTGCTCCTAAATCTGGCATGAATGATTCCTCTGATAGTAACCATGATACACCCAGTGATGGGAAATTACCATAGCGATTATTGGGTCCAAATTTTGAAGAACCGTCCCTACGAATAATACCAGTGAAAGCATATTTTCCTTTGTAGTCATAAGTTACACGAGCAAAAGCTGAGAACCATGCTTCATGGAATGCTCCACCTCCTGCTTGTGCTTCTCTAGCAGTATCCATTGACATATCCAAATAAACATTGTTTGGATCATCCGTTGGCACCATAGTGTTAAACCCATTTAAGTTTTCACCATTGATTTCACTTGCGGATGTACCCAACAAGATCGAGAAATTATGGTCTTTAATACTTTTAGTATATATCAAAGTATTTTCCCACTGCCATGTAATATATCTTTCAACGCTTTTATAAACAGATGTTTTATTTATATTTTTCTGAGCCCCATTGAGATAATATAGAGGCCTATATGAATCATAGTTTACATAAGCAAGGTCTATTCCCAAACTGGATTTAAACTTCAATCCTTTTATCAATTCAATCTCACCAAAAACATTCCCAACAGCCTTATCTACTCTTGTTTCACCTGTTTGAATTTCAAGCAATGCCATTGGATTAACAACTTCACCTGGTACCCTATTGGATAGACCATAAATTAAACCTTCGGAATTTCGTATTAGATAATCAGCGTTGTTAACATACCTTGGTTGAGCTAGGCTATCAGGGTTTTGCTCAAAAACTGGAAGTAATGGCTCCATATTAAGGGCACTACTATAAACACCATTAAATGAAGAATTGGATGCTATACCTTTGCGTTTAACATGTGAAAAAGTAAGGTTGTTACCAAAATTAAACCAATCCGTAACTTTTATTCTACTATTAAGTCGTGCAGTAATTCTTTCAAATTTTGACTTATCACCACCGATAATCCCTTCTTGTGAAAAATATGACAGTGAAGATGAAAAAGTAGCAACATCATTACCACCCGCAACTGAAACATCATGGCTAACCATCGGTGCATTTTGAACAAAAATAGCATCTTGCCAATCGGTATCATATTCTGCAACCGCATTTGGGTTGAAAGGTTCAGTGAAACCTCCATTTCTAGCTCCCTCATTCATCATCATCATGTATTCATTAGAGTTCAGCATATCGAGTTTTTTAGCCGCATTCTGAATACCATAGTATGTTGAATAGGTTAGATTAATACTCCCTTTGGTTCCGGATTTAGTTGTGATAAGAACAACACCATTAGCTGCTCGCGCTCCATAAATAGCAGCAGAGGCAGCATCCTTAAGAACATCCATTTGCTCAATGTCACCGGGATTTAAATACTCTATGTTAGAAACAACCAAACCGTCAACCACATAAAGAGGATCTGAGTTTCCTGTTGTACCTACTCCTCGAATGCGAATTGTAGGTGGATCACCAGGCTGTCCTGACTGGTTGGTTACTTGTACCCCAGCTGTGCGCCCTTGCATTGCCTGGCCGGCCTGCAAAACAGGCACCTTACTAATTTCTTCTGCGTTAACTGTGGAAATAGCACCTGTAACTACTTTTTTCTTCTGGGTGCCATAACCAATAACAACAACTTCATCTAACTCTAGCAAGTCCTCCTTGAGTAAAACATCAATTACTTGACGTCCACCTACAGCTAGACTTAGAGTTTCATAGCCCATGAAAGAAAACTCTAAAGTATCGCTTCCTTGGGTTAATTGTAATGAAAAGTTGCCATCAATATCTGTAACAGTTCCATTTATAGTTCCCATTTCAAGTACTGAAACTCCAGGTATACTAAAACCTGTTGTTCCGTCTTTTACATTACCAGTAACGGTTTGAGCTTGTAATGAAAAACTACTAACCAAACTTATAATGAAAATGGCAAACAATACTTTGTAAAGATTTTTACTCATATTATAGGTTATTAGATATTTAAAATTCTTTTGACAATTGTTAAAGTCATAATAGTATTTAATTCGATTTGATTTTTTTAATATCTCTTTTCGCTAACTTGAAAAGACGATAAGGAAAAGATGAGGGTTTATAGTCTCCAAAATGACTAATTGAATAAGGATTAAGTTCTTTTATATTTAGGATATTTATGTTAAAGTATTCAAAGTAATTAAAAAAACGAAATATAATTCCTTGAATAATTAATCCCGCATGAATTGGTCCTGCGTTGTTGGAATAAACAAGTGGTAAATTATTTATCATTTTTTTCTTGTGAAAGTGTTAAAAGTATGCAACATTAGTCCATGCAAGGACTAATGTTGCTGATACTAAATTAACCAAATAAAATATTAATTAAACGTAAAATTGCGAACATAAAATGTTCCCTCAGCCTCATGACCACCTCCACCAATTGATATGGCAAAGAAATCAAGATTTGTTCTATCGAATGGAGTAAAACCTCCAGGGCCACTTGATGGCTCATTTAAGTTCCAAGTATATGTTACCCACTCATCCATTACTGTAGCCTCAGCATCATATTGAATATGACCAGTCCACCATTCTGGTGTTTGGCTGCTCTCTCCTATGATAACACTAATACCTTTAGTTAAAGTACCTGAATAATCATTGCTACTTGGTACATATACGTCAACTGAAACCGTTGTAAAATTATCAAATTGAATATCATATTGCATCATAAATTGTAGCTCTTGATATGTTCCTGCTCTATCATATTGCCCTACATTTACTCCAGCTCCGGCTGGGTCAGCAACATTCATTGTAAATGACATTCCACCATTGGCAGCTGAACCTAAACCAGGATAAACACCTGCAGTATCTAGAACTTCCCAGCTATTGCTAGTTTCAAATGTATTCCACATTTCTTCAGGGGTTAAGTCAGGTAAATCTTCTCCGTAGGGAGGTTGCACTGTTACAACTTCAGGTTCCAAAGAAGGATCGTGATATGATACATACTGGAATAACCAGAATCCAGCATCAGCATAATTGAATCCTAATGTCATTAAGTCATAACCTTCTCCTGGCAGTATTTCAATAGTAAAAGAAGTACTTGTTACTGGTACAGTAGTTTCACCAGCTGGCCCTAATTTAGGAATACCTATCCANGCTCCGTCGCCATCAAGAGTTACAGANCCTGTNGAAGGATCGTATGTGAATGNATGNTCNCCTGATAACCATGCACTTACATCNACNCCATCTTTNTTNATCATGTATTCAGCTTCTGCTGGGAAACATGTTTCATACCAATCTTGACCATCAAACACACCATATTCACCCCAGAAAAAGCCTGCGTCATTGAAAACATATTTGCCATCATTATGGAATGTGAATGTTTGAGCATACAAACATGGTCTTGCACCATCATTTGTAAGTCCTGGCCACCATGCAGCTGGGTCATCTGGATTTGGTCCAAGTGACATACATGTGCCCTCACGGAATAGTTTCCATGTTTTTGATTCTTCGCCAGTCAATAATTTTCTCGCGGAGTTAGGGTCAGTCAAAGTTAGGTTCTTACTGTACGTTATTGAAGACCCAGCATCATTTGATGCTGTAAGATTTACCGTGTAGTCACCTGCAGCATCATAAACATGCGTTACATCTTTTTCAGTAGAGTTATTACCATCTCCAAAATCCCATGAATAAGATGTGGCATTTTGAGAGTTGTTAGTAAAGCTTACTAGCAACCAATTACCTTCATCAATATTATATTGAAATGAAGCAATTGGGTCCACGGTATCCGGATCATCAGAATCCTTTTTACAAGAACTGAACGATACTATTGCAGTTATACCAAAAACAACACTTAGCATGGTAAACCACTTGAAATAATTACTTTTTCTCATAACGAATTTTTTAAATTTATTTAAACATTTATTTAGAATTTCTTTAGGTTTGCTCTGTAGACAAATGTATCATACCTTCCAAGACATTCTTTCTATGCAAACGAATGCAAAGTAAAATTATAGTATAGCTAATAACAAGTTTTTAACCACATCTTAATTACATCAAATTAGGTTTTTACCACATCATAAATACATCATAAGTACTTCTTTACTCTTCATAACATGGTACTTAGGAAATTTTTACGAAATAGGCAAACCATACATCATTGGCATTCTCACAACCAAATAAAGCCTTACTGAGTTTAAAAGGTCAATATAAACTCAGTAAGGTTGATTTCTCGGGAAATTTTTAGTTTTTTACGCAAGCGATATCGGCTTATTTCAACTCCTCTTGTGGAAATATTCATCAAAACAGATATTTCCTTACTTGAAATATTCATTCTAAGATAAGCACATAATTTTAACTCTCGGGGAGTTAAACTTGGATACTCCGATTTTATTCTCTTTAAAAATTCTTCATGAACACTTTCAAAGTGAGTTTCAAAGACATGCCATTGCTTTTCATTATCAATCTCCTTATTAATGCCCCTCACAAGCCTAATAACATCATGTTTATGCGTTTCAGAATCTACCATATTAGCAAGCTCTTTTAATTCATCACGCAATGTTATAAGCATTTCATTTTTTTGAAGCATTTGCATTGTCGAATTAGCTAATTCCTTGTCCTTAAGCTTCATAGACTCTCTGAGCTTATCATTCCGCATTCTAATTATCTCTTTTTCTGTTTCCAGGCTTTCTCTCTGAAGTTGCTCTTCTTTTCGTCGAAATAATTCATTTTGTTTTCTTTCTCCTCGCAGCCTCTCCCTCTTATACCTTCTACGATTAGAGAATATTATTATTCCTACAATTAATAAAAATATTATTATGTATATAATAAATGCGAATATAGATCTGATAAAAGGAGGTGCTACTATTATTGATATGCTTTGGATTTTTGAAACTGAACCATAGATATTTTTTGATTTAACATTGAAAGTATAATTGCCTTCAAATAGATTTGTGTATGTTCTGGTATTTCGCCTTGTCCATTTTGACCATCCCTTATCATTTCCATCAAGAAATGTGGAGTATAGTGTTTTACTAGTATTCTCGAAATCGTTTGCAGAATATGCAAACTCCACACTGTTATTTGCAAACGCCAACTCTATATCATTGTTATACAATTCATTATAGGTATACACCGTATCAGGAGCAAATGTTCGCATTGACAATAAATAACTTTCAAATTCATATGAGTACTCTTTGAAATATTTTGGGTTATAATGCGCAAATCCTTTTTCTGTTCCAATAAATACATTCTCATCGTTATAGGGATACACAAATTCAAAGCCGCTAACGAATTTACCATCTAGTTTCTTAAAAGGTAAAGTAACATCTCTATATTTACCATCCTCCCCATATCGCATAACTCCAAGTTCACTGTTATTAAAATACCATAGATTGTCCTTAGCATCGATTTTGATTGCTCTGAGGAATTCTCCATTAAAAATATTATTGTACCTATCATTAATTAAAAATTTATTTTTTGAGCTTGAGTATTCTAAAATTCCACCATTGGTTGTAAATAATATTTTACCTTTCAAGTTTACCACACTGGATACAGTTTCTGGAAGATTATCATTTTTGGAATTAAAAAACTCTACATATAAAATGCTGTCATATGTATCATTAAAGAACACATGGTAAATCCCCTTATAACCATGGGTTATCCATAACGTACCATCAGGATCAAATTCCATCTTCCTGGATGATTGAGAAAACCCATCAAGCTGTTTATCAAACCTCCAACTTCCTTTATCCTTTTTATAAGTTACAAGTCCCGTATAGGTGCCTCCAATAATTTTGTTTGGATTATTTGGGACCTCTGAAAACATCCATAAACCAGGAGTGTTACCGATAAACTTTGCTGTGCTATCCTCGATTATTAGAGCCCCATTATTATGACCACAAAATAAAGTTCCATCAATCTCTTTAAGTGACCATACCTGACCTTTTGTTTCTTCTATTAATTGCATCTTTTTGGAGTCAACATCCGCAATTTTAGCAAGGTCACGTGTGAGAAGGCCTTGATTTGTACCAAGGTATACTCGATTATCTTTTACAAAAGCACAATAGCCTGTTCCAACATTATAATTGTAGGATATTTGAGTTAATGGTAAGTTTTCCTGAATATAATCTATCCCCTGGTCTGCACCTAACCATAAGTTACCCAGATTATCCGAACCTAAACAAAGTATGGTATTGTTCTGTAATCCATCTTCTTTGTTTATAAATTTTATGGGATCTACTTCACTATCACATATGAGTAACCCGTTTTGAATGGTTCCAAAAGCATATCGGTTTCCCGATAGTTTTATTGCACAGTATATTTGATTCTTCTCAAGAAATTCGGTCGATTTTGTTTTATATTCATAAATATCATCACCATTATAAACATATAACCCATCAGTAGCAGTTGCTATTAGCAACTTACGCTCAAATGGTAATATTGCCCATACCTCTTTTCCTATTAGTTTTTCTGCGCCCTTGAGAGGATACAAACTTCCCATTGCATACCGCAATAATCCATACTCCATATCATTTACATAGTAATCATTATTTACCATATAAGAAAAATGAAAAATCGAAGGTGCATCAACAATTTCAATTGTATCATCCTTATATATAAACAACTGATCAATGGTCTGAAAAAAAATTCCATCGGGATGATTATAAATTTTCCAGACTTCACCAAAATCTTTTCTTTCCTCTGGGATTAAATATGTGAGTGAAACATATTCTGCTCCACCCATTAAGCCAATATTGTAAAAACCAAGCTCATCAAAACCGCCAGCATACATCCTTCCTTCATTTCCACTTTCAATTGATCTGAGAATAGTATTATTAGGTAAATTGTAGATATTCCAATTGGAGCCATCAAATTCCAATAATCCATCGTTGTTAGCAAAGTACATCATTCCATTAACACCCTGCTGGACATCCCAAGTTTGACTTCCTCCGCGATATTCAGCTCGGTTGTAATTTTCAATAAAGGGAGTGCCCATTGTTGTAATTTGTGCAAACAATGTAGAATTCAATAAAATCAAATTAAGTACAATTAAAAATATTGCTAATTTCTTCATTACCTATTTATTAACGAGGGCTAAATTAGTAAAATAAGCTTTAAAGTGTTTATGTTAAATTTTCATAATTTAGCTTTTTGATGTATTTATGATGTAATTGATATCCATTTACATTTAACCTATTTAGTATATTTTTGGTATCCAAAAAATAAATTCATGAGAAGACCTTATCTGATTTTAAGTTTTATTGTTTTATACTTTACAATTCAAGGGCAAACTATTATTGACCAAAAGGTAGACAGTTTAATAAATCTAATGACATTGGATGAGAAAGTTGGTCAAATGACTCAGGCAGAAAGAGGTGCATTGGAGAGTTTAAATGATATTTCAAATTATAGCTTGGGTTCCCTTCTCAGTGGCGGCGGCTCAGCTCCTTCACCGAATAACCCAGTTGAATGGGCAAACATGTACGATAGCTATCAAGAGAAAGCTCTTGAGAGTAGACTTGGAATACCACTAATTTATGGTGTTGATGCGGTTCATGGCCACAATAATGTTTATGGAGCAGTTATTTTTCCACACAATATCGGATTGGGATGCACTTGGAACCCTGACCTAGTAAGAACAGTGAATGAAATCACAGCAACAGAAGTTTCTGCAACTGGAATTGATTGGAATTTCAGTCCGTGTATTGCTGTTCCCAGAGATGAAAGGTGGGGAAGAACATATGAAGGTTTTGGAGAGACAGCTGAAATTCAAAAAATAATGGCATATGCAGCAGTTATGGGACTTCAAGGTGACAGTTTAAATAAAGCTGAAACAATTTTAGCATGTGCAAAGCACTTTGTTGGTGATGGTGGTACAACCAATGGATTTGACCAGGGAAATACTCAAGTTTCTGAGGAAATTCTCAGAAGCATTCACATGGCAGGTTACATAGATGCAATCGATGCAGATGTGGGTTCAATTATGGCTTCATATAATAGCTGGAATGGGCAGAAATTACATGGTCATAAATACCTTCTCACAGATGTTCTAAAAGAAGAATTGGGGTTTGAAGGGTTTGTTGTATCAGATTGGAAAGGTGTAGACCAGATAAATGAAGACTACAGAGAGTCCATTAAAAGAGCAATTAATGCAGGGATTGACATGGTAATGGTACCCGATAGGTACCTAATTTTTATTAGTATTCTTAAAAGCTTGGTTGAAGATGGCGATGTGAGCATAGAACGTATAGATGATGCGGTCAGAAGAATTCTCAAACAAAAGTTCCTTTTGAAACTATTTGAAAGCCCAATGTCAGATCAATCTTTGATACCATTAGTAGGATCAGCTCAACACAGAAATGTTGCTAGACAAGCTGTCCGAGAGTCATTGGTTCTGCTCGATTCTAAAAATGATGTCCTACCATTAAATAAAAACAATAAAAAGTATCTTGTGGCTGGACCTCTTGCCGATGATATAGGAGCTTCATGTGGAGGATGGAGTATTTCTTGGCAGGGATCAAATGGGGACATAACAATAGGAACAAGTATTTTAGAAGGCTTGAATGAAGTTTCAGAATCAAGTGAAATTATTTACTCAGAAAATGGAAATTATGACGATCCCGTTGATGCAATTATTGTTGTGATTGGGGAAAATCCATACGCAGAAGGAGCTGGCGACAAGGCTGACTTAAAAATAGAATTTCAGCAGGTTCAACTGGTAAAAACGTTAAAAGAAAAGGGAGTTCCTATTATATGTGTTATGCTAACAGGACGTCCAAGAATCATTGGGGAGATAATGCCTTATAGTGATGCAATGATATCTGCCTGGCTTCCAGGAACAGAAGCCTCAGGAGTAGCAGATATTATTTTTGGAGATTATAAACCTTCGGGGAAATTAAGCCTTACCTGGCCAAGATCAATGGATCAAATACCCATAAATTATGGAGACAATGATTACAACCCCCTTTATGCATACAAACATGGGTTGATTGATTTCCCTAGCACTGCTGATGCCTCAGAGCTTATTCCATATTGCGCAGCAACAAGTTCCAATGGACATAAAATATATTTGTCACTTTCTGATAATATAACAAATATGGAAACCAGTAAGGAGGATTTCACTTTAAAAATTAACGGGAATATCATCCAGGATATGATCAGTGATATTTACATATCATCCACTGAAGAATCTATTTTGATTTTTGATCTAAACAGTGAAATTGAGCAATCAGATAAGAATATATCATTGACTTACGATGGTTCGGGAATCTCCTCAAACTCTCTTTTACTTGAATCCCTGGATAATTATTTTGTGTTCAATTCTGTTAATGGTTCTGGAGGTACAATGGAAATACCAGGAATTATTCAAGCCGAAAACTTCTTTGAAATGTATGGCGTACAAACAGAAACATGTACTGATTATGGCGGAGGTTTAAATGTTGGTTATATGGATCCAGGTGACTGGATGAAATATTCTGTTGAAGTATTTGAGGATGGGTGGTATGAGGTGAGAGCAAGGATTTCAGGATACTCTGGAGGCAATCTACTTCTAAATTTTAATGATAGCATAACATCAACAATAAACTACTCATCAACAAATGGGTGGCAGTCATGGCAAAATTTTACCAATGAATTATATCTAAGTGAAGGTAACTACATAATGGAGGTTGTAGCTCAACAAGATGCATTCAACATAAACTATTTTGACTTTTCAATTATAGATGCTATTGAAAATAAAAATTCAGAAGTTTCCAATATATCAGTTTATCCAAATCCTGCAATATCTTCCATATCATTGGAATTCAATAATAGTATAAATGATGAGGTAAGCATAAGGTTATATACAATGGGAGGACAACTTGTTCAAACTCTTTTTGAAGGTAGCTCAGAAATGGGTAGAAATAATTATGATTTTAATCTTAGTTCCGCTCTTAATAAGGGTTTGTATTTTATAGAAATTAAAAATGGAAAGAAACGATATTTCCAAAAATTAATGATTTACAGGTAGTAAAATAATTTAACTGATTATTTGAACCACCGCTTGGATTAATAAGGCATTAAACAAAAATGAAAAACGTATACATAATACTTCTAATACTTTTGTCTACCTTATTATCTTTTGGTCAAGGGTTAAAAACGGATGGTAAAAAAATAGTAGATCAGGATGGAAATAATGTTCTATTGAAAGGAATTGGTTTAGGAGGGTGGATGCTAATGGAAGGTTACATGATGCAATCCAGTGATGTGGCAGATACACAGCACGAATTCAGAGAGCGACTTGTTGATCTAATGGGTCAGGATAAAACAGATACTTTTTTTGATACATGGCTAGATAACCATGTAAAAAAGGACGATGTAGATTCACTTGCAGCATGGGGGTACAATAGTATCAGATTACCAATGCACTATAATTTATTTACCCTTCCGATTGAAGATGAACCAGTAAATGGTGAAAATACATGGCTAACCAGAGGTTTTAATATGGTTGACAGTTTACTGAGCTGGTGTGAGCAAAATAATATGTACCTTATCCTTGATCTGCATGCAGCTCCTGGTGGACAAGGTGAAAATGCAGCTATCTGTGATTATGATCCTGATAAACCTTCTCTTTGGGAAAGCCAGGATAACAGGAATAAAACAGTTGCCCTATGGGCTAAACTTGCCAAACGATATGCCGATGAACCTTGGATAGGTGGTTACGATTTACTGAATGAGGTTAACTGGGATCTTAGCGGTAATACTCAACTTAGAGCCTTGTACGAAGAAATAACTGATTCAATACGAGCAGTAGACACTAGTCATATTATTTTTATCGAAGGGAACTGGTTTGCAAATGATTTTACCGGCTTAACACCTCCTTGGGATGATAATATGTCATATAGTTTCCATAAATATTGGAATTATAATGATCCTACGTCAATAAGTTGGGTTTTAGATTTACGAAATCAATATAATATTCCACTTTGGATGGGTGAATCGGGAGAAAATTCAAATGTTTGGTTTACTGATGCCATAGAACTTTTTGAAGATAATAACATAGGCTGGTCATTTTGGCCATATAAAAGAATTGAAACAATAGTTGCTCCATATTCAATCCTTTTTACTGACGGATATAAGGATATCCTGAGTTACTGGCGAAATGAGGGACCAAAGCCCACCGTTGATGAAGCTTATAATTCGATGATGGAACTGGCAACAAATGCAAATAGCATTAACTGCGATTATAGGAAAGATGTCCATGATGCGCAAATAAGACAACCCAGCAGTAATAATACCATTCCGTACGATACTCACAATATACCTGGATTGATATACTTGTCAAATTTTGACCTTGGAAAACTAAACCATGCATATTATGATTTGGAGAATGCTAACTACTCCTTATCAACAGGTTTTTTTACAGCATGGAACAGTGGTTGGGTATACAGAAATGATGGGGTAGATATCGAATCAAATACAGATACTTTTAACAGTAATGGCTTTCATATTGCATACTCAGAAAAAGGAGAATGGATGAAATATACTGTAAACATATCCGAGAGTGGAGTATTTCAAGCAAAAGTTAGATTTGCAACTTCATACACAGGGGGTAAATTCCACCTTTCCATTGATGATGAAGATATTACTACCTCAGAACAGGTTACAAGTACTGGCAGCTGGACTGACTTTTCCAATTTTGAAATAAATGATTTAGTGCTTAACGAAGGAGAACATGTGCTCAAATTTGAATTTGATAACAATACATCCATAAACGTAGGCAGCATAGAATTTTTAAAAACTGGTGATCCTTCCAATGTTGATATGCTGGCAATAAATGGTCAAACAAAAAAAGATGAGAAAAGCATTACAATATATACCAATCAGCCAGTTTTTGAGGAATCAATGGAAAATATTAAGGAATATTTTAGCGTAAAGATAAATGGAAACCCTGTTACCATTGAAGATGTTTATTTGGAGGAAAATAAAAACCGATCCATTGAAATTCAATTGAAAGATTATATGTACTGCACTGATATTATCTATGTGAGTTATGACGGCACAGATATAACCTCAACTAATAGTAAGGTTATGGAACCTTTCTCCAACCTAAGAATAAGAAATATTCTACCACCGAGATTCAAATTACCCACAATAATTCAAGCCGAGGATTTTTCTGACATGCTTGGTCTTGCTGTTGAAGAAACTACCGATGTGGGGGGTGGATACAATATTGGATACACTAATCCGGGTGATTATGCTGATTATTTAATTTATTCTAGTGATACTAGTAGCTATGAAGTTAACTTAAGAGTTGCAGCACAAAATACAACAGGACGAGTTGGTTTTTAC
Source organism: Lentimicrobiaceae bacterium (assembly GCA_002708315.1). Classification (GTDB taxonomy): domain Bacteria; phylum Bacteroidota; class Bacteroidia; order Bacteroidales; family F082. Next base: position 60,217 of record PANC01000005.1, read on the forward strand.
ATTCTTAATGAAGATGGATCAGAAACAGAGCTCGTTAATATGATAACACCTAAAACAGGTGGCTGGCAAACATGGACAACTACTACCGCAACTCTTAATAGTCCTATTCCAAAAGGAATTCAAACTCTGAGAATGAGGCCCTTAATTGGAGAAATTAACCTTAACTGGTATCGATTTGATATACTTGAAGGTATTATTGATCTAAGCAATAGCAAAAAAGTAAATGTTTATCCAAATCCCATTTCTGGTGAAAATCTTAATATAGATTTTATTGATGAAAGTCATTCGGAAATGCTCATACAAATATTCGACATATCAGGCAGATTAATATATTCGGAAGATATAAGTTCTGAAAATGAGGATGTGGATATACCCAGTCATATGATTCCAAGAGGAATTTCCATGCTTAAAATAATAGATGGTAGTAAATCTTATGGTCAAAAAATAATCCGGTATTGATTATTAACTATTCAAATTCACCAATAAACTAATAGCGGTAGAATATGCACTTTCATACTAATATGATTAGCTCCCTAAATAAAAACATAGCCAATATTGTTTTATTTAATGTTCTTATGGTTCTTTTAGTTGGAACAAGCTTTACAGCCATCCCTGAAAGTAAATTGACAATAGAAGAAAAAGTAGATTCATTACTATCACTTATGACTCTTGATGAAAAAATAGGTCAAATGACTCAAGTTAGACACTTTTATGACATTTCAGAAGGTGATATTTCAAATAAATTTATTGGTTCAGTAATACATACTCAAGGTCCGATACCCGGAGAAACGGCAGATGACTGGCAATCTAAATTCCGTGATCTACAGAATCAGGCCTTATCCACAAGACTTGGCATACCATTACTTTTTGGAGTGGATGCAGTGCATGGTCAAAACACTTTTGAAGGAGCAACAATTTTTCCTCATAATATTGGAATGGGAGCATCAGGAAATCCGGATATGGTAATGAAGTCCGCAGAAATTACAGCAATTGAAATGCATGCGACTGGCTTAAACTGGGCATTTTCTCCTTGTGTTGCAATTCCATACAATGAAAAATGGGGAAGAGTTTATGAGGCATACTCTGAATCCACGCCACTAACCTGTGAGTTAACATATGCTGCCGTAAAAGGTTACCAGAGTGATTTTAACACATCACACTCTGTGCTTGCCACAGCGAAACACTTTATAGGTGACGGAGCAACAGACTACGGGATTGAAGGTGGAAACACTAGCTTATCAGCTGAAGAAATAGACAATAGGTTACTACCTCCCTACAGAGCAGCAGTTGATGCTGGTGTTGGGGCAATAATGGTTTCCTTTAATTCTGTTTTGGGGTCAACCATGCACGCACATAAAGCCTTGATTACAGATACTCTAAAAAGAGGAATGGGATTTGAAGGAATTGTTCTAACAGACTGGAAAGGGTTTTCCAGGTTTGGCGGAATAAATGTTATTAATGCGGGTGTAGATATGGTAATGGCTGTGGATGGAGATATGGATTATTTTCAGAGTAAACTCAAAGAATCAGTTATTCAAGATTCTGTCTCAATGGAAAGAATAAATGATGCTGTTAAAAGGATATTGAGGCAAAAATACCGAATGGGCTTATTTGATAACCCATTTCCAGATTCATCGCTATCAATTAAATTAGGTTGTGACGAACATCGAAAAATTGCCAAACAGGCAGTGAGAGAATCTCTTGTATTATTAAAAAATGAAAATAAAACACTTCCCCTGAAAAAAGAAACTAAAAAAATAGTTGTGGTTGGCGAACATGCCAACAATTCGGGACTGCAATCAGGAGGATGGACCGTGAATTGGAGAGGGACAGCAAATAATTATAAGGGTGCCACAACCATACTAGAGGGAATCCAGAAGCTCTCCTACGGAGATGTTGTATATGACACATTAGCTGATGGCTTAGTTAGAGATGCTGATATTGCAATTATCGTTGTTGGTGAAAATCCATATGTTGAATTTTTTGGAGATATTGGTGACGGCACTGGCGAATTTACTCTCGATCTAAAAAAAGAGCACAAGGATTATATAGATTCATATGTGGATATTGGAATCCCGACGGTGGTAATTCTTATTTCCGGCCGACCAATGATAATAACAGATGAACTCAATAAAACCGATGCATTTGTTGTGGGCTGGTTACCAGGATCAGAAGGTGATGGCTTTGCTGAAGTTTTATTTGGTGATTATAATTTTACTGGAAAACTACCACACTCTTGGCCTGCAAACCTGAATCAGTATGAAGGTAAGTATGGTCCAAACTATTGGAATATTGATGCAAGTCCATTGTTTCAATTTGGCTATGGATTAGCATATTGATTGATTTATTAACTTTTTAAAAATATGAATTTCGACTTCGTCTTAAGTTTAATTTTGTTGCAGTTGCAGTCAACTTTTATTCAAGAATCTAAATTATTTCTTTTATGAAAAAAAATTTCCTACTGTCTATTATATTATTTTCAGGCTATATATTAATTTCTCAAAATATGAATGATTCCATTGATCAAAAAGTTGACCTGCTTTTAAGTGAGCTAACTCTTGAGGAGAAAGCATCTTTATGCTCCGGGCGAGATGACTGGAGTTCGGAATCAATTGATAGGCTCAATATTCCATGGATATGGATGTCAGATGGTCCTCATGGATTGAGACGTGCACCTGCAACAAACAAACCAGGATATGGTGATCAATTGCCAGCAACATGTTTTCCAACTGCTTCAGCACTAGCTGCAACATGGGATGTTAATTTAATTTATGATGTTGGAGTTGCGCTTGGAGAGGAATGTCAAGCCATTGATGTAAACGTGTTGTTAGGACCCGGAGTTAACATAAAAAGATCCGTATTGGGGGGAAGAAATTTTGAGTATTTTTCTGAAGATCCAATATTATCAGGAGAAATGGGAGCAGCATTTATTAATGGCGTTCAAAGTCAAGGGGTGGGAACATCACTAAAGCATTTCGTTGCCAATAATGCTGAAACAATGCGTATGTATCTGAACTCAGATGTTGATTCAAGAACACTACATGAAATTTATTTAAAGCCCTTCGAAATTGCCGTAAAAAAAGCTCAGCCATGGACAATCATGGCATGCTATAACAGAGTTCAGGGAGAATACGGTACACAATCGTCATTTTTGTTGACAGAAACATTAAAAGATGACTGGGGTTTTGAAGGAATAGTAATTTCTGACTGGTTTGCAGTGGTCGATCGTGTACAAGGTATCAAATCTGGCATGCACATAGAAATGCCCGGTGTTAATGATGTTAATGATTCTCTAATTGTTGAGGCAGTTNAAAGTGGTGAGCTNGACGAGAAAGTGCTCGACAACATTGTACGAGATATATTAACCATTGTANTAAAGGCAGANAAACTTGAAAAGGAAAATGCTGATCAGAAAATTGAAGAGCATCATATACTTGCTAGAGAAGTTGCAAGCGAATCCATTACCTTGCTGAAAAATGACAATAATATACTCCCCATTACTAAGGAAAAATATAAAGATATTGCCGTTATAGGTGAGTTTGCTGTTAATCCAAGATACCAAGGTAATGGCAGTTCAGAGGTAAAGCCAACAAAACTTGATAACGTACTAGAAATTATTCAGGATGAATATGGAAATGAATTCAACATAAAATATTCTAGAGGGTACGACCTAAAAGATGACAATAACTTATCATACATAGATGATGCTACTATGAAAGCTAAAAATTCTGATATTGTGCTTGTTTTTGCAGGATTACCATTACATTATGAATCCGAGGGCATTGATCGTACCCATATCAATATGCCCAAATCACACAATAGGCTTATTGATGAAATAAATAAAGTAAATCCAAACTCTGTGATTATACTCACCAATGGAAGTGCAGTTTCTATGCCTTGGATAAATAATACTCCAGCTATTGTTGAAAGTTGGTTGGGAGGACAAGCAGGTGCAGGTGGCACTGCAGATGTATTGTTTGGTAATGTAAACCCATCTGGCAAACTAGCAGAAACATTTCCCGTTAAACTTCAAGACACTCCAGCATATTTTAACTTCCCAGGAGAAGAGGGAAATGTACTTTATGGAGAACGCATTTTTGTTGGCTACAGATATTATGATGAGAAAGATATAATACCCCTTTTTCCATTCGGACATGGGTTATCCTATACTAGCTTTGAATATGGTAACATGAGGCTATCAAATGATAAAATACTTGATAGCGAAGAACTAGTGGTTTCTCTATCCGTAAAAAACACAGGTGATGTCAAAGGAAAGGAAGTTATTCAGCTATATGTTTCAGATGAAAAAAGCAGTCTGCAAAGACCAAAAAAGGAATTAAAGAAATTCATAAAAATTAAACTTGAACCCGGTGAAGAAAAAGAAGTTTCATTTGTATTGAATTCAAACGATTTCACATTTTTCGACTCAAAAAGAGAATTATGGATTGCTGAAAGTGGCAAATTTTCCATCCTTGTGGGCTCATCTTCTGAGGATATAAGGATGATACAAACATTTGAACTCGAATCTACACAACAAGTCCCACTTAATTTTGATGAGTATACGTTTATTAGAGAATACTGGGATAATAAAGATACACGAGGATATTTAATAGAAATAGTTCCCAATTGGATAGGACAGTTCGTACCAGAAGGTAAATCAATCAATGATGCTGTTTTCCAAGATTTCTTTATAGATCATCCTGTTATAAAATTACCATACATAAGTAATGGTGAATGTTCTGCAGAAGATATCCATGAACTAGTAAGAAATACAGATAATATTACCTTTACACCCTAAAACTTATATTTTGAAATACTACTTATATCTAACCATATTCCTTTTATTGCTAATAGGGGGATGTAAAAAGACAGAAACTCCTGATATAGTTAGTGATCCTATTATTAATAATTTCGCTTTTCTCAGCGAACATAACCCTGGGCTTAATTCAAATATATATCTGACAGAAATCTCTGGTAGTATTACAGGAAGGTTACCCTATAAAACTGATATGAAAAACTTAGTTGCTAGCTTTAATTCATTCGGTTCTAATGTAACAATTGGAAGTTCTATTCAATCCAGTGGGATAACTCCCAATGATTTCACTAATATACTAAACTATGAGGTTTCAAATGTTAGTAAAGATGTAAAATACGATGTAGATGCAATATTGTTTACAGGATTACCCATAGTTGAATTAAACATAGAAAATAATAGTGATATTGTTTCAAAAGAAGAATATATCAACGGTGAATCAATTGTTATTGGTGGTAGAGGGTTCCAAAATTTTGAAGGTGAAATGAAAATTAGGGGCAGAGGTCATTCTACCTGGGGACTCCATCCCAAAAAACCTTATCAAATGAAGCTAGATGAAAAAGCCGAATTTTTGGGTATGCCCGAAGGAAAAAAGTGGATCTTCCTTGCTGAATATAGTGACAAGACTTTGATAAGAACACGCCTTGCTTTTGAAATGGGGTATCTAAGTAATCTTGACTGGACTCCAAGATGCAGATATGCTGAGGTTTTTATAAACAATTCATATAATGGAACTTACAATATAACTGAGAAGGTAGAGGAAAGCAGTAGTAGGGTAAACGTGGGTGATGATGGGTATCTTCTCGAAATAGACACTCCTGACCATCTAGATGAAGAAGATATTTACTTTAATTCATATAAGTTCTTATATCAGATTAAAGAGCCATCTACCACATATAATAGTCCTGAATATGAATATATAGTTGATTACATTGAAGATTTTGAGAGTACTCTTTTTGGCGGAAATTTCAAAGACCCTATAACTGGTTACAGATCCTATATCGATGTTGAAAGTTTCGTTGACTGGTATCTCATAAATGAAATTGCCAAAAATGTAGATGCAAGAGCATATTCTAGCATCTACCTTAATTTGGTTCCAGGAGAGAAATTAAAAATGGGACCATTATGGGACTTTGATCTATCATTTGGGAATGTTGATTATGCTGATAGTCAGTATCCAGATGGGTTTTGGATAAAATATAACAGCTATTTTACAAGGCTATTCCAAGATCCCTACTTTGTAAGCCAAGTTAAAGACAGGTTCAATTTCTTTAACGATAAGAGAGATTACTTCTTGGAAATAATAGATACACAGCAGCACAAGCTTCGTTTTGCGCAGGAGGAAAATGACTTCAGATGGGATTTATATGGAAATTATGTTTGGCCAAATCCTATTTATTTCGAGACTCACATCGAAGAAGTAAATCACTTAAAAATGTGGATGATTGATAGATTTAATTGGCTTGAAGAAACATTTGAGAGTATGTAAGCCAGAACCTTAATTTTATAGGTTTAGTATAAGTTATATTTAGATATTTCGATTACCTTTTCCTCATCAATATTTGTTGGTATATTGTTTTGACTGCAATATCTTAAAAACTCCTGTAATGGCAAATTACCAATGAGTTCTTTACCTGTTTGAGGACATCCTCCTATACCATTTATTACAGTATCGAAACGTCTAATCCCTGCCTTATATGCAGCATCAACTTTTTCCAAACGGTTATTATCCAATGAGTGCAAGTGCAATCCAAACTCTACCTCTGCAAACTCACTTTTAAGGCCATTAAATACTTCATTTATTTTCATCGGAGATACATTACCAAATATGTCAGAAAATGGAAATATTTTAAGTCCCATTGTTGTGAAAACTTCCACATATTTATACAACATATCCATACTCCAATTATTGCCATAAGAACTTTCAAAACCCATGGAAAAATATGTAATAAGCTGTTTACCATTTTTAACACAAAGGTTTTGAATTTCATGGATATTAATTACAGCTTGTTCTATTGTTTGCTTTATATTCTTCTGAAGAAATGTGCTGGAAACAGAAAATGGAAAGAACAATTCATTTATAACTTCAAACTCACATGCCCTATCCGCACCTTGTTTAGTAACAACAAGAACTGCCAAATTTGAGTTTGTATTATCAGTCTTTAATGATTTTATGACCTGCGCTGTATCAGCCATTTGTGGTATTAATTTTGGAGATACGAAACTGCCAACCTCAACAGTGTGAAAACCGCATTGCAACAACTGGTTAATGTACTCAACCTTTTTATCTGTTTCTATTATAGTAGGCAATCCTTGAAACCCATCCCTGGGTGTTTCTATTATTTTAACCACAATTAAAATATTTGTTTACAAGATCCATTATTTTTTCATTATCATTTTGGACTCATTGAAAAATGGTCGCTCAAATCATTAAAATTTGCATACAAATTTAATAAATAATAGGGTTAGAAAATATAAGTTTATAGATAATACATCTGTTATAATAATGCTTTATAAGATAATTGGACTAATTAAATATTTAGCATAATTTGTTATCAAATGATTAGATTAGCAAACCCATTTTTACTTAAAACGCTATGCACACTAATAATAAATCAATAACCTATTTTTGTTTTGTCAAACAATGGATACTAATACTGTTTGTAATACCAATTATTGCAGAAGCTCAAATTGACAGCATAAAGAGCTCAGATATTCAAAGAACATTTAATCTCCAATTGCCAAATAATTACAATGAGCAAAGGAGTTTTCCTTTAATATTTGTTCTTCATGGATATTATCATGAAAACCTGGGAATGCCGATTTACAGTGGGTTCGACAAATTCGTAAACAAAGATTGTATAGTTGTTTATCCACACGGTATGATAGAAGAAAACGGCATAAATTATTTTTGGAACTCAGGAGGAGGTTTATCGAATAACTATGGAGGAATAGATGATGTTAAATTTATAGATAATCTGATTGATACATTAACGTTTGATTACTCCATTGATACTGATAGCATATTTATTGTTGGTCATTCAAATGGTGGAATGATGTCGTACCGACTAGCAATGGAGCTTAGTCATAGGATTACTGCAATGGCTAATTTGGCTGGATCAATGATGTTTGACACAATTATACCAGGTTTTCCGGTACCAATTCTTCACATTCATGGAACAGCAGATCAAGCAGTTTTAATCAATGGCTCCTCAAATTTATCATGGCCGACCATGAATATTAACAGCGTTTTAAAACAATGGGCTATATGGAACGACTGTCTTCCTGAACCTGATACCTTAGTAAATAACGATTCTGTTATTTATGTTAAGTGGTCAGATAAAAGTGGAGAGAATCAAGTGCTAGGATGCTTTTTAATAAATCAAGGCCATGATTGGGCAATAATATCAGACAACGGCTGGAACATTTCAGAGAACATATGGGATTTTTTCACATTAAAAGGGCTTAAAGGATACGAAAATTAATTCTTTAATGCGTCCACAAAAATAATTTGGCAATAAAGTGCGTTTAGGTTTATGGAAAGCGCACATAAGCATTTCATATTAACCCATTACTAGCATTTTTTTAAAATTTATTATCAAATAATGACAGATCTTGAAATAGATAGAATAATTGAGATGGCTTGGGAAGACAGAACTCCCTTTGAAGCAATAGAAATCCAATTTGGGATTTCAGAATCACAGGTGATAAAAATAATGCGTAAAACTCTTAAAGAAAGCTCATTTAAGTTATGGAGAAAACGCGTAAATAGTGGTGTAAGTAAAAAGCATCTAAAGAAACGCAATGCAGAAATATTGCGGTTTAAAAGTTCCAGACAAAAAAGTATTTCAAACAACAAAATTTCAAAGCGATAAACTTTCCCTCAGATATATCAGATGTTGAAAGCAGGATTCATGCAATTGATCCTGTTAAATATTCAGCCACTAGAAATTATAAGGATGGTGCAGTAACTCATTTGAGCCCTTATATATCAAGGGGCGTAATATCAACACGCCAATTATACCTTCACATTAAATCTTTGGGTTTACCATGGTACAAAACAGAAAAATTAATTCAGGAGTTAGCATGGAGAGACTATTGGCAGCAAGTTTGGATAGAAAAAAAAGATGCAATAAAAGTAGATCTTAAAAACAAACAAAGTCATGTTACAAATTATAAAATACCAAAGGCTATTGTTAATGCTAATACTGGTATAAAAGAAATAGATTATGCCATTAAAAATCTCTATGAAACGGGTTATATGCATAATCACATGCGAATGTATGTAGCATCTATATGCTGCAACATTGCAAATTCACATTGGCTTGAGCCAGCTAAATGGATGTACAGTAATCTATTGGATGGAGATTTAGCCAGCAACCATCTAAGTTGGCAATGGGTAGCTGGCTCATTCTCAAATAAAAAATACTTCGCTAACCAAAACAATATCAATAAGTATTTCAACAGTTTTCAGAAAAATACTTTTTTAGACCTCGATTATGAAGCATTTGAAAATATAACTACCCCCACAATCCTACAAGAAAACACTTCCTTCGATGTTAGTACGAAACTACCTTTAGTAGAAAACCCAATATTGGATAAAAATAAGACCAGTCTCATCTACAATTTTTACAACATAGATCCCAACTGGTATAAGAATAAAGATATGCAAAGAATTTTCTTAATGGAGCCTTCTTTTTTCATTGACAACCCCGTGTCAAAGAATGTCATGAACTTTATAATGAAGTTGACAAGAAATATAAAAGAAATAAAAATATTTATAGGTGAATTTTCAAGTCTTGAAAAGTATGTAAATACAAATAATTTGTACTACAAAGAGCATCCAACCAACAACCATTATAAAGGTAATCAGGAAGATAGAGAATGGATAAGCAGTATTAAAGGTTATTACCCGTCATTTTTTGGTTACTGGAAAAAAATTAAAAAAGAAATGACGCAATGAGGAAAAGTGACCTGCCTAAAAGAATTTGTTTAGTATGTAACAAGCCATTTACTTGGCGTAAAAAATGGGAAAAGAATTGGAATGACGTAAAATATTGTAGTGAAAGATGTAAACGTAATAAAAGCAATGCAAAAGTCTATTAACCTTATATTTCCAAATCAGCTATTTGCTGCAAGCAATCTAATGAAAAATGGTAATGAAGTTTATCTGATTGAAGAATATCTATTCTTCAAACAATATAAATTCCACAAACAAAAATTGGCATTTCATAGGGCTTCCATGAAATATTATCAGCATTATTTGGAACAACAAGGCATAAAAGTTACTTACATAGATTCATGCCACGATTTATCAGATATAAGGGTATTTAATAAAGAAATAAGAAAGAAAAATATATCTGAAATAAATTTGATTGATCCTGTTGATAATTGGCTTGAAAAAAGGGTCAAATTAATATCAGGTAACTGCAACTTAAATATTTTCACGAGTCCACTATTTCTAAACTCTAAATCCGATCTTTCTGATTTTTTCAGATCCGATAAAAAGTCATTCTTTCAAACCTCATTTTATAAGCAGCAGCGAAAAAAACTAAATATATTAATCAATAAAAATGACCAGCCAATTGGAGGTAAATGGACCTATGATAATGATAACAGAAAAAAATACCCAAAGTCAAAAATACCTCCAGTTATTAATTTTCCTAAATCCTGTACCTTTTGGCAAGAAGCCACAAATTATGTAATCAATAACTTTAATTCTAATCCAGGAGAAGTTTCAGAAAACCCTTATTATCCAATAAATCATGAAGACGCAAAAAATTGGTTCAATCAATTTCTTAAAACTCGCTTTTACGATTTCGGTCCATATGAAGATGCCATAGTCCAAAATCAATCATTTTTAAATCATAGTATCCTCTCTCCTCTGCTAAATGTAGGATTAATACTTCCCAATTATGTTGTGGAAAAGAGTCTAAACTTTGCAGAAAAAGAAAATATCCCCATAAACTCAACAGAAGGTTTCATAAGGCAAATTATAGGTTGGAGGGAATTTATTCGTGGCATGTATGAATGCAAAGGTAGTTACTCTAGAACAATGAATTTTTGGAATTTTAAAACAAAGATTCCTCATTGTTTCTACAATGCTACAACTGGCATTGAACCAATTGATCAAACTATTAATCAAGTATTAAAAACGGGCTACTGCAATCATATTGAAAGATTAATGGTATTGGGTAACTTTATGCTTTTGTGTGAATTTGATCCAAATGAAGTTTATCGTTGGTTCATGGAGTTATTCATTGATTCATATGATTGGGTTATGGTACCAAACATATATGGAATGAGTCAATTTTCAGACGGTGGAACATTTGCCACTAAACCTTATGTGGGAGGATCCAACTACATAAAGAAAATGAGCAACTACAGCAAAGGCCATTGGGAAAATACATGGGATGGATTATTTTGGAATTTTATTCATAATCACCAAGATTACTTCAGATCAAATCCAAGGACATCCATGCTTTATTATTCCTACAAACGTATGGATAGCAGTAAAATAGATATTCACATTAACAATGCTGAAGAATTTTTTAAAAGTAAAATACGAAAGGTTTAATGATATTATTTTATATCAAATAGGCCTATAACATTTGAATCCTAAAAAACTAAGCACAAAAAAAACGGGAGATAATCTTACGACTATCCCCCGTTATGTACTCGAGGCGGGACTTGAACCCGCACGGGCGCAATGCCCATTGGATTTTAAGTCCAACGTGTCTACCAATTCCACCACTCGAGCAGACGTTTCAAGAAAAAATCCCGACTCGATTAAACGAAATCGGGATTTTGAGCGGGAAACGGGACTCGGACCCGCGACCCCGACCTTGGCAAGGTCGTGCTCTACCAACTGAGCTATTCCCGCTAATTCCAAATATTCAACCGAAAATTTGGAGGTGCAAATGTAGTATTTTTTTTAATTTCAAAGAAAAAATGTCAAAAAAAATTGATTGTCACATTATAGCTATGAGCCCAAAGTTTTTTTAATCTCGTTAAGCTTCATTAAAGCTTCAACAGGTGTTAGTGTATCAATATCTGTATTTAGTATTTCATTTTTTATTTGATTAAGCAAAGGATCATCAAGCTGAATAAAACTCAACTGTAAATTTTCATCAATTCCCCTCTTTACAGCCTTCTTCAAATTCTTGCTTTCTACATTATTCTGTCTATCCGAATGACTCTTTTCAAGAATTTCTAGCATCTGCTTTGCCCTTGAGGTTACCTTCTTTGGCATTCCAGCCATTTCAGCTACATGAATACCAAAACTATGTTCACTACCTCCCTTTGTAAGCTTTCTTAAAAAGATAACTTTTTTACCATGCTCCTTACTACTAATGTGGTAGTTTTTTATCCTTTTCATGGTCAAAGACATGTCATTCAACTCATGATAATGTGTTGCAAAGAGAACTTTTGAACGATATGCTGGATGATTATGCAAAAACTCTGCAATTGACCATGCAATTGATATCCCATCATATGTGCTTGTTCCTCGTCCAATCTCATCAAGTAATATCAAACTTCTATTTGAGATGTTATTGAGAATACTTGCTGTTTCATTCATCTCAACCATGAATGTGGATTCCCCTGAGCTTATATTATCTGAAGCTCCTACCCGTGTAAATACTTTGTCCACAAAACCATATTTTGCTGATTCTGCAGGAATCATGCATCCCATCTGTCCCATTAATATAATTAATGCTGTTTGCCTTAGTAGTGCTGATTTTCCTGACATGTTCGGACCAGTCAAAATAATGATTTGTTGATTCTCACTATCCAGATAAACATCATTGGGAATGTAATCCTCTCCTGGTGGTAGATTAGATTCAATCACGGGATGTCTGCCATTTTTAATATCAATGAAATAATCTTCTATGATTTCTGGTCTAGTATAGTTATTTTCCTGTGATACTTTTGCAAATGATGACAAACAATCAAGTTCTGCTATAACATTGGAGTTAATCTGTATTGTTGACACATACTTCGCAGCATGTTGCACAACCTCATCATATAACTTCTGCTCCAATGAGATTATTTTTTCCTGAGCACCAAGTATTTTATCTTCTAGCTCCTTAAGTTCCTCAGTAATGTATCTCTCAGAACCAGTTAGCGTTTGTTTTCGATGCCAATCATCGGGTACTTTTTCTTTGTGCGCATGGGTAACCTCTAAGTAATATCCAAATACATTATTAAATCCTATTTTTAAGGATGAAATATTGGTCCTTTTTATTTCACGCTCAAGAATTTTCTGTAGATAATTCTTGGCTGATGAAGATATATTTCTCAACTCATCCAATTCATCATTAACACCATTGGCTATTATATTTCCCTTGTTTACGAGTAATGGAGGCTCATCTTTCAATTGTTTAGATAGAGTATCTGCAAGTTCACGACATGGATTTAGGTTTTTGGAAATTTTACCAAATTCCTTGTTTCCCTTTATGCTACATGTATTTTTAATGCCTTCTATGGCATAGAGTGACAGCTGTATCTGTTTTAGCTCTCGAGGATTTACTCTTGCAGTTGCTACTTTAGATATTAACCTTTCTATATCACCAACCTTTTTTATGTGATCATGTATTTTATGCCTAAGGTCATGCTCTTGAATTAGATATTCAACAACATTTAACCTTTCGTTTATAGCATTAATATCCTTTAGTGGAAGGGCTATCCATCTGCGCATCAATCTAGCTCCCATTGGAGAATCTGTATGATCAAGTATGCTTAGTAATGTATTTGCTCCAAGTGTAAGAGGGTGGATCATTTCCAGATTTCTTATGGTAAACTTATCCAACCATACATAGCTCCCTTCATCTATTCTACTTATGTTACTAATATGGTCAAGTTTATCGTGATGGGTTTCCAGTAAATAATGTAGTGCAGCTCCTGATGCTATTATTCCATTGTTAATACCCTCAATACCATACCCCTTAAGAGAATTTGTACTAAAGTGTTTTAACAAAATCTCATTTGCAAATTCTAATGAAAAAACCCAATCATCAAAAAATGCCAAGTGGAACTTGTCTCCAAATAATTCCTCAAACTTCTTTCTATTTTGACGTTGTATAACAACCTCACTGGGACTGAAGCTCTGCAGAAGTTTGTCAATATATTCGATGTTACCCTCTGATATGTAAAACTCTCCAGTACTAATATCCAATAGTGATATCCCCGAAACTCCTGATGTAAGATGAATTGAGGCGAGAAAATTATTCTCTTTTTGCTCCAGCACGTTATCATTAAAGGTAACTCCTGGAGTAACAAGCTCTGTAACTCCCCTTTTAACAATTTTTTTTGTAAGCTTTGGATCCTCAAGTTGATCACAAATCGCAACTCTATTACCTGACCGAACTAACTTTGGAAGATAGGTATCCAGTGAATGGTGGGGGAAACCTGCCAATTCAACAAAAGAAGCAGCCCCATTTCTTCTTTTGGTAAGCACAATACCAAGTATTGATGACGCTTTTATTGCATCTTCTCCAAACGTCTCATAAAAATCGCCCACTCTGAACAAAAGTAATGCATCAGGGTACTTTGCCTTAATTGCATTATATTGCTTCATCAATGGAGTTTCCGCATATTTTGTTGACATTCCCAAACTAGATTTTTATAATGACATAGCAAATATACACAAGCTATTCAAAAAAAATGATTAAAAGTATTTTGTCAATGCCACCTCAAACACTATTTTTGTATAAATAACAATTCTATATGCCAAAAAAACTAGAAATGGAAGAGTTGAACCGTCTTAGTGTAGATGAGTTTAAACATGCTAAAAAGTTTCCCATCGTGGTTATTCTTGATAACATTAGAAGTTTGAGTAATGTGGGGTCCGTATTTCGCACCTCAGACGCCTTTAGAATAGAGTCGGTATATTTATGTGGAATAACTGCTACTCCACCTCACAGAGAAATTCACAAAACTGCCCTCAGTGCAACCGAATCTGTTGACTGGAAGTACTTTAAGACTACAATTGAAGCTGTTAATTTCTTAAAAAATGATGGTTATAAAATCATATCCGTAGAACAGGTAGAGAATAGCACGAAACTCCATGATTTACAGGTTGATAAGAATTGTAATTGTGCATTAATTTTCGGCAATGAAGTCAAGGGTGTTGATAATGATATAATTGCAATTTCTGATTGCTGTGTTGAGATTCCTCAGTGGGGCACAAAACATTCACTGAATATCAGCGTCAGTGTAGGAATAGTATTATGGGATATGGTTTTAAAATTGAAATAGTTACGATTATTTGAAACTAATTAGCATCAATAACGTAAAAAACGCAGTTCTTATGTGTATTTATTCACATAATTTTTTACTTTTGCCCATATAAATTGGGGTTTTATCATAATTTTAATGATTATAAATTATATTAAAACTTTAGTAAACTTTGAAAATTAAAATTTCTATAATAAAAAATGACTAACATGAAAAACGCTTACTCTACGTTTTACAGAGCTTTAATTTTAAGCTTGGTTATGGCTTTACCTATGTCTTTCTTCGCTCAAGAAGATGGCGAAAATAAAGCCGCGAAATCATCTTCATTTTCTCCATTCTGGTTTGTTGAAGGAGAAATAGGACCATCATGGTCACATGCTGACCTTAGTCAATATGGTTTCTCACCAGATTTCAGCCGTACTAAATTCAATGGCGCACTAGGTTTTGGTCGTCAGTTTACATCTGTTTTTAGTGTTTATGCTGATGTTGAAAGAGGATTCTTTAGTGGTGAGAAGAAAAATGTTCCTACCACAACAATTCCTAATGCTCAGTGGGGAAGGGATATGTACTTCGATGCAGATTATTTTGGAGCCAATGTAAATGTTGGAATTAACCTATCAAACCTTATTGGTGGTTACAAAGACAGACTCGTTGACTTTTCCTTGCATGCTGGTTATGGCCAATCGCAATGGAAATCCATTACTTATGATCTTGCAACAGATGCAGAGATAGGAAAAAATGGATACAAAGGAAACAAGTCCGGCGGAACTGGTGATGGTATCAGTGATAGAAACATTGACGCTACAGTACCTGTTGGTTTTTCTGTTGATTTCAATGTTAGTGAAAAATTTGATATCTACGGTGACTACTCATACACTTGGATGGCTACGGATTATGCAGATGGTGCAGTTCATGGCGCCTTAGAGGTTAAGAATGATGTTTATTCTCACTTCAACATAGGTGCACGTTTCAAATTTGGAGGCAACAAGAACAAAAAGATGGCCAACGACTTTGAAAAAGTTCAGTTAGAGGCAACTCCAAGTCCATTAGAAGAAAGAGGTGACTTTGTTGAAGTTACAATTAAAGGAACTTTCCCTCCAAAATATTTTGACAAGAAAGCTGTAATGTGCTTCACTCCTGTCTTAAGATATGATGGTGGTGAAACCGCTTTTGAAACAATGAACTTTAAAGGAGAATCAGTATCTGGTGATGGAACGCTTATTAGTTATGCCAACGGTGGTACATTCAGCTACACAAGTAAAATACCTTATGATCCTGCTATGGACGTAAGTGAATTAACAGTTGCTCCTGTAATTTATACCTATGAAGGTGAAGTATATGATAATTGTGGAACTGCTCAGGAAGATGGAACAAAAGTATTTACAGCAGCAGAAAGAAAACTTGATGATGGTGTTATACACACTTCCAAGTATCTTCGTAATACTGAATTCCTAGCATTTGCTCCTCATGCATATGAAAAAGTAACAATAAGTTCTACTGAATCAGATTTATACTTTAGAGTTAATCGTTCTGACCTTAACTGGAATCTTCCTTTGAACAAGGATGAAGCCAATTATGATATGTTGAAGAACAATATGTCTGACATGGAAAAAGGATGGTTACTTGATGATATTACAATCGACGGTTGGGCTTCTCCAGAAGGTGAAGAAACTTTCAATGAAGGACTTTCTGAGCGTCGTGCTAATACTGCCATGAAATACATGGAGGATAAAGTATCCAAACTTGCAAAAGAAAATGAACTTGTTGCAGCTGAAGCCATAGACTTTGTAGTTACGTCTAACGGACCTGACTGGAATGGTTTTATGAGAGCTGTAAAAGCTTCTGACATAAAAGATAAAAGTGCAATTCTTAATGTAATCAACTCAGCTGATCAAAGTAAGAAAGAAGAAGAGATCAGAAATATGATTCTTATATATCCTGAGATCGAGCGTGATATTCTTCCTCCGCTAAGAAGAGCTGATATTAATGTTAATACATTTGTACCGAAAAGAACAGATGCAGAAATAGCTAATCTTTCAACTACTAGTCCTGGTGACTTAGAAATAGAAGAACTTTTCTATGCTGCAACACTTACCGATGACAATGGAACCAAAAAAGTTATTTATGGCTCAATAATAGAGTTTAATCCAAACTCATGGAGATCCGTAAATAATGCTGCTGCTGTTGAGTTAGCGGAAGGTAACCTTGAATTAGCTGAAGACATGCTGGTAAGAGGAGTTGAATTAAATGAAAACTCATCCGAATTGCACAATAACTGGGGTGTTTTCTTTATGCTAACTGGAGACTATAGTAATGCAAAAGCATCATTCACAATATCACGTGAACTAGGTGGAGATGCAGACTACAACCTTGGTTTAGCAGACATTGCATTAGGTGATTACGCAAGAGCAGAGCAATTACTATCAGATAGTAAATGTGACTTTAACTTAGGTCTTGCACAATTGTTAAATGGTAACACATCAGGAGCTGAGAAAACTTTCAAATGTGCTCCTCAGGATGCAGAAACTCTTTACTTATTAGCTATAACAGCTGCTCATCAAGATAACAAAGATGGCGTTTTGGATTATTTAGGTCAGTCTATCAAAATTGATCCAGATGTAGCAAGCCTAGCAAAAACTGATAGAGAATTCTTAAAGTATTACAACGATGCAGATTTCAATGCTGTCGTTAATATGAAATAGAAATTTAATTTTTGATTAAAAAAATCCCGGTTTAATGACCGGGATTTTTTTTTGCCCTATGGAATTATGCGATGAACTCCTGGTTCATATTTTCTGTTAATAATATCAACCATCTTTTCATAGTCATCTTTACTATGCACAAAATCAATATTATTGGTATCAATGATAACAATTGGCATATTGGATTGTTGCTTAATAAACTCAAAATAGCCATCTTTGATTTTTTCAAGATACTCATTTTGAATATCTTTTTCATATGATCGTCCTCTGAGTTTGATATTTTCTTGTAGCTTTTTTGTATCCAAATGCAGATATACGAATAAATCAGGCTTAGGTAATTGGTTTAAGATAATATTGAAGAAGCGAGTGTATATTTTAAACTCATCATCTGCAAGTGTTTTTTGAGCAAAAATCAAAGACTTAATTATGAAGTAGTCGCTAATCGTAAATGATTTAAATAGATCCCTGTTTCCAAGCTGATCTTTTAACTGTTGAAATCTAGATGCTAAAAACGACATCTCCAAAGGGAAGGCATATTTATCTTGGTCTTCATAAAATTTTGGCAAAAATGAATTATCCTCAAATTGCTCGAGTATCAGTTTAGCATTAAACTCTTTTGATATTAATGTTGCCAGAGATGTTTTTCCAGCACCAATATTACCTTCAATCGCAATAAAATTATAATTCCTCATTCTTATATTTGTTCACCTCTGATAAATCTTTACATTCCTCCAAAAGTTCCTCATTAGATCTATTAATTATGGGATGTATATAATCAGAAGCTATTTCATTTAAAGGCAGTAATGTAAATCGCCTTCTATGCAACCTTGGATGTGGTATCACTAACTGATCTAAATTAAATACATCCTCATTATAATATAATATATCTATGTCTATGGTACGAGAAGAATACCCATCATATTGTCTTTTTCTTCCCAGCCCTTTTTCAATATCCAATATTACTGTAAGCACATCTTCTGCAGTATGAATAGACTTAACTTTGAGTACCTGATTGATAAATTTGGTATTAGAAACAAAGCCATGTGCCTCCGATTCAAATAATGATGATTTATCATTGATTAGGCCTACTCTATTTTTAATTTCTGCCAATGCTCTATTAATATAATCTAATCGCGGCTCAATATTACTCCCCAGCAATAAATAAACATCGTTAACTTTAGTCATCAAAATTATTTGAATTGCAAAGGTAGGAAATCTATCTCCTTATGAATCGTCTATTTATTAACAATCCAATTCAATCCGGAGAATTATTATTGAATTCGTTTATTTATGTATAATGATTTATGAAATATTAACAATAAATAATCAGGGAATGATTTGGACCTGTGGCCATTATTCGCATAATATTGCTAATATTGCCAGCTCTGTTTAAACCTAACATTTAATATAACTATCATGAAGCAGTTTTTCAAATTAATGTTTGCATCCTTTGTAGGGACATTACTTACAATATTTGTTGTCGTTTTACTCTTTGCGGGTGCAATAACATCCATTGTTGCAATGTCTGGTGATGACGAAACTAGTGTAAAAGACAATTCCATATTACACATATCATGGAATGCAGAAATAAAAGATCAGGGAAATGATAATCCTTTTGAGGGATTTGATTTTGCAACAATGCAATCAAAAAAACCAGTTGGTTTATATTCAATCCTCAATAATATTGATAAGGCATCTAAGGATAAGAGGATAGATGGTATTTTTCTCGACATGGAGACTCTTCCTGCGGGAATGGCAACTTCTGAGGAAATAAGAAACAAACTTATTGAATTTAAGAAATCTGGTAAGTTTATTATTAGCTATGCTAATGGATATGATCAAAAGGCCTATTACCTTGCAAGTCTTGCCGATGAAATTTATCTAAACAAAGAGGGTATGATACTATTTAAAGGTTTGCAAGCTCAGCTTATGTTTTTCAAGAATTTACTTGACAAGCTAGATATTGACATGCAAATAGTAAGAGGCCCCGACAATAAATACAAAAGTGCTGTGGAACCTCTTATGAGGGAGCATGTGAGCAAAGCTAACCGTGAACAACTTCAAACATTGTTAAACTCAATGTGGGGTAAGTTACTGGTGGCAATTTCGGAATCACGTGATATTAGTATAGATGACCTAAATAAAATCGCTGACAAACTTGAGGTTACTGATGCTAACAAAGCTCTTGAGCTGGGGTTTATAGATGGTGCTATATATAGAGATGAGTTAATTGATATACTAAAGGAAAAAACAGGTGTTGAAAAGGATGATAAATTGAAAACTGTAAGTTTCGCCAATTATACAAATGCAAAAGTAAAATCAAAGAAAGAATTAGGTCGTGATAAAATTGCAATTGTTTTTGCTGAAGGATCGATAGTTCAAGGCAAAAGTGATGGGACTAACATAGGCTCTGTTACAACATCCAAAGCCTTAAGAAAAGCTCACAAAAATGATAGGGTTAAAGCCATTGTTTTCAGGATTAATTCAGGAGGTGGGGATGCACTTGCTTCTGAAATAATCAGAAGAGAGGTGGAGTTGGCAATGGAGAAAATGCCAGTTATTGTTTCAATGGGGAATGTTGCGGCTTCTGGCGGCTATTGGATAGCTACAAATGCTGATTATATTTTTGCCCAGCCAACAACAGTCACTGGTTCCATTGGAGTTTTTGGTGTAATTCCTAACCTAGGTGATATGATGAACAAAAAACTGGGTATTACCATGGATAATATTATGACAAATGAAAATTCTGATTTCATTGATATGTTTGCACCACTCAAGCCATACCAGAAGGAAAAATTAGATCAGGAAATTAGTAAAATATATACCAACTTTACTGAGCTTGTTGCAGAAACCAGAGATCTTGATGTATCCTATGTTGATAGCATAGCAAGAGGACGTGTATGGTCTGGAGTTGATGCTCTAAAGATTGGATTAATTGATGGTTATGGAGGTTTGGAAGATGCGGTAGCATATGCTGCAGAAAAAGCAGAACTGGATGATAATTATAGAATATCAACATACCCTAAGAAAAAAGATTTTATTGAACAGTTAGTTGCAGAAATAACCGGGCAAGCATCGCAATCAATTGTTAAAAAAGAATTGGGAGAATATTATAAGTTTTATGAGAATATTCATACAGTTAAAAACATGAAAGGTGTTCAAGCGCGCTTACCTTATTTCATGGAAATAAATTAGTCACAAAAAGAATAGATAATTTAAGGAGCGGTGCATTTTAATGGACCGCTCTTTTTTTTAGAAGGATGTTAGTCCACTTTTTAACAACCGTATCCTATCTTCCTTACTAATATCATTATTATCACCAACAAGGTTATTGGCCCATAAGCCATACATGGCATTAGGAAGCATAATAAACCGAGATCCAAACTCTGTCTTTAAGCTATCCACCATTTCGAAACGGTTTTCATTATTAGTTACATCAAAGCCATAAAGCATATCACCTAAATTGTCTCCTATTAAAAGTACAATATGATAATCTTTCTCAACAAGTTCTCTTCTTGGCTCCTTATTCGATTCACTGGTTCTCATCATTAGGTGATCATTGTCAACAAATGGAAAATCATATTTATTTAAATTACTAACTGTCACAGCTCTATATTTTTCTCTGCGATTTGTTATATAAA
Organism: Lentimicrobiaceae bacterium; assembly: GCA_002708315.1. Classification (GTDB taxonomy): domain Bacteria; phylum Bacteroidota; class Bacteroidia; order Bacteroidales; family F082. The sequence goes on from PANC01000005.1 coordinate 81,609, forward strand.
AAACCTCCGCCCCAACAGTTTCAGCATATTTTAAAAAATCAAGAGATCCCGCTATGGGTTTTGCGGATGCTTGCTCACACCACTCCTTCCAGTAAACAGGATAATTAACATTTTCTATTATGCATCTCGCTTCATAGGGGCTATTATCTAAAACAGTTTCATCAACATCAACAACAACGGCAAGTTTTTTAGTGAGGGCAGCATTTCTAAGTGCATTATTCAACATAAGTTCAGCAATGTTAAATGCCTGGTATGACAATGCTCTATTTTCAGCAGCCTGCTGATGAAATAGCGTTGCATAAAGCATATAATCGTTATTAGACTTATTTTCTGTGGGTTTAGACTCTCTGTTGCAGCCTATATTGATGGAGGCAACAAAAGTTACCATAAATAGAAGGGATATAATTTTATTCATTTTGTAATTTTAAAAAAATTCAGACTATAAGAACCCCAAAAATAGAATTTATATTAGTCAAAAAACTGTTATCGGGTAATTACCAATTTTTGACGTTCTTTAATACCATCTGATTCAACACTTATGATGTAATTCCCTGGCGTCAAACCTGGCAAGTATACGGACACTGATTTTGTGGTTAATTCTGGCTTGGTTTCAAAAACCTTTCTACCATTAATATCTGAGATTGTTACCAAAATAGTATTATGCTCTCCTTTGCTGGATATATTTATTATATCAGTGGCAGGGTTAGGGAATATGTTGAATGATTTTTCTTCTGATAATGATTTAACACCAACATGAATATCCAGTGGGAATTCAGCTGTAAATAAGCCACGTCCATGAGTAGCAGCAAGCACAACATTATCTCCTTTTCTAAGCTTTAACATGTCTACCCTTACATTAGACATCCCATTAGAATTTGGTTCCCAAATGGTACTTTCTTCCTGGAGAGTATTTGTTGACCATATTCCAATCTCTGTTGCTAATAGAGCCTGACCGTTATTTTCTGGATGAAAAATTGCCCATCGTATTGGCATGTCAGGAAGGTCAGCCTCCTTTTCAATCCACGAATCACCACCATCCATAGTGAGCCATATCGATGAAACCCCATAATTTGAGAATGTAACCAATAATTCATCCTCACTATCCCCCAATGCAATGCAAGAAATATTTGCTGTGGGAAATGCAGAACTTCCTATCTCTGCCGAAACTGGATTATTATGAGCGTTTATTACCTTATAAAGTTTTCCCGATTGTGTGCCAACGAACAAATTAGATGTGCCAAACGGAGCATAACTAGAGTTCTTAATATGTGAAAATGGCACATCCGAGTTTGTTCCTATGTCCACATACTGCTCATTCACATTTGAAGGAATGTTTTTTACGCGGAGTAACTGATTGGCATTTCCTCCTGTAAAAGTTACAGCATTTGAATATAATATATTATCCTCGTCATCATAATCTGCAGGACTTATGAATGTTCCTGAATTACCTCCAAAATTAGCAGATTGGGAATTATTACTCCATGCCGTGTAGTTGTTATAATATACAGAGGTTATATATATATTGAACTGATCCTGATCCCAAAAACAATATGCACCATCACCTCCATCGATCATATTATTTATGCTCAGAGGGCTCCCACTATGGAACAAAGTGCCATTATCTTGTAACCCACCAATATATTGTTTAGATCCTGGGATAGGTTTTATGGCGCATGAATAAAACTGCAGGGTACTATAACCCTGATTCCTCTCAATAAAAACTGGATACGACTGGTTTGCAGTATTGGTTAAAAACACTCCTCCATCACAGCTAAAAATAGCAGTACTACTTGATCCAGGTTGAAATTGTATTGAATGCTGATCAGCATGAACATAATCATCACCTCCACCATAATACATAAGTACCCAGTCGGAAATATGATCCCAGTTATCACCACCGTTGGATGATTTCCATAAGTCAAGCCCACCAGTAAAAACAGTATTGGGATCAGTGGGGCTTACCTCTAAAACAAATGCATGCCATGCCAATGTTGACCAATCTGCATCAGGTATATTAACATCTGTCCAGTTCAAGCCACCATCCATAGATTTTGCCATATATCTTCCACGATAGTAGATAAAATCATTGTTTCCAAAATATCCAGCAGCAAACTGAACATACACAACATTTGGATCAGAAGGTGATGCAGCAACAAGGGTGCGTGCAGGGATTTTATAATATGACTCAGATAAAATTATGTCATGATATTCTTCATATATATTCCATGTGCCAGCAAGACCACTATCAGAATAGAGAACAGTGGCCCCACCTTGTTCATCTAAATTTTCCATTGTTCCAACATATATCCTACCATTTGAAGATATCTCAATATCAGAAGGTGTATATGGTTTGTTATCTGAAGAAGACGGAATTGATGGTAAAACTTGGCTCCATGTTGATCCCCCATCATCGGATCTGAATACACCGTCTGATGGCTGGCTTACATGATTAGCACCCATATAAAAACCAGATGCTACGCAAGCATAAATTACACTTGTTCCGTTCTCATCTTTTATGGCGATGTCTGTTATGTAGTCAAAATCACTGGTGCTTTCCATGAAATCCCATGTTTGACCTCCATCAGTTGATTTAAGAATACCTGCACCAAGACCTGATGATTCCCGGTAAATAATTCTTGCAGTTTGGGCTTCTCCCGTTCCAATGTACATAACTTGAGTATTATTTGGATCATAGGTAATACAACTAACAGTTAAATTACTCCAAAAATCGCTTACAGATACCCATTCCTCATTGGGATTTGTAATATTATTTACATACCACAAACCTCCTGTGACTGAACCTGCCCAAACTTTTTTATTAGTTGGATCATTAGGGTCAAACATGATAGCTCTTGTTCTCCCTCCCATATCAGATCCTGAAGTTTCCCAGTTCATACTTATATCAAAACTTCTTGATAATGTTTTTTTATCCTGAAGCATTTTAGTGGTACCATATGCTTGAATAAGTCTATCTTTTGGCACATTTCCACTTTTTGGATCAAATGTCATCAAATATTCTTGGAAGGCTGCCATATCAGGTTGACCAGGAGATTTTTTATCACTAAGAATTTTCTGATTATTTAAGATGGCATACTTTGCTTTGCTTACTATTTTTTCTTCAAATATTTCTCTAGAATCATGTTGATTAATGTATCTAACTAACAACCCAGCTATTAGTATAAATGATGCTAAGGATATTATGCTTATTAATTTGCTTTTAGCCATGTTTTCTTTGTAAAATTATTAATGCGTAAATATAGACATTAGATAAGTTTATAAGGTTGCTAAAGTATAATACTAATCAAAATAAAATTCCGTTATTTTTCACTGGTCTAAATTGATTATTAGCTCGATAGATATTGGGGTAATTTTCTTAATTTTGAGCAATCTAAAAAGATAAGTAACGAACAAAATATATTTATATGACCTACGAAGAAAGAATACAGAATGTGTCAGTTATAGGAGCTGCTGGTAAAATGGGAAGTGGCATACTTCTTCTTACGGCTTTGGAGATGACAGACCTCAGTCTGCTTCCTGAGAATAAAGAAAAAACATTTGTTCTTAATGCCATTGATGTGAGTCCAGAAGGATTATCAGGGTTGATGAAATACCTTCGTGAACAGGTAAGAAAAACAGCAGAAAAAAAAATCGTTTGGTTAAGAAAAATGTATGCAACTAGAGATGACCTAGTTGAAAATTATGATATAATTAATGAATATATTTTTGATGCACTAAATATTGTTAGACCAGTTTCAACAATCTCAGCTGCCTATGCATCAAATATAATTTTTGAAGCAGTAAGTGAAAACAGAGCTTTAAAGGTTAAACTTTTATCCGATATAGATAATCATAACAGCAATAACCCTTGGTACTTTACAAATACTTCATCTGTGCCGATTGGACTAATTGAAGATGAGGCTAATTTAAAAGGAAGAATTATTGGTTTCCATTTTTACAACCCACCTGCGGTTCAACGTCTTGTTGAATTAATAAAAACAGATAATACTCTTGTGGAGGTAGTTGAATTCTCACATCTATATGCAAAAAAGCTTCGTAAAATTATTGTTCCATCAAATGATTTTGCAGGATTTATAGGAAATGGACATTTTATGCGTGATGCTCTTCATGGTATGAATGAAGCTCAAACACTCGCAGCAGAAAAAAATATTCCTCTTTACATGGCCATTTATATCATAAACAAGGTAACACAGGACTACCTAGTAAGGCCAATGGGTATATTCCAGCTGATTGATTATGTGGGTATTGATGTGGTTCAGTTCATATTAGGAGTGATGAATCCTTTCTTCAAGGATGAAAACCTACACAGTGAACTTCTTGATAAAATGATGCTCCAAGGCACAAAAGGAGGGCAAATGTCGAGTGGAGCACAAAAAGATGGATTTTTAAAATACAAGGGAGGTAGAGTAACATCTGTTTGGGATATTCATAAACAGGAATATGTTGACATTGATAAATTCCAGGAAGAATGCAATGAGATGATGGGTAACATGCCTGACTCTGCGGTTGACTGGAAATCAATAATTAAAAATAAGAATAAAGATAAACTGCTTTCAGGATTTTTCAATGACCTAAAATCATCAGAAAACCTTGGTGCAAAAACTGCAATAAACTATGGAAAGAAATCAATGGAGATTGCAAACAAATTGGTTACCGATGAAGTTGCACAAGAAGTAGACCATGTAAATACAGTTATGTTGACAGGATTTTTCCATGCATACGGACCGGTAAACAATTTTTTTGAATAATCTAAAATTTGGGTAAAATGAAAAGAAAAGTATATATGACAGGTGGTTTTAATACCATTAGTATGGGCACTGGACGTAAAGAATTTCATCCAAAAAAACCACGTCCTGGTTTGGAAGATTACATTCGCAAGGCAGGCAAAGGCACACTTGATCAGATTGGAGGAGCAGATAATGTAGACGAGGGTGTTATTGGTAACTTTATGGCATCGCGCTTTAATAAACAGGCTAACCTACCAGGATTTGTTCCATACATAGATGAAAAACTGCAATGGAAACCAGCCACAAGTGTTGAAGGTGCATGCGCTTCTGGTGGTCTTGCTCTGATAAGTGGAATTAAATCTGTTTTGGCAGAAACTGCAGATGTTGTTTTATCATTGGGAGTTGAGGTTCAGAATACCGTGAAAGCAATGTATTGCGCAGACATACTTGCAGGAGCAGGATGGTACCAAAATCGCAAAAATGGTCATGCATACTTTTTTCCAGGACAAAATAGTGATAGAGCTGGAGCCTATTATGAAAAAGTAGGGTACGATAAAGCTCGCTCAGGTATGAAGCAATGGTTCATAAATGCCATGGAAAATGCCCGTCTGGATGAAACAGCACAGGAACACCAAAATAAAGTTGCCGACCTTGGTGCTCTTTATGATAAACTAAAACCCAACGGAACAGCATTTGTAGATCACTTAAATGTGCTTGATTGTTCAAAGGTAAGTGACGGTGCATCAGCCATTGCTATATGCTCTGAAGAAGGATTGAAGAGGACTGGTGTGGATAAAAAGAATGCCATAGAAGTAATTGGTTTCGCTCAATCCATAAGAAATATAACAAACGCACCAACAGATCTCACCGAACTTGAAACAATTAAAAGAGCATCCCGCAAGGCACTGGAAAATGCCGGCATTACAATAGATCAAGTTGGAACAATTGAAACTCACGACTGTTTCTCAATTGCAGGTGTATTATCAACCGAGGCGATAGGGCTTGCCAAAAATGGAGAAGGATGGGATTATGTTGCATCTGGCAATACAGCAAGAGATGGTAAAATGCCTATGAACACAACAGGTGGTTTAATAGGCTGGGGACATCCAACCGGTGCCACTGGAGTACACCAGGCAGTAACCATATGGCAGCAGCTCACAGGAAAAGCTGGTAAATCACAAATAAAAATAACAGATGAACGTCCATATGGCATGACAATAAACATGGGTGGTGATGATGTAACTGTTGTTGCTATTGTTTACAAAAGAGCATAAGATGCCCAAATAAAAAAGCTCACCAGGCAGGTGAGCTTTTTTTTAAAATGAGGAAATTTATATCTCTTTATTTCCTTTTGAAATTTTTCTAATCTAACATCAATTATTTAACTGGTACTCCATTTGATATTGCAGAAATAGATGCAACTCCATAGGTTTCAGTTGTGAAGTTTACCAAATTAGGATGGGCTACAATTCCATTCCATAAATCAGATTCTAAATATGTATTCATAGAGTCTTCATCAGTAAAATAATACACACCACCAAAAACACCATCGCTTGTATTTCCAATAAAGGTTTTTCCAATTAAACCATCTATATTTTCAGGTGAAAAATTTGAACCTACCTTTGATCCTAGTTCGGCATGCTCTTCAAGTGTCATGTTTTCAAGTTCGTAATTTACAATTAGAACGCGGATATCTTTCGCATCATCGCCATTACTGGACGTTTTTCTTGCAGACGCAATGCCATTTGTGCCCTCTGATATTGGGGCAACAGAATAAACTTCTGTTGTGAAATTAACTAAATTTGGGTGTGCTACAATCCCTTTCCATAAATCAGAGTTTAGATAAGCATTCATAGAAGCTTGGTCAGTAAAATAGTACACACCACCATATACACCATCATCAGGATCTCCAATAAAGGTTTTTCCAATAAGTCCATGTACATTTTCAGGTGTAAACATAGGTGCTACTTGAGCACCAAGTTTAGCATGATCATCAAGGCTAATATCCTTTAATTCATAATTAACTACCAATACACTCATTGGTCCACGCAGCATTAATTTAAAAGCATCCAAGTCATATTCATTACCATAGAATAGCGTGCTCATTCGCATAATATCAGCGGCAATTAAGATTGCTGTTTTAATTTCTTCTTCTGTTGCTCCTAGCCTTCTTGCCTCAGTAACATGATATGGAACACAGTAATCGCATTTAGTAGCAGCAGCAGTACCAAGTGCTATAAGGTGAGCATCTTTTTCATTAATTGCACCTTTAGCATATAAACCCATCTGAGATTCAAAATATTTATCTGCGCTTTTTAATATTGATGTAGGATAGATTACATTAAACGGACTTTTAGATAATAATTCTGATTTTTCCTGTTCAGTTAAAGGAGGGTCTTGGGCGAAGCCAATACTTGCAAAAACTAGCAATAAAAGTGTTAAAAAATAATTTTTCATGGTAAATTAGTTTGTTAAGTTATTAATTATTTAATCGCTAATATATCAATTAAAAAAATAATAACGGACCTGTTAACAAAATCATCACACAAAAAGCAGATTACATGATAACTTATTTCCAAATAATTATAAATATTTGCACAAACAGAGATGCTCTGAAAAATTATGTAGTATTTTTAGCTTTGCATTTACTTTATAGATTTATTATAAGGCAAAATGTATTATAAAATCTCAAACATTGGTAAAGTATTTTTATCAATGATGCTTAATTAAACTTTACACTATGAAAAGGTATATGAAAAACAATTTTTTACTCGTCTTATTAATGGTTATAAGTGTATTAATGAGTTGTAAACAAGAAACGAATAACACTATGGTTGATAACATATTATTAAAGGAATGGACAGGGCCATATGGTGGCGTTCCTGCTTTTAACCTAATGAAAGTTGAAGATGTAAAAGATGCAATGCTCGAAGGTATGAAGTTAAACCTTGAAGATATTGATGCAATAGCTAACAATAAAGCAGCTCCAACATTTGAAAATACCATTGAGTCAATGGAACGTGCAGGTAAAGAATTAGATAGAGCCTATGCCTATTATGGTATATTGAGCGGCAATATGTCTACCCCGGAATTTAGAGCAATACAAGCTGAGTTGGCTCCATTATTTTCTGAGTTTAGATCTAAGATCACTCAAAATGAAAAATTGTTCCAGCGAATTAAAACAGTTTATCAAGCATCTATGGAGAACCCTCTTCCATTAGATCAGCAGCGTGTGGTAGAGTTAATATACATAAGTTTTGCCATGAATGGTGCAGAATTAGATGCTAAGAAAAAAGCAACTTATGCAGCCATTAACAAAAAATTATCTAGCCTTTACACTAAGTTCTCAAACAATGTATTGCATGACGAAGAAAACTATGTAACATATTTAAATGAAGAACAATTGGGAGGTCTATCACAAGGATATATTAAATCTGCCGCAAGAATAGCAGAAGACAAAGGACATGAAGGCAAATATGCAATTACCAATAGCCGTTCTTCAATGGACCCATTCTTAACTTACTCCACTGAAAGAGAATTAAGAAAGCAAGTATGGACAAACTACTATTCAAGAGGCGATAATAATGATGAGTATGACAACAAAAAAATAATTGCAGAAATTTTAAAACTACGCCGCGAACGTGTTGAGCTTTTAGGTCATAAAAATTATGCAGAATGGCGTTTACAAGACAGAATGGCTAAGACCCCTGAAAATGCAATGGGATTGATGGAAGCTGTTTGGCCAGCTGCAATATCAAGAGTTGGCGAAGAAGTGGATGACATGCAAGCTCTTGCATATGCAAATGGAGATAACATTATAATTGAACCTTGGGATTATCGTTTTTATGCGGAAAAAGTACGGAAAGAAAAATATGACCTAAATTCTGAAGAAGTAAAACAATACCTTCAGCTGGATCAGCTAACCGAAGCTATGCACTATGTTGCAGGAAAGTTATTTAATTATAACTTTTCACCCGTTCCCGAAGGCAGCGTTCCAGTATTTCATGAAGATGTAAAAGTGTGGGAAGTTACCGACAAGGCTTCTGGTGAGAACATTGGCCTTTGGTATTTAGATCCATATGCAAGAGAAGGAAAACGATCCGGCGCATGGGCAAACACCTTTAGAAGCCACACTACTTTCGATGGAAAAAAGAATGTACTAGCCACCAACAACTCAAACTTTGTGAAACCAGCTTCAGGAGAAGCTCTGCTTGTTTCATGGGATGATGCTACCACCTTCTTTCACGAATTTGGTCATGCACTTCACTTCTTTTCCTCCAATGTAAAATACCCTACTTTAAATGGAGGTGTGAGAGATTACACAGAATTTCAATCACAGTTACTTGAACGCTGGCTATCAACAGATGAAGTTATTAATAACTATCTAATTCATAATAAAACAGGTGAGCCCATGCCACCAGAGCTAGTGGCAAAAATAAAGAAAGCCTCTACTTTTAACCAAGGATTTTCCACAACGGAGTATCTGGCTTCGGCTATTATGGATATGAAATTACATCTTGCTGATCCAACAAACATTGACATAGAGGTATTTGAACGTGAAACTCTTGAGGATTTAAATATGCCAAAAGAATTACCAATGCGTCATAGGACTCCTCATTTTGGCCATGTTTTTTCAGGTGAAGGCTATGCAACTGCATACTATGGCTATATGTGGGCAGATGTGCTCACCTCAGATGCTTCCGAAGCATTTGCCCAAGCTCCAGGTGGTTTTTATGATGAGGAAATGTCTGCCAAATTGGTTGAGTATTTATTTGCTCCAAGAAACTCCATAGATCCTGCTGAAGCATATAGACTATTTAGAGGGCGTGATGCAAAAATTGAGGCCTTGATGAACGATAGAGGTTTTATATTAAACATAGAGTAGGTCTAAAGAAGTCTACTCTGTTTAAAAATATAAACAGATTAGCGCCTCTTTAATTTGTATTTATAAAGCTACCATTTGCCTCATTGGAGTAGCATTTTAAATATTAAATTATTGGACCCTAGTTATAAGGGGTATATGATTATTAGTCTAAAAGTATGTCATAAAGGGCAGATGAGCCTGGTTTCCCATTTTAATTATTTTGATTATATTCACTTTTTTATTCTGAATGTACTATTCAAGCAAATTAAATTATCCTTCCAAATAGGATGTTTATAATTTAAATACGACCAAAACAAACAAAAACAATTACCATGAAACATTTACTTACAATTCTAGCTATTCTATTAACATTAACAATACAAGCACAGTGGTCTTACAGTGGAAATCGAAACTGGACCCCTAATAACAATACAGCAAGTGAAGATTATTCTACAGCAATGGGATACTTCACAACAGCAAGCGCAGAAGCTTCTACAGCAATGGGATATAGCACAACAGCAAGTGGATTGTATTCTACAGCAATGGGATATAGCACAACAGCAAGTGGAAGTCGTTCTACAGCAATGGGGTATAACACTACAGCAAGTGCAGAAGCTTCTACAGCAATGGGATACTTCACAACAGCAAGTGGAAGTCGTTCTACAGCAATGGGGTATAACACTACAGCAAGTGATTATGCCTCATTAGTAATCGGACAATACAATTCTTCGGGTTCTTCTGTTACAAATAACGCTACTTCATTTAGTACTTCAA
>PANC01000006.1 GCA_002708315.1 Lentimicrobiaceae bacterium
TGGTGGTGGTTATGGTTATGGCTACGGATATGGATATGGATATGGATATGGTTATGGTTATGGTTATGGTTATGGTTATGGTTATGGTTATGGCTACTATAGTGATGATAAACCACAGAAGAAAAAATCATTTTCAAAACGATTATTTAATAAGGTTTAAGCTTTACAAATGAGCGATAAAAAAACTTGTTTTGCACTAATTGGTGCGGCTGGCTATATCGCGCCAAGGCACATGAAAGCCATAAAAGAAAGCGGTAACGACCTTGTTGCCGCTCTTGATCCAATGGATAGTGTGGGTATAATCGATAGCTACTTCCCAAATGCGGATTTTTTCATTGAACCCGAAAGATTTGATCGACATCTGGATAAACTTAAACGATCTGGAAACAGAAAGGTTGATTACGTTAGTATATGTTCTCCCAATTATCTTCATGATGCTCACATAAGAATGGCTCTTAGGAGTGGTGCTCATGCCATATGTGAAAAACCTTTGGTATTAAACCCATGGAATCTAGAAGGCCTAAAGGAACTGGAGAAAGAATCAAATAAACGTATTTATAATATATTACAATTAAGGCATCATAAATCTATCATTGATTTAAAGCAAAAGATTGATGGTTTACCCAAAGATAAGATACATGATATTGACCTAACATATATTACTTCTAGGGGTAAATGGTATCATTATTCATGGAAAGGAAACATTGAAAAGTCAGGAGGCGTGGTTACAAATATTGGCATCCATTTTTTCGATATGTTGGGATGGATATTTGGAAACATGAAGAGCAATACACTGCACTTGCTCACTGCTGATAAGGCATCTGGCTTATTACAGCTAGAAAATGCCAACATAAGGTGGTATTTGAGTATTGATAAAAATGACCTCCCCATTGAGGCCACTTCAAATGATTTATCAACATACAGGTCCATATCCGTTGATGGCCATGAGTTTGAGTTTAGCGGAGGTTTTACAGATTTACATACGGAGAGTTATAAAAGTATTCTGAAAGGCAAAGGTTTTGGACTCGATGATGCACGAAATAGTATCGAAATAGCTCACCTAATCAGAAATCAAGCCATAACAACAAGCAAATCTGACGCACATCCCCTTTTAAGCAATGAGTGATATCAAAAAATCTTGGTATGCCATATATGTAAAATCCAGGGCTGAAAAAAAGGTAGCCTTGGAATTGGAATACAACAACATTGATTATTATTTACCATTGATAAAGCGGCTAAAGCAATGGTCAGATAGAAGAAAATGGGTAGAAGGCCCTCTATTTAACTCATACATTTTTGTTCACATAAATAAGGATGAGTACTATAAAACTCTAAACACTCTTGGCGTTGTTAAGTATATTACCTTTGATGGCACTGCTGTTTCCATACCGGAACAACAAATAATGGCCATTAAATTATACCTCGAAGATAAGGACCCTGATAATATTAATGAATCGGACTGGACACCGGGTAGAAAAGTTGAGATTATATCAGGAAGCCTAAGTGGATTGCAAGGAGAGCTCATCGAAATAAACGGTAAAAGCAAGGTAAAAGTTGAGATTGAAGCAGTAAACGAATCATTGGTAATACAAATTCCAAGAAACAAACTTCTGTTTATATAATGCTGTCAAAAACAATGTAATATTTCATAGCATTGATTATTTTTGCTCCATAAATAATATAACATGAATAATCCTTCTTATTCCATAAATAATTTACGGGAGCTTGAGGCCGAATCCATACAGATTATCCGTGAGGTTGCTGCCGAGTTTGAAAACCCTGTAATGCTTTATTCCATTGGTAAAGACTCATCCGTAATGGTTAGGCTTGCTGAAAAGGCTTTTTATCCAGGCAAGGTTCCTTTTCCACTAATGCACATTGATTCCAAATGGAAATTTAAGGAAATGGTAGAGTTTAGAGATGAATATGCACAGGAAAAAGGATGGAATTTATTGGTTCACTATAACAAAGAAGGTTTTGAATCTGGAATGGGCCCATACACCCACGGAAGTAAGGTACATACAGATGTTATGAAAACACAGGCTCTACTTGCGGGCCTAGAAAAATATAAATTTGATGCTGCCTTTGGTGGTGCCAGAAGAGATGAGGAAAAATCTCGGGCAAAGGAAAGAATTTATTCATTTCGTGATAAGTTCCATCAATGGGACCCAAAAAATCAGCGACCAGAGCTCTGGAGCCTATACAATGCAAAAGTTCATAAGGGTGAATCAATAAGGGTATTCCCCATTTCCAACTGGACTGAGCTTGATATTTGGCAATACATAAGGCTGGAAAATATCCCCATTGTTCCTTTATATTATGCCAAAGAAAGACCAGTGGTTGAAGATAACGGAAGCTTAATTCTTGTTGATGATGAAAGAATGCCCAAGGAATTAAGAGATAAGGCAGAAATGAGAATGGTTAGATTCAGAACCCTGGGTTGCTATCCATTAACCGGTGCAATAGAATCAGACGCTGATACCATTGAAAAAATAGTTGAAGAAATGATGACTGTAACAGTAAGTGAAAGAACCACTCGTGTTATAGATTTCGACCAGGAAGCTAGTATGGAGCAGAAAAAAAGAGAGGGTTATTTTTAAACACAACGCCAATGAAGTATTTGGTTTAAATTGAAATTTATTAAAAATGGACATTCGTGAATTTCTTGATCAGGATCAGAAAAAAGACTTGCTTCGATTATTGACAGCAGGATCTGTGGATGATGGAAAATCAACACTGATAGGTCGACTACTTTTTGATAGTAAAAAGTTATATGAAGATCAGCTTGATGCCCTTAAAAGAGATAGTAAAAGAGAGGGGCATGCAGGAGAAGAAATAGATTATGCTCTATTGTTGGATGGGCTTAAAGCCGAAAGGGAACAAGGAATAACCATTGATGTTGCGTATCGCTATTTTTCAACTTCCAAAAGGAAGTTTATTATTGCAGATACCCCAGGCCATGAGCAGTACACAAGAAACATGGTAACTGGAGCATCAACTGCAAATCTGGCGATAATATTAATAGACGCAAGAAAGGGTGTTATAACACAAACCCGACGACATACATATCTTATTTCATTGTTGGGTATAAAACACGTTGTTTTGGCCGTAAACAAGATGGATCTCATGGATTACAGCCAAGAAGTTTATGACAATATTTGTAGTGACTATAACGATTTTGTAACTCCTTTGGGAATATCAGATGTTAGATTTTTTCCGATATCTGCACTAAAGGGAGACAATGTTGTTGATCTTTCGGATAAAATGCCATGGTATCATGGAAAAAGTGTGTTGGAGCATTTGGAAAAAATTCACATTGCAAGTGATAGAAATTATTCCGACCTCCGGTTTCCAGTTCAATATGTTGTTCGGCCATCTCTGGATTACAGAGGTTTTGCCTCTCAGGTTGCATCAGGAATTATCTCAAAAGGAGATGAGGTGATGGTGCTCCCATCACGAAAAAAATCCTTTGTAAAAGAAATCGTAACCTATGATGGGAATCTAGATTACGCATTTCCACCACAATCAGTTACCATAACCCTTAATGATGAAATAGATATTTCACGTGGTGATATGTTGGTACATCCCAATAATTTACCTAAAGTAGATAGGCATTTCGAAGCCATGCTTGTGTGGATGGACGAATCTCCCATGAAAAATGGCACACAGTTTCTCATTAAGCACACATCTCAGACTACCAAAGCTAGAATTGATAAAATTCAACATCTTGTTGATGTAAACACCCTAGAAAAAAGAAATGCTGATAAATTTGAGCTAAATGAAATAGGAAGGGTGGTAATAACAACCATAAAACCTTTATTTTTTGATGCTTACAAAAAAAATAGACAAACTGGTTCATTTATTTTTATAGATCCTGTAACACATAATACATGTGCTGTGGGTATGATAATAGACAACCTCAGTAGTGATGATTTACCAAATAGAATCATTGATGTTGACAAGGAAAAAATTACCCAGGGTGTGGGGTTGATATTAAAGTCAGAATACGAATCCGTTTATCAACAAAAAAGCGCAACAATTTGGTTATCAGGCCTACATGGATCAGGTAAAAATGAGCTGGCATACACCCTTCAAAAAAGCCTATTTGAGATGGGAGCAAAGGTCATGCTATTGGATGGTAAATCAATTAGAGCTGGCCTAAGCAAAGAACTTGATTACACACCTACCGACAGAGCAGAACACATGAGACGAGTTGCTCATATTTGTAAGTTAATGAATGATCAAGGGATCCTTGTTGTATGTTCATTTATATCCCCCGATGAATCTGTAAGAAATCAGGTTGCTGAAATAATAGGAGAAGAAAAATTTAACCTTGTTTATCTAGATTCCAATGTTGACTTTTGCCGTGAAAATGACAAATACGGTCTATATGAAAAGGCCGATGAGGGAACCCTTAAATATCTTCCTGGTGTTGATATGGAATATCAGGTCCCAAGCAAGCCATCTCTTAAAATAGATGCTAGCAATAGGGCTAAAAACCTTGAGTTATTAATGAACTATCTCAACGAAAATAAAATATTCCCGATTTAAGGTCTACTTCCTACCATAATCCGCGGGTATCTCGCCCCAGATTTTTGTTTTCCATTTGAGAATGGGAACATTAACTGGGTTTGCTTTTAGCCATTCAACACTACTATCAAGAGCCCTGAACAATTCAAGATTCTTATCTGTCCGTGTAAGCTTAGTATTTACCCTTTTCTTTATTATCCATGATATTGCAGTTTTAGAATCTGAATATATTGGGTATTTGAGCTTGTTCTTTTTTAGCCATGCCAACGCCAAAACAATTGCCAAGAATTCGCCAATATTAACGGTTCCCATTTCGTATGGTCCACGGCTAAAGAGTTCCGTTTCAGTATCAGTAAATACCCCCCTAAATTCAAGTTCTCCAGGATTACCCTTGCATGCTGCATCAACTGAAATGCTATTTAATATGGGTTTTTCATCTGTAGTTAGCTCATGAATGTTTTTCTTACCCTTTAGTTTTGCAAGCTCCCAATACGACTTTTTATATGCATTTAGAGCTTCTTCATGATCACCAAAAGATTTATACTGCGCTCCTTCATAGCCATCAACCTCTTTCTTGCAGTCATCCCAGCTATGGTATATACCAGGTTTTAGGCCTCTCCACACCACATAAAATTTTTTCTTGGGCTTTTTACTCATTCTACAAAAATAGCACTCTAAAAAATATTCTCACTTATATTTGCATAAAAATTGATAAAATGCGAAATATATTAATAGTATTAATGGCTGTAATCGTTATTTCGGGATGCGATAATAAGGTGGTTTACAAAAAATATCATGTGCTGGAAAACATGAACTGGAGCAGATTCGATGATCAGGTATTTGACATTAATGTAACAAAAAATATCCCCCTGGATTTATATCTATCCCTTCGTCATCATACTGACATGCCATATAATTACTTAGATGTTAACATAACCATGGAAACTCCAAATGGAGAATTTCGATCAAAAGATTATCATTTTAGTTTAAAGGATTCTAATAATAAGTGGAAAGGTTCTGGAATGGGAGAGCTCTGGGATTTGGACCTTACAATAAGAAAAGATATTTCATTTCGTAAGGATGGAATATGTAAGGTAACAATTGAAAACAAAATGCCCAGGGGTAATATTCCTGGAATTATTGAGCTAGGTATTATCGTTAAAGAGTCTAACTAACTACTTTAGGGTAAATGTAGTGTGCCCAATATTATTATTTCCTTCAAATACATCAACATGGTATAGCCCTGGTTCTAGCTCTAGACTCTGCCTTTTAAACCACCTCAAGCACAAGTCAATTGAATTATTCTCATAATTTACTTCATCCTTGATGGTATATTGTATCTGTTCTCCATTAAATTCAAATGAGTAATCACTTCCCCTTCCCATTGAGAGAATCTCCATGTTTGGCTGTGCTATTCGAACATAAATATCCTTATTACCAGCATCAACAATGCTATTCTCACCAAGAGTAAGGCATACTTTTATTACGTCCACACGTCGAACTTTGTCCGTGGCAATTTCTTTCCCACTTCCCTTTTTATGCGTTGGTGTACTTTTTAAGTTATAAGCAGTTAAAACAGCAGCTTCATCAACAATCCCTGATAGGGTTTCTGTTTTTTGCTCCAATTGTTTATTTTTTCGCCGTTCTATTTTGATTTCTTCCTTGATTTGAAGGTTTTCTTCTGTCAGGTCTTTATTTATGGTAACTATGGAATCCATTTGGCGAACATATCCCTGGGCAATAACCTGCAATTTGGACATCTTCTTTTTTATTTTGTAATACTCCCACTTATAATTGAGCATTTTTTTAATCTCTTTTGCATTGGCTTGAATAACACTATCCATTACCAGCAGTGAGTCTGATACTTCGCCATAAGATTTTTTTATGTCTTCGTGTTCGCCTATTAGCGTGTTGAGTTCCATCTCCAGCTCCTGCTTTTGAATTTCTTTATCTGCAAGCAAGTCTTTCATGGTGCTTTTAACAGATATAAGCCATAATGATACACCAATTATACCAAGTGCCATTATTACTATTACAATGTACATCCATAGGTTGGATGTTCCTTTTTTAATGTTTGTTTCGTTGTTATTTTGGTTATCCATGATTAGCTCTTTCTTTATGCAAATTTACTCACAATAACATAATCAATAACGAAAATTATGATGCTTTTCGTATTGATGCAATGGTTTATCTTATAATTTAATAGATTATTTATGAGAAGTTAGATTGTATATTTTGCTTAAATATCTAAAATTTTTTTCACTTAGTATGGGCGATCCCCCTCAATGCTTACCCTTATTCCTTCACGGCGCTGACCTTGATAATCATTAAGGGCATAATGCATTGCGCTTCTGTTATCCCACATTGTAATGGTATCTTTTTTCCACCTTACACGTGTGGAAAATTCAGATTGGGCACAATGATGGTAAAGAAATTCTAAAATGTGGTTACCTTCTTTGATGGGAATATCCATAATTCTTTCCACATATCCTGAGTTTACAAATAAGCCCTTTTTTCCGGTTTCTGGGTTAGTTCGTACCAGTGGATGTGTAGTTATAAAATCCATTTCATTGAGCTTTATTGCCGTTGAGTTTTTGCTCATATTATGGCTATAATATCCAGTTGGTCCAAAAAGCTTAGCTGATGTATGAAGCCCCCTTAAACCATCTAAATATTTTTTCATGGATTCAGATAAAGCATCATAGGCGGCATACATGCAACTAAACATTGTATCTCCACCGTTTTTGGGAACATCTATTAATCTCAATATCGAGGCTTTGGGAGGTTGTTTCAAAAAAGTAAGATCAAAATGTAAAGCCCCACCATTGTTTATGGTATCGTTAGGCTCTTTAAGCAGCCGAATTATTTCCGGATAATTGTTAATTGAAGAAACATAGGGGTGTATGAACAATTTTCCAAATCGTTTGCCAAAATTTATGTGTTGCTGGTAATCTATATTTTGATCTCTAAATACAATTACCTTGTACTGCAAAAATGCTTGATGTATTTCTGCAAATATTGCATCGCTGATTTCATCTTGTAGATTAACCCCTCCAATCTCAGCCCCATGAGGTCCTATCAAAGGCTTTATTTGTATCAGCTTATAGTTTGATTTCATTTCATTATAGTTTGATTTCGAGAAGAAAATATTTTATTAAAATTAAAGTATTTTATTTAGTTCCTTCCACAAAAAGAGAGTTTTCAACATTGGCAAACTCATGACCTGTGACATTACTATGGGAATCTATTTCTCTTAATAACTTATGAGAACTCATCTCAAATTTAGATTGCTCACAATTTTTAAATCCTGCCCGAGTAAATAATTCAGACAGGGTAATGAAATCATATCCCATTTTATGCTCAAAAAGTTGTCCTGATTTAATAGCTGATCCGGCCATCATCATAACTTTCGACATGTTGGTTCTATATCCAGCATCAGACCCAAATTCAGGCCTGGCNTGATCAAATTCCTTAAAAAATTCAGTNTNGTTTTTGACATATGCCTCAGTGTAAGCCCCCAAATCAGGAACAGCCAAACGAAGCACACCTCCGGGTTTAAGAATTCTAAATATCTCTTTTATTAACCTAGGTGCTGAGGTGTGATAATCCAAGTGCTCAAGAGTGTGGGCAGAATAAACAAATTGTGTTGAATTATCAACAAATGGTAAATTCCAGCATAGGTTTAGGCGCATATCTCCACCTATCATATCAATATTTGTCCAGCCATCAGGGCATGAACCTCCACATCCCAAATGAATATTTTCCATGTCGGATTGAGATTTATTTAATCCTTTGAGCTGGTCTTGNACAAATGTATCCTTTGATTCTCTCAAATTATTATGAAGTCTGGAGAGTTGTTTTCTAATTGAATCCAAATATTCTGATGGTGATAATCCATCCACATNTACATTATCTTCTGCCCAATCTGCCATTGAAATTAAATCCCCTGAGATGCTTTGAATAAGNCTACTTAATGAAGATGTTTTGTTGGAAAAGTCAGCCCTTGGATAATTTGAGTTTCCCTCTTTTGTTTCAGAATTTATAGGCAAAAGGATCTTCTCCGAAATCAATCGATTAATTATTTTTTGAACATGAGACNTATCTATNTTTCCGTCTGCCAATATCTCTTCAAACTCCCACCCCATTAATATACTTTCATCCAAAGGAGTTTTAAATAACATTAAAATTCGAATCTCCAACGGTTCGGGAGTTCTTCTACTTAAAATTTTTCTTGCCTGAGTGGCATCAACTTGTAATAGTGACATGATTGCTTTTGTTGCTATTTATTTTTCAGTCTACTGGGGTTTTCTTTAATAAAACTCTTCCAGCCTGTGTAGTTTGATGTTTGTTTTAGACCTGATCCCTGAAAATAATGACAAACTGCTGCCGCAAGTCCATCGGTTTCATCCAGGTATTTTGAAGGCTCGTTAAATTTAACAATATTCATAAGCATCCCAGCCACCTGTTCCTTTGAGGCATTTCCATTACCAGTAATTGACTGCTTAATTTTTTTAGGTGAATATTCAAAAATAGGGATTCCCTTATACAAGCCAGCAGCCATGGCAACACCCTGAGCTCTTCCTAGTTTGAGCATTGACTGAACATTTTTTCCGAAAAAAGGAGCTTCAATGGCTAGCTCATCAGGTTTGTATTCTTCGATGATTCCGAGGGTTCGTTCAAAAATCTTTTTTAATTTTAACGCATGGTTGTCATAACTTCCCAATTTTAGAACACCCATCGTGATTAAATTGATTGTATTTCCCTTTTGTTGGATCAATCCATAGCCCATGATGTTTGTTCCGGGGTCAATGCCTAATATAATGCGTTCCAAGTCTAAATATTTATAATTCGTGAAAACAAAGCTACGCAAAACATATAACTTCATTATTAGATTTTTAGTTGTTGCTTGTACGGCTATTTTCATTTATGATCAATTGGTGTTTCGAAAGGANATAAGCTCGCTAATTGAGTATTTTGATAAAGTNACGTACGGCTTCTGGTCTGATTTTATATTGATCTCAGTTCTTTTATTGATTCCCGTAAACATACTATTTGAAGGAATAAAATGGCAATACCTAATGAGAAAACTAGAAAGGATTTCTATTTATACAGCTCTCAAAGGAGTACTTGCTGGTATATCTGTTAGCATGATAATGCCAAATCGTATTGGAGACTATCTTGGAAGGGTTTTT
This sequence comes from Lentimicrobiaceae bacterium, assembly GCA_002708315.1. Lineage (GTDB taxonomy): Bacteria > Bacteroidota > Bacteroidia > Bacteroidales > F082. The sequence goes on from PANC01000006.1 coordinate 9,723, forward strand.
ATACTAAAAAAAGCCGATAGGTTCCAGGCAGTATTGGCAACAATCCTTGGTAGCCTTGCACAACTATTAACTACAATAATTATCGGNTTAATAGGTGTTATACTATTTATACCTGATTATTTTAACATAAATATTGTGTTGAATTATTGGATATACATTGGTATAATCATGGGTGTTGTTATAACAATTGTTGTACTGGTATTTTTTTACTTGAATTTTTCTGTTTTTTCTGTCATTATCAAAAAAATAAGTGGGAAGTACTATGATAAAATTCAGCGTTATTCAAATGTTTTTTCATGGTATAATCAAAAGGAACTGATGAATGTTCTGCTATTAAGCATTTTCAGATATTTAATTTTTTCCATGCAGTTTTATCTACTACTTAAAGTATTTGGTGTTGATATTGATTATCCTGTTGCCATGATGTTAATATCAATTGTTTATTTGGTGATGGCAATTATTCCAACGGTGGCATTAACAGAAATAGGCGTAAGGGGATCAGTAAGTCTTTATATTTTTAAGCAATACTTTGATACATTAGATAAATGGCAGCCTGAAGTTTCTTTGGGAGTATTGAGCGCTTCTTCATTTTTATGGCTCTGCAATCTTATTTTACCGGCAATATTAGGTGCTGGTTTCGTTTTTAGTTTGAAATTCTTTAGAAAATCTAATGGAAGCTAGTTATATTCTTTGGGTAATATTTTCATTTATGATTGCATACATAATTGTCATATGCATCATTACCATTGGGTGGATTAAAATACCTCAAACTTCCACAAAAAAGAATTCGACTGATACCAAGGTAAGTGTAATAATTGCTGTTAGGAATGAGGAGGGTAATATTGATAATCTTTTGGAATCATTAATTAAACAATCATATGATCCAAATTTATTTGATGTTATAATTATTGATGACCACTCAGAAGATGAAACCACAAATATTATTAATAAGCATATCCATGATAACATCATATCAATAAGGTTAATTAANGCTATCAATAAGGGTAAAAAAAGCGCAATACTGCAAGGGGTTAATCATTCTGATTCGGAATTTATTATGACTACTGATGGAGATTGTCATGTAAATCCCAATTGGATTTTATCCTTTGTGGATTANTATATTAACAGTAATAAAAAAGTTATTTCTGGCCCTGTTATGTATTCCAATTCAGGTGGTTTTTGGGAAGGGCTATATANACTAGATTTCGCTAGCCTGGTAGCCTCAGGAGCTGGGTCATTAGGAGCAGGATTACCCCTAATGGGAAATGGAGCAAATATGGCATTTGCAAAAGAAATGTATGATGATTTTAATAACAGGAATAACAAGTACGCATCTGGAGATGATGTTTTTCTTATGCATCATGTAGCTCAAAAGTTTGGTTCTCAATCAGTAGGGTTTTTAAAAAATAAAGACTCTATGGTTCTCACACCAGCACCAAATAATATATCATCATTTATGAATCANCGAATGAGATGGGGGTCCAAAGCCAAAGGATACCGATTAATTTGGCCCATTATTGCCTCATTGGTAGTTTTTTTATTTAACACCGGTTTATCAGCAATTCTAATCAGTGGTTTTTTTATGAGTTGGGCATTTATTGTTTATGTTATTCTCGTGATAACCAAATATTTCATCGATTTCCCGCTTGTATATCGCTACTTAAATTTTTGCAATTCACCCAGATTAAAGCCGCTATTTTTCTTCGCTGAATTCATTTATCCTTTATATATATTCGCGGCATCCATTCTTGCTCTTTTCTTTAGATTTAGCTGGAAAAATAGACAGGGATTAAGTTAATATACTTAACTGTCCATATGTTGATGTATTGATTTGGCATAAATAATATCTGCTGGATGGGTTATTTTAATGTTTTCAACATTGCCTTCAACTAAATTTATGGTATTTCCTGTGGTTTCAAAAACAGTTGAATCATCAGTAAACCTTTCATTAAACTGCTGGTTATATGCCTGTCTTATTAGCGACCCATAGAATGCTTGTGGGGTTTGTATCAATTTGAGTTTACCTCTCTCCACCGCGCGATTATAAGACCCCTTATGCTCTCTAACCGAATCTGAAATTGCAATTGCCGGAACTGCATTTCCCTTTCTTGAAGCTACCTCAACCACATTTATTATTGTGTTTTTTGAAGGGAATGGTCTTGAGCCATCATGAATCATAACCAGCTCTTCGTCCTCAACATTTTTTAATGCGCTTTTAACAGAATGAAACCGTTCTGGACCACCTATGATAATATCATGGGGAACATCAAAAGTATGCCTTGCACACAATTCCTTCCAATACTCCTGATATTTATCATTTATTACAAGAGTAAATCTAATATTTTTTAAGAATGAGAATGCCTCAAAAGCATATAACAACAGAGGTTTCTCTGATATTATTTGAAATTGTTTTGGTATGGAATCATCAAAGCGACTACCGCAGCCTGCGGCCAAAATGATTACATGCTTTCGATCACTCATCTAAACATGTTTGGTTAAAACTAAATTATCAGCATTGCATCACCATAGGTGAAGAACTTATATTTTTTCTTGATGGCAGTGGCATAAACCTCCTTTAGAAAATCATGACCCATGTAAGCACTAGCCATCATCATCATTGGTGACATGGGCAAGTGAAAATTGGTAATCATTGCATCAGCTGTTCTAAAGCTATATGGTGGGTTTATAAATTTATTGGTCCATCCAGAATATGGTTTCACCAAGCCTGTAATTGAAACAGCTGTTTCAAGAGCTTTCATACTTGTGGTACCAACAGCACAAATCTTTTTCTTTTTAGTTTTAGCGCCATTGATGATATTTGCATTGCCCTGATTAATAAACATTTCCTCCGAATCTACCTTGTGTTTTGATAAATCTTCTACCTCTATGGCTCTGAAATTACCCAAGCCAGTATGAAGGGTTACCTCTGCAAAGTTAATTCCTTGAATTTCTAATCTTTTCATTATTTCTCTAGAAAAATGCAGCCCTGCTGTTGGAGCTGCTATTGCACCCTCATGTTTTGCATATATTGTTTGATACCTTTCATCATCAATTTCCTCAACAGGACGCTGATGAATTTTTGGCAAAGGTGTTTCTCCTAGTGATTGTAGCGTTTGTTTAAACTCATCATATGACCCATCAAACAGAAACCTAAGTGTACGGCCCCTGGAAGTGGTATTATCGATTACCTCTGCAACCAAGGACTCATCATCACCAAAATAAAGTTTATTACCAATTCGTATTTTCCTTGCAGGATCTACCAAAACATCCCATAATCTACTTTCTTGATTTAGCTCTCTCAAAAGGAAAACCTCAATTTTTGCTCCTGTTTTTTCTTTCTCTCCATATAATCTAGCAGGAAAAACACGGGTATTATTTATTACAAATACATCCCCTTCATCAAAATAATCAAGTATGTCCTTAAAAGAGCGATGCTCAATGGTTCCATCTTTTCTATTTAAAACCATTAACTTTGACTCATCCCTATTTTTTGAAGGATGGCTAGCAATTAATTCTGTGGGTAGGTCGAATTTAAACTGTGATAATTTCATCTATATTTATTAAGTATTATTTATACTGTATTTCCTGTTTTTTTAAAAAGCATGCGAAGATAAGCCATTTAAACCCATTTGTCAAGTCTGTATTGCCTATGTTTCTTTGTATCAAGTGTTTATGGTTGATTATGTATAAATATTGATGCAGCTAATAACGCATAATGGTTTCTAAAAATAGATTCAACAAACAATAATATTATGAAATTAGAAAGACTTCTTTTCATCAAATTCACACAAGATTTTGGTAATTCTTATTATAAAGAAGTAGGGAGTATAGTTCAAAGAAAATACTGATATGAACTTGGTCTCATTATAACTAAATAGTGTAAATAGATATGTTATTTCCGCTGGGCGCTTTTTATGGGCCCCTTCTTTGGTATTATTAGTATTCGCAAAGACTGATCGTAAGTAAAATAGCTCCACAACCAATTTAGGAATGTTGAAATTTTATTTTTGATCCCAACGATTGTAAATAAATGAACAACAGACCATAAAAGCCATGCGATAAAACCTCCAAGTTTAATAGATGGTAGATCTGCAACAGCTAAATTTCTCCCGATTGTAGCCATTGAGCCTTTATCTTTATACTCAAATTCTTTCATCTTCTTTGAATTTTCCATTCTGGAAATATTGTTAGCAAGATTTGATGCTTGCTGTATTGCTGTTTGAGCAACCTGAGGATGTCCCTTAGGGTATAACGGTGTTTCCATGTAGCATTGGTCCCCAAGCACGAAAACATTATTAAATCCGGGTATTCGGTTATATCTGTCAACTAGGATTCTGTTACCATACGTTATGTTTTTGGGGGGAATGCCTTTGCATGTGTTGGCAGTAATGCCAGCAGACCACACAACTGTTTTTGAGTTAATTGTAGTTCCATCAGATAGAAATAATTCCTCACCATTATAATCTGTTACGCTTGTATTCAGATATACTTCTACCCCAAGTTTTTTAAGATAAGACAATGCTTTTTCGGAGGACTGTTTGGACATCCCAGTTAATAGTTTAGGCGACGCTTCGTAAAGTGCGATATGCATATTTTTTAAATCCAATTCCGGATAATCTTTTGGAAAAATATATTTTTTCATCTCCGCAAGCGCCCCTGCTAATTCAACACCAGTTGGTCCCCCACCCACAAGCACGATATTAAGATAGTTATCTATTTTATTACTATCTGTTTCAAGTAGGCTATTTTCAAAATTCTGCAAAATGGTGTTTCTAATGAATATTGCATCTGCAGATGTTTTCATGGATAGTGAAAATTTCTCGATATTTTTTTGGCCGAAGAAATTTGTAGTGGCTCCCATGGCTAAAATCAAGTAATCATACTTCAATCTGCCAATTGAGGTTTGTATTTCATTTTTATCCTTGAATATATGTGTTAAAGTTGCAATTCTAAAATGCGTATGCTTGGAGTTTTGCAAAATCTTTCGAAAGGGAAAAGAAATTGCACTTGGCTCTAGTCCTGAAGTAGCGACCTGATACAAAAGTGGCTGAAACTGGTGATAATTGTTCTTATCTAATATGACTATCTGGTAGTCTTTACGAACCATCTTGCGCACAAACTTAAGTCCTGCAAAACCTCCACCAATTATTACTATTCTTTTTTTATCAATATCAGGAATGTTAGGTATTATGGTGTTCATTAGTTTAAAGTGTAGTATTTATAACCTATGTGTTAAAACAAGATCAGGGTGTAAAATTAGTTTTTAACCGTCTAGATTATTTAATTCCATCGATAATAAAATTATTAAAAATATTACCCATAATTAAACGAATAAGATATAAATTTATTTGATACCACATAAAACACAGGGATAACGAATTTATCCTGATTTTTAAGTTTTAGATATGCTACTTTATTAGAATAAAAAAACCAGACCGTGTTAATGGTCTGGTTTAAATAAATAAATTTCTTTGTTAGTCCACAACCTCTATTATCACCTCCTCTTGCGCAACATCATCTGTAGTTGGTCTGTCGGTTACCAGAGTCATTTCTTCTATCAAATTTGTTGCTCCAGCAAATTTATCCACAATGAACAATACATATCGAATATCAACATTTATGGTTCTTTGCAATTCTGGCTCA
>PANC01000007.1 GCA_002708315.1 Lentimicrobiaceae bacterium
GCAAGGTAAAATAATACCCCGTTGTTAAGTTCAGTTTTGTCCATTTTGAGTTTGCTAAACACATAAGAAGCTCTATCAAGTGCATCTCCACCGCATTTATTTTCAATGTGAACTCTAATCTCTCCTGAAGTGTCAAGTTCAGCGTTCAAAATTGCTTTCTTAATTTCCCCCGTTTCTTCTTTTGAGAAAAAGTCTTTGGCTTTCATACGCTTATATTTTAAATTAAACGGAAATCTAGTTTTACGAATCTTTTACAAACTTCTTAAAACTCAACTTTGGGAGCTTCTTCAGATCCTTCCTGTGATTTGAAGTATGGTTTTTTCTCAAATCCAAACATATTTGCTATCATATTTTTTGGAAATAGTTTTATGCTTGTATTGTAGGATCTGGCAGCCTCATTAAATTTTCTACGTTCTACAGCAATTCTATTTTCTGTTCCTTCGAGCTGAGCTTGAAGTTCAAGGAAGTTTGTATTTGCTTTTAAATCAGGATATCTTTCCACCACAACCATTAGTTTGGATAGAGCATTACTAAGACCATCCTGTGCTTTCTGAAAAGAAGCTATTTTCTGAGGCGTTAGATTATCTGCACTTATGGTAGTACTTGTTGCCTTTGCTCTTGCGTTTACAACACCCTCAAGGGTTTCTTTTTCATGCTCAGCATAACCCTTTACTGTGGCAACTAGATTTGGTATTAGATCGGCTCTTCTTTGATAAACATTCTCAACATCGGCCCATTGCTTGTCAACGATTTCCGATTGTGTAATCATGCTGTTATATGTGCCTTTCACCCATCCATAAACTATGAATACCAATAAAAGTATTACAATAATTATTATCCAATTTCTTTTCATCTTGATATATTTATAATGGTTAAATGTAAACAAAATTTCAATAATAAAATTTTAAATGGTGTTCGTTAGCACTTACATTAGTTAGGATTAAAAGTTATGTTATGTGAGTTTATGATTAAAACGTTTGCATCCAAGATCTTATTCAAACACACTAAAATCACCTGTGTCTCTAGTATTATTTTTCTTATTTCAGTTACAATGGGTATTTTTACATTAATTATAAAAAATTAAGCATTATCATGAAACACATATTACTTCTATTTTTGATTATTGCTATCACTTTAAGTGATGCTAGTTCTCAAAATCAACCATTAACTGTTGCTGAAAGTTCTAATTTTATGTCAACGGGAGAGTATAATGATGTGATTAAATTTATTTCAGAACTTCAAGAACGTAATTCTAAGTATCTAACCATAGACACAATTGGATATTCAATTCAGGGTAACCCCATTCCACTTATGATAATGGGAAATCCTCTGCCTTCCAACCACAATGATATTGGAGAAAGGCTAGTAGTATACTTACAGGCGAACATACATGCTGGCGAGGTAGAAGGAAAAGAGGCTGTGCAGATGTTGGCAAGGGATCTTCTAAAAGACCCAAATTCAGAGTTGATGAAGAATCTAGTGTTATTGATCACTCCGATCCTAAACATAGATGGAAATGATAAGATTAGTACCAGTAATAGAAGGAATCAGGTGGGGCCAGTTAATGGAGTAGGAGTGAGGTATAATGGTCAGCAGCTTGATTTAAATCGAGATGCAATGAAAATGGAAACCCCAGAAATAAAGGCAGTTATAACTCGTGTGCTAAATACATGGGATCCGCAAATATCGGTTGATTGTCATACAACAAATGGATCTTTTCATGAAGAACCAATAACATTTACATGGATGCAGAATCCAAACGGGGATAGGTCTCTTATTAATTATATGCGTGATAAAATGATGCCTAATGTGAGAGATACATTGGATATTAAGTATAATGTTGACAATATATATTATGGAGTATTTGTAGATAGGCTTGATTACTCAAAAGGATGGCTATCCTATGCATCAGAGCCCAGATACCTTGTTAACTATATTGGCCTAAGAAATAGGTTGGCAATATTAAATGAAAACTATGTTTATGCCGATTATAAAACAAGAATATTGGGATGCTATAATTTTTTGCTTACAGTTCTTGAATATGCTTCCCAGGAGATGTATGAGATTAAGGATCTATTGTTAGCTGCTGATGCTTCTTTGGTTTCAAGGTTTTCGTCTTCTTTGGTATCAGACTCGTTTGCCATAAGATATGCAGGAAAGGCCACTCCTGAACCCATAACAATTATGGCATTTGAAACGGATACTATTCCAGGGGTGCAGGGATATGGCAGATTTAAAAAGTCGGATAGGAGAATAAGTGTTACCATACCGTATATTGCTGACTATTATGCAACGAAAAATGTTAAATTTCCATTCGCTTACCTAATAACATCACCAGATCCTGAGATAATTGAAACACTCACCAATCATGGAATTCAAATTGAAGTATTATCTGACAATATGGTTCTAACGGTAGAGGAATATAAAATTAGTGAACTAAAACCTTCTTCTAGAATCAATCAAGGCCACTATAATAATATTGCTTCTGGTAATTATCAGGTCACTGAGAAGACCTTTCAAAAAGGTACATTGGTTGTGTATACGGAACAAAAGCTTGGAAATGTTATCGCAGCATTGCTTGAACCTGAAGCACAAGATTGTTTACTAAAATGGAATTATTTTGATAGGTATTTGACTCCTCAGTGGGGGTCAGGGTATTACCCATATCCTGTTTACAAGATAACTTCACCAGTTGTTTTGGAAATAGATTAGTAGCTAATCGTTGATTATGGCTGCGTTTAATTTTTTTAGTTTTTTTCTGTTAAATATGGATAAATATAGTTTAGCCAAGAAAAGAGGTCCTTTCATTAATATCAACATTCTTAGCCTATAAGGGAAGGTGTCAACTAGTTTTGTTACCAAATATAATATTCCCGCATAAGCTCTTCCAGGTAAGATGGCCAATGCTACTAGCGGATTAAATCCATTATATTTTCTTACATATCCAGCTTCATCAGCTATTATTCCAGCAGTTTGGTCCATAATCATTACCTGTCTGTTTGATAATGATTTTTTCCAAACACCAATTTTTGAGGTATTTACTTTGTTCATTAAACTGGTATGATAGGTATTAATATAACCCTCAGGATACTGATCTAGTAATTCATCTTTTTTGGAATAAAAATTAAAAACAGAATTATCAAATGAGGCTCCTGCGAATTGGCATAAAGCTTCAAACTCAGTGGATGGATTTGTTGCTAGGTTTTCGTAATTAATAGTATAATATCGTGCGGGATTTAGTTTGCTGTCCTTTCGAAATTTCTTGAAGAAGTATTTCCATTTTTGAACTACAATTGACGGAATTGGAAGCTCAAAATCTACATTCTTAATGGATACAAAGTTATCTCTATAATCTCTAACAATGTGTATAAACTTTGCTTCGGGAAATATTCTAAGTAGTAATTTGGTGTAGATGGCATAGCCAGGGTTTTTATCTCCAATAAGCTTGATTTCTTTTTTATCAAACAAGGAATTGTACGTCATGTAAACCGCCTTGCAAATTGTACCATATGAATGGTTACCTGCATACTCTAACAGGTTTTCCTTTAGCTTATTTTTATCCATCTTCCACGTATCAAAAAGCCATTGATTGCATAGATCGTCATAGAATGATATTAAATCTTCCTCTGTCCATGGATTCACATTCTTGTATTTTGGATATAGGTTAACAATAAACTGGCATTCAGGGGGAAATGTAACATCAGGATGTGCGTCAAAAAGCATTCGTAATAATGTTGTGCCTGATCTTGGACGACCGACAACAAAAAATATAGGAATGCCAGAGATATTATTCATTAACTGATGAATTTTTTCTTGAGATCAACAAATATACTTATATCAGCTTTGCTAAATTTGAAAATTTCAAGAAGGTTTACACCTGTAACTTTAGAAAAGATAACCCAATACCCTATAGTCCCAAATGCGTAGCTAATATTAGATGCCCACGCAGCACCTATGCCTCCGTGCGCTGGTATCCAAAGAAAGTTTAACAATATATTTAACACTAATGCAGGCCCAAATACATATATGGCATATTGTGGCTTTCCTATACCTGCAAGCTGACCACTTAAAACTCTAAAAACAACCAAAACTATTACACCTGGAAGTATTAGGTTAAGAATATTAACGGATGCTTCAAAGTCGCTACCAAATACCAAGGGTATAACAAATGGTGCAATCAATATTGCAATTATGGATAAAAAAATAATTATTATTAGAGACTGTCGAGCAAGTATTATTGATGAATTCGTTATTTTACTTTGATCTTTCAAGTTGGCTGTTCTACTAAACAAAACTATACTTATTGCAAATGGAACCTGCCATAATTGCTCGGCTATGTGAACACCAAGGGAATATATTCCAACCTCGTGAATAGTAGATAGCTTTTCAAGAAGAAGAATGTCGATCCTGTAATTTAGTTGTACGATAAAAAATGTAAATGCATACATTATTCCTAACTTAATCATATGCCTAAATATCTCAGGAATTAAGATGATTTTTACGCTGAATTCCTTTATTATTGAATATAAGGCATACACGCCAACAGAGATATTTGCAGCAGTGAGCGCAATTATTGCGCCCAGTAACCCCATTTTGTACCACCAAACCAAAATTATAGCTAATAAAAGGTTTAGAAGGTTGATGGACCACTCAAGTCTGTTCGCCTTCTTTATTTCATCCTTTCCAAAATAAACACCACCAATGTAAACTATACCTAACCTAAACGGGATTATTATGATAACCAGGGCAATGAGGGTTATTGTATATTCTGGTTCATATAAGTAATAATATGCAATAGAGCTGAGTGCTACACCAATAATACTTGTGAAAATTAGCGTTGTAATTACCGTTGAAACTATTTTATCTTCCGGATATTTTTTTTGCCCAATTAGAAAGATTGAAGCCCCTCTAATTCCAAGATGAGTTAGGCTAACAACAATAATTGGGATAACTAGTAATGCATAGTATAGGCCAAACCCTTCTGGCCCCAAAATATTGGTGAGAAGGATAACCACCAAGACACCGCATATTATCGAAAACACATTACTGTTTAGAACACCAATAAAATCTCGTAGGAATCCTCTTTTTGCCATTAGCCTAATATTGCAATGGCAAATTACGGGATTTTTTATGTAAGCAGTTATATGTTGTATTTTTTTGTGTAAATATTTCTAATGTTTAGAATCAATACATCCACAATAATGACCTATCAATTAATAAGTTTAGATTTGCAGACTCAATATCCATAAAAATGATTCAGGGAGTATTTAATCCATTAACATCCAGCAGGAAAACACAGCATGGCCATTATTTATCAGATAATGAAGGTAATGAGGCATTACTACCAAATAAATATGTTCCAGATGGTTTTGATGTGGGAGATGAAATATCTGCTTTCATTTTTAAAGATTCTGAAGATAGGCTTACCGCAACTACAATAGAGCCAACCATAAAACTTAACGAGTTTGCAGTTCTTGAGGTTCTTGATATGAATAAGATTGGAGCATTTATGGATTGGGGAATGGAGAAAGATTTATTGGTTCCATATTCTGAACAGAGACAGAGAATGCAAACAAACAGAAGTTACCCTGTGTATATGTATCTTGATAGTAAAACAGATCGTCTTGTTGGTACTTGCAAAGTTGATAGATACCTTAAGCTGGATGAGTTAACCGTTGAAAAAGATCAAGAGGTAGATTTACTAATTTGTAATCCAACTGAAATAGGCATAAATGTAATAATCAATGATATTCATAAGGGGTTGTTATATGACAATGAATTATTTCAGGCAGTTTCACCGGGAGAGAGGATAAGGGGTTATATTAAGAATATTAGACCGGATAATAAAATTGATGTAAGTATTCAAAAGCAGGGTTATGAAAGTATTGAACCAAATGCAGAGAGGATATTGCAAAAATTAAAGGATAATGGCGGCCACTTAAATATCACAGATAAAACAGACCCCGTTATTATACTTGCTAGGCTTGAAATGAGCAAAAAAGTATTTAAAAAATCAATAGGTCTTCTATACAAGAAGAAACTTATCAAGNTGGGAGAAGATGGAATATCTCTGNTAGTATGATTNTACTANAGCATTCAANGTAATTTAACTCAANCTNANACNTTATCTACTATAAGTTGTGCATTTTGATAGTCNTATACAACNACTTCAGTNTCCTTGTCAATCATGCCAGATCTTGCAGTTGCATCAAAAAGNTCTTCATCAAATATNACTTTTCCAGANGGCCTNAGTANTGTATATGTTTTACCTTTTTTGCCAAGCATATTAGAATATTTTTTGGAGGCTGAGGTGTAACCCTCTTCCTTATTTTGGACTTTTTCCAAAGCAAGGTGACCAAAAGTTGTGGTTGTGAATAGCTGCTTACTCAATATAATTGATCCAAAAACTGCAATAAAGAAAGCAATAATTACAATGAAAAAAGCACTTGCTATACCCGTTGTATCAACATCAAAAAATCCTGGCCCAACATTTCCAACCATGCTCAAAGTGAGGCCAGTTATCATTAATAGCAATCCAAGTATGCCAAATATCCCAAAACCTGGAATTGCAAATATTTCAACTGCCAAAAGAATCAATCCAAAAACAAATAATAATATCTCCCAATTATTGGCAAGCCCTTCAATGTAAAGAGGTGCAAAGTAAAGTAGAGCTGCTAAAACTGATGCTGCAATTGGAAATCCTATTCCTGGAGACTGAAGCTCAAAATATAATCCGCCGATTATTATCATAATCAGTATTCCACTAACAACCGGGTTTATTAGCCATCCAATTACCTTGTCAGTAGCTGAAATTTTATGGTCCATGAACTGGTAGTTATCATATCCAGCATGTTTAAGCACGGCTTCAATATCCATAACCTCAGCTTCACAAAATTTATTTTTAATTGCTTCTGAAGTTGTAAATGTTAATACCTGACCTGAATCACTAACTCCAGCTACAAAAACCTTTGGATCTACCATTGCCTGCGCAATCTCTGGATTTCTTCCCTTGGCTTCTGCTGTGGATCTCATCATTGATCGCATGTAAGATTGATACTTATCTGGCAATACTTTACCCTCTTGGTCAACAACTGTTGCAGCTCCAATATTTGATCCGGGAGCCATATATATACTGTCACATGCGATGGATATCAGGGCTCCGGCTGATGCAGCATTCTTGTCAATAAAAACGTATATGGGAATCTGAGAATCAAGTATTTTAGTTCTTATAGAGTCTGCAGCATCTAACATTCCTCCGTAGGTGTTCATGCTTATAAATATAAGATCAGCATCATTTTTATGAGCGTTCTCTATTGCAATTTTAGTGGTTCTCCATACAGGAGGGGCAATCATTTCATCAATGTTGAATGTATACACCAGAGTTGTGCTGTCTGATGCATAACCAGACATAAATAAAAGAATCAATATCTGAAACAAAAATATTTTAATGCAACGAATCATCATTTTTAGTCTTTCTAATTTTCTTTATACGTCTTACCCTTCTTCTTGCGGCCTGTTTTCTCCAGTATTTACCCCAAACTATATTTGTCCATAATCTTTCATGAAAATAGTAAAGAATCAATTTTGAAATTATATCAATTCCAGTTATAAGAGAAACCGCACCAATAATCTCTCCAAAGGCAGTCTCTGTGGTTTGAGTGAATATCGTAAAACTTATAATAAATGTTGATCCTGATGCTATTAATCTCCAGCTGATAGCCTTCAATACGCTCCTGGTAGGGCTATCTTTCTCAATATCGTAATGTTTAACTTGTGACATTAATCAGCAATGTTTTAGAATACAATAATACTAAAATATTAGGGAATAATTTCCATAATTTACTAAAAAGGTAGTACAAATTATTGGACTATTTTTCTAAAAATAGATTCGTTAATTCCCCCAATTATCTCCCAAATTTTGTTTTATTGTTCTGGATAATTAGAAAAATCATGAAAACTAATCCCAAAAAGAATAGGGAGGTTGAAATTATTTCTGCCTGAGTTACCCTCATTCCCATCATGTCAAAAATATTGTTAACTCTTATCTTTTCAATGAAGAATCTTTCTAGACCATTTAACATAAGATAAGCGGCAAATAAAGATCCAGGGATGGTAATCTTTTTTCTTATGCTCCATAGAGCTATAAAAATAAGAATGGAGAGCGTTGTTTCGTAAATTGGAGTTGGATAAACGGGTTGTGCAAGTCTGTAACAGTGCGCACCTGAGCAACCTGGCATTAGTACTCCCTCATTTATTATATTATGCGGATAATCATATGACCATGTCCATTCTGGTAGAAAGCTAAGCCACTCTGGTTGTGGTATTAGATTAACTATACCCCAGTCACCATCACCAGCAATCTGACATCCTATTCTTCCTATACCATAAGCAATTATTAATGATGGAGCAACGGCATCGGCCATGTGTTTCCATTTTATACCATTCTTTTCACCATAATATCCAACGGCACCAGTTGCTACTATCAAGCCGCCATAAAATGTTAATCCACTAAATGAAAATAAAGAGCCAATAGGATCAGCTAAAAAATCATCCATGTTTTCTAGTTGATGGAATACTTTTGCTCCAATAATTCCAAAAATTACTGCAATAAAAATAACAGGCCACATTTGATCCTTTGCTGGCACTATTATTTCTTCAATTTTTGGAACCTTCAATTTATTTTTATTCTGAATGTAATACTGATATGAAGTTGCTAGAATAGCAATTGTAATACCACCTAGCCATGATCCCTCCATAGAGAATACGAACGCCTGCGGATTTGCAATTACTTGATCATAGAATGTTAATAGACCAATTATTTTAAATCCTAATATGAAGCTTGTTAAGAATGTTACCAGCATCTCAACAAGAGAAGGAGGTTCTCCAATTTTTACTTTCTTTTTTGTAGGTTGAATTTCACCTAATTTTTCCTTTCTTGTAAGCTCGCTTCTCAGAAAAATGCCCGCAACAAAAAATGCCATTGCAAGAAAGAATCCGTAACTTTGAATTGGAAGGTTTATATCTGTTCCAAATAAATCATTAATTAAATCGCTTAAGCGTGGGTACATATTCAGTTTATTTTGGAACTAAAAGTATGGAAATTTTGATGATAATAATATACATCGGATGATTTATTCTAATTATTTCTTATTCAGAAACTTCTGAGCTAGAATGCCAATAACGATGAAAATAAGCCCTAGTATTGTGGAGGGTTTAATGCTTTCACCCACTGTAAAGTTTATTATCATCAGCGCAATGAATGGAGATAGAAATATGATATTACTAACTTTTGCAGTATTATCAGAATTTTTTAATGCAGATAACCAAACTACAAATGTAATGCTCATTTCAAACATCCCAATGTAGATACTTCCAATTAATGCATAGCCTGTTGGCAAAGTTATGTTCTTAGATGTTACCAGCATGTATATGGTTATAAAAATGAAACCAAAAATCAGATTTAAAAGAATTTTACCGGTTTCTTCCCTTTTGTCCTTAAGGTTTACTATCCAATATGAAGCCCATAAAATGGAGCTTCCTATGGCCAAAATTATTCCGAATATATTGGAATTACCGAACCCCGTGAATGTGCCATTTGTACTAATTATTATGATTCCGAAAAAACTAATTAGTATGGCCACATAACTTAATGTGCTAATCTTCTGTCGCAAAAATATTGATGACATTATAACTAGTGTTAAGGGCCATGTATAATTTAAAGTGCCTGCAATCTGAGCATCAAGAAGTTCATAAGCTTTAAACAGAACCAAATAATAAAGAAATGGGTTAAACAACCCCATTAACATGGAGCTGAAAATATCCTTTGGTTTAAGAGTACTAAAATTTAAAGGGTTTTTAATGCATCTATTGATCAGAAAAAGAACAACTATCCCCACAAGTGAAGACCAAAATAGTAATAGATCAAACTCAATGTATCTTAAGGTAATCTTAAATGCAGAGCTCATTGTGGACCATAATACTAGCGCCACCAGAGCTAATACATAAGCTTTATTTTGTTTACTTCTTTCCACTATTACATGTTTTGGTTACTAACCATTATGGGTGTGTAGTTAAATCAGTTTTAAAAGTCAACATTCCTCAAAAATAATTAATTAGTCTAATAATTAGAATATCAATTTTAAAATAAATAAAGTGAGATAATACTAAATAAAAGAGACATTGTTACTCTATATTTTAACCTAATTGTTAAAATATATTTATGGTAAACACGTTAAATGAAAAAAATAGTACATTTGTGCTCTTTTTCACTAAAGTGTTATTGATTATGAGGAAGTTAGCGGTAGTAGCGTTCGGAGGTAACGCGCTTTTAAAGGCGGGTCAAAAAGGTACAGTTGACGAACAGGAGGCAAATGCTTATGCTGCAAGTAAGAATTTGATAAAATTATTGAATAGAAGATATAATCTTGTTCTTACACATGGTAATGGCCCACAGGTTGGTAATATACTCATGGCCAACTCTGCTGGGTTTAAGTCCTATGGTATTCCTGACATGCCTCTAGATATTAGTGTAGCATATTCACAGGGCTTCATTGGTTACATGCTTGAACAACAATTGAGGAATGTATTAATGGAAAATGATATGGATCGTGATATTATATCCATCATTACACAGGTTCTTGTTAATAAGGATGATCCTGCATTTGAGAATCCCACAAAACCAATTGGCCCATATTTTTCAAAGGAAGAGGCTGATGCATTTATTAAGGAATCGGGTTCTGTTTTTAAAGAAGACAAAGCACGAGGTGGATGGCGAAAAGTAGTTGCATCTCCTAAACCACTTGTTATATTCAATATGAGATCAATTGAAAAAATTGCAAATGATGGTCATATTGCCATAGCTGTGGGTGGTGGAGGAATACCATGCTATTATAAAAAGGAAAATAAACTTCAGGGAATAGATGCAGTAATCGACAAAGATCTAGCATCATCATTACTTGCATCTCAGATTCATGCCCATAAGCTGTTTATATTAACTGATGTGCCAAAGGTTTTTTTAAACTATAATACACCTCAAGAAAAATCACTTGATAGACTTAGTATTGCTGAGGCAAAACAATATCTTAAAGATGGTCAGTTTTCATCGGGTAGTATGGGGCCAAAGATTCAAGCTGCCATTAACTTTGTGGTAAGAAGTGGTAAGGATGCTATTATTACTGCTCCGGAATTATTGGGAGTTGATAATGGTGGAACACGAATTACTATTGTATAGCTAGAAATCAGATGCTACGGTGCCTTGGTTTTTTCTTTGAATAACATGATCTGCAGCTCTTTCATTTTCCATTTTCACGTAGAATGATACCTTCTCAAGGGTTGTTATCATATCATATTCTTCAAGATAAACACCTTCGGGAACCTCTACCGGTTTAGGAGTGTAGTTTAGTATTCCTTTTATTCCAGAGTCAACAAGCTGTTTTGCTGTAATCATTGATTGAGATGCTGGCACAGTTATAATACCTATCTCAATATTTTCCCTTTTGATTACTTTTTCCATCTCGGTAATATTATAACAGGGAATTTTGTTAACAGACTTACCAATTTTATCAGGATTGATATCAAAACTTGCAACTATTGAAAGTTTGTGTCTTTTTCCAGAAAAATAATTTAATAGTGCCCTACCTAAATTACCCATTCCTATGATTGCAACATTTATTCCTCGATTACTATCAATAATGTCAGAAATGAGATCAATTAATTCCTGGATGTTATAACCCTTTCTCAAAGTTCCAGAATACCCTATAAGCATTAAATCTCTCCTCACTTGCACTGGTGTTATATGCTGAATTTTGGCTATTTCATGTGAGAAAATGTGATCCTTTTTATTGTCGAGACAAATTAATAATGCCCTTCTATATTGGCTCAAACGCTCAATTGTTTTGTGAGGGAGCTGCTTTAAAGTATCACTGGCCTTCATAAATTTTGATTAATTGTTAAATTTATAACAATGCAAATATATATCTGGTTTGATGATTTTGCAACTATTTGTGAATAAAATAACAACAATTGGGATAAGTTGTTATAAATTGTCACTGAAGAGTGTGTTTAGAAATCAATGTATTAGAATCTAAAATCGTAACCAATTGTGATTTGCTTTCTGTCAAAAAACCCCAATTCCACAAGAATATGATGCTGCTGGTTTATTATAATTGAACCACCTAAGATAATATTCCAACGTTGAATTGCTGAAAGTTTTCCACTATAATTTGCTTCTTCTCCAAAAAATCCAACAAAAGCAGGGTCAATATCCACAACATCTACTTTACCATAAAATGTTTGGTCATTATTAATATACATGGCTCCTAGCCATAATGCTCCAAACATTTTTGATGATTCTTTTCCCAGGAAAATGCCGGCTTTAGGGCTAAAAAAATGACTCTCTAGATTATCGTCAAAATCACTCGGATTTGTTATTGAGTAGTTATAATCAATCATGATAAACATGAATTTGTATCCGAAGGAAATTGTAGCCCCAATTCCATAGGTTGGTCCTACATAGCCAACCTCATCGTTTATTTCAAATGTTGAATCAACCACTAAAGTATCTATTATAGGGATGTTTTCAATGGTAAC
Source organism: Lentimicrobiaceae bacterium (assembly GCA_002708315.1). Taxonomy (GTDB): domain Bacteria; phylum Bacteroidota; class Bacteroidia; order Bacteroidales; family F082. The sequence continues at coordinate 12,589 of PANC01000007.1, forward strand.
AGATGGAATAATTAGTTTTGGAGAAATAAGACCCTTTGTATAACCAAATGTTCCGTAAATATTTAAAAATGGGAATACCCATACATTTGGCCTTATTGTACCCTTCATCTCATAGGCAGAAGTATTTTGGTATAATGTATCAGCACGGGCTGTTAATATTGTTGAATCAGAACTAAGAAATAAATTACTGGCCAGGTATTTTTGATCAAAATATATTGCGTGGAAACCGATTCCAAAGGGAAGAGAGTATTTATTATTGTGCCTGTCTGCTTTCTTTCCCATAATAGGTATCCCATCGACTACTGAAGAGGAATTTAAATCAGGTGTATGGTTTCCTGATGTCGAGATGACCTCCATGCTTTTAACTAAGCCAAAGCCTTGTTGTTGAGCATTTAAGGCGTTAACCATAAAAATAGAAAGCAATAAGGTTAGTTTAGTAAGATTATACATCATATGGATTCAGTTTTAAAATAATGTCCAAATAAGGAAGCCAAAGTAGGCAATTGTCAAGAATATTCCCTCTAATCTTGATATGGTTCTCTCTTTGCGCCCATATCGGATCGTTAATATCAAGAATAGTGACGCAATAATTAATATTCCAATCTCAATATTCAAGCTAGGGTTAAAATTAATTGGATTTATAATTGCACTGGCACCCAATACAAGAAAAATATTAAAGATATTAGAACCTAAAGCATTACCAATTGCCATATCAGTATTTTTGTTTAGTGCTGCTATAATAGATGTTATAAGTTCGGGAAGTGATGTTGCCATTGCTATTAGTGTCAGACCTATTGTAGATTGTGATACTCCAATATCATTAGCAATTATAGAAGCTCCTTTTACGATCCATTTGCCACCAAAAAATAAGCCAGTTATCCCAATTAAAATAAAACTAATGGAATAAAAAAAAGACTCCTTTTTTTTAATTGAATTATGCTCATTATCAATTGCCCCCTTTTCTTTAAATAACAAAAACATAAGCCCTGTAAAAAGAAGTAGTAGAATAATTCCATCTGATCTATTTATTGAATTAATCCCCTTGCTAACAAAGAAATTATTTGCTAATAATGCCATTATAAATATTGCCAATAGGTTTATCCACAAATCACGTTTATATACTAAAGTGTTCACTTTTATTGGATAAATTATCGCACAAATACCAATTATCAGCAGAGTATTCATAATATTACTTCCTAAAACATTTCCAATTGCCAAATCTGTATTTCCCTCAAAACTGGCAAAAACATTTATTACCAGTTCGGGCAAAGAGGTGCCCAGTGCAACTATAGTTAAACCAATTATCAGTTGCGGTAATCCTAACCTTTCTCCAACTGATGAGGCTCCATCTATTAATAGCTTTGCTCCAACAATAAGGAAAACAAACCCAAGTAAAAAAAGTAAGTATATTAACATGGTGTCTATAATATATGATGGGAACTAGATGTGGGTTCTTTCTCCAAAAATCAATGTCCCTAATCTAATAATTGTACTTCCCTCTTCTAGTGCAATTTTATAGTCAGCTGACATTCCCATGGATATTTCCTCAAAATAATCACATGTTGAGTAGCATGTAGCTTTTAGTTTATTGAAGGACTTCAAAAGGTTGCCGAATTCTGTTTTGATTTGAATAATATCATCCGTAAATGTTGCCATCCCCATTACTCCTACAAACCTAATATTATCCATATTGTTAGTTGCTTTATTTTGAATAATATCAATGGCATCATTATATGATAATCCAAACTTTGTTTCTTCATCTGCTATATGAAATTGCAGAAGACAATCAATTGTGCGGTTATTTTTTTCAGCTTGTTTATTTATTTCCTTTGCTAATTTAAGGCTATCTACAGAGTGTATTAAAGAAACAAATGGGGCTATTAATTTTACTTTATTAGTTTGCATATGGCCTATGAAATGCCATTCTATATCTTCTGGTAAAATTGCATGCTTAGAGGCCATGTCCTGAGCTTTATTTTCGCCAAAAACCCTTTGGCCAGCATCATATGCTTCCATTATATCCTCAATGGGTTTAGTTTTGGATACAGCAACTAGCTTTGTACTGGATGGTAATTTATTTTTTAAATTGATCAGATTATCTTTAATACTCATCTGAATTTTTTTATAAGTTTAAATTTTACCATTGTACTACAATATTTTTCAATTTTTACAACGGTTAATTTTTCTGAATACATTTTAACAATTGTAAGCGACATCTTAATTATGTGATTATTTGGCTCCTAATAATAAGGGTTATTGATGTAAGATCTTGTCATTTTCATAATAATCACGTAAAACATAAATGGTTAACAATTATCAATGACTTTTATTAATTTCTGCTGAATTTCCTCAAGGTGGCAGCCGATAGAATCATTATCTACTGCACTGAAAGCAGCAAGTGGATTAATAGCTGATACTTCTATTGATTCATCATCATTTTCTTCAAGGATAATATTGCACGGCAGGAAAACGCCTGCTTTCATTTCTTGTTGTAAAAGTTTGTATGCAGCTTCTGGGATACAGGCCCCAAGTATGACATATCTTTTGAAATCCAAATCAAGTTTCTTTTTTAGAGTTTGCTGAACATTTATTTCTGTTAGAACTCCAAAGCCTTCCTGTTTTAACTCCTCTCTCACACTTGATTCAATTTCCTCAAATGAAGCATTAATTATCATTTTGCTATAAAAATATTCCATTGCAATTATTGTGGTTTATTAGTTTTCAATTGACAACACTATCAATTATTAATGAAGACTCAGGTTGTGATTGTTTCATTTCCAGAAGGTAACTCTTAACTTCTTTTTTGAGAGTTGAGTCATTAGCTAGTTCAAAAATTTCAGTGGGAAGTAACCATTCTTTTTCATAACTAGTTTTAATTTCCACCCAAATATCTTTTAGCTCCGATTTGCCCAATTTCTTATCACGTATTTTTTCTACTTTTTCGTATAAATTATTCAGGCTGGAAGTCTTTTCATCATAAATAATCTTGTGAGTTTTCTCTTTTGGTGGGTCAAACCTAAGGCCAAATCCATCTGCATCTGCTGGTCCACTGAAAGCACTTGATATTGTTTCACCAATTGCCATATCGTATCTTCCCCAAGCCGGTTCAAATAAAGTTTTGCCCTTATGTGACACAACACAGTTATCGAAACTCAACAAGAGCAGCTTTCCATCTTCTCTAATAATTCTAATTAGGATACCCTCCACTTCAATGCCTGATTCGAATGAGAACTTACATTTTTCATTAATTGCTATACCAATATCATTCAAATCGGAATCTGACAAGAACCTTGTTGGGGTTAGAGTACCTTTTATTTTTCCAATGGGAGATCCAAATCCATCTTTGTGAGATTCTGGTCCTTCGCCATTTATAACTTTATTATTATAATTTAGGGCAGTTGGCCCAGTGGTGTTAATATATATGGGACTTCCCATATGGATAATTATGTCGGTGAAAGTTCCTGATACCTGAAGACCTGATGAATATTCTAAAGTTGCTGTTGATCCTGATTCTATTGCTTTCATTATTCCACTTAGTCCACCAGTTCGGATTGCCATTTGATTTGCAAATTCTTCCAGAACTGTATTAAGATATTTAAAATTTGGAGTAACAAATAGTTGAGGTTGAGGGGCTGTGATATCGAAGCTATAATCTTTTGCATCAATTGAATACAATATTTTCTTTACATCGTATTTCAATGCACTTTTACTTTCGCCAATTGATGATAGTAGGCCTGCACCATATATTTTGGGGTTATTTATATTTCCCACTAACCCATATTCAACGGTCCACCAGTGGAGATTGCGGATTAAGGACATTTCAGATGGCATTCCTGCACTATCCATTACTTTGGTCAGTATATTTTCAGCAGTTTTTATGTCATCTGCTGACGTGGTTGGATCTGCCTTTAAAATCGATAAGTGCCTTATTGCTTCATAAATCGAATAGTCGGATTTAGATGAAAATGCTTTTGATCCAATTTCTCCAAAGTTTCTTAAGTAATCGGCATATTCTCTATCTGCTATTATTGGAGCATGTCCAGCTGCTTCATGAATAATATCAGGTGCAGGAGTATACTCAATTTGGTCTGCTGACCTTATATCTGCTGCTATTACCAGCACTCTATGTTTTTGAAACTCCATAAAGGCTGAAGGAGGAATAAACCCATCAACGGTAACTGCTGCCCAACCAATCTTTTCTAATGATTTATTCATCTCATTAAGATTAGGAATTCTATTGATAGTTATTCCAGACTTCTTTAATCCTCTGAGATAAGAGCTGTATGCAACTTTTTTTAAATAAGTTGTATTCTGTTTCATGACAGCTCTCCAAACGGAGTGGTCCTGGGGTGAGTATCTCTCATACTCTTGATCCACAATGAATGATTTTAAATGATTTGGAAGATTATTAATTATTTGACTCGAGTTCATTGTAATTATTTAGAAAAATTAGTAATTAGTTCAAAAGTAAAAATTATTTAGTTCTTTTGGTGGATATTTTCACTAAATGATTCAACTTTGCAGAATTGAATAAATTACACCACTGCTAAAGTTTAGAATCTATTAATACGAGTAATATTAGTGCATGGTAAAAAAACCAAATATCTTTTTATCTCTTCCTGTGATAAACGAATCACAAAATTTATCAAGCTTGCTTGATTGTTTGAAATCTCAGACACTTAAGAATTATAAATTGGTAGTTTGTGTCAATCAATATGATGAGTGGTGGGAAAACAATGATTTTAAACCAGTATGTTTAGATAATCTTAAAAGCTTGCAATTATTTTCCAACACAAATGAATTTGATGTTGTATTGATTGACAAATCTTCAAGGGGCAATGGTTGGAAGAGAAAAAAAGGGGGTGTTGGGTGGGCACGAAAAACACTTATGGACAAAATATCTAATATTGCTGAAACTTCTGACATAATAGTTAGCATTGATGCTGATACTTATTATCCTCCTGCTTATCTTCAAGTCATTCAGGATTTTTTTGTTGATCATAATGATTTATTGGGATTGGCCCTTCCATATTATCATAGGCTAAATTTCGATAATACTGATAGGCTAATATTGAGGTACGAAATATATATGCGTTACTATTTGTTAAATATGCTTCGTATAAATAATCCCTATGGTTTTACCGCACTTGGATCTGCAATGGCATTTCCGGTTTGGGCTTACAAAAAAGTTGGAGGATTAACACCTGTGGCTGCTGGTGAAGATTTCTACTTTCTTCAAAAGTTGATTAAATCAGGAAAGATAGGTATTTGGGCTGATACAATTGCTTATCCATCACCAAGATTATCCAGCAGAGTTGCCTTTGGAACGGGGCCAGCTCTTATAAAAGGATCAAAAGGTGATTGGACTTCATATCCAAATTATAACATTGACTATTTTGATGATATAAAGGTTTCATTTGATTCGTTCACAAAACTTTTCAGTGACAATGTTAATATTCCCATGGATGAATACCTTGCCTACAAGTTTAATAAAGAGGATATATGGGGTCCCTTAAGAAATAATTATAGAGATAAGGATAATTTTATAAAAGCCTGTATAAACAAAATTGATGGTTTAAGAATACTTCAGTTCCTTCATTGGAAGGGGGATAAATGTGAACTTAATAGTGAGAAAAATTTATTTGTATTTTTAAATCAATTTTTGAAATCCCCGGATAATGAAGATTTTATCGATTCCATTGAAGATTTTGATTACGATAATATTGACATTAACTCTTTGAAAAATATCAGAGAGATATTCTTTACAAATGAAATGCATCAAAGAAAAACCCAAATTCTAAATTACAATTAGTACCATGCATAATTTAATTACAATATTAGGACCAACTGCATCAGGAAAGACATCGCTCGCAGCTAAACTTGCTGGCCTTATAAATGGAGAAATAATAAGTGCAGATTCCAGACAATTATACAAGAGAATGGATATAGGAACAGGAAAGGACCTTTCGGATTATGTGGTAGATGGTATTTCCATACCATATCACCTTATAGATATTGTAGAGCCTGGTGTAAAGTATAATGTGTTTGAATATATGAGAGAATTTTATGGAGCATTTAGTAGTATTATTGAAAATGGCAAGATACCTATATTTTCAGGTGGAAGTGGAATGTATCTTGATGCAATATTAAGTGGGTATGAACTTTCTAAGGTTCCTTGCGACATTTCTTTGAGAGAAGAAATGTCAAAAATGTCCTTTGATAAATTAATTCATAAACTAAAGTCATATGGCCCTCTCCATAATACTTCTGATATTAATAGTGATGAGCGATTACTTAGAGCCATAGAAATAGCGGAATTTCATTCTAAGAACAGAGTTTCATCACTCCAAATACCTGAGTTTAACTCAATAAATTTTGGGATAAGATATGAGCTAGATGATATCAGAATACGGATAGAGAAACGCCTTGTTCAAAGGATAGATGAGGGAATGGTAGATGAGGTAAAAAAACTTTTAGATGAAGGCTTGAATCCAGATGATTTAATTTATTATGGTTTGGAGTATAAATTTGTTACTAACTATATTACCGGAAAAGTTAACTTCAAACAAATGTTTAACCAGCTGAATATAGCCATAGGTCAATTTGCAAAAAAGCAAATGACATGGTTTAGAAAAATGGAGAAAAAAGGTGTTAATATCACCTGGATAGATGGAAAAATTGATGAAAGTGAGAAAATAGCATTTATACTGAGCAAACTAAAAGGCTAGATACAATAGATTGTAAATAATACTTTTAGTTTGCTCATTAAAAATAATTATTGCTCGCCTAAAAATTTTTCTGATTCCATAGCTGCCATACATCCAGTTCCTGCAGCAGTTACAGCTTGACGATAGTGTTTGTCTTGAACATCACCGGCAGCAAATACGCCTGGGATATTTGTTGCTGTTGAATCGGCTTTTGTTATCAGATAACCAGTTTCATCCATATCAATCATATCCTTAAATAATTGGGTATTTGGTTTATGGCCAATTGCCACAAAGAAACCATCTATTTTTATTTTCCTCTCTTCACCTGTCTTATTATTTGTCAGAATAGCACCATTTAAAGCTTTTGTAAACCCCTCTTCAGTGCCGACAATTTCCTTGACCTCTGTATCCCATAAAACTTCAATGTTTGGAGTTTTGAAAACACGCTTTTGCATGGCTTTTGATGCCCTTAGCTTATCACGTCTATGAATTAAGTACACCTTATTTACAATGTTAGAAAGATAGGTTGCCTCTTCTGCAGCTGTATCACCGCCTCCAACAACGGCAACATCCATTCCCTTGTAGAAAAAACCATCACATGTAGCACAGGCAGAAACCCCACCTCCTTTAAATTTTTCTTCCGATTCAAGTCCAAGGTATTGAGCTGTTGCACCGGTAGCAATTATAATTGTTTCAGCTAAAATCTTTTTACCATCGTCTATGTCAACTTTGAAAGGCCTTTCTGTTGCATTCACATTAGTTACCATACCCCACCTTACATCTGTGCCAAACCGTGTAGCTTGAGCCTTCATATCTTCCATCATTTTTGGACCATCTATTCCCTCTGGGTAACCCGGAAAATTATCCACCTCTGTTGTTGTTGTTAACTGCCCTCCAGGTTGCAACCCTTCGTACATTATTGGGTTTAAGTCAGCACGCGCAGCATATATTGCTGCAGTATATCCCGCTGGACCAGATCCTATGATTAAACATTTAGTTTTTTCCATCACGTTAGAGTTTATTTTTTTGGCATATCTCTCAAACAGAATGCCAATATGTTTGTTTATTAGATACTATGGATTAAAGTGTATTTTTAATGACACAATGTCTGAATTAAATACTAAAACAGTACAAAGATACAAACTAAAAAATGTAAAATGGAATAAGAATTTAGTTAAAATATATTATTTTTGCACCTATAAATCGGGGTGTGGTGCAGTTGGCTAGCATGCTTGCATGGGGTGCAAGTGGTCGCCCGTTCGAGTCGGGCCACTCCGACTAAAAGTCTCTCATTTTGAGAGGCTTTTTTTAATTCATCAAGGTAAAGCCACAAATGTCCTTAAAAATTTTAAAATAGGTAATGGGTTTTGATTACTAATCGTTTGCTTTATTTTTTAATAATGGAACAAATCGAAATGCTCCAAACTCTTCTTCCTTTAGATCTCCATTTTCTAGCTTGGTTATTTTTATCATGGTTTGAACATCATTTTTACCAAGTGGAACAACTAGTATCCCCCCGGGTTTTAGTTGTTTTATGAGTTCCTTGGATATCTCTGGAGCAGCTGCAGTTATTAATATTCTATCATAGGGAGCAAACGACGGTACGCCCTTATTACCATCTCCATAAAAAAACCTAACTTTATAACCCAATTCTGATATGAATTCCTTTGTTTTGTGATACAACTTTCTCTGACGTTCAATACTGAATACTTTAGCACCAACTTCCTCCAATACACATGCTTGGTAACCTGAACCAGAGCCAATCTCTAATACCTTGTGACCTTTTTTTACATCCAGAATTTCTGTTTGAAAAGCAACAGTATATGGCTGTGAAATGGTTTGACCAGACCCAATTGGAAAAGGTTTATCATCATAGGAAAATTCTAGAAACGATGAATCTAAAAATAGGTGTCTTGGCACTCTGTTCATTGCGCTAAGAATATTTTCATTTGAAATACCCTTATCTCTTATGCTGTCCACAAGTCTTTTTCGCATTCCCTTATGCCGATAGGTGTCAACCATAATATTTAACCGTAATTTTGTGCTAAAATAGGAATATTGATAGCAAGAAAACTTACTTTTGTCAAAATTTATAAAACATGTTAAAAATAGGAGTATTAGGTGCTGGTCATTTGGGAAAAATTCATCTTAAATGCATTAGGCAAATAGGTGATTATGAGCTAGTTGGGTTTTATGACATAAATGAGGTAGCTAGGTTGGAAGTTGAAGAAGAGTTAGGAGTAAAAGCTTACGAAACCTTAGAAGACCTTATGGATGTTGTTGATGTTGTTGATATTGTTACTCCTACCATAAGCCATTTTAATTGTGCTAAAATAGCTTTGGAAAACAACAAACATGTATTTATTGAAAAACCAATAGTTACATCACCAGAAGAAGCTAGAGAATTGATTGAGCTTGCCAGAAATAAAAATGTAAAGGTTCAAGTGGGCCATGTTGAAAGGTTTAACCCAGCTTTTATATCTGCTAAAGACATGATAAGCGAACCAAAATTTATTGAAAGTCACCGATTAGCATTGTTTAATCCCAGGGGTACTGATGTTCCAGTTGTTCTTGACCTTATGATACATGATATTGACATTGTTTTGTGTGCAATAGGATCAGATGTTAAAAAAGTTAGTGCCAGTGGCGTTAATGTTGTTAGCGATACCCCTGACATTGCAAATGCCAGAATCGAGTTCGAAAATGGAGCTGTTGCCAATTTGACCGCTAGTCGAATTTCGCTTAAAAATATGCGTAAAACGCGAATATTTCAGCGAGATGCGTACATATCAGTTGATTTCCTTAATAAGAAATCTGAAGTTGTAAAAATGGAAGAATTGGATGGTGATCCTGATGACCCAATGGCAATGGTTTTAGACTTGGGACCAGATAAGAAAAAAAGGAGAATTTATTTTGATAAACCTGATGTAGCAAACCTAAATGCAATTGTTGAAGAGCTTAAGAGTTTTAATTTGTCAATTATAAATGACTCAATACCAACAGTTACAATAGAAGATGGCTATAATGCACTGAATGTTGCCCATATGATTATGGAAGATATTGAGAGAAACTCTCAAAAGTGATACAAAAGTATCAACGCTCACAATAAGGCGTAAAATTGGCCGTTATAAGTATATAAGGAATTGGATGTTGAAATCATTAGTTAATTTTTACCCTTTCATAGCGATTTTTTTAATTTCACTGATTTCCGGTTGCTACAAGTTTAGCGGAGATCAAACAATACCCGCCTACATCACAATTTCAGACATAAATATTTCAACTTATTTTCCAGAAGAAGGTTCAAATTCTGCAGATATCGACAATGTTTGGGTATATCTTAATGATGGCCTAGTTGGTGTTTTTGTATTCCCAGAATCAGATACAATTCCAGTTGAATTTCCAGTGCTTGCTCAAGGTAAAAATAAACTTGAGATTAGACCAGGAATCAAACTAAATGGTATCACTAGCACCAGAGTTCCATACGTTTTTTATGAGCCTATAATATTTGATGAATTTGATTTTATTCCCGGAACTACACAGGCATTAGGTGAGCTAACAACTAGTTATTATTCCGATACAAAGTTTGCTTGGATAGAAGATTTTGAGGCATCAAACATATCTATCAGCGACTTTGGTGATACAATAATTGAGCGGACAGAACCCGAAAATAATCCAATAGCTTTTCTAACTCCGACTTCACGGTTCTCTGGAGAAATTACATTAACGCCTGAAAAACCTGTATATACAGGAATATCATATAATAGCTTTGAAATGCAAACTCCAGGGACTATAATAATGCTCGAACTAAATTTTAAAACGAATAATTTTATCCAAGTTGGTGTATTAATTCGAGATAATGATGGCACTATTCCTGAAAAGGAACTTGTTATTTTAAATCATACTGACGAGTGGAAGAAAATATACATAAACCTAGGCTCTAATCTTTCATTGTATCCATTAGCATATGACTACAAGGTTATATTTAGAGCTGGATTAGAATCTGAAAATGAAGAGGGAAAAATTTTAATTGATAATGTTAAAGTAGTATACAGATAACATGAATAGACGGTTACAGGTAACTAAATATGTGATATTAGATTGGCTTTCTGCAGCTATTGCGTGGAGTTTATTTTATATATATAGAAAATATTCAGAGGACAGTACACTATTCTCCCACATTGAGTCTGTTTATGAAGATGAAAAATTGTGGCTTGGATTATTTATTATTCCTCTTTTTTGGATTACTCTTTATGCAATTGCAGGTTCATACAGAAGAATATATAGAAAAGCTAGGTTAAAGGAATTAGGTCAAACTTTTTTTATCTCCCTGATAGGTGTCACGGTAATATTTTTTGTGCTCATTCTGGATGATATAATACTTACTTATAAAAGTTATTATCAGTCATTTATAACCTTGTTTGTTTATCAGTTTGTAATAACATACACCTTTAGGTTAGTAATCACAACTGCAACGGTCCGGAAAATTCACTCAGGAAAAATCGGTTTTAATACTGTCATAGTTGGAAGTAATGGTAATGCAGTAAATGCATATAATGACATAAACAAACAAGAAATATCCGCTGGAAATAAATTTGTTGGCTTCGTTAATGTGCACGATAGAAAATACTTCAAAATAGAACAGTATATGCCATATTTAGGAGGCTATGCTGATCTCAACAGAATAATAAAAGAATATCAAATAGATGAAGTTATTATTGCCATTGAGAGATCGGAGATAGATACAGTTGAACGTATTATTATTGAATTAGAAACAACAAGTGTGCTCATAAAAGTTATACCTCTGATGCAGGATATTATGTTCGGTTCTGTTAAAACTTCAGGCATTTTTCATACTCCTCTTATTGAAATATCTCCCGATTTATTGCCTGCCTGGCAGCAAACAGTAAAAAGAGCAATGGACATATTTGCGTCGATTATTGCGATGATAATTTTACTCCCTGCATATATCATAACAGCAATAGGCGTAAAGCTATCATCTCGTGGTCCCATTTTATTTTCTCAGGAAAGAATAGGTAAACGAGGTGTGCCGTTTATGATGCATAAGTTTAGATCAATGTACTCTGATGCGGAAGAAGCTGGGCCTCAGTTATCATCTGACGATGACCCTAGAATTACACCTTTTGGTAAATTTATTAGAAAGGTAAGATTAGATGAAATTCCGCAGTTTTATACAGTATTAAAGGGTGATATGTCTCTTGTGGGGCCACGCCCTGAAAGACAATTTTACATTGATCAAATTGTTAAAAAGGCTCCTCCTTATCGCCTTTTAATGAAAATAAAACCTGGAATAACTTCCTGGGGGCAAGTTAAGTTCGGCTATGCATCAAATGTAGATGAAATGGTTGAAAGATTACGATATGATATATTATATCTTGAGAACATGTCCATTGCAATGGACTTTAAGATATTAATCTATACAGTACTAATTGTGCTGCAGGGCAGGGGGAAATAATTTTAGTGAATAATCTATCCCATTATATAATCAATTGATATTACAATTTTAGCTCCACCTTCAGGAGGATTACTAATATCTATTTCAGCTTCATTTGCATCCAAAGCAAGTTTAACAGCGGCAAGCCCTAATCCACTTCCTTCATTATGAAGAATGTCTCCCGAAGAGAATAGTTCAAACAAATTTGAGTTAGCTTCTTTTGAAAATCCTGGTCCCTTATCAATGAATATTATCTGTAATAGACTATCGTGCTTAATCACGGAAATTGAAAGCTCCGGATCTTTTCCTGCATATTTATGGGCATTTTCAATTATCATTAAGAAGCATGTTCTTAGAAGGTCTGAGTCACCTTTTACTAGTAATTCTTCTGATGGTAGGTTTGAATTGATTGATAATATAGATTCTGGGTAATTTAAAGCAAACTGCTTAATGGAATCCTCCATCAGAAAATGGATGGAAACAGGTAGAATTTCTGGATGGTATTTGTCAATCCTTAATGTTGTTATTAATAGTGCTGTATTACTAAATTTAACAAGCCTTTCCGATACTTCTTTTAGATTAGACAAATATTCTTTCTGATCATCATTAATTTTAGTTTGATTTAATAATTCTGTTAGGCCAATTACTCCGTTTAATGGTGTCCTAATCTCATGACTTATGATCGATAAGAAGTTGCTCTTTGCTTGATCTAGTATACCCAACTTATGATTTGCTTTTTCAAGTTGTGAAGTTCTACTTGTTATCCTTTTTTCAAGATCATTATTCATTTCTTTTAATTTCTTCCGCTGTCTATTAATTAGCAAATGAGTATTAACTCTAGCTATCAATTCAGTAGCATTAAAAGGTTTGGTAATATAGTCGTTGCCTCCAATATCAAAACCCTTTATTATACTGTCCATATCAGCTTTAGCTGTTAAAAATATTATGGGTATCTCCTTTGTCTTTGGGTTTAGTTTTAGCTGTTCGCATACTTGATAACCATCAAGACCTGGCATCATAATATCTAATAGTATTAAATCGAATCTTTGATTATTGCAAATATCCAAGGCCTGTTCTCCATTTTGGGCATAAGCAATCTGATATTTTTTATGTGATAATATGTTCCCCAGCATTTGAATATTTTTGGAAACGTCATCAACAATCAATATTTTTTCCATTCTTATATTATGAGTTATTAAATATATTTTTGTACCCTTTGTCAAATATGGCAAGCAAAGAATCTATTTTTTCTATCTCAAAATTGTTGATGTTGTTTTCAAGCTCATTGCAATAAAGTTCCAAACCTTTTAGGGAGTATTTATTTGAGAAAGATTTTAGGGATTTTACAAAGCTCGCTATATATGTGGTCATCTTGGTATCTAGCGATAGCTTGAACTCTGTATTATAAATGTCAGTGATATCTTTTATTACTTTTTTTTCATTTGATATAAGTCTAACATCGCTGAAAAATAATTCAAACTTATCATGATTTTCCATCTCTAGTAGTGCTGAGTTTACATTAATATTTGTCTCTTGATTTGATATATCATTAATGCTCGAATTATTAATTTCTTCTTCAGTGGAACTTTGTGAAAGTTTAATTTCTGGGAAATAGACAATAAACTTAGAACCCTTTCCACTAACACTGCTAACTTCAATATCACCATTCATCAATTGAACCAATCGTTTTGTAATTGTAAGACCAAGGCCTGTGCCATATTCATTATCTAATGAGGATGTTTGATAAAAAGGATCGAATATCTTTTCCAATTTATCTTCACTAATCCCTTTCCCTGTATCTGATATATGTAACTCTAAGTTTATGGAGTCATTATTTAAATTTTTATTTGATATTGTCCTTATTTCTATGTGTCCACTATCTGTAAATTTTAATGCGTTTCCAACCAGATTAATCAATATTTGCCTCATTCTTAGCTCATTAAGAATTATAGAGCCTGGTAGATCGCGAATTTTTAGCTTTAATTCTATACCCTTTTCCCATGCTTTATGTTTATACATGCTAGTAACATCGTTAATAATAAAGGTTAGGTTTATGGGTTCATATCTGATATTAAATTTTCCAGCTTCCATCTTGCTTAGGTCTAAAATATCATTTAACAGGGTTAAAAGGGTTTTGCCGCTGGAGATAATTACATTGAGATGGCTTTGATGTTTGGGATCATTGGTTGACTTATTCATTAATTCTGCGAAACCTATTACGGAATTCAAAGGAGTTCTAATTTCATGACTCATATTTGCCATAAACTCACTTTTCATATTGCCTATTTCCTCTGCTTGTTGTTTAGCAATTAGAAGTTGTTGAGAATAGTTGTCCAATGCTTCCTTATTTTTTTCGATTATCTTATTTCTTTCTAGCAGAACTTTATTTGTCTTGTTCTTGGTATTTAGATATTGAGATAGAATAACTAGAAGTATTATAGCAACTGCAAAAGCGCATATGATAAGAATCATTGTTACTTTTTGTCGCTTCATTTTAAGGTACGATATTTCAGCATCTTGCTCAAGAAGGGCAATATGCTCCTCTTTTTGCACACTCTCAAATTTTACTTGTAATAGAGCTAATTCTTTGCGCACATTTACATTTAAAGTTGAGTCATCTTCGAAATTATAAGCCTTGAACAAGTATTTTGAAATTAACGCTGTATCTGCTGTGATCTTATTGTTTTCATCAGCGATTAAAATAGAATGTGAGCATAACAAAATAGTAGTTATGGTAATAATTGAGTTATGAAATATAGATTTAATCATATAATTCTAATCCTCTCTGGTGAGTTATCTTTTGTAATATACGAAAATACGAATAATGGGATTGTTTGCTATGTATATAAACAATTGACTATATATCTTTGCCAACATTAATAATAATTGGCCTTAAAAATGAATTGTTATAACAACCTTTCTTGACCCACCGTTATTGCGAAATTCACAGAAGAATATACTCTGCCATGTTCCCAGGTTCATGAATCCGTTTGTTATTGGAATTGAAATGGATTGGCCAAATACAGATGATTTAAAATGTGCGGGCATATCATCCTCTCCTTCCAATGTATGCTTATAATAAGGTTCTCTTTCTGGTGCTAATTTATTTAAAAGACTATCTATGTCAACTCTTACATCAGAGTCAGAATTTTCGTTTATCATAATGGCAGCAGAAGTATGTTTAACAAAAATATTAACTAGGCCTGTTTCAGGAAAGCTCTCAAAGGATTCATATATTATGTTATCGATGTTATGAAATCCTTTTGGGAGTATCCCCAATTCTATTTCTTTTTGCTGTATCATTATGCTTCAGTAACTAATATGGGTAAGCATGATTAATAATGATTATCAATCTTTGTGTTCTAATTTTTAAAATATCTGTATAAAAAAAAGGTCTATTCTCTGGAAAGGACCTTTTTGTTTTGGTTGCTTCAGGTAATTATTTGATCCCTACCATTTCCTCAAGCATATCGGTAGTAATAGATTTTGGTCTTTCTATTGGGAATCCAAGTGCCCTTGCCCATATTATATTTGACATTACACCTATTGATCTTCCAATCGAGAAAAGAACTGTATAGAAATCATATTGTGTTAGGCCATAGTGCCACTGAATAACTCCAGATTGGGCATCAACATTTGGCCATGGATTTTTTGCCTTACCATGTTCTTGCAATATTGGAGGAACAACTTTATAAAGCATGTCAACGTATTTAAATAGCTCATCTTCAGCAAGGTTTTCAAGTGAAAATTCTCGCTGGATAGTATATCTAGGGTCAGTTTTTCTTAAAACTGCATGCCCGAAACCAGGTATAACCTGCCCACTTTTTAACGTGTCATTTACAAATTTTTTCATATCGGATTCACTTGGAACTTTATTTCCAAGTCGACTTCTTATTTCTTGAATCCATCTAAGTACTTCTTGGTTGGCAAGTCCGTGCAATGGCCCAGCCAGTCCATTTATCATACCCGATATTGAATAATATACATCGGATAATGAGCTGGAAATTAAATGTCCGGCATGTGCACTAACATTTCCACTTTCATGATCAGCATGAATAATGAAATACATTCTTGAAACATCATCATATGGCTTATCAATACCAAGCATTGATGCAAAATTACCACCAAAGTCTAGTGTAGGATCTTGATATACGTTTTCATGTTTGGTATATAACTTATTATATATGTAAGCTCCAATTACAGGTAATTTTGATATTAGACTAAAGGCATCCTCAAATGTTGGGTCCCAATAATCACGTTTGTCCATTCCCCTTTGATATTTCAGATTGAAAATGGATTCTCTCTGCATTGACATTACTGCTGCAGATAGAATTACCATAGGATGACTATTGTTTGGAAATGCATCAATAACTTCATAAACATATTTAGGAAGTTGGCGACGATTAACAGAATCATAGATAACATCAGCAACCTGATTTTCTGTTGGGATATCTCCAGTAAGTAATAAGTAAAAAAGCCCTTCTACACTTGGCATCTTTGACCCTTGAGGTTTTGGCAACTTTTGAATAACTTCAGGCAGAGTATAACCCCTGTATCTTATACCTTCATATGGATCCAAATAGCTTATGTCAGTTATAAGACTTTTAATGCCACGCATTCCACCTATAACCTGTTTAACAGTTACCTCATTTATTACCTTGTCGCCATATTGATCAAGTAGTTTTTTAATCCTTGGTCTGTGAGCCTCTATTTTATCAAATAATGTAGATTTTAATGTATTCATCGAAATATAGTTTTACTATGATAATTTCGTTTTCAATCCTTCATCTAAGGCATTTAAAAATTCCTCAGTAGTTAGATAATGGCTTTTGTCTAAGCTTTTTCCATGTATGATAAGAGCTAAATCTTTGGTCATTTTACCATTCTCTACAGTTTCAATGCATACATTTTCAAGTGTATTTGCAAAATCAACTAAATCATGGTTTCCGTCAAGATCTCCCCTGTGAGCTAATCCACGTGTCCATGCAAAGATTGATGCAATTGGATTGGTAGATGTTGGATTTCCTTTTTGATGCTCACGGTAATGCCTTGTTACAGTTCCATGAGCTGCTTCAGCTTCGATTGTTTTTCCATCGGGCGCCATTAGAACTGATGTCATCAATCCAAGGCTGCCAAATCCTTGTGCAAGAGTATCAGATTGTACATCTCCATCATAATTTTTACAAGCCCATACAAAACCACCATCCCATTTTAGAGCGGCAGCAACCATATCATCAATTAAGCGATGCTCATATATGATTCCCTTATGTTTAAATTTATCAAAGAATTCATTTTGATATACTTCTTCAAATATATCCTTAAAACGACCATCATATTTTTTAAGAATGGTATTTTTTGTACTCATGTATAATGGCCAACCTTTCTCTAATGCCATATTAAAGCATGAATGAGCAAAATCTCTTATTGATTCATCAGTATTATACATTGCCATGGCAACGCCATCACCTTCAAAATTATGTACCTCAAATGATTGGGTTTCTCCATTGCCCTCTGGAGTAAATGTAATAGTGAGCTTGCCTTTCCCTTTCGTTAAGAAATCAGTTGCTCTGTACTGGTCTCCATATGCATGACGACCTATTACAATGGGTTTGGTCCATCCTGGAACAAGCCTTGGAATATTTTTCATCATAATTGGTTCACGAAAAACAGTTCCTCCGAGTATATTTCTTATTGTTCCATTTGGAGAACGCCACATATGCTTTAAACCAAATTCTTCAACACGCTGTTCATCTGGAGTTATGGTTGCGCATTTGATACCAACGTTATATTTTTTGATTGCATTTGCAGCATCCACAGTTATTTGATCGTCAGTTTCATCTCTGGCTTCAACACCAAGGTCATAATATTTTATATCAATGTCGAGGTAAGGAAGTATAAGTTTTTCTTTAATCATTGTCCAAATAATTCGGGTCATTTCGTCTCCATCTAGCTCCACAACGGGGTTTGCAACACGTATCTTATCCATAATGAACTTTAATTTTTTATCTGATTTATTTTTAATTACTTGGTGCAATCAACATGGTTACACGCTATTTTTAGAAGGCCGTAAAGGTACAAAATTAGTCAACCGATTTTACACTTTAACAGATATTTGTTTTTTAGAATATATTATGTTTAAGGGTTGGAGGAAAATAGGTATTAAAAATGAATGTGAAAACATAACACTAGTATTCTCAAATGTATTTGAAATTGACCAATGTCAAAATTTAAACTCTGAGTATTCTTGTCGAGTTTCAATGGGATAGTTCCCCTTATAAACATTACCTAAATTACCGTCAATACTAATTTTATCACCAGAATTCAAGGTTATGTCATTTAACTCGCATCGTTTTTCTTCCTCATGCACAATAAGGCTAGTGCAATTAACAACTGATGTTTTACCAAGCCTAACTGCAGTAACTGCAGCATGGGACGTTGCACCTCCTTTTCCAGTTAGAAGCCCATCGGTTTCAAATATCATACCTATATCATCTGGAACAGTATCTGGTCTCACTAACACAATTCTGTCTTCTTTATATTTTTCTCTTAAATACAATATATCTTCTTGGTCAAAGGCAATTCTACCATTCATTGCACCTCCACCAACACCAATTCCTCTTCCAACGAGCTCCATTGTGTCAATACTTGATTTAAATATGTTTATGGATTCTCGAGATGCCATGTCTTGATTTCGTATCTGCAGAATATACAAGTCTTTAGGATTATCAGACTCAAATGTAAATTCTACTTCCTGAGGGCTATAACCTAAATTTTCTGTCATTTCTATTGCCATCTCGTTTAGCCTATTGTAAATAGCAGGACACATTTCTTCAAGGCTATCATTATTTCCAATTGCAGATGTCTGATTTTTGCTAACAGGACTTGGTTTTACTAATCCTGCTACAATGTCTTCTCCCTGACTGCGAAATGTATAATCTCCATAAAGGCTAACACCTTGAATATCCTTTGTGGGGTCTTGGGTGAAAATAACTCCTGTACCAGATTTGTCATGCATATTTCCGAATATCATCTCCTGTATAATCACTGCTGTGCCCCAATCATCTGCAATTTCCAGATGCTCTCGGTAGGCTTTTGCTCGTTCAGATGACCAAGATTCAAAAACAAAATTCGTAGAAATAATTAGTTGATTAAAAACATCTTCTTCAAATTCAATATTATTATCATACAATGTGGCTTTATATGCAAATGCGATTTCCTTCATGTTGTCAGGGCTAAAGTTAGTCTTGTGATCAACATTGAACTTAACCTTATGAATTTCCATTATGTCATCAAAATCATCTCTCGACATTCCAAAAGCCATTCCCCAGCTCTGCAATAATCTGCGATAAGAGTCCCATGCCGACCATGCAAATTTTGGCTTTTTACTTAATGTTTCAGTTATTTTATCATTCATTCCAACGTTTAGAATTGTATCCATGGCACCAGGCATGGATATTGCAGTACCTGATCTAACAGATAAAAGGAGAGGATTTTTGGGATTTCCAAATTCTTTTTTAGAAACAACTTCTATTCTATGCAGTCTATCTCTAATAAGCTCATAAATCTCATCCCTTAACTCAGGGTGTTCAAATATAGCTTTGTGTTTTCTGAATACTTCCGTTGTAAGCACAAACCCAGGAGGTATTGGAAAGCCAGCTATTCTTAAAACCTTTAAATGATATGCCTTTGAACCAAGGAATACCTGATTGTCAACTTGTGGGTTTGCTCCACCCAAACGCGCTATTACAAGATCTGAATTATACGACATTACTTCCTTAATCATAGATGGCTTAATATTATCAGCCATCGCTCTCAATGAGTCGAGTATTTTAGCGATGAAGTTGTCAAGAGGTTGCATTAAAAATGCCTCGGCAATCACATCTCTATAGAATTCCTCACTCACTTTGTTTACTAAGTTTACTTTTGCTTCGTTAGTTAGTTCATCATTCCTGTCAAACAATTGTGGGATTACAATTCTTAAGGGTATTTCGTAAGATCTAAGAAAATATTTAATTATTGTACGCTTTACATCTTCTGCCAAAAACTGAAAAATATTTATGTATTGATCAAATGAAAGACTTTGGGATCTCAAGCTATATTTTAACATTAGCAGATTAGAGTTAAAGCTCTGACTGGTAATTCCATCAAGTTCTAATCCTTCTCTAAAAAATTCAAGAATATCATATATGTCCGTAAGAGTTTTAGCCGAAATATAGCTAAGGTTTATCTTTTCAACCACTTTCTCCATCAACCTAGTGGCAATGTTTTCAAGTCTGAATGTAAGACCCAAAGCTTCAAACTTTTGTTCGCGATATGTTCCATACATGGATGGAATACCTATAGCTATGTGTCGCTTATGATATATGTTTTCCCACCCTTGGCTTGGTTCTTCATTGAAGATGATTTCTTTTAAGCTATTCATAAACTCATATATCAATCTTAGAGATGTTCCAAAATCATCCTTGTCGAGAGCACCTTTAAACTTGATAATATCTGTTTCCGATATATAAGAGTACTTACTCAGCACGCTAATTATGTCAACTGTTTCAAATGAATACTTCTCCTTTAAGTATGCATAAAGCATATTCATATCTCTCAGTCTCTCTATATCTCTGTCATTTTTTTTAGATACTTGACTAAGAATTAAATCAAATTCGTCATAACCCAATGCAAGCAATTCATCTGGTTTCATGGAGCTTAATTTACACATCTCAATAACCATCTTGTTAATGGGAGCATAGTATTCACTCTTCATATCAATATCATCATATACGTTCTTAGGGAGCATGTGACTGATTTCATCTAGGTTACCCCCATGCCAGAATATGAATATCTTTTTCGTTAAACCTATAAGAGTGTTGTTACTCTCTGTATGCACTTGTTTACGTAGAAAATGTACGAGCTTATCTTTCCTATGTGATATCTCATCCATTGATGTTGTAACTTTTCGTATTTCTCCCTCAGCACCAATCTCATTGAAATAAACTGGAAATATTCTTGTGAGTTGTTTTACCCGTTTGTAAAAGGGTGCAATGTTTGAGTTGAGTATCTTTGTTATTTCCCTTTGAAATAAGTCCGTATCGCTAAGAAAAATACCTCCAAGTTGAAGGTTTACTATCAATACTGATAATAAACTTTCCATTTCCATTTGTGAATATTCTATTAGTTCCAACCATACACTTATATTCTTGATGTGACTATCGTTAACACTTAGCTGCCAATCTTCATTTACATAAACAATTCCAGGTATCTCAAATCCAAATTCTATTATTTTTTCTTCCACATGATGAGTTAGAGAATAATCATCAGTCTCATCCATATCAATGATCTTTTTACCAAGCGTCAATATTATGTCTAATACCGAAGAAGTGTGTTCCTTTCTGAGTTTTTGACAAAAATCAAAAATATTATCAATGAAGCTTATCAATTCATTTTTATTTATTTCTTCAACGGTATCCTGAAGCATGGTATTTAGATTCCATATAATTCGTTCCCTGTGACCTACCATGCCATCTATATTTAGTAAGTAGAAGCTATAGTAGAATTTTTCAATAAAAGGATCAAATAGGGAAACAGAATCGGAAAATTTAATGGCAATATTATCATAATCTGGTATTTCAGTGATTAGCTCATCCCATGCTGTAATATTTATGAGTTTGGTTTTTAATTCACTAAACCATGGTTTTCCTAATGCTTTTGTGATAACCTTCTTCTTGGTTGTTATAACCTTATCTTGTGTGTTAAGCCAACTTTCAATATTTGATGTTTCTTCCCAATATTCGAGAGTTATTCTATAAATTTCTTTATTGGTGTCTAATATTTTAAGGTTATATTTATCAACATTGATAATATCCTTAAGATATTTATTAAAATATTTGGATGCTCTTATGAAACTTAGAGGATTCTTACTTAATCCTGATTGTATTGAAGTAAAACATAATTCTATGAGTTTTGAGTAATCTTTATCTTCATTACTTAGCTTCTCGATAAACTCCAGAAGAGTTCTTATAACCATTACATGGATTTCATCGGTTTTCTCATCCAGTAATATATTAGTTAATAGCTCAACAGGCACCTTAAATGCATTCTTTGAGGCAGTTAGACCTATATAAAACCAATAATCGGTCAATATTATCTTCCTTAACTCTTCTGATACAAATTTTTTATTTGAAAATGGATGTTGATATTCTATTATGCAATCGTTTGCACGCTTATTTATTCCAAAGTACTTTTTTGACAGATTTATAAAGGTTTGATAATCAGACTTTAAAATTATATCCTTATATCTTGTTTCTGCGAGATTTGCCTCAAGTGCTTTTGATTTGAATTTTTCTGTCATACTGCTTTTAAATACGGAAAATGATAGGCGATTTAGTTTAATTTTGTCTTAATAATAATGAGGTATATATCACAATGGTAAAGATAAAACAAAAATAATAAGATAGAATATCTTTACTGATATGTATAAATAAATACAATTAGTTATGAGTAAAATAAAAATTGGAATTAACGGTTTTGGACGCATTGGTCGAAATGTTTTTAAATTGGCAGAGGAACGGTCTAATATGGAAGTTGTGGGAATAAATGACCTAACTGACACAAAGACTCTCGCTCATCTTTTAAAATATGATTCAACTCAAGGTAAATTCCCTGGAGATGTTAGTTTTAATGAAAATAGTTTAATCGTAAACGGTAAAGAAATAAGAGTTACTGCTGAAAGATTACCAATTGATATTAAATGGGCCGAAACTCCTGATGTGGTTGTTGAGGCCACTGGTATTTTCAGATCAAAAGAAAGTAATAAGGGAGGATATGGTGATCACCTTAAAACAGGTGCTAAAAAGGTAATACTCACCGTTCCAGCAAAAGACCAGATTGACCGCATGATAGTTATAGGTGTTAATGATGATGAATTACAGGATGATGACCAATGTGTTTCCAATGCATCATGTACAACTAACTGTCTTGCTCCAATAGCAAAAGTATTAAACGATAGGTTTGGTATTGAAAGTGGATTAATGACAACCATTCATGCTTATACAAATGATCAAAGTATTTTGGATGCACCACACTCTGATTTAAGAAGAGCACGCTCTGCCGCAGTTAGTCAAATACCAACTACTACCGGTGCTGCAAAAGCAGTAGGTATAGTTATTCCTGATTTAAATGGAAAAATGGATGGGATGGCAATACGTATACCTACACCAACTGGTTCATTGGTTGATTTGGTTGCAAACCTAAAAACTGAAGCGTCAAAGGATGAGATAAATGCTGCAATGAAAGAGGCCGCAGAAGGACCAATGAAAGGAATTCTTGAATATCAAGAAGATCCAATAGTGAGCGTAGATATTATCCATAATACACATTCATCTATATACGACAAAGAAAGTTTGATGGTTCAGGGTAAAACAGTAAAAGTATTATCATGGTATGATAACGAATGGGGTTACTCATGCCGTGTTGTGGACTTGATTGATTTATTCAATCTTTAAGAATTAAGATTAATTATAAGGAGTTGATTTATTTAATTTAGTTTGATGGTGAGCTAGGAGGTTTGAATATACCTCTAGCCCACTTTTTTGATAGCTATTAGTTAAATTTAATATTGATTATGGATTTGCAATTATTCCGGTACTGCTATCTTTGTTCGCACCAGTTACAGAGGATAAACAGTTAACTAATTTAAGTTGTTTAAGAACTCCCATAAGGCCAAAGATAATCGCTTCTTTAAAGTCTATTATATTAGAGTTAGGTACAATAACTTTTGCATTAGTTTCTAATTGTAGCGATCTTACCAGAAATTTATTATTAGCGCCTCCGCCGGTAATTAATATTTTTGATTTCTTATCGACAACGTATTTATTTGTTTGAAAGGCTATGTGCTTGCAAACTGTATACAATTTGTCCTCTATGGATGCTTTAAAATTATCTAGCATTGGTATAAAAGAACTTTGGACAAGTTGATTGCTAATACTTTTGGGATATTCCATATTATAGTATGGGTGATTATTTAGCTGATCAAATAAAAGGGGATTTATTTTTCCTAGTTGCGCAAAGTTACCATCTTCATCGTATGGCTTACCCAGCTGTTGGCTTAGAAAGTTTAGTAGTTGGTTTGCTGGACATACATCAAACCCAACTCTTTTATCATCTTTTGTGAATGAAATATTTGCAATACCACCAACATTTAAACAATAATCGTAACTATTAAATAGTAACTGGTCTCCAATTGGGACAAGTGGAGCACCTTGACCTCCATTTAAAATATCTTCAGTTCTAAAGTCAAAAATTGTTCTGACCCCAGTTTTATTAGCTATTGCCTGCCCATTTCCTAACTGTAATGTATATCCGTTTTCAGGCGCATGAAAAACTGTATGACCATGAGATGAAATAATATTAGGCTCTATGTTTTTATCATTTATGAAATTTGATACCACTTTACCTATGTAGTTTCCAAAATCAATATCTAATTTTATCAGCTCTTCTGATCCAATACTTGTTG
The DNA here is from genome assembly GCA_002708315.1 of Lentimicrobiaceae bacterium. GTDB lineage: Bacteria > Bacteroidota > Bacteroidia > Bacteroidales > F082. Next base: position 37,250 of record PANC01000007.1, read on the forward strand.
CATTGGCTAGAAGTAGTCTCCATTCTTCATCATAATAATGGGTTGTGGTATAAATAATTTCAAATTTCCATTCTTCAATAAAATAAAATTTGCAATATGCAATATCGATCCCATCAAGAGAACTACCAGACATTATACCTATAACTTTGAATTCCTCCACTGTTTATGGTTTAAAGCACTTGGATTATATCTTCCATTTTCATTCCCCTTGAGCCTTTGATGAGTATATTGGAGTTCTCAATCCTATTAGATTTAAGATATTTAATTACTTCGTTGGTAGTCTTAAATGTTTTAAAATGATTATTAGTTGTTTTAGCAAATTCCTTTCCCAAGAGAATAACATTACTAAAGTTACAGTGATTTAATTTGTTTACTATAGATTGATGTTCTTCTAATGCATACTCTCCAAGTTCAAACATATCTCCAAGTAGTATCCATGGACTTTTCAATTCACATTTTGCAAAACTTTCTATGGCTTCCTCCATACTAAAAGGATTAGCATTGTAGGCATCCAGAATTATTTTATTGGTTGATGTGCTAACTAGCTGTGATCTATTATTAGAAGATACGTAACCTTCAATGGCGGAGTTAATAACTTTATGATTAATATTAAAATAAACACCTGCAGTAATTGCAGCTAATATGTTAGAAAAGTTGTAATCGCCATATATTCGACTATTACAATGTGTAACTAGTCCATTATTTCTCCACTCAATATTTAAATACGGAAAGGAATTAATTATCTTACCTTCCACATCGGCTCCATCACAACCATATGTTGATTTTTTCAAACCTTTAGCTAATTCTGCCAGCAGTTTATCATCATTATTGAGTAAAATACTACCATTCTTAGATTTTAGATAATTGTAAAGTTCATTTTTGGCAATAATTACTCCTTCATAAGATCCGAAACCTTCTAGGTGAGCTTTTCCAATATTAGTAATTAAACCCAAGTCGGGTTTTGCCATTTCACAAAGTTTATTAATCTCACCAATGTGATTAGCCCCCATCTCAATAATTGCTATCTGTGTATCTTGTTTTATATTCAATAATGTTAATGGTACTCCTATGTGATTATTTAAATTACCACGAGTTGCTATTACTGAGTACTCATTTGAAAGCACTTCATATATTAGTTCTTTGGTAGTTGTTTTACCATTAGATCCTGTAATTCCTAATATGATTGCACTTGTGTTTATTCGGTGATGGGTTGCCAATGCTTGCAGAGTCTCTAGAGCATTATCCACTAGAAAATAATTATTATTAATGCAATAGGCCTCATCATCAACTATGGCAAGGGAGGCACCATTTTTAAGTGCAGTTCTTGCAAACTTGTTGCCGTCAAAATTTTCACCTGATAGACTAAAAAAAATTTTACCGGTTAATTCCTCACGTGTATCAGTGGATACACCATCTGAATTGAGGAAATGATCATATAAATCTTTGATTTCTTTCATAAAAAAACCCCGCTCTGTTGAGAACGGGGTAAAATTACTTCTTTTTGATGTATTTACTAATATCCTCTTCCCGGAATTGGGCTACCAACTCTAATCATAGCACATCTGAATCCAATTGTTGAGGCAGATTCATCTTCATTTAAAAACCTTCTTGTTCCTGGGCTTAGGTAATAAACACCATCGTCCCATGAACCACCTTTTATAACCCTTGCTTTATCGCTTATAAGTGTTGTTACCCCGTAATCATACATATTGTCACTTCCTGAAGCCATATTTTCTTCCCCATCTAACCAGCTGGATAGAATTGAAGACTCGTAATCACCATCACGGTAATTAACATTGTTGGCCTTTCGGTAGTTTTTTCTTGATGCTGCTTCTTCTGAAGTAATTTCCACTTCTCTTATTCTCCCAAGACTATCTTTCTCAGCAATGCTTCCATCCATATCTTTTAACTTATTCTTGAATACATTTCCACGATAGGGGTTAAAGTCACTAACAAATTCAGGAGTCATAGGTCTATAAACATCAAGAACCCATTCGCTAACATTACCAGCCATGTTATATATTCCATAATCATTTGGCCAATATGAACCAACAGGAGCAGGAATACTAGCACCATCATTTAAATTGCCAGCAACTCCCATGTAGTCTCCAGCGCCTCTTTTGAAGTTGGCAACGAAGCTTCCATAATATTTTGTTTCATCTGTTCTTACACCATCACCATTCCACGGGTATGTTCTTCTTTCAACCACTCTGTTATAGAGAGTATTGCCTATAAGTCCAAGTGCTGCATATTCCCATTCTGCCTCTGTGGGCAATCTGTAATTGGGAAGTAAAATGCCATCTTCAAATCGAACATTACGCACCCCTGTACCATTTGGGTCTAAATCTTGTTTCCCTTCTTTTACAAGGCCTTCATATTGGCCAGCTAGGTAAGCATCCGTATTAAAATTATTTTCGTCTTTTTGGTCTGGATCAAAGTCTAAAATTCCTGCTTCAATAAGAAGACCTTCATTTACGCGGTCGCTTCTCCATGATGCATAATCATTTGCTTGAACCCAACTAACACCAACAACTGGGTAGTTTTGGTAAGATGGATGACGCAGGTAAGTTTGAACTAATGGCTCATTATAGGCAAGTCTGTCTCTCCAGACTAGTGTATCAGGAAATGCGTTTTGGATAACCATAGGATAGCTCTCGCCATAAACCCTGTTTAGCCAATATATGTATTCTAGATAAGCTAAATTGCTAACTTCTGTTTGGTCCATATAGAAGCTACTAACAGTAACTTTTCTAGGAATATTATCCCACTCGTAAAACGGTGTTTCGTTGGTGGCTCCCATTGTGAATGTACCACCTTCGATTAAGACTAATCCAGGTCCTGTTATTTGTTCGGCAGCTTGGGAGACTTCAAAACCTCCATTTTCGGGGTTATTGTACTCCCAACCGGTAGTATTTGATCTCTCGTTGCTCTTACATGATGTAACTAAAACAGCTAATACTGCTAGAGCTGAGATTAGTATAGGCCACTTTGAATTTTTAAACATTTTGAATGTATTTGGTTTCATACTTCGTTATAACTAAAATGATGGTGATTTTATTGCCCTAATATGTTTTCTAGAGTTTTCTTTGTAGATGCAAAAATCCCACGCAAATGAAATCTCATGAGCTCCTCCTGCAGTAGTTCCTACTTGAGAGACAGTAAAGTCATAGCTGTATCCAACGCGTAAGTTATTGTAAGTCAGTCCTAATAAGGCGACTACAGCATCTGGATTTTGAAAATTATGTCTAAACCATCCACCAACTACAAATGGATATTTATTGATATATAATCCAGCATTTAGCTGGTGAAAATTTTCTTGTTGCATGTATAGTACATTTGGAGAAATGAGTAAATCACCTCTACTTGATGCATTTATCATCGCACCGGCATTTACAGTAACTTTCATAGGCAGCTTGCTATCGCTGTTCTGGTAAAATGATAGCGAAGGTTGCGTTAAATGGTCCACAGCTACACCTACAAAAAATAGATCACTATAACTCATAACGGCTCCTGCAGCAAAATCTACTACAGTAATATTGTCCTTGGTTGGGGGCGGCTCACCTGAGTTAGGGTCAATATTTCCAGTTGTTGGATCTATTTGACTTGCAAAAATGAACTTGTTCCAGTTTAGTTTTTCTTGATAGTAAGCGCCTTTTACTCCAAACCTGATATTAATGGAGTTACTTACTGTTAAGTTATATGAATAAAAAAGTGCTGCTGACGTTCGCACTAGCCCACCATCGCCTTGAGCATCATTCATAACCAATAATCCAAAACCACTATTTATGCTTGGAAGGCTTTGATCATAGCTTGCATTATAAGTAACATATGCGTTTGCTAGAGATGGATACTGATTACGATAATTCAACCCTAGACGACCACAATCCACAGAGCCCGCATAGGCTGGGTTAAGATAAAGAGGGTTCGCATAAAACTGCGAAAACTCAGGATCTTGAGCCTTTACTGCCGTGCAGGTTATAACTGCTAAAAATAATATTATGACGTAATTTACCGTCCTCATTATTTAATATTCTTCGGTTATGATTTTCAAGCCCACAATTATACAATCTTTTTCGTTAATATAATAGGAGAGTGATGATTTTTTTAAATCTTACAGAGTATTCTACTAAGTGCAAAATAAATATCTTGCACCATCGTTATGATTATCGAGAATTGTATTTTTCTCGCTTATTATTTGACATCAAATCTTTTCAATATGTTGCATAGCAAGCTAATTTCATTACTTATATTGTTAAACATAACCATTGCTGGGTATGGATTTACTTACGAATACAGTAAATCAATTAATTGGTCAGGAGTTAAAACATTTAATGAGGATGGCTACTCTAAGAAATTTATCACATTTGACGGATCACAGATAACAGGGGAGGAGAGTCTTCCAGCATTTATTGAAAAGTTTTTAATTCATACCTCAAATGCAAACCTTGAAGCCTATATCTCAAACATGGTTTTTATTCCTGCTTCAGCATTAGAGTCTGAATTACTTCATAATGCAGGATTTGTGAATGATGAAATACTAGTTAATGCTTCGATTGTTATCTCAAGAAAAGAGCCCATGGCTCAAGTAAGTTTCATTCCAATAAGATGGAATGAGAAATTAAGTATTTATGAAAAACTAGTTTTTTTTGACCTTGATATCGATGTAAAAGATACCGAAAGGGAGAATACCACTCTAAAAGAGTATGCAACCAAAAGTGTTCTTGCAACCGGAAATTGGTTTAAAATCAGATTAGATGAAAGTGGGATATACCGTTTAACATACCAGGAACTTCTTGCAATGGGATTTAATGTTGATGTAGACCCATCAAAAATTGCATTATTTGGAAACGGTGGGGGATTACTGCCAGAAAAAAATGATGATTTTAGATATGATGACTTGTATGAGAACCCAATAAAAGTTTTTGGAGGAGAAGACGGTAGTTTTGATGCTGGAGATTATTTTATTTTCTATGGAGAGGGTCCTGTAACATGGCATTTAAATGATGCTAATGGTGTTTTTAATCATAATACCAATTATTACGAAGATTATTCATATTACTTTATAACAACGGTTGATTACCAGGCCAAAAGAATAGAAAATATTGTTCCTGTGACCGGTTCGCCTGATATTGAAGTTTCTGACTTTACAGATTATGCAGTGCATGAGGTTGATGAAAGAAACATCGCAGGTATTGGAAGAACTTGGTATGGAGAAATTTATGATTATGTTACTCAATATGACTTTGTTTTTGAGTTTCCGAACATAAAAACAAATGTTAAGGATATATACTTCAGAGGAAAGTATGCTGCTCGGGCTTACTCATCAAATGCCTTTAAGATAATTATCAATGGCAATCAAGAACAAATTGTGAGTGTACAACCTCTGAACACAGGGAATAGATATGAATATGCCAAAAGGGCTGAAAACGATTTTCTATTCTCATCTAATAGTGATAGGATAAACGTAACAACAGAGTTTATAAGAAGTTCCAATACATCTGTTGGCTATCTCGATTTCATTGAAATTAATGCTCAGCGTGATTTGAAGTTTTCTGGAGATCAGATGTCATTTAGGAAGTTTATTGATGGAGCAAATATTGCAGAGTATACTCTTCAGAATGCAGGTCAAGATGTTACAATTTGGGATATCACAATTCCTGTAAACCCATTTAAAATATCACCAGAGATACAAGGTAGTAGTAGCGTATTTAAATCTGATGCCAATTATCTTCGTGAGTTTATTGCATTTAATGGTGAATCATATTTGAGTGCAGAATTTGTTGAACAAGTTGCAAATCAGAACCTGCATAGCTTTAGGAATATTGATTATCTTATTGTAACTCATGAAAATTTTCTTGATCAAGCCAATAGGCTTGCTAACTTTCACCGAGACAATACAGATATTTCAGTGTTAGTTGTTACTGTTAATCAGGTTTATAATGAATTTTCCTCAGGAGGCCAAGATATAACAGCAATACGTGATTTTGCTAAGCTGCTTTATGATGATAGTGACCCAGGGCAAGAGCTAAGATACATGCTTCTTTTTGGTGATGCGTCCTACGACTATAAAAATATTCTTCCAGATAATACAAATTATGTTCCCTGTTGGGAATCTATATCATCCTTAGACATTGTTTCATCAATAGCAACAGATGATTATTTTGGATTTTTAGATGATGGAGAAGGTCAAGAGTTTGCAAATGACCTTGTGGATATAGGAATTGGCCGTTTTGTTGTAGCAACCGAGGAAGAGTCAGTAGCATCTGTTGACAAAACTGTTCACTATTCAGTAAACACAACCAAGGTGATGGCTCCATGGAGAAACAATGTGACATTTATTGCCGATGATGGGGATGCTAATAGACACCTTAAGGATGCAGAAAAGCTAGCAGCTATTTTTGATACATCATTTCAGGTTTACAACATTAACAAAATATATGTTGATGCTTATGAACAAATATCAACTCCAAGTGGTCAAGCGGCGCCAGCTGTGAATGCTGCAATTAATGAAAGAATAGATAAGGGAAGCTTAATTATGAACTATTCAGGGCATGGAGGCGAAATTGGCCTGGGTCATGAAAGGTTTCTCCAGATACCTGATATTCAGTCTTGGACAAATTATGATAAACTTTCTGTTTTCATAACGGCTACATGTGAATTTACACGTTATGATGACCCCAATAGAGTTTCTGCTGGAGAGATGGTGTTCTTGAATGATAAAGGTGGAGCTATTTCTCTTTTCACTACATCAAGAGCCACTTTTGCAGGATCTAATCTTGCATTAAATAGGGCCATATATATTGATAATATGTTCAGTAAAGTTGATGGACAATATCCTACATTCGGAGATATTATTAGAAAGTCTAAACTATATGGGACTTCAAATGATAAAAAATTTATTTTAATTGGAGATCCGGCCTGTAGAATGGCATATCCTCAGCACACAGCCGAAACAATTAAGATAAACTCAAAATTGGTAGCACCCTTGGAGTATGATACTATAAGAGCACTGCAACTTGTAAAGGTTGAGGGTATAGTAACCGATAAGGATGGAATACAATTAAATGATTACAATGGGGAGCTATTTACATCTGTTTTTGATAAGAAACATGAAGTTTCTACACTTGGAGATGAGGGCTCACCTTTCACCTTTTATGTTAGAAATAGCATTATCTTTAATGGTAAGTCCAGTATAAGAGATGGAGCATTTACTTCTGAATTTATGATACCAAAGGACATTGCATACAAGTATGGCATTGGTAAGATTAGCTACTACCTTAGGGATAGTTTAACAGATGGGAATGGTTACTATGAAAATATCATTGTGGGCGGATTTGATGAGGAAGCAAAGGAAGATACTCAAGGACCTAACATTACGTTGTTTATGAATGATACAACCTTTGCATCCGGAGGTATTACAAATCAAAATCCTAGTCTTCTTGCTTATGTTAGTGATTCAAGTGGCATTAACACAACTGGTAATGGGATTGGGCATGATATAATCACAGAAATTAATGGAGATAAAGAATTAGTATATGTGCTAAATGATTATTATGAAGCAGATGAAAATAAATATAATAAAGGAAAAATAATCTACCCATTCAGCAATCTGCCTGAAGGTGAGCACAGCCTGAGTCTTAAGGTTTGGGATGTTTACAACAACTCCTCCATTGCATTTTTAGATTTTATGGTAGTAGCTTCCGAAAATGTAATTATTGAAAACCTAATGAACTATCCAAATCCATTTATTAATGAGACAAATTTTGTTTTTGACCATAATCAATCGGGTAACCAGCTAGATGTACAGATTGAAATATTCAGCGTTAATGGACAGCTAGTAAAAAAAATTAATGAAACACTTAACCCAGAAGGTCACCGTTCTGAACCCATAAATTGGAATGGTAAGAAAGATAATGGAGGAAATATCGATAGAGGGTTCTACGTTTATCGCTTAACAGCGAAAAACGAAGACGGTTCTGTGGCCAAAGAAAATTCAAAGTTAATTTACGTTAAATAATAATTTTTTAAAATTTAGACAACCATAGCATATTATTTTTGTCTTTTTAACTATGAGATCATTTATCACATTATTATTACTAATTTTTCAAACCGGTCTGTTTGCGCAATCCAATATCCCTGTTAGGATAGAAGATCATAGTGTTGTTACCCAAAACTTGAAAAATGCAGACATAAACTACCTAACATTTAAGGGTGCTGTTAATCTGCAGGCATATGGTGCCGTGCCATTTTATAAATCAACCGTAAATCTACCTGATATACTATTTGACTGTGAGATTGACATTAGTATTATAAAAACAGATACTCTTGATGATATAATTGCTAGCTCAATTACAGATAAGGAACTTATTGACACTACTTTTAAAACCATAGTATTTAATGAAGGCCAAGAAGCAAGTATCTATGTGATGCCATTTAGAAAAACTTCCAAGGGAATTGAGAGATTGTTAGATTTTGAGGTGTTGATTGAATATGTGCCGTCTGAACCCACTGACAATAGTAGGTCAATGAATATAAATTATGCAAACGAATCAAAATTGAGTTCTGGTACGTGGTTTAAACTTGGTATAACTGAAACAGGTATTCATAGCTTAAATTACGATGATATAAATTCCATGGGAATTAATCCCAATGATATTGTTGTGGAAAATATTGGAATATTTGGAAACTATGATGGTTTACTGCCCGAAGCAAATAGTAAATTTAGGAAAGATGATCTAGAGGAAAATTCAATAAAATCAGTTGGATTAGAAGACGGTAAATTCGATGAGGGTGACTTCATTTTATTTTATGCCCAGGCCGCACTTACATGGACCTATAATCCCTTTACGGGAAGGTTTGTGCACAATAATAATTATTATGCAGATACCACATATTACTTCTTTACACCAGATAGAGGAAGCCAAAAGAACATGTCTGTATTGGATGGCACATCAGAGGTTGGTACTTATGTTGTAACATCATTCACAGATAAGGCAGTTCATGAAGTAGATTTGGAAAACATGATCTCATCAGGAAAAGAGTGGTATGGTGAGAGGTTTGAGGGTGATACTCTTGAGAGAACATTTAATTTCAGTTTTCCAAATTTAAAATTGGATGATCCATTGTTTTTATCATTAGAGATTATTGGCAGGTCTTATGAAAATTCATATTATGATATATATGTTAATAATCAACAAGTTGTAGACTCAACTAAAATACGTTTTATTACACCTACATTGGGAATATTTGGAAGAAAATCCACATCAAATACTACTTTCTTTCCAGATTCGGATGATTTAGATGTAAGATTGGTATTTAAGTCAAATGACCCTAACGCTTCGGGTTGGTTAGACTTTTTAGTTCTTAATGCAGAAAGAGAGTTAAAATTTACGGGTAATCAAATGGAATTCTGTAATACCCACACGTCTGCAACTGGGAATGTTTCCGAATTTAGGGTATCTGAAACTTCTGCCAATGATGAGGTATGGGATATAACAGATAAACATAACCCAAAAAGAGTAATAACAAATTTTGAAGATGCAACAACTGTATTTACTCTTCCTACAGATTCACTAAAAACATTTACAATTTACAACGGCAATAGTTTTTTAAAACCCATATCATATAACATTGTTCCTAACCAAAACTTACATGGTATTACCGATGTTAATTTTGTTATTATCAGACCAGAATTTTTCTCTGAATATGCTGAAGAAGTTGCAAACATACATAGGTACCATGATGATTTGAAAACCGTAACCGTTGGATTAACAGAAATTTATAATGAGTTTTCTTCGGGTTCTCAGGATATAACTGCAATAAGAGACTTCATGCGAATGCTGCACAAGAAAGGTGCATTTGGCAGTGAACGAGCTTATTTATTGCTTTTTGGTGATGCATCATTTGACTACAAGAATCGTGTACATAACAATACTAATCTTGTTCCAACTTACGAGTCTCTCGAGTCTTTGAGAGAGACTGGAACATTTGCTACTGATGATTATTTTGGTTTATTGGATGATTCAGAAGGGGCTAATGCATCTGGTGATTTAGATGTCGGAATCGGAAGGTTCCCAATTTCAACAATTATTGAAGCCCAAACTACAATTGAAAAAATTGAGAACTACCTCTCTCAAAACAATAAAGTCATGAGTAAATGGAGGACCGATATATGTTTTGTAGCTGATGACAGAGACAATAACCTTCATTTAATACAGGCAGAGGATCTGGTAGAAATTACTGATACCCTTTTCAGTGGAATTGCTGTAAAAAAAATATTTTTGGATGCTTATAATAAAGTAACGGTACCTGGCGGTTTCAGATATCCAGATGTGAATAGAAAGATAAATGAGCAAATGTCACAGGGTGCGTTAATAGTAAACTATACTGGTCATGGAGGGTTGATTGGATGGTCCAATGAACTCGTGCTTGATGTTCCCATGATAAATGCATTTAATAATTTTGATAATTTACCTCTGATAATAACTGCAACTTGTGAGTTCAGCAGATTTGATGATCCAGAATTCAAATCGGCAGGAGAGTATGTGTTTTTAAATGAAAATGGTGGTGGTATTGCATTATTAACAACAACCAGGCTAGCTTATGCTCATTCAAACTTCATTATGAACTCAAGAATATATTCCAATTTACTATCATGCGATGAGGAGGGCAACGTGCCAAGATTAGGTGATCTAATAAGGTTGGCCAAAATACCATCAAATGAAAATTTTCTCAATTTCACTTTATTAGGTGATCCGGCTCTAACACTTGCATATCCTAAGTATAAAGTGGAAACAGAAAGTGTTGTAACAGCTGGTGATAATGATACGATTCATGCACTGTCCATTGTGAATGTTAGTGGTGTTATTAATGATGCATCAGGTAACCTACAGTCAAATTTTAATGGATATGTTTATCCTGAGGTATATGATAAGGCTACCAATTACAAAACATTGGGTAATGATGGAAATAGTTACCCACAGGACTTCACATTATTTGACAGACTAATTTATGATGGTAGAGTGCTTGTAGAAAATGGAAACTTTGAATTTGAATTTAAGGTTCCCAAGGATATTATTTACAGCTATGGCAATGGTAAAATTTTATATTACGCTCTAGATACAACTAATTACACTGATGCGTGGGGTGGATTTGAAAGCTTTCTAATAGGTGGGATAGATGAGAATGCTGATATAGATGATATTGGACCTGATATAGATATTTATTTGAATACAAATCAATTCTCCAATATGGATGTTGTAACAAGCAGCCCTGTCTTATTTTCAAAAATAAAAGATGATAATGGCATCAACAATACTGGTGTTGGTTTAGGCCGTGATATGGTAATGGTATTAGACAATGATTATTCAAATCCAATAATCATGAATGAATTTTTTAGCATGGATATAAACAGCTACAAAAGTGGTCAGATTGTTTATCCAATGTCAAATCTTTCAAGTGGAATGCATACTCTGACGCTAAAAGTATGGGACTTGTATAATAACTCTACCCAAAAAACCATCGAATTTGTAGTTAATGATGAAGCAGAGATAAGTTTGCTAGAAGTTTACAACTACCCAAATCCATTCACTGAAGAAACGGAGTTTACATTTGACCATAATAAATCAGGGATTGAATTAGATGTGATTTTAAGAATTTATGATATCACAGGAAACTTTGTAGTAGAACTAACTAGTGAAAATAATTTCAGTGGAAAGATTAGGTGGAATGGAAATGGTTCTAAAAACAATCGCGTCCCAGATGGTCTATATACTTACACCCTAGAAGTAACAGATGAGTATGGTAATGTCACTGTTCAGCAGCAGAAATTAATTAAACTATCCAGATAACATAAAGCCTAATTATCCGTTATTATTGCTCAAAATCATGAAAAAGCTAGAAAAACCTTTTTGGTCTATCAAGTAATATTAATTAAAATAATTCGTTAGGTTTGCAAACCTTTTTTATATTAAGTAGTTAGATGAAAAAAAATATCTTATTAACATTTGTTGCATCAGTGCTTTTGATTAATCTCGGTGCTCAAAGTTCCATTGAAAAAAATGGTCAAAGTTTAAACGTTATAACCACTGCAGTTCCATTATTAATGATTGGCCCAGATGCTCGTGCCGGCGGCATGGGTGACGGAGGAGTTGCATCATCTCCGGATGCTAATTCAATGCATTGGAATCCGGCTAAATACTCAAGGATTGCAGATGATATGGGATTCTCATTTTCATATACACCATGGTTAAGAAACCTAGTAAACGATATTAATCTAGCCTATGTTTCATTCTATAAGAGAATCAATACAGTTTCAACTTTTGCCTCTTCTTTGAGATACTTTTCTCTTGGAGAGATAACATTTACTGATAATACAGGAATGGCAATTGGAACATACAAACCAAATGAGTTTGCCATTGATGCGACCTATTCAAGAATTCTATCAGATAAATTTTCCTTGGCAGTGGCAGGTCGTTTCATATATTCTGACCTCACCCAAGGGCAGTTTGTTCAAGGCGTAGAAACTAAACCCGGCATTTCAGTTGCAGCGGATATTGCTATGTATTGGGAAGATGATGTAGACTGGTTCAAGTCAATGGATGCTACGTTCGCATGGGGTGTGAATATTTCTAACATAGGTAACAAGATTTCATATTCAGGAACAAACATTGAAAAGGACTTTATTCCAACCAACTTGCGAATAGGTCCAAGGTTAACGCTTGAGCTAGACGACTACAACAGTATTAGCTTCCAAGTAGACATCAACAAGCTTTTAGTGCCAACACCCCCAATTTATGCTGATTCCACAAACCCAGATGGGTCATATATAATTTTGGAAGGAATGGACCCAAATGTAAGCCCAATTCAAGGTATGATACAATCATGGTATGATGCACCTGGTGGATTCTCTGAAGAAATGAGAGAGTTCAGCTTTGCTTTTGGAACGGAATATTGGTACACAGATGTTTTAGCACTTAGGGGTGGATTCTTCTATGAAGATTTAACAAAAGGTAACCGCAAATATGCTACATTAGGTATAGGCTTAAGGTACAATGTGTTTGGGCTAGATTTCTCCTATCTAATTCCAGTAACGCGAGATCAAAACCCTCTTCAAAATACGTTAAGGTTCTCCTTGATGTTCAATTTAGGTAAGAAAAGTAAAAGTGATAGCTAAAGATAATGTCCGATTTTAGAATTGGAATCGGCTATGATGTGCATCAACTCATAAAGGGTAGAAAGCTAATCCTTGGTGGTGTGAATATCAAATATCATAAGGGATTACTAGGCCATTCTGATGCGGATGTTTTAATCCATTCCATTGCAGATGCATTATTGGGAGCCGCTGCTCTTGGTGATCTTGGTAAACATTTTCCAGCCATTGATTATAATAAAGGGATTTCAGGTCAAGAATTAATTTTTAAGGTAGTGGATTTAATTACATCCTCAGGATTTAGTATAGTTAATATAGATACGACCATAATTTTACAGAATCCAGCTATCTCTATTTATGTAGATCACATGCGTCAAAATATTTCGAAATATCTAGGCATTGCTATTGATAAGGTTAGTGTTAAGGCAACAACGACAGATAAGCTTGGATTTATTGGTAAAGAAGAAGGTATTGCTGCCCAAGCAATAGTAATGATTAAATAGCATATATCAGCCATTCCAGAAGGCATTAAACATAATACGGATCTCAATGTTATTATCAAACCCTTTAAATGCAGGCAGCTGAAGTTTATCATTATAAAGATTTCCAGAAAACGTAAATACTCTGTAGCTTCCAGCCTGCTGACTAGTTCTCATTACACTCATTGCAAAATTTAAAACATCACTAAAATCTATATTATCATTGATTAGTTGAAGCTCAACTGTATACTGCTTAGTGCTTATTTTCTGATCTATAATTTGTTCAATGGGTAAATAGCCAACCAAAGAATATCTTATGTTATTATTTGTATTAGTCAATGGCTCTGATTGTGCTTTATTATGAAAATCATCGCTCTTAATCTCAATGTTTATTTTACCAGTTTTATAATTAAGATTAACTAATATGTCAGAGTTTTGCCATTTATAATCAACCCCATCTTTGGTGGCAATAATTTCCAGGTCTGCAGAGTAAGTTTGATATCTTGCTTCTTGAGCTTTTCCGGAAATAAATATTAGTAACAGGCTTATTAATATTATATGTTTCATTTTTGTATAGATATTTAATGTAAATCTACAAATTTTGATTAAAATCTTATTCGTTATCAATTATTTTGAAGTAATCATTAGAGAATCCAATTAAGTTTAATTTATTTGTTGCTCTTGTTGTTGCGGTATAGAGCCATCTTAGGAATTCTACATCATGGTTATCCTTCTTTACGAAGCCCTTGTCAATAAAAACATTCTTCCATTGGCCTCCTTGTGTCTTGTGACATGTCATGGCATAGCTGAACTTTACATGTAATGCATTATAATATGGGTTTACTTTAATCTTGTTTAATCTTGTTCTTCTTTTTGAGTAATTCATATAACTGTCTTCTAAATTCTTAAATAACTTCTTATTTTCTTGTTCTGGTAGACCTGGAGTTGTTGCATCAATTGTATCTAGAAGAATTTTGACGGTTATCTCTTTTTCATTTGGATAGTCTACAAGTTGTATATCAACATCTGCAAACCTAAACCCATGGACTTCTTCAGTATTTCGGTATCTCACGATCCTTATTATGTCACCGTTTGCAATAAATCCACTTTTTGAATCTTTTTCAAGCCAGAAATAATTATTTTTCACTACCATCATTAGATCTCCTGCCTCAACTTCTGATTCTCTGAATAATATTCTGCTGCGAATCTGTTGATTGTAGGTGTTTGCATTTTTATTAGATCTGCAAATTATTATAGCGTTATCACTTTCACTGTCCGTAAATGATTCCATAAGAAGCTCTCCAAAATAGTGTGTGTCATTAATTATTTCTATGTCACCTTCCTCACTAGAGATATAATAAGGTAAATCTATTTTATCTTCTTCTATTTTTTGCCGAATGTTGGTCGCTGATCTCAATATCTCTGAATCAAGTGCTTGTCGCATAACTTTCTTCATTTCAAATTCATATGAAGTAACAGAATATGCTCTTTTGATATTTTCAATATCTAATGCAGGACTAAGATTAATTCCCACAGGAGGCAATTGGGCAGTATCTCCAACAAGTAATAATTTATTTCCTTTGTTCGAGAATACAAATGTTATAATATCATCAAGTAGGCTGTTATTACCAAATACGGAATTGTTATTTTGGCTAGTATCACTTATCATAGAAGATTCATCTATGATAAATATTGTTTTACTGAGCTTATTAGGTCCAAGAATAATATTCGTTATGCCATCTTTACTTGTCATGTAAAAATAAATGTATCTGTGCACTGTATGTGCAATATGACCAGTATACTTTGAAAGGACTTTTGCTGCTCTTCCTGTTGGCGCAAGCAAAACAAAATTCGTTGAGATATTTGCAAGGGACTCAACATATGCGCTTATCATACTTGTTTTGCCAGTTCCAGCATATCCTTTGAGTATATAAACAGGATTGTTAGTATTACTAAATGTAAATGAATCAAGGTGATTAGCAACTAATTCTTGATCACTTGTGGCTTTAAACCCAAGGTTTGAAAGTATTGAATTATTTAGCTTAGCTGACAAATTACTTATCTATGTCTTTTTAGAATGGATATCCTATACCAAAATTCCAAACAAAGTCTTTCGGTTGAATGTATTTTATCCTCCACCTGTCTCCAGCAGGATATGCAGGGTTTTTCAATGGAACAGCAACATCAATCCTAAAAATCAATACCTGGAAATCGAATCTAAACCCAAAACCTGCATCTACAGCAAGTTGCTTATAGAATTTGTTGAAATAAAATTGACCTCCTGGAAAGGTAGTTGATCTTGCATATGTCCATATATTACCAATATCCGTAAATAGTGCACCTTTGAAGAAGCTATATATAGGAAATCTATACTCCAGGTTTCCTTCAATTTGGATGTCACCAATTTTTTCGTATGGTGAGTTCCCAGAATAATCTCCGGGTCCTAGACTCTTAAAAACCCATCCTCTCATATCATTTGCACCTCCAGCATAAAACCCCTTTTCATAAGGTAACTCATCAGAGTTTCCATATGGAACACCAGCTCCCAATAATAATCTCCATACGAGGCTATTTGTTTTATTATTGAAGTAGAAATAATGACGGAAGTCAATGTTCATCCTAAAATACTGTGAATAGCGAACACCAAATATACGGTAATATCCACTATCTGACTTTTGCTTGCCAGCAATCTCATTTATTGAATACAGAACATTACCAGATGTTTCAAGATCCACCCTCAGGTAGTTAAAATGCCTTTGGTTTCTATTGTTCTGGTTATTATAGATAAAGCTATATTTTAAACCTACAATCATATGGTCGCTATACTGTTCCCTGAGCCTTCTATTTGGTTCATTTGATAAAATGGAATCAAACTCAGTTGTGGGAAAGATATTTACATAATTTATGTTTAATGGGGTTAAAATATGATTAACGTTCTTCCCAGAACTCCATGAATACCCGATATCAAGGTTGGTTATATTACGTGAATAATTTGGTCTACGTTGATAATTAAAACCAAAATTTAAATTCGTATTGGGGATATACTTTTGATTAAATTTATCAAGTCTAATTGGAAAAAGAAACCTTGGAAAGAAAAATGTTCCATCAATACCTGCCTCAAAAGTATTGAAAAGACCACGGCTTGTTTCGCTAGTACCACTAATTGTTTGGGCTTCAAGACCTCCTTTTACTCTGAGACGAAAAACTTCAGCCCTGTTAAAGATATTTTTATTAAGAAAAACCAAACTTCCTCTAATTCCCAGATCGCCACTAGAATTTACTCCTTCCATCTCTGCTGAGAATCGGTTTAACTTGTTATCCTTTAGCTGAATTCGCGAGTTTATGTAATGGTGATCAAATTCATTGCTTGGAGGAACATTTGTGGTGTCAAAACTAATATTGGCAGTTTGTATAATCTGGTAGTTGAATAGTTTTCGATATGTGTTTTGCACTGATTTTATACTGTATGGTTTTCCGGGTTTTATTTTTATGGCAGAATTGAATGCTGCGGGATATATATGAACCTTGGTATTATAAAGAAAGTCATAATTGTAGGTAGTAGTATCTTTCCAAAATTTTATCTGATGTATTGTCGTGTCGTATTTGTTGGAGTTATTGGGATCAAATTCTGGTAATACACTCACTGTGTTTATGAAAAATCGCTTGTGAGTCTCCTCTATAAACTCTCCGGGTGAATTTGTGTTTTGCTTTTTAACGTTGTTGATTAAAAGGTTAACATTCATCTCATGGTCCATATGATTACTATCAACAACAAATTGTATAAAATTTCTATTAAAGAAATAATATCCATTGTTTCTAAGGTCTTCAGTAATCCTATCACGCTCATCGTCGAAAGCATAGGCGTTATATATATCTCCTTCTTTGATTAATGAATTCTTTAGAGTTATATCGAAAAATTGTTTTAGTGTTGTATCACTTATGGTATAGTCAATTTTAGATATTTTGTAGGGAATTGAGGGGTGGATAGTAAATTTAACTACAGATGTTTTATGTTTAAAAGTGGTTTCAAATTCTACCTTTGAGTTGAAAAAGCCAATGTTATCCAAATATCTTTCCATTTTTCTTGAAATTATTTCAATTTTATTCTTGGAATATAATGTTGGTTCTTCTCCAAAGTGCTTGTTAAGCCAACTATTAAATTTTGACTGCTTTGATTCATGTCTCAGATATGACCATAGTTTAAACCTAAAGAATATAAACTTTTGGTTCGGTGACGGAGTTATCAGACTCCGGAGTTCAGATGTGCTAATTTCAGGTTGTTTTGGACTAACTATTACCTTATATTTATTTATCAGAAACTGGTCATCGCTCAAGTATTTCTTAACCGAGCAGCCGGAGAATGCACTAATTAAAACAAATAAAAGTGATATATATTTTAGATTCTGTTTCAAATATGGCTATAACTAGTTATTTAGAAAACTTGATTTGTTGCGTTCCTTTTATAATCAAAACAAATCATGGTAAATTTAACATCCACAAAAATAATAATAAGGATGATATCAAATAAATTATGGAATTTCACTTATCAAGAAAAAATAGTAAATAATTGTTTTTAAAAATAAAAATTCGTGTATATTTGCACTCCTTTTGAAAATAGAAAGGGTGATTAGCTCAGCTGGTTCAGAGCACCTCGTTTACACCGAGGGGGCCGGGGGTTCGAATCCCTCATCGCCCACCAAAAATAAACCCACTCAATGAGTGGGTTTTTATTTATTCAAGAATCATTCTTTTCTCAACCAACTTACTTTTTGAACGGAATATGAAATCCTTCATTGTTAACCTCAAGGGTATAAAGTTTCTTACTTGTCGTGATGAAAAGAGTCTTATTAAATTCACCTCTACCAAAACATAAATTCGTGGCAGACTTGTTAGGCACTTCAATTTCTTCTATTAGCTTGCCTTCAGGTGAATAAACTAATATATTTCCTTTTACTGCAACATAAATATTTCCTTTTGAATCAACTTTGATCCCATCTGGACCTTCATTCATTAAGTCAATCAGTACTCCTTCAAATATAACATTACCATCAGGAAGCAGTTTATATTCTAATATTTTTCCACTTTTTTCTGGAGTAGGTCCACTAAAGCTATCTGGCAAAAAATCTGAAGCACCCAAATCATAGTTTGCAATGTAGAGTGTTTTGTAGTCTGGTGAAATAGCGATTCCATTTGGTTTGGATGCATTTGCTATTACTAAATGAACTGTCCCATCTACATCAATACGATAAACTCCATCTACTGGCTGGTATATTGGCTCCTTACCAAAATACCTTGGATCAGTAAAATAAATACGCCCGTTATTATCAATTACTAAATCATTCGGAGCATTGAATGGTCTGTCATTATAAAGTCCAGCCACAATTGTACTCACGCCATCTTTCATATCCGTTTTGACAACTCTACGTCCCCCAAAGTCTGCTCCTTCACATGATATCAAATTTCCATTAATGTCAAAAGCAAGCCCATTTGCCATACCACTGGGGGAGCGGAAAACTTTTGTTTGTCCTGTTTTTGGATTGTAATTCCATATTATTCCAGCTTTCATTCCCATAAATTGGGTAAAAATAATATCTGAAAAATATAACGTGCCATCAGGTCCCATTGTTGGACCCTCTAAAATTAATCCTTCTCCACCTGAAAAGACTTCTTTAATTTTTAAATTTGGGTTAACTATATCATTCCCCCCAATGTTATTTTGGCCAAACACCATGATAGGCAAGTAAGATAATATAAATAGGAGTATCTTCATTCAACAAACTTACTCAATAAATTCTCTAAAAAAAATCGAAATTGGGACCTTAAGGCCCACCAAAAAGAAACCCACTCAATTGAGTGGGTTTTATTACTTTAGCTTTATCGTAAAATAAGTTTTATCTTATTCTAGAATTACTTTCTTCTCATAAGTTCCATCGCTATAGATATAAATCAATACCTTATTGTATTCAAACTCCGCGTCATTGCCTGACAAATCAACAATTTTGATCAATTTCTTATTATCTGAAACATTATCATCAATACCTAATGTATTGTTGTTTAGATCTACACCAGGGTTATTATGAATAAATGTCCAGCTACCCCATGGTGTAGGATCACCTGTTTCCCAATATATCTGATCTTCAAATAAACAATTAATTGAATTACCAGTAAGAGGCAAACCTTGATTAATATACCAGTTATCCAAATTAGCCGAATCATTAACTAAAGTTACAGTAACATTAATTGTATCAGTAAGTGACCAACTGTGACCAAAATTGCAAAAAGCATCATCAACTATAGTTTCTTGGTGTAATAAATTTCCTTGCTGATCACTAAACTCCCAAACAAAAACATTATGTTCCTGAGGGTGAGTCATATACTGACCTGAATGATAAATACTGATAGAGGTTTCTGATGAACCTACATTCATAACCATACCTAACTGATCACAGGGAACACATGTTATTACTTGTGCTTGTGTTTGTAGTCCTATTAAGACTAGTACTGCTAGTAAAATTCTTTTCATAATTTTTAGTCTTAGTAATTAATAATGATGCAAATATGCGACAAATATCTAAAATTTACTTCACGCTTAAGGATGAAAATTTCAATTATTGAATATTAATCAGTAAGGTTAAGCAAACGTAAAATTATAAAATGAATTTGAATATTATCTTTCATATCTGAATGATAGTACTTTGAAATGATATTAAACGAAAATTATTGTATCTATCCCTTTTGCAACCAATAAAATAGATTTGTTACACATACTACATATACCATCAAATACAATTATTTACTTACCATTTGTAAAATTATTTTTCATAACAGACTAATTTCAAGTGTCAAATAATAATTTCTGCCATTTGAGGGAATTATTCCAGGGCCTGGATAGCCTGTGGCACGTCTTGCAAAATAAATATTATTTACTCCGAAAGATAATGATATTTGTTTATAATTTATAGTTAGGTTAGAGGGGGAAGAGTTCAAAGTCAATAATTTTTTGTTTATTTGAAAGAGAACAAACAAATACAATTATGAGAACAAATTTATCATTAACTATTTTGGGAGTATATAATACTTTAGTAGCAATAGCTATGCTTGTATTTGCTAACTGGGCTTCCACTCAACTTTTATCGGATCCATCAAACGGAGAACTTTTAAGAATGGGAGAATTATTCCATTATGGTTTAGGTTCAGCAGTCTTAATCATTGGACTCATGTTTTTATTAAATAGGAATGCTGCTTTCGAGACGGCAAAAAAGCTTTTACTCGCCTATATTATTGGAACATTTGTTACAATGTTTTTATTTTTTATGGTATTTGCCAATGAGCCCCTATTAAATTTTAGCATTGATAAGGCGGCTCCAGACATAATAATATTGTTGGTTGCAATTTTTGGATATTTGAAGCCCAAAGAATAAATAGATTTAGTGACTGTAGCTTCTACATAAAAAGAGGTCTCTCAATCATTAGAGAGACCTCTTTTTGATTAATTTCATTATAATAAGTAAACATTGTCATTGTTAATTTGATTTATATGGTAAATCCAATCATTTTCATATTATGGTTAATAATAATTGACTTTAATATTAAAATTTACCTTTCAAAATATTAGTTTTGTAGACTAATTGTAATCCAAATGTTTATTAATATCATGATAGTAAAAACACTTACCATATTTTCACTCTCTATTCTAATAAACATTAATGTATTCTCCCAAGACACTATTACCTATACGCTTAGTCAAGTTGTTGAGATTGCACAAAAGCAGTCACCTGATGCGCAAAAGGCTAAGCATAGCTTTAGATATAGTTATTGGAGTTATAGGTTTTACAAGGCTGATTATTTGCCATTACTACAGTTAGATGCCAGTTTACCTAATATTAACAGGAGCTTTAATCAGGTTTCATCTGCCTCTGATGGAAGCATAAGCTATATTCTTCAGAGCTCAGCAAATTATGCTGTTGATTTAAGCTTAAGTCAGAAAATAGGTTTTACTGGTGGGGATATATTTTTGAGCTCTGGACTCAGAAGGCTAGATAACTTTTATTCAGATACATCAACCTCTGAATATCTTGCCAATATGATAAATGTGGGCATAAGGCAACCTATTTTCTCATATAATCCATATAAATGGTTAAAGAAAATAGAACCAATGAAATATGAGGAAGCCAAGAGAACTGTTGTTGAAACAAATGAAAAGATAGCAGCTACATCTGTTGAATATTTTTTCTCACTTTTAATCGCCCAAATTGAGCGTAAAATAGCTTATAAGAATTATTCCAACTACGACACCCTTTACCGCATTGCATTGGGAAGGTTTACTTTAGGTAAAATAGCTGAGAATGAGCTTTTACAGCTAGAATTAAACCTATTAAATGCCAAAGCAAGTCTTGAAAAATCAGAACTAAACTACGAAAATAGGTTTTTTGTTTTTAAATCTTATCTGAGAATAAAAGATAATCAGGTTGTAGATCTTATTCCACCTGCTGTAACACCAGATTACAAAATAAACCCAGATATTGCAATCAAAGAGGCTGAGGATAATTCTTCACAGGGGATTGAATTTAAGCGGAGGTTGCTGGAGGCTGAAAGTGAAGTAAACAGAGCTAAAACAGAAGGCAGATTTGATGCAGAGCTTTATGCTGTATTTGGATTAACACAGTCATCTGATGTTATGAAAAGTGCTTATGTCAATCCTCTGGATGAGGAAAGACTAGAGTTGGGAATTAAAGTTCCACTACTAGATTGGGGTAAGTCTCGGGGGAGTATAAAAATGGCTGAATCCAATCAAGATCTTGTTATTACTGCGGTTGAACAGGATGTTATTGATTTCAGACAAAATGTATTTATCAATGTTATGGAATATAATATGCAAAAAAATCAATTATTTATTGCAGCTAAATCTGATACTGTTGCGCAGAAAAGGTATGATGTAACTCAGAAGAGATACATGATTGGAAAGATAAATGATATACTGGAATTAAGCCTTGCTCAGGTTGACAATGATAATGCTAGAATAGGCTACTATAGATCACTAATGACTTATTGGAAAAGCTATTATGAGATTAGGCGACTTACACTTTTTGATTTTCAGAGAAATATCCCGATTTCAATAGATATCGATGATTTACTAGAATAAAATAGCATTTCAAATATTATTTTTACTTTAAAATTATTCTTAATTTTGCGCATTATTATTCAATGTTCAGATATAGACTGAACTACCAATTTTGATTTAAACAATTTAATAAAATATCTATGTCAGTATTAGTTGGAAAAAAAGCTCCCTTATTTGAAGCAAATGCAGTTGTAAACGGAGGTGAGTTTGTAGAAAAATTTTCTCTTGAGCAATTTATCGGAAAAAAACATGTTGTATTCTTCTTTTATCCATTGGATTTTACTTTTGTATGTCCAACCGAAATAATTGCATTTCAGGATAAAATGGATGAATTCGATAAGCGTAATGTTGCAGTGGTGGGATGTTCTGTTGATTCACACTTTTCACACTGGGCATGGTTAAATACAGAAAAAAATGATGGTGGTATTAAAGGTGTTAAATATCCTTTAGTCTCAGACCTTTCAAAAACAATTTCTGAAAACTATGATGTGCTTGCTGGTTCATATGATTATAATGAAGATGGTGAAGGAGTATTCACTGGTGAGCCTGTCTCATATCGCGGACTATTTTTAATTGATAAGCAGGGAGTTGTTCGTCATCAGGTTGTAAATGACCTTCCATTGGGAAGAAGCATTGATGAGGCATTACGTATGGTAGATGCTCTGCAATATTTTGAAGAAAATGGTGAAGTTTGCCCTGCAAATTGGGAACCAGGAAAAGATGCAATGGTAGCTGATGCAGATGGCGTTGCAAAATACTTGAGTGAGCACTAATACCTAAAATGGTAATAAAATAATATATAAAGGCTTCCTTTGGGGAGCCTTTTTTTTATTCTATTTCAAACCAGTTTTCTATTCTGTCCTTTAATTCTGGGTCAAATGTTTTGTGAGTAAACTCATTTGTATTTCTACTATACTCATATTCCTTGCCCCATTCCTTATGATTATCAATAATACTCTTAATGGCTTCTATGACATAATCCAGCTCATCATCTGTCATTGTTGGGTGTAATGAAACCCTTACGAAACCTGGTTTAACTGATAAGTCACCACTACTGATTCTTTCAACAATTTCCGAGGATTCAGATGGGGTTACATTGAGTAAGAAATGCCCATATGTGCCTGCACATGCACATCCTCCTCTTACCTGAATTCCGTATCTATCATTAAGAAGCTTGACAACAAGATTGAAATGTATATGTTTTGTCCAAAAAGAAAAGACACCAAGTCTATCTTTTATATTATCTGCCAATATATGAATACCATCTATTTTTGAAAAACCCTCAAAGGCTCTATTGACCAACTCTTTTTCTCTTATGGCTATTAGCTTTGTATTAAGTTTATTTTTCAATTTTATTGCATAGGCTGCTTTTATGGCCTGCAGAAATCCTGGTGTTCCCCCATCCTCTCGCAACTCAATATCATCGAAATATTTATGTCCTCCCCATGGATCAGTCCATGAAACAGTTCCTCCTCCTGGATTATCAGGTACTTGTTTCTTGTATAAATGTTTGTTGAATATTACAACTCCAGAGCTGCCAGGGCCACCCAAGAACTTGTGGGGTGAGAAGAATATTGCATCCAAACTTTGTAATTCATTTTTGGGGTGCATGTTTATGTCTACATATGGTGCTGAACCAGCAAAATCAACCATAACTATACCGCCATGCTTATGCATTATTTCAGCAAGCTCATAGTAAGGAGGGATTATTCCTGTCACATTAGAACCGGCAGTAAATGTGCCAATTTTAATCTTATGATCCTTAAAAATAAGTAATTGTCGCTCAAGTTCACTCTTGTCAACCATATTATTCTCGTCTGGTTCAAGAACAACTACCTTTGCAATTGTCTCAAGCCATGAAGTATGGTTTGAGTGATGTTCCATGTGTGTTGTGAAAACTATTGGTTGGTCTTCTCCCGAAATGTCAGTGTTTACATTCTTATTATTTACAATACCTCTTAGCCCTAATATTCGCTGTAATTTATTAACAACTCTTGTCATCCCTGAACCTGCAGTGATTATAACATCGTTTTCATTTGCTCCAACATGTTGTTTAATGATTTTATGAGCTGTCTTGTAAGCGTTAGTCATTAAGGTTCCAGTTTCCGTGGTCTCCGTATGAGTATTGCCGATGAAAGGACCAATCATATCACTCATTCTCCTCTCTATGGGCCTGTAAAGTCTACCACTAGCTATCCAGTCGGCATAAATCATCTTCTTAACACCGTATGGTGTTCTGAACTCTTGGTCATCACCAATGATATGTTTTCTAAAACTCAAAAAATGCTCTGATAATTCACTCATTTTACCACTTATTAAGTTTAGACGCCCAGAATATTTTATAGCCTAGAGTTGTTAGCATGTGCAAGACTTTAATATTAATTTGACAGACAAAAATAAGCATTTAAAGGATATCTTGTTACTTATAAATCAATTCAATACTTTCTATTCTTGTATTTTTTGTTGTTAACCGTTTAAAGGTTGATGAGTTAGTTTTTAGCATTATAATTTCATGTGGTAAAGCAATAACATAGCTGCTAGATATTTCTTCATATTTAACATCAATAATAGTATCATTTGCCTCAAAAACATTGCTAATATTACCACTTGTATTATTATAGGAAATAATTTTATTTCCATCAACGATAGTAAACACATTATCTCTAAAACTATAAACTTGATCAATGGCTATATTATCCAAACTTGTGCTTTTTATAATATTATTATCTATTATGCTGAAGTTGATAACATTGCTTTGGTTGCCTTGTACACAGAATAATATGGCAGTATCATTTTGTGCAAATAATGCCTTTGTATCATATTCATGAACAAACTGACTATACTTTTGACCCGTGGTTCTATAAAATGAAATCCATAACTTATTACCAGGATTTCTTAGTGTAAAATCAGCAAATATAAAGTTCTCATTTACGGCCATATTATGTGGAATGGTATCAGATAAAACCTTTGTATTAAATACCTGCAATCCATTCTTCAAATTAAATCCAATAATCCGGCCCATTTCACTACTTTGATATAGTGTATTACTGCCTTTTATAAGATCAAAAACAAGTGGATATGGTAATTGTCCCATATTTCCCCAAACATAGTTGCCGGAATCAATATTTATTGCTGATGTAATATTTGGAGAGGAGGTGGCCAAATAAGCTAAGTTATTTTCGCCTGATATATCAGATACAATAAAATATCCTGGGTATAATTGAGATTTTATAATTTCACTATTTAGATCATAAACATCCATTTGAACTGAGTTATTGCTGCCCTGACTAAATGCAATAAAACCCTCATATGATTTATCTGGCTTCTTAATAGTTATTTCCCGAAAATTATGCTGAACATCACCTCCAACATCAATTGCAATGTGCATGTTATAGGGTGGTAGTAATGCCTTATCATCAACATTACTTAAGAATATTTCTGTGTTAAATACAGATTCATCATCATTAGGATAGATATATGCTTGATTAGTTAATGGGACTAGATTTATATTATCTATGCTTATTCGAATATAATTTATTGGACTTTTGCTAATTACTTCAAAATCTACTTCAACTGTGTCGGGGATAGTATATAATTCAAATAATTGCGGTGATATAATATTTACCACTGCCTGTGTATTAGATGACTCTTTTGAACATGAGCTCAACAATACAACTAACATTAACATGTAAAAATTAACTTTCAAGAGGTTGTTGTTTAATTTTAGCTAAAGTAATATTTTGTATCTTTAAATTAAAAATTGCTATGCTAAAAGACCTAAAACTTGACGACGTATTATTTCTTGATATTGAGACTGTATCTCAGGTTTCCGAATATTCTGAATTGGATGGTAGAATCAAACATCTTTGGGACAAAAAAGCAGAAATATTAATGCGATATAAACCCGATACAAACTCCAAGGAACTATATAATAGCGCAGGTATATACGCGGAGTTTGGCAAAATAATATGCATTTCTTGTGGATTTATGAATGGACGAGAATTGAGAGTAAAATCATTCTATGGTACTGATGAAGTAATTTTACTGAACGAATTTGCTGAGATGTTAAATAAGCATTATGCAAATGCTAAGAATTTATTATGTGCCCACAATGGCAAAGAGTTCGACTTTCCATACATTGCAAGAAGAATGCTAATTCTGGGTATTGAACTACCCAGTGTAATAAATATGGCAGGCAAAAAACCATGGGAAGTAAGACACATAGATACAATGGAGTTATGGAAGTTTGGAGACTATAAGCATTATACCTCTCTAGAATTGCTTGCAGCTATTTTCAATATCCCTACTCCAAAAGATGATATTGATGGCTCCATGGTGGGCAAAGTTTACTGGATGGATAAAGATCTTAAGCGAATAGTAGAATATTGTCAGAAGGATGTGGTCACAATTGTCCAATTATTACGCAGATACCTTGGTTTGGCTTTGATTAAGGATCCAGATATATTTTTTAGTTAGGTACTGATAGTCAGTAATATAGCCCGAGTTCATTTTTCATAAACTTATATTGTATAAATAGTTATTAACACTTTATTAACCGTTATGCATTATTTGTAATTTTGAGCTCATGGATGAAGTAAAAAAAGAATCAACCAGAAAAAAAGTATCACGAAGTTCCAAGATTACTTCCAAAGAAGTTGCCGAGCATGGAAAAATACAACCACAAGCAGTTGATCTTGAAGAGGCTGTGTTAGGAGCAATGATGTTGGAAAAAGATGCAGTTTCTGCTGTTATAGATATTCTTTCGCCAGCTGTATTTTACAAGGAAAGTCATAAAAGGATTATGACTTCCATAGCAAGTTTATTTTCCAAGTCCGAACCGATAGATATCCTAACAGTTACAAATGAACTAAAGAGTACAGGAGATTTGGAAATGGTAGGTGGTCCATATTACATTACCATGTTAACAAGTAGAATTGCTTCCACAGCTAACGTTGAGTATCACGCAAGAATAATCTTGCAAAAACATATTCAACGTGAACTCATTAGAATTTCATCTGAAATAATTAAAGATGCATTTGAAGATACCACAGATGTTTTTGATTTATTAGATAGAGCAGAACAAAATCTTTTCGCAGTTTCTGAATCAAATCTTAGAAGGAATTTCGAAGATATGCCTTCCTTGATTAAGCAGGCTATTTTGGATATTGAAAATGCTAAAAATGCTGATGAGCATATGAGAGGTGTTCCATCAGGTTATGTTGATATCGACAGAATTACATCAGGATGGCAAAAATCTGACCTGATAATCCTTGCGGCACGACCATCCATGGGTAAAACGGCATTTGCGCTTAATATGGCAAGAAATATAGCAGTAGACTTTAATAAGCCTATAGCATTTTTCTCACTGGAAATGTCCTCAGTTCAGCTGGTTACACGTTTGATTTCTAGCGAAACAGAATTGAAATCCGACAAACTTAAACGAGGAGACTTACAAAGTTATGAATGGCAACAATTGACAGACAAAGTTACAAACCTTGTTGATGCCAAGATGTTTATTGATGATACACCCGCCTTATCGATATTCGAATTGCGGGCTAAATGTAGGAGACTAAAGCAACAGCATGATATACAAATGGTATTCATAGATTATCTTCAGTTAATGAGTGGAGGATCTGATAATAGAGGTAATAGAGAACAGGAAATTAGCAATATCTCACGTTCTCTTAAAGCATTGGCAAAGGAGCTTGATATTCCAGTGCTAGCATTATCTCAGTTAAGTAGAGCAGTTGAAACACGTCCCGGGCAGGCAAAGAGACCTATTTTATCTGACCTCAGGGAATCTGGTGCAATTGAGCAGGACGCTGATCTGGTCCTATTTATTTACAGAGCGGAGTATTATAAAATTGATACTTATGAAGATGGTTCACCAACACAAGGTGTTTCCGAAATAATTATTGCTAAACATCGTAATGGTGCCGTTGGAGATGTAAAACTAAGGTTCATAGCTGACTTTGCCAGGTTTGATGATTACTCCCAAGGAGGTGATGGTTATAGTGCAGAAGATGTAACTGCAGGCATTAAAAATTTTCCATCCAAAATGAATTCAATGGATGATGACACCCCATTTTAAACTTAAATAGCTTTTATATATGAAATCAATTATTTCCCGAATGACTATCATAGTAGTCATGATGTTTACAATTACAGTTTCCAATGCCCAAAAGGCAGTTGAACTTACTTATAACTTAAATGTTGGAGACAAATATGAATTTAATACAGAGTTAAACCAAGATATTTCATTTGATGCCAATGGGCAAACTATGACTTTGGAACAAGTAATGTCCTTTCAGATGGGCACCGAGGTAAATTCCATTACTGATGGGTTAATTATGCAAGATCTTAAATTTGAAAAGGTAAGCATGAATCAGAAGATATTTGGAATGGAACTTAACTATAACTCCGAAGATGAATCTACTTGGACAGGAATGGGAGCTCAAATTGCTGATCAGTTTAACAAAATAATAGGCTTATCAATAAACTTTGGAATGGATAACAAAGGAAGCATTGAGCAAATTGACCTTAGCAAGGTTAAAGGAGTTGATGATCTCACAAATAATCTAACTTCAGGTAGTAATTATGCTCTATATCCTGAAGGAAAGATAAAAGTAGGAGAGAGCTGGGAAAAAAATATAAAACCACTTAAGGGTAGTGAAATGAAGGTATTTATAAAATATACACTACTTAAGATTACTAAGAAACAAGTTGTTATATCCTTGGATGGTACTCTTTCTGGAAATGTTGTGGATGGAACCGAAGTAAAATTAGATGGTGTTACTGAGGGTGAACTTATTGTTGATATAAATACAGGGATGCTTGTAAATTCAACAATGGATATTGATCTAACAATTGAAATAGAGCAGCAAGGAATGAAAATACCGGCTAATATTATAAGTACCTCAACGACAACAGTAGTAAAAAAATAATCTGTATTTATTCTATCATAAGAATAGTAAGGGCATCTTCTATATTACCACCCTCTATTAGTTTGTGAGCATATTTATGCAACTCTTCACTATTTCCTTTGATATTTGATATTCCAGGTTTTGATTTGAAAAGATCAATTTTTTCCTTGGTAGGTAGGCTTTCTAAGTTTCCAAGTTGCCCCAAATCATTACCTGAAAGTATTCTACTAAGTCTGACTTTCTCAGGAAGACCATCAATGCCTATTCCCATTTTAGATATTGGCTTGGGTACCATAAACTTCGCATTACCTGATGTTCTTACATAATAATCTCCCCCTAATCTACCCACCAAATCAATTTTGTCAGGATCAATAACTCCATGAATATCAAGAATAGATTCATCCATATGAATATGAACAATCTCACAAATTACTAGGTTCCCTGATCCAGCTTTTCCGCTTGTCTCAATTACCTCCCTTACCTTACACTCAAACTGTAATGGCGATTCGGATACTCTCCTTGGTAATACAATTTTTGATTCAACAGACGTAAAACCCGCCTTTTTAAACTCATCTACTCCCTTTGGATATTCTGTGCTGCTTAAGCTCATCTGATGAACCATGTCGTAGGTAACAGCATTTAATACTACCTCTGGTACTTCTTTTATATTCTCCAAAGTGTGCTTTGTTGTATTGTCCCTGCCTCTTCTAGATGGAGAGAAAATGAGCGTAGATGGATTTACACCAAATGCATTATAAAAACTAAATGGAGAAAGGTTATGATTACCTTCTTTATCTATTGTAGCTGCAAATGCAATCGGCCGTGGTGCAATACCACCGAGCAGTAGTTTAAATAGTTTTTGATTTCCGTATTCTGATGGATCAATGTGAAGCATAATTTTTATTTTGCTGGAAGTATTGTAGTTATACATTCTCCAAAGCCTATCCTGTGGTCTTTATTTTTGCAATACCCACGCATTATCACCTTGTCATTATCCTGAATAAATTTTCTTTCGGTACCATCATTTAATTTAATTGGCTTTGTTCCTTTCCAGCTAAGTTCAAGCATTGAACCGTATGAGTCAGGGGTGGAGCCTGATATGGTACCCGACCCATACATATCACCAACATTAATATTACAACCATTAATAGTATGATGCGCAAGCTGTTGATTCATATTCCAATACATATACTTGAAGTTGCTCCTACATACTACTGTTTCCACTCCAGACGGAGTTTCAAGAGCAACTTCCAATTTAATGTCATAGCTACCCTTACCTTGAAAATCTAGGTATGGTAAAACAGGAGGATCTTGTTTGGGCCCATCGGTTAAGAATGGTTGTAATGCTTCCATTGTTACTATCCAAGGTGAAACAACTGATCCAAAGTTTTTTCCCAGAAATGGGCCTAGTGGGACATACTCCCATTTTTGAATATCTCGTGCAGATAAGTCATTAAACAACACCATTCCAAATATATATTCATTGGTATTTTCAATTGTTATAGCCTGACCAAGATCACTTTTAGTGCCAGTAATGAATGCAGTCTCAAGTTCAAAATCCATTAATTTCGAAGGGCCATAAGTTGGTGCAGAAGCATCATTAGCCTTTGTTTGTCCATTTGGCCTATGGATATCTGTTCCAGACACTACAATTGAAGAACTTCTCCCATGGTAGCCCACAGGAATATGTTTCCAATTAGGGAGTAATGCATTTTTTGGATCTCTATACATAGCGCCCACATTGGTAGCATGCTCTATACTGGAATAAAAATCTGTATAATCACCAATCTCCACGGGTAACATCATCTGTATGTTATTGATCTCATATAAACATGCCATTTTTGCTTCAGCATTATCTCTTAGACTTGTATTATTAGCATTGAAAAGTTCCGAAATTCTATTCCTAACTTCTGACCACATGGGTTTTCCGAGTTCCATAAAGTCATTGAGTACTGGAGAATAAAACACTCCATAATTTTCAATGCCAAGGTTATCAAAGAATCCGTTATCAGCCAATAAGCTTAGATCAATTACTGTTTCTCCAATTCTGCTCACAGGTCGAGGCTCTTTACCCTCGGGTTTACCTATCCCAAAGGGAATATTTTGAATTGGGAAGTCGCTGTTATCTGGGACTTCAATCCATGATTTTAGTAATGGGTTATTTGCTGCAATCATTGATAAGGTGTTTTTAAAGTGTTCCTCTGCTTTGCTGCTCTAATTCTATTGATTCAAATAATGCTTGGAAATTACCTTTGCCAAATGATATTGCTTTTTTTCTTTGAATAATCTCAAAGAAGAAGGTAGGCCTGTCTTCAACTGGCCTTGAAAACAGCTGAAGCAAATACCCCTTATCATCTCTATCGATAAGAATGTTATGTTTCTGTAGAATTTTCAAGTCTTCATCTATGTCTCCAACACGTTCAGATATGCTTTCATAGTATTCATCTGGTACATGCAGAAAATCAACTCCTCTTTCTCTCAATTCTGCAATTGTGGAAACTATATCATCTGTTGTAAGGGCAACATGCTGTGGTCCGGCACCAACATAAAAATCAAGGTATTCCTCAATTTGAGACCTTTTTAATCCTTTTGCAGGTTCGTTTATGGGAAATTTTATACGCATATTATCGTTTGCCATTACCTTACTTCGCAGAGCAGTGTATTCAGTAGAAATATCTTTATCGTCAAATGAAATGAGTTGCTCAAATCCCATAATATCTTTATAATAATCTACGGTATTATCCATTTCATTCCAGCCAACGTTGCCAACAATATGATCAACATATGTAAGCCCAGTTTCAGTTGGTTTATATGTAGGGTTCCATTCTTTGAAACCAGGTAAGAAGCTACCATTATAATTCTTTCTTTCGACGAATGTATGAACAGTGTCACCATATGTTTTTATTGATGCCAGAACAACTTCACCATTTTCATCGCTAACTGATTTAGGTTCAAAATCTATATCAGCGCCTCTTGCAGTAGTATCTTCAAATGCTTTACGCGCATCGTCAACCCATAGCGCTATTACTTTTACCCCATCGCCATGTTTAATGTGATGTTTGGCTACTTCAGAATCTGGTGTTAATGATCCTGTTAATACAAATGTGATTTTATTTTGCCTAAGGACATAGGATACTCTATCAGTTAAACCTGTTTCCAACCCTGCATATGCAACAGGTTGAAACCCAAAGGCACTTTGGTAATAGTGGGCAGCTTGTTTTGCATTGCCAACATAGAACTCTACGTAGTCTGTCCCATTAATTGGTAAGCATTTATTTATATTATTGTCCATTTTATTATGTTAGTTTTTAATTTTTAACGATAGTGTCACTAATTTCTGAGATCTAATGACACCACTTTTATAATTGATTAATGAAGCCAACTTTTATAATAGTCTTTGTCTTCAATTTCCATTGCCGATTTGGTTAATTTTAATGGCTTAAAGGCATCTACCATAACAGCATACTCGTTAGTTTCTTTTTTGCCAATACTTCTTTCAACGGCTCCTGGATGTGGGCCATGCGGAATACCCATTGGATGAAGGGTTATTTGTCCCTCTTCTATGTTATTCCTGCTCATAAAATCTCCATCAACATAATATAGCAATTCATCGGAATCAATGTTACTATGGTGATATGGTGCTGGAATAGATTCTGGGTGGTAGTCATATAGCCTTGGAACGAATGCACATGCTACCATTGCCTTTGTTTCAAGGGTTTGATGTACTGGTGGTGGCTGATGAATTCTACCTGTTATTGGTTCAAAATCATAAATGGAGAAAATAAAAGGATAAAGACACCCATCCCATCCAATGGCATCAAAGGGATGTGTTTGATAATGGTACGGATAAATCATGTTGCTGCGCTTTATCTTTACAAGAAAATCACCTTCTTCATCATGAGTAATAAGGGCTTCAGGGGCCTTTATATCTCTTTCGTGCAAAGGTGAATGCTCGAGTAGTTGCCCATATTTATTCATATATCTTTTCGGGAATCTCAATGGTTCATTTGATTCCACTATAAAAAGACGATTATCTGAATCATTAAACCTAAATTGGTAAATGGTACCTCTTGGTATTACAATATGGTCACCCTCTTTAAAACTAAGCTCACCATAAATACTTAGCAATTTGCCACCTCCTTTGTGTATAAATATCATTTCATCAGACTGAGCATTTTTAAAGAAATAGTCTGTCATGGATTTTCTTGGAGCTGCAAGAATAATATTGATGTCGTCGTTTGTAAGAACAATATTGCGACTCTCTAGATAATCATCTTTTTGCTTTGATTTAAACCCTTTTAATGATCTATGCTGAAGGTTTCTATCAATTTCTATGTCAGGTGTAACATCCACAGGCTTGTCAATACTGAGAACCTTTGTTGGTGGATAGTTGTGGTAAACTATTGAATAAATATCAGAGAATCCCTCTGTAGAAACTAATTCTTCTGCATATAGAGAACCATCGGGTTTTCTAAATATAGTATGTCTTTTATTTGGAATCTGACCACGAATTTGATAGTGAGGCATTTTAATTTAGATTTAATTAAAACTTTGTGCAAATATATGAAAATATGATATTGACGTAATTTTTTAGTACTTATGATTTCAAATTTTTATCGCGTCAAAATCAAAGATTTAGGATATATTGTAATGTTATATTTCTCATTGGTTCGGCCTTCAATGGACGCAATGAATACATTCTATTGGCAAGGTTGGTTGATATTATGGATACTCTATGCCTGATTCCTATATCATAGCTTACTCTAGCATCTAAAACCATGTTTCCATTGTTGTGATTCTCATAGTAATTTCTATATAAAATTGGTTGTGTCGTCCCTCCAGATGCTATTGTGGCATCTTCAAAATCAAATATTGCCTTGTCAAGATTTTCTATTTTACTAAAATATTTCAAACTAATACCAGCTGTGAATCTTTCATAACCGACTTCAAAATCTAATTTTACGGTATGTAAGAATCTATATTTTAATATGTCCTCATTAGGATTAACACTTGTTGTTTCATATGAAAAATCTTTTCCTCCACCAGGGTTATAGTCTTGTGCAAATACATAATAAGGATCTAATGTAACGGGCATTATATAGGTGTATCCGAAAATTGTATTTATCATTATTTTATTGGATGTTTTTATTTGTCCATTAAGTGATATATCAATGCCCGTAACCTTTGACCTTCCTGTGTTTACAAATTTAAACCCTGCCAATGCAAAAGTATAGGTTGAGTCCCAAAATCCAAATAGATATTCTATTGTGTTATGATATTCTTGGTAAAACAATGCAACATCTAAATAGCCATAAAAATTTGAAAATTTAAATCCTTGTTTAATTCCTATTTCAGAATTCCAGCTTGTTTCGGGTATCAAATCAGGGTTGTCAAAAACCCCAAAGCTACCAACTGTTGTTTTGATATACCTTTCGGTGATGGTTGGGAATCTATATCCCTGTCCAACGGATGCCCGAAGGTAAGTCTCCTGACCTAATTTTAGAGAGGTACCCAACCGAAAAATGGGTTTACTGTCTTTAATTGAATCATTAATCCAATAATTTTCAAGTCGAACACCAGCAGAGAAATTTAAAATATTCCCTATTTTTTTCTCAAGCTCCATATAAACAGATGTATTCCATAAATAATTGTTGGGTGATCCTGATGCTTCATATAGGTTAGCATGAGAATATGTATACTGACTGCTAGCTCCAACTATAAAATCAAGATTTCCTAAATTTTTAAAGCTCTTTGAAAATTGATAGTTATTATAAATAAATAAGGACTTTGTACTTTGATTATTATTTGCGTCGTTATTTGAATACATGATTCTATTTGAGAACTCATGCTTGAAGCCCATATCTGAATAGAAGTTTATGAATGGATCCAGATAAAATGTAGTATTATTCGATAGAAGAACTGCTCCAGGATATGCGCGATAAAAATTTGCTGTATCATCAAGCCAGGCAAATACAGTACTTGATTTATTATACATGATATTTCCGTTTATACCAAAATCTAAGCCCGTATATTTTTTTGAACGATGTCTCAGGTTAAAGTTTATTCTAGCCTTACGGCTTGCCATGTCTTCATCAGAAATATCATTGGAATCAACCACATAAGGTCCTGGTACAGGTGCCCCAAGATAACTCTTGGATGCAGAAAATAAACCTCCCAGAACTAGATCTGTTTGACCATTATTAAGCTGTTGAGAATGCAAAAAGCTTGCTCCTGATGTATAATTTACTCCACTCCACCATTTTGTTGATGGTGGATCTGGGGATGTATAAAATCCAGCATGCATCTTTATCTTTGTTTGAGGCTGAACTCCTGGATAGTTTGTTCTTATATAAATGGCACCACTTAATGCCGATGCGCCTGATAATACTGAGGCTGCACCCTTGACCACCTCAATTTGTTTTATGTTCTCTACTGGTATTAGTGACCAGTTCGTTTTGCCAGCATCTCCAGCTGTTACCGGAAGGTTGTCTATAAATACGGCAACTTTACTACCAACACCAAATGTAAACCCACTGCCTCCTCTTATCTGAGGCTCCTCGTCCAAAATGTTAAGTCCGGGTACCATATCCAATATTGTTTCAACGGACTCTGTATTTCGTGCATCAATGAGTCTTGGGCTCATTATTTCTATGGACACTGTTTGATTTTCAACAGCCTTATCAAACTTACCAGCTCGAATTATAATTTCATCAAATTCTGTACTAAATGGTTCAAGCTTAACATTGTAAATTACGTTTTGGTTGTCATTTACTTCAATTTCAAAGTCTTGTGATTTCATACCTGTGTATGATACTGTGAAGGTATATGTGCCTGGTGCTAGAGATAAGGAATAATAACCATTGAAATCCGTAACTGTTCCTATGGTCATATTTTTCTTATGAAATATATTTACTCCAACAAGTGATTCAGATGTTACATTATCTGTAACCCTGCCAGAAAGAGTCCCATTAGATTGGCCAATTATATTAATTGACATTACCATGAATGTTAAAATAATAATTGCCTTGAGGGATGTGAGATACAATAACCTCATATAATATTACTAGAGATTAAATTTACTTTATTATCATAACCTTGCATAGGTACATGGAATTCTCATTTGCTGCAGTTACCAAGTATAAGCCAGATTTTAAGCTGCCAACGTCAATATGATTTGATGATGACCTATTAATTGATGTTGAAATTAACTTTTGTCCACTTATGTTTCTTATTTCCACATTAAGTTCATTACTAACATTAGCTGGAAACCCAATTATCAAATTATTATATTCTTGGTAAACATCCAGCTTCTTTATGTTAAGTTCGCCAACTGAGCTTCCGTTATAAATTAATTCAATGTCATCAAAATGAGCAGTACTTCCTGATATGGCCTCAGTGCCATTACCAGATGTGATTACACTAAGAATATATTGGGGAGTATCATCAGACGAATAGACGAAGGGCGTTGAGAACCTGGTCCATACATCAATATTATTCGAAGGTAATTCAATATAAGCAATTGCAATATGATTTTCTTCATTACTTGGTATTGAATCCGCACCTTTGTGTAATATAAATTTCACTGTAGCAAAATCATTAACTTCAGGATTACACTTATACCATCCAGTTATACTATCTGGTTTATCAGTAAATACAGTGTGCCATCTATCATCTTCTATATCAGTGTATACATAAGCTAAATCAGGATTCAAATTAGGATGAAACCTTCCATTGGAAGTAGTACCTGTTGCAACAATACCTAAGGTTGCAATGTTTGTTAATTTTATGGAATAATTGCCCGTGTGTGCGTCTTCGCTTCTCTCTAGCACAACTGGTGCCATCCCATTTAATATGGGGTCATCGGATGATTTAATTGAACTCCAGTGGATAGGTTCAATTATATTTGGTCCAAAACCAATTTCTTCCCACTCCTCGAAACCAGCATTGTTCATTTGTTGCTGAGAATAGACAATTGAACTAGTAAGAGTGATTAGTAAAAGAGTAAATACTTTATTCATATCTGTAGAATTAGTTAATTTCTATTTAATGTAAATGTATAAAAAAAACCGACAAAACCTTTGGGAGATTCTTGCCGGTTTTTAAATAATTATTACTGAAAAATAAATTAGTATAACACAAAAATATTTTTCATGTAACTTTTCATTTTGTGTAGACTTTATATCTACATAAGATTTAATTAGTTAGTATTGCTTTTAGCATCTTTTTTTCCTGCACCTATTGGTATATTCACCTTGAGAAATATGGAACTGTTTTTGGTGTTTTTAATTTCCTTAAAAACATTAATAAACCCGTAGTAATATTTAGCACCAATTGTCCAACCTTTGCCTTTTAACAATTGGTAACCAAGGCCAACCATAATTCCCACGTCAATTTTATTAATATCATCCTTATTATATTCTTTTATGGTAGCATCATTACCATCTATATCAGAGGTGAATTCAATATATGATTTATGCATCAAACCAAATTGTGGACCTATTTCACCATAAAAGTGTTTCTTAGTCTTGTACTTTATGAGCACAGGCGTAAGGAAATAATTCATTATTTGATTATAGTCTCCATCGATTGACTCACCATTCAATTCCACGTATTTAGTTGCATTTAGCATATCTAAATCTGCATCTGTCAGCTTATTAACTCCAGAGTTAGACTTTACAAGTACTCCTGTGTAGATAAACCATTGATTTTTTAATCTGATATCAAAATAAAATCCAAGATTCCACTTCCTGGTAAATTTATTTGTTTCAAGACCTGAAATATTTGACCAATTCACGCCTCCTTCTAAACCAAACTCCAACCCATCTGAGTTAAGCTTATCGCCAAGTAATATGGTTATTAAAACTTGGCTTTGGGATACAAAACCAGCCATTACTAATATTATAACAATAATAAACCGTCTCATATTGATTTGTTTAGTTTTTAATTAGAAACTAATAGATATATTTTATTTTCTAATATTAAAAAACCGGAAATTTGATGTAAATCTCCGGTTATTAATTTTTTTTACCGATTAAAATTAGAATAAATATGATATGCCAAAATTAACCCCAAACCATGAATAAGCCTGTTCGTTCTTAGTTTTGGCAGCATAATTATATTTAAAATTTAGATTTACACCAGTATTACTATTTGAAAAAGGTAGTATAACTCCTATTTCTGGCGCAACGCCGAAGTGCCAGTCCTTCCCCTGAGTATAATAGATTCCCATAAAATTACGTGATTCAATGTAGTAGGTACCAACACCAAAACCAATATATGGTTGAACAGAGCCTTGAGAGAAATAGTAGTGTCCAGTCATCATAATAGGCATAACGTTCAAGTAACGTCTCTGATAACCATATAATTTTGTTTCATCCTGCTGGGTTGTAACCCATCCAGAACTTTCATAAAACACATTCCATGCGGCAATACCTCCAAGTGTGATATTTTCAGTGACAAATCCTCGGCCTTCCATTGAAAATCCGCGAAATGAGGGTTGACCAATAAAGTCTTTTGTTTCACCCATGGGAAAACCCATGTTCCAATCAAAATTCCATATTCCACCTCCTTGTCCCATTGCAGAGAAACTAATTAGAACAATAAATACTGTTGTTAAAAATTTATTTTTTTTCATCTTTTTGCTTATTTGACCTTAATTGTTGGGTTTAATTTCTGGGGACAATTCGAATGCTTTATTAACCCCTGACACAGCTCGGTCACTGTTACTTGAGGCGCTTCCTAATACTCCACTCACTGCTGCTGTCCAATACATAGGAACCACAGTGTCGTTGTCTACTACTCTGATATCCCTGGGATTCGCCATTTCTATGAGTAGAGTTCCTGTGGTGTAAGAGGTATAGTATGGATATCCCCACCAACCTGCAGGGTAATAACCGGGATAACCGTAATAATAATCCATTCCTTTTGAGGATTTTTTCCACCCCCATCCCCATCCCCAACCCCAACCGGGATAGTATGGGTACCAGTAACCAACTTGAATATTGGTAATGGAGATTGCTGCTGTCGAAATTCTTACATCTGGCACAACTGATGAAGTATCATATAATCTTGTATAACCAATTGCTTGCATGTTATCAGCAATTGTTTTAACAATTAAATTATTGTCCTTAATTAATGATTTATCCGATGTATCATCACGGACAGGATAAATGGTATCTGACATATAGTAGGTGTTGAGATTTGAAAAGTCAACAGAGTCATAGTAGCTTGTCATTACCAAATCTGTTTCACTTACTGATAAATCATCATTTGGATAACATGATGCCATGCTAATAACAATAGCAAAAACAAATGTTCCCATTAGCACTTGATATAAAGGTTTTTTTTTGAGCATTTTCATTTTTTAAAGAATTTTTATTAGGATACTTTAAGATTGCAATATTAGTAAATTTATTTAGAATTAATTTTGATAAGGGGTGCTTTAATCCTTATTCTTTTCACCAAATTTAAAGGATAGGCCAAAATATATATTAAAACCAAGAGAATATACATCCATGTTATTTTGTATTGTACCTTGAAGGATGGTATTTGTTGAAGGATCGTATTCCACGGGATCAGAAAAGTTTGCTAATTGCTGCTGATTTTTTTCACGACCATAGGACAATTCGCCGCCAATTATTAATAAATATTTTTTTAGAAAGAAGAATTGGAAACCACTTGTGTAATGATAAATGTTAATGTTGTTGGTATTTATCGTATTATAACTAGCTAGATTTTTGTAATCAGCGCCACTAATGTTGTTGAAGTCTGTTCTAAAGCCATTTAAAAACATTATATTTTCTTTTAGCACCCACCTGTAGCCTACTGCAATATTAAGAACTGGTTTTGCTGTGTTTGCCACAGAAAGCCAGTCTTTATTTTCAAGATTATCATAAACTATATCCGATGTAATATCATCTTTTATTGGTGCAGAAATCATCTTGTATGGTTGAATACCGTGGAAATACTCCATGGTAAAATATATTTTATTATGACTATTCTTTAATCTATGGATGAGTCCGTAAGAAATCGAGAATGGGTATTTTATTCTTGTGGTGATATCATTTAAAATTTGCCCGTTAGTGATTACATATCCTGGCATAAACTCGTTATTAGCCTCGTTGGTGATATTTGCAACTTCTTCTACTCTTCGAGCTTCTTTCTTGGTTGAAAAAAGCGAGAAAGAACCTGATGTGAAATTTAATCCGAACTTCCAGTTCTCCAAAACATATGAAAATCCAAGTTTTAGAATGAGTCTATAATCTACAAATTTAAAGTCGTTGCTATATATTGCTTTAGAAACAAGTGATGGGTTGGGGACATTGTCTACCCATAAGGTATCCTTTGTTGAAAATGCGTATAAATTTAATGAATTTTTATAGGAAACATATGCTACTGATACAAAAAGGCTTGCTCCGATCCTAAATCTATCATTCACATCATAAGAGCTTGCCATACCAACCCAGTTATCGTTATATTCAAGAAAATATTTGTAAGCAACATTATAATTTTCAGGACCTGGGGTTGACTTTATAATGTCAATCTCAGTTGAATTGTAATAGCTGATATCAATTTTGTCTTTCATTCTTACCAGTGTCGTAAATGCATATGCAAATTTACTTTTGTGCGGCCTGCTGCTGAATGATAGAAATTGCGGTTGAACATTGAAACTTATATTTATAATGTCAGTGTTATTGCCTAATGCATTAGTAAATAGTGAAACATTCCATGTGAGCAGCGATGTTGAAAATGAAAGATTTGATCCTTTTTCCATATCACTTATGGTTGCGGGATTATAATACATAGATGTGTTACCCCCATCACCAGCAACAACAGCTCCAGAAAGAAGTGAGGATTGTGAATTGAAGTTCACTGACCAATAGTGATTCATTAGTTGAGCTTGAGCGCTACTACCTGATAGTAATAATCCAGCTAAAATCAACAAGGAAAGTAATATGCCTGTATGTTTCAAATAATTATTTTTCGTCTAAAATAATAAAATCATTCAGTATTATTATTTTAACAATTATTTGTTGCCACAAAGAATAGGTTTTAGGTGTTAAATAATAATTTATTTATACACATTTCTAATCTATTGCAGAGAAATATCCATCAAACCTAAAAACAACTCTAAATAACTAATATGAATTGATAAGTGTAATAAATAGTATGATATTTTGTTATTTTAGAAGTGCTCTAGTTATATTTGCAAGCTGATAATCAAAATATATCTTTGAAACGCATACTAATCATACAAACTGCTTCACTTGGTGATGTCATATTATGCACACCATTAATCGAAAAGCTTCATGAGGTATATCCAAATGCCAAAATTGATTTTCTTTTAAAAAAAGGTTATGAAACATTATTGTTAAATCATCCTAAGTTACATCATATAATTGTTTGGGATAAGAAGGAAAATAAATACCGAAAGTTATCGAATCTAATATCAACTCTCAGACATAAAGAATATGACTTGGTAGTAAATGCGCAGAGATATTTTTCATCTGGGTTAATCACTGTTTTGTTAAATGCGAAACAAACAGTGGGCTTTAGTAAGAATCCACTATNCATATTTTTTACCCATAGGAAAAAGCATAGAATTGGAACTTCAAAAGATAACCCCCACGAAGTAGATAGNAACTTGACTCTAATTGAAGACTTTACAAATTCGGNCTACTTCCCAATGAAGCTCTATCCCACACAGCAGGATTTTGCAAAAGTAAGTCAATATAAAACGCAACAATTTTTAACCATATCTCCAGCTAGCTTATGGTTTACTAAGCAGTTTCCAAAGGAAAAGTGGATTGATTTCATTTGTAATTTAGAAAAGCATTTGACTGTATACTTACTTGGGTCATCCAAGGATGTTAGGCTATGCGATGAAATAATATCAGAGTCTGGATATGCAAATAGTTTGAATCTGGCAGGTAAACTCTCATTTTTAGAGTCAACAGCACTTATGAAAGATGCTAAAATGAATTTTGTTAATGATTCAGCTCCCATGCATATGGCATCTTCAATTGATGCTCCTGTAGCTGCCATTTACTGTTCAACTATACCTGAGTTTGGCTTTGGTCCTAAGTCATCCAGATCATTTATTATTCAGTCATCAAAGGAACTAAAATGTCGTCCATGTGGTATTCATGGATATAATAAGTGCCCAAAAAATACTTTTGAATGTGCTTATACAATATCAATAGATCAATTGACCAATGTTATTACTTAAAAGTGATTTAAAGTCTAATCAAAAAATTATTGTCCAATGACCCTAGAAGCTGAAATTGAAAAGTCAGTCAGATTTCTAAAAGAAGGAAAAATTTTGCTTTATCCCACTGACACAGTTTGGGGTATAGGGTGTGATGCAACTAATTCTATTGCGATAACAAAGATATATAAGCTTAAGGGTAGGAGCGAGAGTAAAGGAATGATAGTTTTAATTGATGATCAAAAAAGGTTAAGTGAATATGTTAAAGAAGTACCTCCCATTGCCCAAGACATCATAGAAAATTCAAAATTACCACTTACCATAATT
Organism: Lentimicrobiaceae bacterium; assembly: GCA_002708315.1. Lineage (GTDB taxonomy): Bacteria > Bacteroidota > Bacteroidia > Bacteroidales > F082. The sequence goes on from PANC01000007.1 coordinate 80,457, forward strand.
TATCCTGGAGCAAAGAACCTGGCAAAAAATATTATTGCTGCTGATGGAACCATTGCAATTAGGATAGTAAAAGATGAATATTGTTCGGAATTAATAAAACGTTTGGGTAAGCCAATAATATCAACAAGTGCGAATTTTTCGGATATGCCTACTGCAAGTAGTTTTGATATTATTGATAAGGGAATTAGGAGTGGAGTTGATTATGTTGTTAAGGTATTTCAGGATAAGGTTAAGTCGGTCAAAACATCAACAATAATCAAATTGGAGAAAGATGGCTCATTCACTGTTATCCGCAAATAGACAAGCATATCCAATGTTAATTAGGGATTACAATTTGTAGGTTTTCATCTCACCGTATCCACTTTTAAGACATATTTATTCCATTAGGAGGCTCTTAATTGAATTATTAAAAATCTGATCAGGCATCCATTTTACTTAATTTATTCTTACTCAAATACCTTATAATAAGTCAAATAACCTATTATGGAAGAAGATAATTAAAAAAAAAGGCATGTATATGTTGAATAAAATAAAAAGTATCTTATATTTGCAGTGCTTGTTTTGTTTGTTTTTCATAATTGGGCCCACCCTTTAGACCGCCTGGTCTGGGTGGGTTTTTTCTTTCTATCAAATTTTCACTATTTTTTATTTGTCAATAATTATTTATCCTAATTATATACTTTATTATTATTATCCAATAAGAGTGCTTAATAATGTGTGAAGTTAATTGATGGTTATAGCCAATTTATGAAAGTAAAAGATGGTTTTCTATCTGTAGTTTATTTACTAACTCTAGTACCCAAAATATACAACTAATTTTAAGCAACAATATTGAAGATAATTTAACAAAAAAAAATCCCTCTGTTTACAGAGGGATTTAAGGTTTAATAAATTAAAGCTTCCTTACTTTTTACCTGCTTTTTCTTCTTTTTCAATCTCATTTTTAAGATTGGCAAGTACATCAAGGTCACCGAAAGTAGTTTTTTCAACTTTTTCGTTAACATTCTTAACAGCGCGCTTTGATTTTTTATTTTCTGAATCTGCTTTCTCTGCAGCTTTAGCTTTAACCGTTTTAGGGTCTTCTTCAAATAAGCGCGTATGTGAAAGGATTATCTTCTTGTTGTCTTTTGAGAATTCTATAACTTTAAACTCAGCTTTCTCATCAGCTTTAATATTGGTACCATCCTCTTTTTTCAGGTGGCGCATTGGAGCAAATCCTTCAACACCATATGGAAGAGAAACCAGGGCTCCTTTCTCATGCTGATTTATAACTGTTCCTTGGTGAACAGAATCAACAGTAAATACAGTTTCAAATACATCCCATGGATTTTCTTCTAACTGTTTATGACCTAAACTTAGTCTGCGATTTTCCTCGTCTATATCAAGAACAACAACCTCTATTTCTTCTCCAATTTTAGTAAATTCTGCAGGATGTTTTATCTTTTTGGACCAGCTTAAGTCACTAATGTGAATAAGCCCGTCAACTCCTTCTTCTATTTCAACAAAGATTCCAAAGTTCGTAAAGTTTCTTACGGTTGCTTTGTGTTTAGAATTTACCTGATATTTTTTATTAATATCACTCCATGGATCAGGTGTTAGTTGTTTCATGCCAAGTGACATTCTTCTCTCTTCACGGTCAAGTGTGAGAATAACTGCTTCAACTTCATCGCCTACTGACAGGAAGTCCTGAGCAGTACGAAGATGTTGTGACCATGACATCTCACTCACATGAGTAAGACCTTCTACACCTGTAGCAATCTCAATAAATGCACCATAATCAGCTAACACAACAACTTTACCTTTAACTTTATCACCAATTTTAAGATCGGTGTCAAGGGAATCCCATGGATGAGGGGTTAGTTGTTTTAAGCCAAGAGCAATGCGTTTTTTGTTTTCGTCAAAGTCAAGGATTACAACCTTAAGTTTTTGATCCAATTCAACAATCTCTTCAGGATGTTTTATACGGCCCCAACTTAAGTCTGTTATGTGTATAAGTCCATCAACTCCACCAAGGTCAATAAATACACCATAGGTAGTAATGTTTTTGGCGATACCTTCAAGTACCTGTCCTTTTTCAAGTTTAGCAATAATCTCTGATCTTTGTTGCTCAAGTTCGTCTTCGATAAGAGCTTTATGAGAAACTACAACGTTTTTGTATTCATGGTTGATTTTCACAACCTTGAATTCCATTGTTTTGTCAACGTAGATATCGTAATCTCTAATCGGCTTAACATCTATTTGAGATCCAGGTAAGAAAGCTTCTATACCAAACACATCAACGATAAGTCCACCTTTTGTGCGACATTTTACATAACCATTGATTACTTCTTCTTTGTCATGAGCTTCGTTAATTCGGTCCCATGATTTTAGAATACGTGCTTTTTTGTGAGATAGAATCATCTGACCATTTGAGTCTTCTTGATTTTCAACATATATGTCTACTTTCTCACCTACTTTTAAATCTGGGTTATATCTGAATTCATTGAATGGTATGATACCATCAGATTTATAACCAATGTTGATTACAACCTCGCGATTGCTTATACCAACAACAGTTCCTTCTATAACTTCATGCTCTATAATAGAGCTAAGAGAACTTGAGTAAATATCTTCAAGTTTGGTTCTTTCGTCGCTGGAATAGTTATCTTGTTTTTTCTCAAGTGAATCCCAGTCAAATTCTACTGGTATACTTGCCTCTGCTTTAACATCTTCTTCCTGTTCAGTAAAAGCAACATCTTCTTCTGCTTTCTTCTCTTCAGTTTCTGCAGTGGTTTCTACTTTTATCTCTTCTAAAGCTGTTTCTGGAGTTTCCACCACAACTTCAACATTAACCTCTTCGGTAACTGTTTCTGGAGTTTCTGCAGCTACTTCTGCTTTAACCTCTTTTGCTTTAACAACTTTTTCTTTTTTAACCTTTGCTGCGGATGCAGCTTTTTTTGCAGGTTTTTTTGCTACTTCTTTTTTTGCAGCTTTTTTTGCAGGTTTTTTTGCTACTTCTTTTTCTGCTTTTGTTTTAGTAGCTTTTTTTTCTAATTCTGACATTAAAAAATTCATGTGTTACGAATTCAACAGCCCGGTACTTGTGAATCGAAACCGATTATACTTAAATTATACCAATCTTAAAATTATGGAATACCAAAATTCCGGGCACCTTAAAATGGGGCAGCAAAAGTACTGATAATTATTTAATTACGAAAATATATTTATAATAAAAGCTGAACTCTTATTTTGTGCTATATTTGCCGGGATAAAAAATCAGCTAAAGCTTATATAAAAGTCATAAAATCAGATAAATACAATTAAGTATGTCATTAAACTGCGGAATAATAGGACTTGCAAACACTGGTAAAACTACCATTTTTAATTGCATGTCAAATACAAAGGCTCAAAGTTCAAATTATGCATTTAGTGCTACAAAATCAAATATTGGAATTGTAAATGTTCCTGATCCCAGACTTTACAAGTTGGATGATCTCATTAAATCTGAAAAAGTAATACCAGCTACGATTGAAATTGTTGATGTTCCAGGATTATCAAAGGGAGCTTCAGAAGGGGAGGGAGTTGGAAACAAATTTTTATCAGATATCCAAAAAACAGATGCTCTTGTTCATGTGCTTAGATGCTTCGATGATGATAACTTAGCGCATATAGAAGGATCGGTTGATCCAGTTCGAGATATTGAGATTGTTGATTTTGAACTTCAGGTTAGAGATTTGGACTTGGTGAACAGAAAAATTGAAAGATTGAATAAGCTCACTAAATCTGGTGATAAGGAAGCCAAGAAGGGAATTGAATCATTAACAAAATACAAAAACCATTTGGAGAATTTTGGTAATGTTCGAACTGCAGAAGTAACAGATTATGATGCAACTCATATAAAAGACATACAACTACTTACGGACAAAACTGTAATCTATGTTTGTAATGTAGATGATAGCTGTTCTCCCACAGAAGGTAATGATTATGTTAATAAAGTAAAGGAATTTTTGGATGACGCGTCAAATGTTCTTGTGGTAGCTGGGGAGATTGAGGCAGAAATATCTGAGCTAGAGGATGAAATGGATAGAAAAGAATTTTTAACTGATGCAGGATTGGAAGAGCCAGGGGTAAATCGTTTGGTTAGGGCTGCTTACGATGCTTTAAACCTAATGTCTTTTTTTACTGCGGGTCCTAAGGAAGTTCGAGCTTGGACAATTAAAAAAGGAATGAAAGCGCCAGAAGCCGCAGGAGTAATTCATAGTGATCTTGAGAGAGGTTTCATACGTTCAGAGGTAATAAAATATGATGACTACATGGAATATGGTTCAGAACAGGCCGTTAAGGATGCTGGCAAGTTTCATGTTGAGGGAAAGAATTATATCGTGGAGGATGCTGACGTAATGCACATTAGATTTAATGTTTAGTGTTATAGAATGGGCATGTCATAAAGTTGGCGGAGAATTATTTATTTCATGATACTCAAAAAATAAACACTCTCCGCACTTATACTAGCTATTATCCAAACTATTCTTTATTCATTCTTAAAAACAAATTTATTATTTTTAAAATCAACTAAGATTGATTCATTGGGAAGAAGTTTTCCAGCAAGTATCATCTTAGAAAGTTGGTTGAGTACTTCCCTTTGTATTACTCGCTTCAAAGGTCTTGCCCCAAACAAAGGGTCATAACCTATTTCCGCAATCTTATCAATCGCATTTTCAGTTATACTGATACTAATATTATTCTCTTCAAGCATTTTTTTAACACCATTAAATTGAAGTTTAACAATGTCATTGGTTTCACTTCTTGTTAATGGCTTGAACATTATTACTTCATCAATTCGATTAAGAAACTCAGGTCTTATGGTTTTTTTCAAAAGATCCATTACTTCACCTTGAGTTTTTTCAATTTTAATGTCCTGATTTTCTTCGGTTAATCCCGCAAGGTTCTCCTGAATTATATGAGAACCAATATTTGATGTCATAATAATGATTGTGTTTTTAAAATCAACAACACGTCCCTTATTGTCAGTTAGTCTTCCATCATCCAAAACCTGTAATAGAATATTAAAAACGTCAGGGTGTGCCTTTTCTATTTCATCTAGTAAAACAACGGAGTATGGTTTACGGCGGACTGCTTCCGTTAGTTGTCCACTTTCATCATAACCAACATATCCCGGAGGTGCACCTATTAGCCTTGAAACACTATGTCTCTCTTGATACTCAGACATATCTATTCTCACCATTGCATTTTCATTGTTGAATAGAAAATCAGCAAGTGCTTTGGCAAGTTCGGTTTTACCAACTCCTGTTGTCCCAATAAATATGAAGGAGCCAATTGGTCTTTTCTCATCCTGTAGTCCTGCCCGGCTTCGCCTTATTGCATCTGCTATTGCTGCTATAGCATCATCCTGTCCTACAACACGGTTATGTAGTTCATCCTCAAGCCGTAGTAATTTATCGCGTTCGCTTTGAAGCATCCTGCTTACTGGTATACCTGTCCATTTGGATATTACATCTGCAATATCTTCGGCTCCAACTTCCTCATTTATCATAGGACTATCACCTTGTAATTTCTGGAGTTCTGCTCGGTATGCTTCCAAAGATGCTTGGATATCTTCTTGTTTACCATATCTTATTTCTGCAACTAGTCCAAAGTCACCATCTCTCTCTGCCTGCTCAGCTGTTATTTTTAAACTTTCTTGCTCTTGTTTTGCCTGCTGGATTTTATCAACCAAATCTTTTTCTGATTGCCAAGATGCTTTCAGGCTATTTCGTTCCTCATTAAGATTTGCTAACTTTTCCTTGATGGATTGCATTTTTGATTTATCCTTTTCTCTTTTTATGGCCTCGCGTTCAATTTCTAGTTGTCGTATTTTCCTTTCCACAACCTCCAATTCTTCAGGTAGGGAATTAATTTCCAGCTTTAACTTTGAAGCCGCTTCATCAATGAGGTCAATGGCTTTGTCGGGTAAAAACCTATCCGTAATATATCTTTGAGATAATTCAACGGCACTTATGATGGCTTCATCTTTTATTCTTACCTTGTGATGTGTTTCATACCTTTCCTTTAACCCTCTTAGTATTGCAATTGCGGACATGGTATCTGGTTCCTCTATCATAACCTGTTGGAAACGACGCTCTAGAGCTTTGTCTTTTTCAAAGAATTTTTGATATTCTTTTAGTGTAGTTGCACCTATGGCTTTGAGTTCACCTCTTGCAAGTGCTGGTTTCAGAATATTAGCTGCATCCATTGCACCTTCTCCTTTTCCTGCACCCACTAGAGTATGTATCTCATCAATGAAAAGAATAATCTCGCCATCTGCTGAAAGGACTTCTTTAACGACTGCCTTCAATCTCTCCTCAAATTCCCCTTTGTATTTTGCACCGGCTATTAATGCACCCATATCAAGCGAATAAATGAGATTTGATTTTAGGTTCTCAGGAACATCGCCATTTACTATTCGATGTGCCAGGCCTTCTGCTATTGCAGTCTTACCTGTACCTGGTTCTCCTATTAGGATGGGATTGTTTTTTGTTCTTCTTGAGAGAATCTGTAGTACCCTGCGTATTTCATCATCACGACCAATAACCGGGTCTAATTTCCCAGAACCCGCCAGATCATTAAGATTGCGAGCATACCTATTTAAGGCATTGTACTGATCCTCTGCACTCTGATTTGTGGCTTTTGAGCCTTTTCTCAAATCATTAATTGCATTAATGAGTTCTTTCTTAGTTATATTATTATCCTTTACAAGATTTGATGCGGTGCTGCTAACTTCAAGTATTGCAAGTAAAATATGTTCTATTGAAACAAACTCATCTTTAAAACTCTTGAGATACCCTCGTGATTTTGTTAGAACATCCCTTGCGTCATTTGTAAAGTAAGGCTCACCACCTTTTACCTTGGGCAGAGAATCTATTATCTTATCAACTGCCTTTACAAAAACTTCAAAATTTACATTTAGTTTCTTCAACAGATATGGACATACATTCTCATCAACATTCAATATAGCCTTCAAAATATGTATGCTTTCAATTGCTTGATTGTCATTTGAAGTCGCTATCTCTTGAGCCTTTTGTATGGCTTCCTGCGATTTTATTGTGAATTGATTTAAGTTCATATATTTCTTTTTATAAATACGCTATCAATTTGATTACCAAATTAGCCATTTGCGATTAAACAAGAAAATTTGTCATGTTATTTGAATTTAAACTGACAAAATGACTGATAGTTAAGTCTTTACGAATAATAATGTACCATTAGAATCATATTTTTAAAACTAAAAAATAATTTTGATTTACGGTCGTTTATCAGATGAGATTAAGTTATAGTTCTAAATAGTGGCTCACTTTTAGTTATTGATTATGGACAATAAAAAAACATTAGTACTTGGTGGAAGTCCTAAGCCAGAGAGATTCTCAAACAAGGCAATAATAAAACTTCGCAGTTTCAATCATGAAGTCATATCCATAGGTCAAAAGCAGGCGATGGTAGGTGATGTAGTAATAGAGACTTCAATGATAAATTTTGATAATATACACACCATAACAATATATTTGGGCCCTAATAATCAAGTTGAATATTATGATTACCTGCTTGGTTTAGGAGCATCTAGAATAATATTTAACCCGGGAACTGAAAATAAAGAACTATCAGATATGGCTAAAAATAAACAAATTGAAGTTGTTGAAAATTGTACGTTGGTCATGTTGGATGAAGGATTGTTCTAGAATACCAAATGCGTAAGAATTTATTTTTAATTTTGCCATTCATAAATATATCACCTTAGAAAAGGATTAATGAAAATAATCATAGCAAAAGTCCTAAAGCTTACTACACTTTTTATTTTACTTGTCTTAGTTCAGGTAAAAGCTCATAGTGCTGAGGTTATATGTGATATATCAATGGATATACCCATGCCCGTATGTCCGGGCATATATTTTGAATTAAGTGTATTTGAAGAACCAAACCTTAAATTCGAATGGCAAGAAAAGCAGGGCGATACCTTTGTGAAAGTTGGTGATGAGGATATTTTGGGTATAAGTATAGAAGACTCTACTACTTTTAGAGTAATAGTTGTTGATACAATTACCATGGAAACATGCACAAGTAATTTATTTGGGGTAAGTGTAAGACCCATAATAAACATAGAGTTTGATCAATTACAACTTACATGTACCAATGGTGATAATGATAATGGTAATTCGGCTAAGGTAAGGGCATCAGCAAGTGGAGCTTTTAACCCCGATGAATATCATTATTTCTGGGATGTTTACCCTCTGCAGATAGCGCCAGGTGATTCAACATTAGCTTTAAACCTCAAAGCACATCAATACTACTCAATTACTGTTGTTGATAATTATGGATGCCCTAAAACTGAACAATTCTGGACAGAGGCATTTAGTAATCCTGAAGTGGAAATAACTTCTAACCCAGATACTGCATATCTACAAAACCCATTTGTTACATATTCATATGTCAATCTTTCTATAGATAGCCTGCCCATAACAAATCATTTTTGGTGGTTTAGTGATACGATCCCAGATCCTGATTATCAAAATACCAGTGATATGTTGGAGCCCACATATGAGTATGGTTCAATTGGCCAGTTTTACACAATATTAACAGTGTTTAATCCCGAAGGTTGCGATACTACCTACACAAAGTTTGTAGATGTAAAGCCAATAAAATTATTTATACCGAATGTTTTTACTCCGGGAACTGGAGATTCTGCAAATGAATATTTTGTAATAACAGATGATCCAGATAAGCAGGAAAAGAGTACCGAAGCACTGAGTAAGTTTTATGTAACATCCAAGTTGGTAGTTTTCAATAGAGCAGGAACAACAGTGTTTAAGTCGAATAATTACAACAACAAGTGGAATGGAGATAATCTCCCAGATGGGGTTTATTATTATGTTTTAGAATGTAATGGTGTAAAAGGCACAGATATATACAAGGGTTCCGTAACTATATTAAGAGGAAACTAAATAAATGACGTATGGTTTTTAGAAATTTAATACTACTAACTCTCACTATTTTTATCATAGCTTGTGAGAGTGGAGATGATAAAGGTCTCTCGACAGATATTGTAAAAAACAATAAATCTGCACTACCCACCGAAAAATCTGACAAAGCACCTGTTATGTTCTTTGAAGAAACCAGACATGACTTTGGCAAGGTAATACAAGGAGAAAGGGTGTTATTTGGGTTTAAATTTATCAATATAGGGAGTTCAGATCTTGTAATAACAAGAGTTAGCTCAAGCTGTGGATGTACAATAGGTGACTATCCTAAATATCCTGTAGCACCGGGTAAATCTGGAATTATTGAAGTGTCATATGATAGTAAAAATAAAAAGGGTATACAAAATAAAACTGTAACAGTACTTGCAAATACAGTGCCCAATTCAACTACTTTAAGAATAAAAGCTGAGGTAGTTCAGCCAGCAAAAGATTAATAATTCAAAATAATAAGATATGAATTTTTTACTAATACTATTACAAGCAGCAGAATCTGAAGGTGGATGGATGTCCATGCTTCCACTATTTTTAATACTTGTGGTTTTTTACTTTTTCTTTATTCGTCCTCAAACAAAAAAGAACAAGGAACAACGCAAATTTAGAGAAGCTCTCAAAAAAGGTGATAAGGTAGTTACAATAGGTGGAGTGAATGGTAAGGTAGCAGAGATTAAAGAAAAAACCATCGTTCTAGATTGCGGAAACAACATTAAACTCAACATTGAGAAGAATGCAATTGTAATGGATTCGTCAAGTGTAGGTCAGCAAAAATAATATTGCCTTTGCTTTGCTGACCTTTTCCGGGGGCTTCATTTTTATTGCATTAATTGATATTGCTTTATTTCTGTAAATAAAAAAATTAGTATTTTTCAGAAGTAATAGAGCTTTATTTACGTTATATGGATAATTCTAATAACAAATACAGCATTTTTAAGGAATCTGGTCAACAAGGATTGTTACATGAAATTAGTAATGGAAGGCTCATTTTCCTTATATGCTTATTTATAGCAGTTTTATTTTGGGTTCTCATTAAACTATCGGATGTATACACTGTTAATTATTCATTCAATGTAAGATATGAGAATGCTCCCAAGTCTCTGCGTTTGACAAAGGTTATAGATACAACTCTTGACCTAAGTCTTACAGCTCGAGGGTTTACTATTCTCAAACTAAACATGTTTAACGATATGAATATTCTGGACATTAATCTGGATAATTATAATATCGATAATAGAGGGAATAATCAGTATTCAATATATACGCAGGAGCTAATAACAAAGTTGTCTGATTTAGTGGATGTTGATGAAAAAGATATCAACCTTTCAAAAGTAACCTTATCCTTTGAAATGGAAAAGACGGGTGAAAGGTTAATTCCCATCAAAGTAAGTTTAGATATAAGCTTTGCTAATCAGTTTGACCAATATACCAGCATTGAAGTAATACCAGGGGAGGTAATGGTATATGGACCGTCAAAGGTTCTAGATACCCTATCTATCATTACTACCGCCCCTTTGGCATTGAGGGATATTAATAGTAATGTTTCAGCATCAGTAGCTTTGAAGAACCCTATGCCACAAATAATTAGCATGGAAGAAAATATTGCAACAATTAATTTTGACGTTGAGAAATTTACAGAATCAGAAATTAGTGTTCCAATAAACTCTTCTAATCTGCCATTTAACATTAAAACATTTCCTTCCGATGCAAAGGTTTACTTCAGAGTTGCACAAAAGGATTTTAAAGATATTAAAGCCAATCAGTTTTATGTGATTTTGGCAACTGATAATGTTGATGTACAGCTAGCTAATAAGATTCCGCTTCGGGTTGTAAAATTCCCTGACATAGTACGAAATATAAGGATAGTTCCCTCAGAAGTGGAATTTCTGATAATAAAATGATATGCTCAAAGTAGCTCTTACCGGTAATATAGGAAGTGGTAAATCAACTGTGGCAAGGATATTTAGTACTCTAGGCATTCCTGTTTTTAATGCTGATATGGTAGCAAAAGACCTATACACTGATGGTGATGTTGTTAAGGAACTAGTTGAATTATTTGGCAGTAATATATTGAGTACAAAACAAACAATTAATACCAAGAAACTTGCAGCAATAATATTTTCAGATAAAAAGGCCCTAAAGAGTATAAACCGACTAATACATCCCAAAGTATTAAAGAAGTATAATATCTGGCTAGATACTCACTCAAGCAACGAATATATAATTCATGAGTCCGCAATATTGTTTGAAAATAACCTCCAGGATAGATTTGATTACATCATCACTGTTACTGCACATCAAGATTTAAGAGTAGAACGTGTCATGGATAGGGATGGGATCGCTAGAGATAAGGTTTTGGTAAGGATAAAGAACCAAATGTCAGACAAGGAAAAATGTGACCTTTCTGATTTTGTTATCTCCAATAATACCAATGACATGCTTATTCCACAGGTTATGAAAGTTCATAATGGATTTCTCAAGAAAAAGAAATGTTAAAATTCATTCCTGCATACACATGGTAAATAGAATTTATATTTTGGGTTTTATGGGTGTTGGAAAAAGTACCACTGCAAAAGGTTTGGCTCGTAAACTGGGATACGATTTTGTGGATACAGATAAGCTTCT
>PANC01000008.1 GCA_002708315.1 Lentimicrobiaceae bacterium
CCCATTCAAAATGTTCATAAATATTTTCATCAGAGACATTTCCATCACCATTTGAAGCGTGTATTACATGAAATTTTACTAGAATATGAACTGGATCATCAACTCTGGTACTATTTCCCACAGAATAATTTTCAAATAATTGCTTCATATCTCTAGCCTCCTCTGCAGTTCGAGACTCCGTTGCGCAAGGTCGTTGCAGATTTTGAGATAAGATTAAAATAGGTAAAAAAGCTATCAATAAATATTTGTTCATAAGGAACTATCCATTTTTTTATTAATTATTTAACTAAAAGTACTTTTTGCGTACTATAGTTTTTACCAGACTCCACTTTTATAAAATAAATTCCAGTTGAAACAGCACTACCATATCTATCAATTCCACTCCATTTTATCTTATAACTCCCTGGATTAACAATCCTATTTTGAAGAATATTTACTAAACGACCTCTGGAGTCAAAAACTTTAACTGATAAAGTATTTTTTTCAACAATTGAAATATCAAACTGAGTAAAGGGGTTGAAAGGATTAGGATAACTAGCACCTACAATAAATTTGTTTGGAAAATTAAGAGAATTCTTATCAATTGGTAAAAAAGATAACCCTATATAACCAGTTCTTTCTATGTTTCCACGATGAATTTTCCAAGAAGGACTCTCACCTTTAGGATTTTTAATATCAAGAATATGTAGACCTGCAGTAGTCCCAAAAACAAGCTCATTATCTCCATCGTTATCAATGTCATCAATCACTGGAGTTGATTCAATATCACCAACTATATTTACTGGGAATGGCTCAAAATAAGAGCCATCGTGATGAAAAACATGAACAGTACCTGATTTGATTGCCGCTATAATTTCAAGATCACCATCCCCATCTAAATCCGCTGTAAGAGGCTCGCTCAGTGAATTGGAGCCCATATCAATAGGCCATCCCTCTAGCTCAACTCCATTTATGGGATCCCAGATGTGGATATTATCATCATATCCCGAAAAAAGAAGCTCAATTACTCCATCATTATTAAAGTCTGCTATTGAGATTCCACCTCTTATATCATCACCTGTGTTAAAAGTTGCAAAATTACTACCATCATGGCTTAAGACGTGAAGCAAACCATCATCGTTCCCCGCCACAATTTCTAAGCTTCCATCATTATTAATATCAACAAGTGTTGGCGGCGCATTAAAGCGCTTAGTCGAAACAACGGGAAACCCTTCCTTTAAAACACCATTGCTATTGTAAGCATAAATTTTTTCTCCCCATGTGCAAATAACAATATCTACGCTTCCATCATTTTCTAAATCTCCAACTGCAGCGCCAACAAGCATCTTTTCATCCACATCAATTGGAAAACCTTCTACATCTGAACCATCATTGTGAATTGCATAAAGCTTACCTGCGTTACCATCCTGAGTTGTAAAGATAATCTCTTTACTACCGCTCTGATCTAAATCAGCTAGTGTCACTGAACCAACTATAGATCCTGATTGTGCATAGGTGAGTTTTGGATTACCTTGAGAATCTAAAACATAAATTTTTCCATCAAAAGAGCCAAAGATAATCTCATCTGAACCGTCATTATCTAAATCTGATATTGCTGGACTTGACCTTACATTATCACCAGTAGTAAAAGGAAAACCACTTATCAAATCTCCCGTGAAATGATACCCTTGTAGCTTGCCCTCTTCAGTACCAAAATAAATTTCTTTTTGACCATTATTATCAGAATCTGTAACAACTGGAGAAGATTTGACGACAAACCCAGTGATAGGAAACCCATTTTGATCTATTGAAAGTCTGATTGAGACATCCTCAGTGATTTCATAAGGATAATCAGAACTATTCGAGGTTATTTTTAGTTTACATTGAATATTCCCTAACGAAGCTTCGCTCTCTGCCGAGACCTGAAACCAGTCTAATAACGGGCCAAAAGAAACTTCGCCTGCTTCTAAAGGACTTTGAAATTGAACAATACTATCTAAAATATTCAGCCTACTGTCTTGGGAAGATAGCGTCAATCTGATATTATTTCCATCTGAACCCCATAAATTGCCAATATTAGCCCTAACCCTAATTGTATCTCCTGGATTAAAAATTCCATCACCATCCGAATCATTAGAATAATTCAAACTACTATAGTAAAGGTTGGGATAGTAAAATAAGTTTTCAAGGAGTCCTGGATGATAAATATTTGTGATTGAATAGCCTCTATCTGATTGCCCCGAAGTAAACTCATCTCTACAATTTGAGTAATTCATATGATTACGAACAGGATCTAGCCCTTCCTCGTCAGGACAACTATCTTGGCTGCTATTGCAGCTAGTATTAGCATCTTCTGCCATAGCCGGTGTATCAGACACCTCATCATTCACACCATTACAACCTCCTTGAAATACATGATAAAGCCCAAAATAATGACCCGCTTCATGAGTCAAAGTTCCAGAAAGGATAGCTGTGTAGTTAATCGTTGTTCCTTGCCAATAACTATTTTCAGAGTTCCAAAAAGGAAAATAATTCCATCCTAAGGTGATATAGCCATCTTCAGGTTCAGTCTTTACGGACCAAATATTATAGTGGTGTACTGGATCAATAGCAGTTTGCGATCTCATTTCTTGTTCATCAGAACTTTCATTAGCTTGTTCATTTGGTTCAAAAATAAACCAATCATTGTTTGCGGTTCTTGTTACAGTATCAAGCGTGAAATAGAAATTAAAAGTCTCATTATAAAAATAATTTAGCTGGTCAATAGCATCGCCTATCTGTTCATTTGAAATATTTCCCAAGTTATTTGAATCATGTATCACATGCCATGCAACTAATACATTTACTGGTTCATCACTAGGTGTTCTAAGGTTACTCATTTCCCAGTTACGGATAGACTCACTCACCTCATTAATCTCATCTGTTGTAGGGTCTGGAGTACCACAAAAAGACCTCAATTGTTGTGAATATGTTTGTGTTAAAATAGAAAAAACAACAATGATTTTAATCATAGCAATAGCCTTTTATTTTAAAAGTAACACTTTCTGTGAGCTAAAATGACTCCCTGATACAACGCGAATTATGTAAAGTCCAGTTGATAGAGACTGACCTAAATAACTTTCACCATTCCAGTCAACTGAATAATTTCCAGGTTCAAGTTCTTTATTAATCAAAGTATTCAGTATCCTCCCATTTAAATCAAATACTTGAATTGATAAGCTTCTTTTTTCTGGAATTGCTATATCAATTGATGTAGAAGGATTAAAAGGATTTGGATAATTTTTACTAACTGAGAATTTAGAAGGAATAAGTTCAGCATCATTTTTAATTTCAACTAGAGTAAAACCTAGAGAGCCAGATCTATCCGTATTTCCACGGTGTAGTTTCCATGAAAGAATATCCCCTTTTTGAGTTTTTATGTCGAAAACATATAGCCCTTCGCTTGTTCCAATAGCTATTTCAAAGTCACCATCCTCATCTATATCATCTATAACAGGAGAAGATTCTATATATTGGTTTAAACTTGTAGGAAACCCATTAAAGCTAGTTCCATCATGATGAAAAATAAAAAGCATACCAGATTTATTGGCTGCAACTACCTCCAAATCACCATCATTATCCAAATCAGCTGTCACTGGTTCGCTCACTGAATTCGACATGAGGTCGATTGGCCATCCATCTATCTCAATATTTTCCAATGGATTCCAAGCATGTAAAAAATCATCATAACCACTAAAAAGAATTTCTTTACTACCATTATTATCTAAATCTGCAACCGAAATCCCACCTCTTATATCATCACCAACATCATAAGAAATTATCTCTTGTCCATTATGATCAAGAACTTGTAGAAGTCCACTATCATTACCGACAATAATTTCTAAATCTCCATCAAGATCAAGGTCTACTAAAACAGGCGGGACGTTAAATCGATTTGTTGATAGGATCGGGAAACCTTCTTTGATATTACCACTATTATCAACTACATAAATATTATCGTCCCAAGTAGCTATTACTATGTCGGGAAGACCATCACCTTCTAAATCTCCAACTGCTGGTCCAACCACCATTTTTTCATCTATTTCTAAAGGAAATCCATCAATAGATTCTCCATTATGACGAATTGCATATAAAGAACCTGAGCTCCCAAATTGAGTGGTAAAAACGACCTCTTTATCGCCATCCTGATCTAAATCAATAAGTGCAGGAGAACCAACAATATTTCCAGGGTATGCAGATTCTGATAAAACAGACCCAAAAGGGCTAAGTATATAAAGCTTACCATCAAAGGAGCCAAAGACAACTTCTAAAATTCCATCCATATCTAAATCTGCAACAGCTGGACTTGAACGAATTTTATCGCCACTTTCAAAAGGATAACCAAATTGACTAAATCCTGCTGAACTATATACATTTAAATTACCATTCTCATCCCCAAAAATTATTTCCTTAGACCCATTTCCATCAAGATTAATGGTAATAGGTGATGACTCAATATTCATTTCACCCACAGGAAAACCTTTTTGATTTAAAGATAAAGAAATATCAAGTTGAAATTCTGTTACATTATAGGGTTCACTTAATCCAGATTGGATACTAACCAGGCATGAAATATTGCCTAGAGCAACATCTTCAAAAGCATAAACTAAAAAGTGGTCAATTAATGTAAAGGCGGAACCTCCAGCTACGATAGGATTAGAGAAAGAAATGGTATTATCTAAAAAGGCAATTCTTTCGTCTTCAGTTGAAATTGTTGCAATAACATTCTCAGCATCTAAAAATCCAATTTCATTGCCAATTACTAGTTTTATTTTTACTTGTTCTCCGGGGTTAAAAACTCCGTCACCATCTGTATCGTTTAAATAGTTTATATTGGATATATATAACCCTGGCCCTTGCAATGAATCACCAGCCATAATTGAACTGTTAATATTCAGTCTACCCGATCCCAGCATTCCAACNAGGCTGGTTCCCTGGCAACTCCCATTCATTGCTGAAAAGGGATCTGTATTATCAATAATTAATTCTTCTATGAAAGTATTAGAAGCATTTGGATATCTTGATTTTAGTAACGCTGCTGCTCCAGCAACAATTGGAGAAGAGAATGAGGTACCTTGAGTATATGTGTACCCACCACCAACATTGGTAGTTCGAATTTGTGAGCCAGGTGCGCTAATATCAACAGTAGACCCTGCTGTTGCCCAACAATCAAATTGATCTCCCGGTTCTGTAGCGGTCACAGATATAACATTTGCGCAAGATGACGGGGAATGAAGGTCAAAATTAGTCCATCCATCATCTCCTCCATTACCCGAAGAGGCTACTATAATACAACCATAATTNTTATAAGCTACATTCACTAGNTTTTGCCAAGAGCCGCAAGAGNTCATTGACCCCAGGCTTAAATTGATTACATCTGCACCCATTTGAGCCGCTGCTAAAAAACCATCAGCAGCATCGGTTACAACAAGAGCTTCACTTGAGCTATTAATGCCCATTATTTTTATTCCCCATCCGACCGATGCGATTCCTAAGCCATTATCAGTCGAAGCAGAAACACAACCAGCAACCATGGTACCATGATCAAAACTTCCTGATGGAGGCACGGGATCATTATCATTGTTCGCAACATCATAGCCAATGAAGTTATCAATATAACCATCGCCATCATCATCTATGCCATTTATATCTCCTGGATCAAAGACCCAAGATCCACCGCTATAGATAATAACAACTCCATCACCATCAACATCTTCTCCTAAATTATGCCATAGATTGCCAACTAAGTCAGGGTGATCCCAGTCTAGACCAACATCCACTACACCAACCACAATTGGGTTTTCATCACTAAATCCTGGCAGTTCTCCATTTGAAATATCCCATAAATCAAATGCTAAATCAGCTTTTATATTTGGTAAGTACCATTGATTACCATAATAAGGGTCATTTGGCTGATACTCAGTCTTCATTATTCCCATTTTTTCNGCACTCTGGATACAGGTTAGCAGCACCGCTTTTGAGATTAAAGAATCTAACATTTCTGATTTTTTTTCTAGCTTTAAGATATAAAAACGATTTAAAAATATCTGCCCATCTTGATCTTTTTCATTTGCATGAGGTAGCCACCTCACAATTTTTTCTACTCTATTGNCTTCAATGAATTGATTCAACTCTATATTGTTAGAANACTCCTNAGTTTTATTTAATTCAAAATCCGAAAAGCTATTATTTATATAAACTAGAAATCTATCATCATATGTTTCTGAGAAGATAAAACTGAGGAAGAGGAAGTATGGAAGAAGGATTTTTTTTTTCATTTATTATTNTTTNTGTTTTATNGCTANGGTGTTNNNTNAAACACCNTAGCNATATTTAAANACTATTTCATTAAAACCATTTTNTTGGTNGCATTGAANGTNGAATTACCAACATTATCTTTTATTTGCATTTTATAAAANTACATNCCTGANGGTAGATTTTTNGCATTAAGATTATANGANTANNTNCCTGCTGAAAAATNTTGACTNACTAAGTCTTNNATNTTTCGACCNGTNATATCNTATAANGTAATTAATGCACTNCCACTNGTTGCNAGTGANAATTCTATCTTNGTTGTTGGNTTAAATGGNTTTGGATANTTCTGCTTTAAANCAAAAGAATAAGGNATNGCTNAGGANCCATCATCATTNGAGGCCATTACATTAGCAGAATCAACTTCAGCNCGAATCATCATTGCACCTTCGAAATAATTNCCAAAATTNTCNAAACCTAAACCTGCTCCAATATCTATAAAACTATTTTCTGATGAGTTATCTGAGTCTACACCAATTGGAGGAGTGTTCGGTGTTTCCCACCACCCAACATAAAAACTTCCTTCATTGATATTCACACTATAATCTGCCATATTCACGGATGTCCAAATTCCACCACTAAAAGTCGTTGGTAAGTTTTCCATAAGTAATGTCCCTGGACTTCCATCAACTCCATCATCATCCCATACATTTATGAACCCGACTCCATTCGCATTACCTACGCACCAGAAGCTAATTCTATATAAATCAACAGGGTAAGCGTTAGGAGTAAACTTAACCGCTAGATAATTTGAATTCCCAGCATTGATACTTGTTTCACTTGTTCCATCATCATGAGCTAGCTCATAAATAGTCTGAGCTTCAGGCATTGCACAGACAGGTCCAGCAAGATTACTCTCAACATCATCGTATACTGAGGTAACTCCGTAACAATATTCATTACCATTTTGGACAGTATTATCAGTGTAAGAATTATCTTCAAGATTGGAACCGTTAAACATTAATATTGGTTCACCTCCACCAAGAGACCTATAAACGTTGAATGTCGGGACCATGCCTCCAACGGTGGTAATATTAGCATTAATTCCAAATTCTCCATCTGTCAAAGTGTATTCATTTGCTACGTCAGTCCAAGGCTCCCATCCTCCCAAATTTGCCCATGAATTCTGGCCTGGTGCCGCATCTGCATCAATTGCAACTCCAACTGTTGTGCTAACTTCAGCTGCAATTAAAAAGTCTCCAGAAAACTCCCAACCTAGGTCGAGTACATTCCATTGCTCTTCTTCCAAAGTAATTGTTGTGCTGTAATCAGGATCATTATTAGGAACTCCACCTGTGACAGAAAACCCGTAAATAGTTGTTAAGCCGCTAAAACCTTCAGCACCCCAGACCGCACAAGAATTTGCATATGCAGCATCTACTCCATAAGGTACATCAAAATAATTACCCATAATAGATGTTCCAGATGACATCATGATAGCGTCTTCAAATGTTCCATCAACATAAGTAACATCGTCTTCATCAAAACTATCTGCAGCAGGCATGTCCCAGGTAACGGCTACTTGATTATCTGTAGCTACTGCTTCAAGGTTTTGAACAACCGGTAATTCATTTATTGAGATTTTCCAGAAATGGAGATCATCAATAAAAAGACCACTCCCATTTCCACCATCATCATTGTCATCCATTCTAGCGGTGAAACGAAGTAATATATCGGAACCTGCATATTCAGATATATCTAATTGGGCGTTGCCATTAAAAGGACCACCAACAGGGTATTCTTCCCATCCAAGACCTCCGGGTCTAGTTGGGTCACCATAATCATAAAAATATTGAGTCCAAGAAAACTCTAGTCCATTCATGGGAACCATAGTAGAGTTTTCATCTGCATTATCAGAATAAACAACTGTACCATCTGATCCTTTTACTGAAATATTATCAACTTTCAAACCTGTGATTGTATTATCATCCGGCGTTGAATAGCTCGGGTCAGAACCAAAAGCAAACTGAAGAATAACATCTTGATTTTCGTAAGCGCTTAGATCAAAAGTAACTTCATGCCAATCAGCTTGTCCGCCCCAACCAGAAGAAACTTGTTCTAAAGAGCCACCGCAATCATACTCAGAATCATTATAAATCCAACCATAGCCATAACTAAAATCATAAGGATCATCACCAGTAAGCAGATTCCACGTTGCACCGCCATCATTTGAAATCCTAACATTTGCAGCATCCCAACCGTCAGTACATGTGCCATCAACCGCTGCGCCAGTAGCTTCTTCAATTGCCCATTTCATCATTGCAGATAGTGTTCCACCTGCAGGTACAGTTATTTGAGGAGACTGTAAAACTTGAACCCAAGCATCTAAATATCCGCCAACACCTGGATCGGCACACCACCAACTCTGACCATCATATGCATCTGAAGTAGTGGTTTGAAAGTAGGTCGGTAAATCACTAAGGTTTGCAATATCAACCCAGTAATAATCATCTAAATATGTATCACCATCTCCCTCAGCATCGGGAAGATCTGCCCAAAGTGCAAAATTAAATTTTAAAATTTCATTTTCAGACTGAAGAGCCGGAACAGAGAGTATCGGGGAAGTTAAACTCGATACAATTTCGTAGTTATCATCATCAAAATGAAAACTATGAGAGGGGCTATAACTTTCTTCCTCCGTTATTTCCCAACCTTCTTCAGTCACCCAATCAGATAAATCTCCTTCAAAATCTTGAAGCCAAACTGTAGTCGTGTCATTTCTTGCATTTCGAGTATTCAAAGACGGGGTACCATTGTTTTGGCTTGGTCCATTAACACTTATAAGGTTTATGTTCGTGTTATTTTGTGATTTAATTTTATATTGGATGTCTTTTGCAAATAAAAGAGTAAAAGACATTAGTAAAAAAAATATATATTGCATGATAACCTCTTAGTTAATAATAATAGAACGATAAAGTGGGACTCATAACTCAATGAGTCCCACTTTATTTATATTTTTGTAACCGTTTTTCTACTTACTTCATTAAAATAAGCTTACGAGTTTGACTTAACCCGTTTGATGTCATACTGTAAAAGTAAACACCACTCGCTAGCTCAGAAGCATTTAGAGTAAACGTATGTGAGCCCGCACTTTTAAGACCATTTATCAGTGATTTAATCTTTACACCTCTAATATCAAATAAATCTAATGAAATATTTCCCTCAGATGGCATTTCGTAAGATATTTGAGTGATCGGATTAAAAGGATTTGGATAGTTTTGTTCTAAAGAAAATCCCTTTGGCATTACTGCTTCATTATTCAGCCCAACAGTTCCACCTTCGGTATCATTAGAATACATTCCTACATAGACCCTATTCATATAATCTTCATATCCTGCAGCTGGAGGATACGTTTCGGTGTATAGATCAGGCATTTGATAAAAAACACCTACCATATCATCTGTTCCAACATTTGCTAAATGGACACTTGTTTCTAACTGTTTATTGGGAAATATCCCTCCAGCAGTATTTGTAACATTTTCTAATTCAGTCCATGTTTTACCAAGATCAGTTGATTTACTCATAAAAATATCTATGTCTGAAGGTAAATAGAGAGATGAGTCTGCATTATAGTTAAATGATCCATCTGGACCTTCAAAAGAAGCGTACCACATTACCTGACTTCCATCTTCTCCGCTAAATGTAATTTGAGGGTACATATAATACCAAGGTCCATAATCAGCAGCATTTGCATGTGGAATATCAGATTGATCCCAATCCGCATTATAGGTATCACGATAATCATTTACAAATGAAAGTGTCCAATTTTCTGGTTGATCGAGTGGATCAGGATTATAAAATAAATAATGGCCTGCGCTAGCATAATACCAATTATATAATGAATCTGGCATTCCATTTCCACTTAAATCATCACAACCATTTAAGGTATCTAGGCAAACTTGTGGAATTCCAACACCCATGAAATGAATACCACCATCTATGTCTGTTTTCACATCATAATCATAAAATAGAAATAAACCTGGAGTTAAAACCAATGGACCTTCAACATTTGAAAATCCTAAAGTATCTCCACAAGGATAAGTAATAGTTTCACCATCAATTATTGTATCACATGTTGCATCTTTATACCATAGATAGTCTGGATAATCAGTTGTGTTTTCAGACCAGAGAGTATAAAGTGAATCTGTGATTCTATTCATTGTTGCATCTGACAAGTAACCATATCCTGAGTTTTTAAACCCTCCATCAGAAGTCCAAGTTTCTCCATAATCTTCAGTTTTTTTAAAAAATAAGGTGTGATTTGAAGGTGAAGATGAAGATGTTTCATAATCTGAAGCATAAGCTGTTTGAACCATATAACCAATGCCCTCTTCATTAATATGATAGTCTGGACCTGCAGTATAGCCGTCTGTGAAAAGTAGCTCATCCGTATCATCCAATTGCCCATCATCAGCAACCGTGTAAGGATCATTAAGTAGAAAATATCCATTCGCATGAAAATTACTATTTATCATGTAATATTTGCTTGGCGTATCGCTCCAACCATCATAAATCGAAGTGATCTTTGGTCCTGTTGGTCCATTCATGACATATGGTGTTCCATTCCATAAATCTGCAGGCTCGCAAGGAGTTGTGGAGCAACCAGTATTCATGTGGAATGGATTTACCCAAGTTGAGAATTCTCCAATTCCTTGAGAATCGTAAGAATAAAGAGGGTAACCACCATATTGACCTCCACCATGATCTGCATTTGTATACTCATTCCAAATTGCAGTTGGGCTACCATCAGCAGCAAAACCAGCACTCGGGTATCGTCCTTGTGGTGTACCAGTCGCTGTTGGTAAACTTGGCTCCTCTTGCCCAGTAGGATATTTAGTATTGAGCTTTTGCTCTGTAAACCATTCCTCTCCATCTTCAGATTGAGAAGCTCCAATATATCCAGCTGTAACATTTAACCCTTGAAACTGACGATATACAGCTATGTATCCCTCGTCTATGGAATAAGCTAATGGATTAACGTTTGAAATAAATGAGCCATAACCATTTAGAGAAGAGTCAATTAAAGTAGACATCCATTCACTATCACGGTTTGGATACGTTGTAATAGGTCCAAAACGATGATTTGGTCCAAATGTGTTTGAATAAGCAGGCTCTGAAATTCTAGGCATTTTGGTAGGACTGCGATCTACTTTTTTATCCAGCTTTTGTTTACCAATACCAAAAATAGGCGCAGAGAGACTTACCAACAAAAAGCTGATAACAATTTTTCTCATAGATTTCTCCAGTTTATATTATTAATAACTAAAAAATTATAAAGCGATATGTAGGGATAAAAAAATAGTTGATTATTCCCTTAATAGCAAGCAATCAGATAGAAATGTACAATTTTATTAAAGAGTTAGAATTTCAGTCCGATAGCGACTTGATTTGTATGATTCAAGACATCATAATCCACAAAAGCATAATCAATAGATAATAACATTTTACCAAGTCGTATATTTCCTCC
>PANC01000001.1 GCA_002708315.1 Lentimicrobiaceae bacterium
AATACGAAANAATGCAAGGCGTTTTAATCCGATATCCGTTNGGAATACCAATTGATTTAATTACAGAAATAGCAGANGATGTGAAAATTTTTTGTTTAGTTTCAAATANNCAGCANAACGCAGCGCAAAGTGCATTAANTAATGCGGGTATTGATGNAAGTAATATTGATTTTNTTCTTGGAAATACAGATAGTTACTGGACAAGAGATTANGGTCCTTGGTGGATTATTAATGGTGAAANTAAGATGTCNNTAGTTGACTTTACGTANAACAGGCCACGACAAAATGATAATCAAGCCCCTTTCAAAATATCCGAGCACTTAGATGTACCATATTATGCGAGTGATATTATACATGCCGGAGGAAATTATATGACGGATGGGTTTGGTACCGCAGCCTCATCTGATTTAGTNTTNGAAGAAAATCNTAATNCNAATGAANAAATTNTAAATTTNATGAATTCTTANTANGGTATNGATAATTANCATGTNATAANTGANCCNAANAATACNTATATAGATCANATAGANTGTTGGGGNAAATATNTAAGNNCGACAAAAGTNTTNATNNGNGANGTTCCTGAATCTCATCCTCAGTNTNACCAGATTGAAGAAACAGCTTCATATTTTATTAANACTNTAAATAAATGGNATGANCCTTGGGANGTTTNTCGNNTTTGGACGCCNGGNAATGAACCATATACAAATTCATTAATTNTCAATGANAAAGTTNTAGTTCCTTTNACNGGTAGTTCATGGGATAANGCAGCAATAGAATCGTANAATAATGCAATGCCNGGTTANGANNTTNTAGGTTTTTCTGGAACATGGGAATCAACTGATGCNNTGCANTGNAGAACAAAAGGTATCCCGGATNTGGAAATGNTACAAATNATNCATAATCCNNTNAATAATTTAACNGAGCCNACCANTGAAGGATANAAAGTANCNGTTNAAATANAAGACCTTAGNNATNCTGGNNTNTTNTCAGATTCNNTNAAAGTATTTTTNAAAAAACAGNGNGANGTTGATTGGTCNNNTNCNCAACTTGANATTGANAACTCNAATAATCANCANGGTNTTTGGTCAGGGTATATNCCTTCTATTGTGGATACAAGNATNNTGCNNTATTATNTNCAAGCNGCTGATTCATCTGGACGTATTGAAAAAAATCCTTTAGGGGGATGGCATATTTTCACTGCTCTGCCCACCGATATATGTAATAATTGGTTGCTTGGTGACTTGAATAGCTCTGGATATATTGATGTTTATGATATACTGAAAGTTTCTGATGAGGTCTCTAGCTCAGAGCCCTTAGGTATTTGTACAGAATCAGTCTCTGACATTAATGATGACGGACAAATTACTGTTGTAGATATAATCTTAATCGTAAGTATGTTATTTAGTCAGTAATTTGAATAGAGTTATAAATTTTCTTTTTATTAGTATTACATTAAATAAATTAAATTCATTAACAATTTTAGGGTAAAACGTGAAAGTAGATATTAAAAAAATAAATGATTATACAAGAGAACTAGATATAGAAATTGCTTGGTCCGATTTAAAAGCAGACTTTGATAATTCATTAAAAAAATTCAGTAAAAAAGTAAAAATCCCGGGTTTTAGGCCTGGTAAAGTTCCTAAAGATAGACTTCTTAACCAGTATCAACCAAATATAGAAGCCGATTTCATGGATGATAATTTCCAGAAGTATTATCTTATGGCTNTNGATAAAAAGAATGTTATGCCTGTCAATAAGGCTGAGATTAAAGATGTTCACTTTCGAATGAGTGAAAACTTTAAGTTCAAAGCTACTTTTGAAATAGANCCTGAAGTGAATTTCCCTAAACTTAAAAAGGGTTCACTTAAGGTTCAAAAAACAACTTATGTCCAGGATGATAGTGACCTAGAGGATGCTATCTTGCAACTAAGGAAATCTCATGCTACAATCTCAACAGTTGAGGAGGGAGCTATTGAAGGAGACTATTTAATCTGTACTTTGCAAAAGTTGGATGATTCTGGAGTTGCAATTATTGGGAAAAAATTCGAAAAACAGTATTTGCGTGTTGGGAATGGATCTTTTTCTGAAAGTCAAAAAGANAAAATGATAGGTCTTAAGCCTGGTGAATCAGCTCGTGTTACTCTGCCTGTAAGTAAGGATGGAGGAGATGCTGAATATGAATTAACAGTTGATAATGTTGAAAGAGAAATCTTGCCAGATGTTGATGAAAAATTTCTTGCATTGATTAATCCCAATCTCAAAACTGTGGAAGAATTAAATAATGATGTCCAAGAAAAAATCAAATCCAATTTTGAAGAAAGGTCTAAAACATCATTTGAGAGAGATCTAACGGATTCTTTGATTAACCTAATAAATCCATCTTTCTCACCTGCGATGGTTCAAAATTATTTAGCTAATTTAGTTGAAGATGTTAAGAAACAAAATCAAGGCGAGCCACTTGATGAGGACAAAGTAAGAGAGCATTATCTTCCTGTGGCAGAGCGTAATGTAAAATGGTATTCGATAAGAAATAAATTAATTGAAACTGAAAATCTTTCTGTTTCCAAAGAAGATACTGAAGCNGAAATTGAGAGATTGGTAANTCGAACTCCAGCATCTGAAAAAGAAATTAGAAAATTTTATAAAAAACCAAGTAATAAGAGTAGAATCGAAGACGACCTTTTAGAGAAGAAAATATTAGATCACTTAATTGAATATGCAAAAATCAAAGAAGTTTCTATTGCAACAAAAGAATTACGCGGAGCAAAGCATGAACATTGATGATAAAATATTAAACCAGGTTATCCCTATTGTTGTTGAACAAACAGGCAGATCCGAAAGAGCATTTGATATATATTCAAGGCTNCTCAAAGAGCGCATTATCTTTTTAGNAACCCCTATNGATGATTCAGTNTCATCATTGATTATAGCTCAATTACTTTTTTTAGAGGCTGANGACTCTGAAAAAGACATTCATATGTATATTAATTCACCTGGCGGGGTGGTTACTTCTGGTATGGGCATTTATGATACAATGAAGTATATANGACCATCTGTTTCTACTATATGTCTTGGCCAAGCTGCGAGCATGGGTGCTTTTCTATTAGCCGGCGGGACAAAAGGAAAAAGGTTTGCCCTACCAAACTCTAGAATAATGATTCATCAGCCTCTTGGAGGTGTNCAGGGTCAAGCTACAGACATAAAAATTCAAGCAGATGAGATATTAAGAATGAAAAAGCAACTGAACATGATTCTGTCTGAAAATACTGGNCAGACTTTAAAGAAAATAGAGGAAGACACTGAAAGAGATAATTATCTTATTGCAAAAGATGCAAAAAGCTATGGAATCATAGACTCNATTATGACAAAACGAAAATGAGTAAGATGAAGAAAGATTCAACTGCNGAGGTAAATATAGAAAATGAAGTTGAGTATGCAGAACCGAGCTACAATATAAAACTTCAGAAACCTTCAAAAATCAAGTCTTATTTAGATAAATATATTGTTGGTCAAGAAAATGCAAAAAAATCTATCTCTGTTGCAGTTTATAACCATTACAAAAGAATAATACATCAATCTTATGGAAAAAATAGCGTAGAGATTGATAAGAGTAATATACTAATGCTTGGCTCTACAGGTACGGGTAAAACTCTTATTGCACAGACTTTGGCTCGCTTTTTATCTGTCCCATTTGCGATTGCTGATGCAACTACCTTAACAGAAGCTGGTTATGTTGGTGAAGATGTTGAGAATATTCTAGTCCGTTTATTACAAGTTTCTAATTACAATGTGAACGCAGCTGAAAAAGGTATTATATACATTGATGAAATAGATAAAGTTGGGCGCAAAAACTCAAGCGCCTCAATTACGCGAGATGTGAGTGGAGAAGGTGTTCAGCAAGCTTTGTTGAAAATCATTGAAGGTACAATAGCTAATCTTCCACCAAAAGGCGGTAGGAAGCACCCTGAACAGAGTTTTATACCCATAAATACAAGGGATATTCTTTTTATTTGTGGTGGATCATTTTCAGAGTTACAAAATATTATTTCTAAAAGAATAGGTTCTTCTGATATAGGTTTTGGATCTGAGGATAAAATTTCAAAGAAAACTAATTCTTTAGACATCTTCAGCGGAGTTAAGCAAGAAGATTTGATTTCTTTTGGCCTTATTCCTGAATTGATCGGTAGGCTTCCTGTAGTTACAAGGCTGAATATGCTTAGTGAAAAAGATTTACTGCGGGTTATTTTAGAACCTAAAAATTCTCTAATAAAACAATATCAAAAATTATTTTTGATAGAAGGTATTATACTTGATTTTGAAAAAGATGCATTGAATTTAATTGTTCAAAAAGGGTATGAAAAAAAAGCGGGAGCGAGAGGATTGAGGTCTGTAATGGAGGAGGTCTTAGTTGATGTAATGTATGAGACACCAGACATTAAGGATATAGAAAGAGTTACTATTACGGCAGATTATATTAAAGGGGGGAACAAACCTATCTATACAATTTCAAAAAAAAGTAAGAGAACCGGTTAATTACTTTAATAGCGTAATTTTATTAATCGTGCGTTTGTCATTAGCTTTTAACTCCATAAAATAAATTCCATTACTTAGGTTACTGGCATTCCAGGTTAAAGAATTATACCCGGCCTTTAATATGCTATTATTTATAGTTTCAACAACTCTGCCTCTAATATCAAAAAAAGTAATTTTTATTTTATCTTTATAGCCTTCTCCTAATTCAAAATCGATTAAAGTTGAGTTATTAAATGGATTAGGGTAGATATTATTCAAAATAAAGCTTTGAGATAAAATTTTAGAATTATCATTTGATAAAGTACCATCAATTAAAATTGTTCCCGTTCCATTCATGAATGGAACTCCATTATTTCCCCATTTATCAACTTGTAAAATTACATCTGTAGAAACTGTTACTAAATCATTAAGGTTGGCTTCATTATTTACAATGCAGTTTACGCTAAACAGATTATTAGTACCGATAGGTGTTGCTTCACTCCAGTTAGATACCCCTACAGTGAGAGTAGAACCATTATAGCTAACATCNAATGACCATCCTTCGGGAAGGGAAGATTCAACCATTGGAGTCCATTCTTGGTTTTGATTTAGGTCATTANAAGGTTCGCCAAGATCGTAATTGTTGTTTCCATTAAGATCTTCATATGGTTCATCACTTGGTGAGATCAGGTTAGGCACATGATCAAATTTGATGACACCTAAACTAATTGGCACAGTATTGATTGAGGTTACTTGATATGATGCACCTCCTCCAATTTGTCCATTAGATGTTTGNATTGTATAGTATTGATCTACAGAATTAATTTGATAAGTTGCTTCATTTTGAAAAGTTATTCCAACTTCTTTGTTCTCCTCCGTATAAGCCTGGGCCATTNCATATTTGACATTAATTTGGGTACTGACTCCAACATTATTAAATAATTGAATTTCTAAAATTTCTCCATCTCCTTCAGAGATAATTGGATTGACTAATGATATATGGTTCCCTGAAATTATCANGCTATCATAGGAAACTCGACTANACGGAGTTGCACCAGTAATGGTTACAAATGCTGGAGAAAATTCTAATTCAAATTCAAATTCGGTCAGTGGCATATCATTATCAAGACTCAGAGTAACACTTCCTGTATCATAAGCATTGCCAGATCCATTTCCAATTGATGCTTCGGCAATTATTATTTCATTATATGTAACATTAAAAGACATGGTTTCTTCTGAATCTGATATTTCATCAATTCTAACTAATGATGGTAAACCATACAGGCTTGTAGTATTTGGNGTGGAGGAATGACTGAATTCTCTATTATTNGTAGATCCAGGGTAAATATCTGCTCCATTGCTAGGGCCTCCATTTTCTAGCGCAAATTGACCATCTGCCTGTTCCAGACCAACCCCATAATAAGGTTCGTTCCCATTAACATTCCATTCACTTGCAATATCATCGTTAATATGCCAAATCGCTAAACCAGCGGTTGGCATTAATGTATCCGATCCCAACTTTTGTCTATTCTCAATTAACCAATATTCTTCGTCNACAGCAGGATGATTTACTCTTATTACTTTGTTGTCTGAAAATGAGTTAGTTAAAGATATGTTAGTTTGACTGTCTTCAATTTCTTCAATTTCAACCCATCCAAGTTGAGCTTTGCACCATGCATTCATTGTTGATGGGTACCAAGGTGTGTTTCCAGTAGTGCCCCATGAGCCACCAGCCATAAGCGCTAACTTTCCAGACCCAGTTGATGAATAATCGGTGTCATACAAGTCTGGTAGCCCTAATGCATGTCCAAACTCATGAGCTAGAACACCAATTGCAACGANGTTNCCACCCTGTATTTCAGGATTAATTGTATAGCTACTTATTGTTACGTTGTCATAAGTAACAGACAGGTTACCGAGACTCCATTTATGAGACCAAATATTTGATTCAATTCCCTCCTCAGCTCCGGGGCCTTGATGAATAATATTTAAAGCATCAACATATCCATCACCATCATTATCATATTTAGACCAGTCAAACCCGGACTCTTCTAATTGGTCTACAGCATTTCGTACAAGTTCTCTAACTCTTTCATACCCGTTATTATGACCGTAATAATCATGACCATTTGGAGCTGTTATCCAATTAGAAATTTCGGATTTTGATAGAAATTGGCCATAAGAAATTTCTTTGTAAAAATCATGAAAGCTTCCAGTATTATCAAAGTTGGGATGACTGTAACCGGGTTGGTCAAGTAAAAGTTCTAGTTCAGACGGACTGTATGATGAACTNGCATCTGGGAACTGTACCAGAACCCATGGAATATTAAATGTGTCTGATCTTGTTTGGTTTAAATTTGGTATTGGAGATGAATCAGGTAAGTTNATTTTAAACGGTCGAATATTTAATTCTGCAAAAGGGTTTACACTTTGCCCAATTCTAAACTGAGAGGGGACCAANCCATCTATGCTCTTATCTTTGGCATAAACCCACCAACCATTCTCATCTTTTGTAATACTTTGGCCATTATATTCATGCCATGATTGTAGATGACTNCCTCGNATNNANATNTCNNNNGANTCNCCGTTAGGTTGNTAAATGGTAAATGGACTNGGGCTNGCNTGGTCACCNNTTAAAAAANANNTGNTNAAAAAANCNNNTGTAACATATNNTTTTATATNNTNTCATATTTTNNAGTATATTTTTGNATAAACATTTTTAGTAAACTNNTTCATAATGTTATATTCTTTTGAACAATCTTGGTAAGAACTCATTAATATATCTATGAAAAAGCAAATAAAATATTTTTTTCTATTACCTATTCTTCTAATCATAAATACCAATTGCTCATTCGAAAATAATGATTCTGAGTTAGTTAAATCAACTAAGTATCAGAATACTTTAAAAAATGATAACTTGGGTGATAAGACAGGTCTAGTTCAAGATTACTTTTATAATTTTGAAAATAATGTAGAAGCCAATTTTTTCAGATACAGCCCGAGTTTGATGGCCAACTATGAATCATATTCTGATTACTATTCGTTATTTAATGAAGATCCTACAACAATGGTTTATAAGACATTCCCTGACTATCTGGTATCAATGAAGCCTGAAGATGCGTCTCAATACACACAAAGAACGTATATTGACTCACTTTCATCAGCCGGGAGAGTTTCTTCCGATTCAGTCCAGATCTCATCAACTCCATTCAAAAATTTGGAAGGACTTGAATGGAATCTTGATGCAGAACCATCATTGCAAAGATATAAACTTTCTAATAGTGACTGGGTTACTGATGATACAATTATTAATTATGATGATATTTATGATGTGAGCGCCTATTGGGCTGTTGTAGATACACCATTTATTCAGGAAGGACTATTATTTATTGATTCATCAGAATGGAAAGATACGAACTATGTATTTCTAGCTGATAATCAAATCATGTTCGAAAATAGTTTTGAGTTTACCAAGAAGCAACTAAGCAGTGATAGCCTAGTTTTCAGAATAAATACAGATTGCAATGATAATAACGCATATGATGAAGCTGAGTCTGGAATACAAGATTATAATGGAGATAATGACTTTCAGGATGTTTTATTTGAGTATTTAGATAATAACAATAATGGTATTTATGATGCTGGTGATGACCCAATTGAAGATTACAATAGTGACAATGTTTACTCTGTAGTATACGAATTTGTTGATAGAGGAAATCAAATGTGGGATCCAGATGAACCCTATTATGATATTGACTCTTCCGGTACATATGATCTAAATGAGCCATTCCAAGACCGAAACTGCAATGGGAAATGGGATGGGGAAGAGTCTTACGTTGATAGTGATGGCTCGCAAACGTATAGTGTTGGTGAAGTTTTTATTGACAAAGGTAATGAAATGTATGATGATAGTGAATTATTTTATGGTGGAGATCCATCAAAATTATTTAGTGTCGGCGACAAACCAAATAGTTTGCTTACCAATTGGAGTGATCAGTTTACACCGCAAGTTGTGCTTAATATTGTTCCAGGTGAGGATTTAACAGATCGTTGGGGTACTGTATATGAGAACATAATTGAAGAAGTTGAGATAGTAGACCTGCAACGACAATATGTTGATGATATTGATTCACTTATAACTTTGTTTACAAGGAAAGAAGTTGGTCATATTGTAGAAGAAAATGAAAATGGATCCTTTGAACCTCAAGACTATTATATTACTAAGTCAGAATGGTCTAAAGTATCTGGTGGGCAGACAGAAAGGTTTTATAATTATCATATCTTTCATCAGCCTGGTCACCTAAAACAAGTTTCACATCCTTCTTACTTTCTGCCCGTTGGTTTTTATTTTAGTCCAAATGATATTGAGAATGGTTTTTGGTTTAAGAATAAATTAGAAAGCAAAGTTTTATATTATACTAAAAATGGTCAATTAAGAGCAGGTGAATCAATTGATACTTCCTATTATGATACAACAGATGTTGCGATATATTTTATAGAAAAATCCTACCGCGTAGAGTCTGATTCAAATGTTGTCGTCCCTGCAGGTCACAGGCCAGATATGTCTGTTTCTGCTAAGGATACCACATTTACGGATTGTTTTAAAATTTCGCAGACAACTACAATGACGATGTTGGGTAGTGGGGTTGAGTTTGGCCAAAGAACTGATTCTTGGTTAGCTAAGAATATAGGTTTAGTTAAGAGCGAAGTGTTTATTAGGTGGACAGAGCATCCTTATGATGCAGATTATACAGCAAATAACAATTATTTAGATACCTTAAATCAAGCATGGATAGGTTTTAATAGGCTAGAGTTGAGTTCGGTTGAGATTCAGGAGTCAAATAATGTTTTTAGAAAAATAGTTCAACCAGTTAAAAATGTCAGATTAAAAAATATTGCAGAAGAACAAAGTTTTAACTTTGATCCTTTCTATATCAGTAAGCAGCATGGAATCCATACAATAGACCTTAGGGAGTTGATTGAGTGAAGATATTCTTTAAAATTGTAACTCTATTTTATCTCCTCTCGTTTTCTTATGCTGGAACAGATGGAACAATAAGGGGGAAAGTTACAGATATTGATGGAAATCCTCTTCCCGGAGCTAATATTTATGTTCCTGATGTTGGAATAGGCGCTGCTGCCGGTGGAGACGGTGGATATATCATACTGAATATTCCTGTAGGTGATTATGATGTTGTTGTTCAAATGATGGGATATCAAAAGCAGACCATGACGCAAGTAAGTGTCATGATGGATCAAACTGCCTGGTTGAATTTTAAACTACCCATTGCTGCTGTTGAAGGAGAGGAGGTCCAAGTTTTAGGTCAGAGGGCTCTTGTAGAAAAAGGTTCTACCTCTAAAAAAATTACGGTTGACAAAGAAGCTATTCAGTCTCTTCCTATAAGAGACTTATCTGAATTGTACACACTGCAATCTGGGGTTGTAAAGGTTGAAAGCCGTAGTAAGTCTGTCCCCGATCATGAGGAAAGAGGTATTGAAGAAATTCATGTGAAAGGAGGTAGGTCTGGAGAGATAGCCTATATGATGGATGGAATGTATTTAAGAAATCCGATTTTTGGTTCTATTGGATCTGGCACCCGGTTAAATATGTTTGCAATAAGGGAATTTGATTGGCAGCCAGGAGGATTTAATGCCGAGTACGGTGATGCTCAGTCTGCGGTTTCGAATTGGCATACGGCATCAGGTGGTAAAGAGATTGAATATCATTTTAAATGGGAAACAAGTTCTGTTGGTGCTTTTTTGGATGGTGATTCAGATGAGAGCAAGAATTATGACCTGAATCGTGGTTATACCGATTATAATATTGGTGTTGGCGGACCCATTATTGGGATCCCCAGACTAACTTTTTGGGCTTCAGGGCAATACACAACACAGGATAAGTATAGTGTTTATGAATTTGATGATAAAGTTTATCAAGGTGATAAGTATTTTTTAAATGAAGGTGATGTAAATGATGAAATTCTAAAAGAGAATAAAAAAAACCTTGTGTATCCATGGGATGATCAATCAGGTTTCCGCGGTTTTGGTTTTGACAATACTTGGGATGTTTTTGCTAAATTAAGTTATAAGCTTACCAATAAATTGAGATTTCATGGATCGTATTGGCTNGTCGAAAATCATCGACAGTCTTTTAATCCAACCTACCTTTACTGGGATGAAGGTCGAAATGAGTTGTTCCGAGATACGGAAAGATTTAATGTTGAAATGAACCATTCTTTATCACAGAATACTTTTTATACGCTACGTTGGTCCAGATTTCAACAAGACCAGTTTCAGGGGGTAAGATGGAGAGATAATGATAAAGATGGATACCCTAATTGGTTTGAATGGCGTCATCCAGCTGGTTACAAAGAAATATCTGATGTTGAAAATGAATTTGTAGTTCCATTTTCAATAGGCGAAGATGGTGATACAATCAGATATACTAATATTGATGAAAGAAGCGGTTGGCATTACGGAGCAGAGCCCGGATTATGGAATTGGGAACTAGCAGAAGATTTTGATGATCTTAATGGAAATGGTATTTGGGACTTCGGTGAAAATTTTGATGATTCAAATAATGATAACCAGTGGAATGGGCCAGATCTCGTTAAAGCATTAAAAGAGCGCGATGGTTCTTACTGGCTTGAGCCTGAAATGTATGAGGACTTTGAACCCTTTATGGATTACAATAGCATTGATCTTCTCTGGGAAAACGTTCCCGGCTATTATGGTACTCCAAGAAACTTTAGTTTTATTCCGGGAAGAACAAACCCGTATTATTACATGCCTGACATCGCAGATGTTGCTTGGGATGAAGGGCGTACATTTGGAGGGCATGACACCTTTTACGCAAACTCAACAGCGATCACGGATGAAGTGAGATTTGATATAACNAGTCAATTAACTGAAAAATGGAAAATTAGAACNGGCTTTGATTATAAGTCTCATAAATTAAATTTTTATGAAGTTAAAGACCCATGGCTCGGAGAAGGTGCGAAGATTCAAACATTTGCAGAATATTGGCAAGATACTGGTCCAGATGGTTTATTACTTGGCGATGAGGGTTATGAAACTGCTGATGCCGGAGAAAGTAATGGTAGGTGGGACAAAGGTGAAAAGTTTACAGATGCAAACAGCAATGGAAAATGGGATGATTTTCGTGAGCCTGAAGAATTATCTGCGTATATTCAAAATGTCTTTGAAGTCCCATGGATGGTNATTAACTATGGTGTACGTGTAGATATGGTCCATTATAACTCTCAAGTTTGGTCTGATACAGTGGGCAAATTTAGTCCTGGCCGACCTTGGTTTTACTCTGACCTAAATGATAACGATAAATGGGATAATGGAGAGGAGGCATCTGATATTGCTGGTTTGGCGAGGCAAAAAATATTGCTCAAAAATTCAAATTGGTCATATAAGATAAGCCCAAGAATTGGTTTTAGTCATGTTATCACGGATAAATCGACATTTACTTTTAATTATGGTTTATATTACCAGAATCCTGTCTATCAAAATGTGTATTTGAATACAAATAGTTTAGAAGACCCAGAAACTTTATTTGAGGAAGGTGAAGGCGCTGTAGGTAATGCAACAATGAATGCGCAAAGAACACAACAGTATGGTGCTAGTTTTAATGTACAGGTTGGTGAAAATTGGGCGTATTCTCTCGGCGCATGGGTTCGAGATATGGATCAACTTACAAGGTATACTCAGGAGCGATCTGGAGTTTACCAATATAGTGTTGCATCCAATGGTGATTATGGCTCTGCAAAGGGATTGGATCTGACTATTGATTGGAGATGGTTATTATTTGGCTCTCAATTTCAGTATACATATTCAGTGGCTAAAACTAATAGTGAATATGCTTGGGCAAGTATCAGTGGGCAGTACGTCGATGCTCCAAGTCAAGAAAATTTAGCCTATTACGACAGACCCCATGATCTAACTTATTATTTTTATACATTTTTGCCATTTGGAGTNCAAGCAGGTTTGACAGCTTTTTATCAAAGTGGTTACCCTTATACTCCAATTATTTTTAAAGGTAAAGATCCTGCGGAGGATCTAAGACAGCCTAATTCAAAAAGAGGTCCCGCTTATAAAAATGTGAATATGTCATTCTCAAAATATTTTGAGAGTCTGGATCATAAATTTTCTATTGGTTTAAATATTTTTAATATTTTAGATATTAGAAATGCATATGACGTTTATGCTTTAACCGGAAAAGCTGATGATCCAGGTACTTATTTTACTGATTACGTGGGGCTTCCTGGCACTGATCCCAATGGCGTAGGAGTAGATGCAAATAAATCCTCAGCGTATTATGATCGTCCGTGGCGATTATCACCTCCTCGAGAAATTAATTTTTTTATAAGACTAGACTTTGATTAAATATATAATGAAAAAAATACTTTTATCCGTAGCTTTTATTTCTTTTTTGTTCTCAATTGATGGAAAATTAAAAAATTCGCAATACAGTCCGATAGATCCATTCAGGCAAAACACACCTGCAAAAATTGGAGACAACCCATTCCCAACTAATCCTATGAGTGATAGAGCAAAAGGTTTTGTCGATCAAGGGCGAGTGAAGAGCGCTATAACAAATTATGGAAGTTTTATCAATTGGGACACACATCCATCCGGTATATGGGGTGATTACTCTTATTTACCGGCTGTTTCTTTCATTGGCGCTGTTCCTGGTAATAAAAACACTGCAAGTTATTCATGGCAGAATTTAGAGACTATCGTTGATGGAGAGGGTGCATCTCTTTACGGTATTTGGGAGTCTGGAGATGCTTACGACGCTTGGTATCCAGTTTCAGGAGATACAATATTTAAGGGTATTCTTTTCCAAATGAGCGAAGATGATGGTCAATATAATCCCGACAATGAAAAAGCTTCATTAGAAAGTATCACAGGAGAATATCAATTTTATTTTAATCATAATGATAGAAAGATTATAGTCAGTTCTTTTGGGAATAGTGATCCAAACAAAACATCAGCTAGAATTGGATTTATTTACCCATGGGCTCTGAGGCCTGCTCTCATTAGTAGGGAGGCGCAATTTGATTTTTATGATTATGGTGAAGACCTTGAAGAGTGGACTGAGGATGATAATTATGCTTATTATGGTGCAAATGCAGCAGAATCACATTTTATAGATACTGAATACAAAACAGACTGGCATGCTTCAACGATGGCAAGAACAAACTCTCATCAGACTGAATTTAATGCTAGTGATATTTTCGAGTCTACGCCATGGGTTTCGGGAGATGACACATATCCAGTCTTGGCACACTCAGCTTATTCAAATACGTGGCCACAGCAATATAACACTTCTACTGGAGAAACTGAATCTTTCTGGCCGGGTTCTTGGTCTGAAGATTACAATATAAATTTACCAGGTTGCTCACAATCAAGAAAAGACCCGGACTGTTGGGAAGAAGTCCCTGGACGTTTTGTCTCAGACATGGATGTATACATGGAATTTGATGATAGATGGTCTCACCGTGCAAATAATGTAAACACCAATGATGAGTATGAGCAAACTGGATATCCTATGGGTTTAAAAGTCCGAGCTACAGCCCATTCTTATGGGGTCTCCTATGCGGAAGATATTATGTTCGTTACAGTTAAAGTCCGAAACGAAAGTGGCGATTGGTGTGCAGAAGATGAAGATGGAAATCCGGTTTTAGATATCAATGGAAACCCCGAGTGTGGCGAGGCAATGATAATGCCAGATGGAACCAAGCTGAATAGAGGAAAAGGATTTGACTACAAGGGTATGTCGTTGGGATTTTATATGGATGCTGATGTTCTTATGGGTGATTGGGCTGGCTATAATGGAGGCCTGCACACAAATGATGATGATTTCATGAAGTATTATTGGGAAAATTTTGAAGTTAATAATGAGAGAATGCTTATAAGCATGGCGATGATAGGTGATCATGATGGTGTATCTGGTGTAGCAGGATACACTTTGGATGAGCCTTCTGCTTCATCACACCCCGGGAATAACTTTGGTGTCGTAGCAACCCAATTATTGGATTCTCCAAAAGCTACAGAGCCCGTTGATTTAGATCAGGATGGCTCAATAGATGTTTTTCCGGGTGAGCCTCTTAAGATGACTGATTGGCACTGGGTCGATTGGTACCAAAGACCTGGTATTGTATCAC
>PANC01000009.1 GCA_002708315.1 Lentimicrobiaceae bacterium
TCTCTGTTGGTCATATCTATGTATACCACTTCAGATCCACTTTTGGTTTGTCTTATGATTGCAACCTTATTTCTATTGGCAAAATCCGTGAGGTCACTTGCCATTGACACGGCTTCAAAAATATTTATGTTATCCTGATAAATTTTATACTGCCCTGGATTTTTAACCTCACCAAGTAAGGTAATGTTAAAATTAACCAGTTTCACAATAACTATAAACTCCTTCATATAAATTGTAAGCTCTTCTTGAATTACATTTTTTATCTCCTCCACACTCATGTTTTGAACCAAAACCTCACCTATCATTGGAAAGTCTAGGTAACCTTCTTCATTTATGTTATAACTATTTAAATAAACAGATGCATCATTGTTTATGTTTTGTGTTCCGCCAGCTGAGAGAGGATTTAGCAATAGTGTGGTTTTTTCATCCAGGGTAACAATACGAATGTAAAGGTTGTCACCGGGTTGAACATTGTATTCAATCTTTCGCTCGTTTTGGAATGTGGTAATGGTATCGGTTTCACTTTGAGCTTGCATATAAACCATTTTCTTCTGGGGTATACAAGAAACACTCATCAAAACGATTAAACTAATCCACAAAAATAAATTGAAGTGTTTTTTAAGGTTTGTTTTCATCAATAAATTTCTAAGTATTAAAATTTCACTAAATAAGTTTTTTTGGTTTGGTCGCTGCAAAAGTACTTTTTTTTTAACTAATAATAAATAAGACGCATTAAAAGGGTTTATTACATATTTACACCAATTTTATGCATATATACCATTATTTTAGTACTATTATTTGTTTCAAGCCTGAAAATGTCGTCAATGAAAACGAATTAGGAATATAAATGTTGCATTAGTAACCATTAACAACACACAATATTCTTTGACAGACAATGTTATTAGTAGGTATATTTTATCATAAAGAGATAATTTTTGCTCCTAGTCCAATTAATAATTTGAGGTCTAAGTCACATTGTTTTATATGCAACTCAGTTGAAATATATGGCAAATATCCAGTAAAGGTTAGTAATAAAACTTTGGTCTTGGAAGATTTATATACTTTTGCATCCTCGATTTCTCAAAAATTCCGGATTTAGGGATTGTAACAAATGGAAATATTATGGCCAAGAATTTAGTAATCGTTGAATCACCTGCTAAAGCAAAAACCATTGAAGGTTTTCTCGGGAAGGATTTTACTGTTCGCTCAAGTTTCGGACACGTTATGGACTTGAATAAAACCAAATTAAGTGTTGATGTTGACAATGAATTTGAACCCAAGTTTGAGGTAAGTCCTGATAAAAAGAAAACCGTAAGTGAACTAAAAAAAATCGCCAAATCAGCTGATACAGTATGGTTGGCATCCGATGAAGATCGTGAAGGAGAGGCAATTTCATGGCATCTATACAATGCATTGGATTTAAATGATAATAATACCAAAAGGATTGTATTTCATGAGATAACAAAGGGAGCTATTTTAAAAGCCATAGAATCTCCAAGGGTAATCGACAGGAACCTTGTTTCTGCTCAGCAGGCAAGACGTGTGCTTGACAGACTTGTGGGGTATGAATTATCTCCTCTGCTATGGAGAAAGGTAAAACCATCCTTGTCTGCAGGACGTGTGCAGTCTGTTGCTGTTAAACTTATTGTTGAGAGGGAAGTTGAAATAAGAAATCATACAAGCACTTCTGCATTTAGAATCGTAGCCGAGTTTTTCCCCAAGGAATCTAATCAAGTCTTTACTGCGGAGTATGCAGAAAAATTTAAGGAAGAAGAACAGGCTCTTGATTTTCTAAAGAATAACATTGGCGCCAATTTTAGTATTGAATCCATTGAAAAGAAACCGGCAAAAAAATCCCCAGCACCGCCTTTTACAACATCCACATTGCAGCAGGAAGCTTCGCGCAAACTTGGGTTTTCGGTTGCAAACACAATGCGAATTGCCCAAAGCCTTTATGAATCGGGTAAGATTACTTACATGCGTACCGACTCCGTTAATCTTTCCAACACTGCAATTGGAATGGCCACATCGGAAATAACCAAGTCCTATGGTGAGGAATATGTTAAAACCAGAAAATTTGCCAGTAAAATAAAAGGTGCCCAGGAAGCACATGAAGCCATAAGACCTACTTACCTTTCCAATCATTCTGTGGATGGTAATAATGATGAAAAGCGATTATACGATTTAATTTGGAAGCGAACAATAGCATCACAAATGAGTGAAGCTAAATTAGAGAAAACCATAGTATCCATAAAATCTTCAGGTGCCGATAAAAAATTCACAGCCACAGGTGAGGTAATTAAATTTGATGGTTTTTTGAAGGTTTATCTGGAATCAACAGATGACGATAATGGTGAAAAACAAGGTTTAATTCCTGCCATGAATGTTGGTGATTCACTTTCACTTATGGAAATGAGGGCCCGTGAAAGGTTTACAAAACATGCCCCTAGATATACTGAAGCTAGTCTTGTGAAAAAAATGGAAGAACTTGGCATTGGCCGTCCCTCAACTTATGCTCCTACTATTTCAACAATTCAAAAGCGTGAATACATAGTTAAGGAAACACGTGAATCGGAAAAACAAAAAGCCATATGCCTTACATTAAAGGATAATAACATTAGCTCTGCTGTGCATTATGACAATGTTAGCTCAGACAAATCAAAACTGTTTCCAACGGATATAGGTATTCTGGTTACGAAATTTCTAGATCAGTATTTCGATAGGATAATGGATTATAATTTTACTGCCGATGTAGAAAAGGAATTTGATGAAATTGCAGAGGGTAAAAAAGAGTGGAATGAAATGATCAAGGATTTTTATGGTCCCTTTCATAAGAAGGTAGAAACTACTCAGGAACAATCAGGAAAATTTAGCGGTGAGCGTTTACTTGGAATAGATCCTGCCTCGGGGAAAAAGATTTTTGTAAAAATTGGTCGCTTTGGTCCCATGGCACAAATTGGTGAAACTGAGTCTGAAGAAAAACCAAGATTTGCAGGACTTCGAAAGGGCCAAAGTATTGAAACAATAACGCTAGAAGAAACACTAAAGTTATTCGACTTTCCTCGTAACCTTGGAAACTATGAAGATAAGGAAGTTACAGTCGCAATTGGTCGCTTTGGACCATATGTAAAGCATAATGGAGGATTCATATCCATTAAAAAAGAGGATGACCCGGCTTCAATTAGTCTTGATAGGGCAATTGAGATTATTGAAGCGAAAAGAAAAGCAGATAGGGAGAAGGTTATAAAAGAATTTCCAGAGGATGAAAAGGTTCAGCTTTTGAACGGAAGGTATGGAGCCTACCTTGTGATCGATAAACAGAATTACAAACTGCCAAAGGGAACTGAAGCTTCAGAACTTACATTGGAGGACTGCTATAAGATAGCTGAGGACCCCAAGAACATGCCCAAAAAGAGATTTGCTAAAAAGAAAAAATAATCTTTGAAAGGATACTTTTCTTTTTATTGAAAACGTATTGCAAATAAATATTTTTATTTCGCATTTTTCTCTCAATAATGTTACCCAAATAAATTTTTTATCTTCGTCACTTGATTGAAATATACTTCTAGGATGGATATAAGCACTTACCTTGAGCCTGTAAGAATTGAAAAACTAAGATTGTCGGATAGTACCGGTCGTTACAGGCTTGCGGAAGCCATTACAATATATACTGAGGATTCGACATTTCCAGATATTGAAAAATATGATGTTGCCATAATAGGTGTTGGAGATGATAGAGCTACCCTAAATAAGGGATGTGATAATGCACCTGATTCAGTGCGAAGCTGGTTTTATGGATTATTTGCTCATTGGAATAATGTTAATATTGTAGATGTCGGAAATATTAAAAAAGGTCACCGTGTTGATGATACTTACTTTGCTCTTAAAGAGGTAGTATCAGAGTTATTAAAGAATAATGTTGTATCTCTAATAATAGGTGGTGGCCAAGATCTCACCTACGCAAATTATTTAGCCTATGAAAACATTGGAAGAATAATAAACATTGCTGCTATTGACCCTGTATTTGATCTCGGTCATGATGAACATGAACTAAATAGCAAGTCCTACCTAAGTCACATAATATTGCATCAACCAAATTTTTTGTTTAATTACACAAACATTGGATATCAAACGTATTTTGTTGATCAGGATTCTTTGGTTCTTATGAAGAACCTGTATTTTGATACAAATCGACTGGGAAATGTAAAGGCTGATATGGAAGAGGTTGAGCCAATGGTTAGAGATGCTGACATACTGAGCATTGACATTGGTAGCATTAAACATTCCGAAGCACCCGCCATGGATAAGGCAATGCCGAATGGGTTTACAGGAGAAGAAATGTGTCGTATTTGTAGATATGCCGGCATGAGCGATAAGCTTACCAGTATAGGGTTTTACGAGTTAAATCCTTCCTTTGATGACAACGGAGCATCTGCGCACCTTTATGCTCAAATGATGTGGTATTTTCTGGATGGGTTTTCAAACAGAAGAGATGATTTCCCTGCGAATGACAGTAAAAATTATGTAAAATTTAAGGTGCAGATAGAAAATTTTGAAGAAGAACTGACATTTCTAAAAAGTAAAAAAACAGATCGTTGGTGGATGATAGTTAGCTCAAAAGACATGGTAAGTCAAAAGTATAAACGTCACCAGTATGTGCCTTGTTCTTACGATGACTATCAAACAGCTTTAAACCATGAACTACCAGACCGATGGTGGAAAGTTCAGCAAAAGCTGATGTGATAATAAGCTTATAATTTTGCTCCAAGAACACATGTTTTTCTATACTTTTTGATGTAACCATTAATATCATAAACGGTTACATAAAAAATATAAATACCCACAGAAGATTTTGTGTTATTACTATCTATTCCGTCCCAACTAACGGTACCTTCCGTGCCAAGGTATTCATTGTTAATGAGCCTTCGTGTTAAGTATCCACTGGAGTTGAATATATCTACTGACATCATATAACCAGGGGATTTAAAATTATAGTTTAAACTCACAACATCCTCAAACCCATCGTTATCCGGAGAAAATATTTTTGGCTCAACTGTTATTTCATTTTCGTTATCAGTATAAATATAAGACTGAGAGTTTAAGTAACCAGGGGTGCCAAAGCCAACGCTCTCAGCTGCCGAGTGCCAGTTAGTATTGTTACTTATGTTCACATTTGG
Organism: Lentimicrobiaceae bacterium; assembly: GCA_002708315.1. Lineage (GTDB taxonomy): Bacteria > Bacteroidota > Bacteroidia > Bacteroidales > F082. The sequence goes on from PANC01000009.1 coordinate 5,178, forward strand.
ATTAACCTTTTCAAGAGCTACGCCATCATAATATTTAAGTAATGGAAATTGAAGGTTTTCCGAATAACTAAAGGAGTCGACCAATCTGTTACCATCAGTATTTATGAAAACATGTCCTTCATCATTCTTCAATGCGGCGAAGGGGGTAACTTTAAGAAAAGCATTGGCATTGGGAGGTAAATACTGATCCATGACTAAGTTGGGAGATGATGTTAAAACAACAAACTCTTTGGGAAGAAATAATCGTTGACTCACGGATATATTATATATGCTTGTATCCGGAGGGTTTGGCACGCTGTGTTTTACATATCCAAACCTAATTTCCGACAGATCAAATATNTGATTNGANCTATTATACAACTCCACGTAATCCTCCCCATNATCCAANGGNTTAAATAATATTTCATTTATAATAATATCATATTTTTCAGGGTNCTGGGGTATACCAAATGTAATTATTGTATCCTTTAGCATGGAAATNCCAATGCANTTTTTTATGGAGGNAGATATTGTGATGTCGTATGAAACACCTTTCNNAAANTCATTTTCAAAATATAGTTCCACCTTGTTTGGCTCATCATAAAATGTATAAATGAATANAGGATAGGATATGGTCTCTATAACTCTATATGCATCGTTACTAATTAAAGATTCTTCATCCATGCTCTGATTGAAATATAATATAAGCGTCCTATTACCAGCAACTTCAAGAGCCCTTATGCTAGGAAGTAGAATTGCACTATCTGTATTTGAGTTTATGCTACCAGGGGTTCCTCCATTTGAATTATCGGACGCCTTCCAGTTATCAATTTCTGAGCATAAGTTATCTGGATTCTTTTGTTCAATTGACCAACCACCATTATTCTTATGGGGGTTTTGATACCAATCTTCTGTGAATGACACATGTGAAACAAATCCTCCATCATCATTTGTAAGTTCCATGTATTGTCCAGAATTAGTTATGGAAAAACTACTAAAGCCATAAAAATTACCATATAATATTAGGTCATTATGAGCATTTTCATTTGAAATTAGCATATAATCCTTGGCATAAATTATTGCGTTATCAAATTCTTTTTCTGCGGCACCCATTTTCAAAACCCATCCCGACAGATCAATATTTACTGCCGTTCTATTGTACAATTCAATGTATTCGAACTCGGGTAACCCCACCATTGGTGATGGATCAGCCATTATTTCGTTGAAAACTATATCATATAACTGTGGCTCATAATAGTTGAATTTTAAAGATGATAAAATCATCATGTTTTCTGATAGATCTTCAAGGCCCATTACTGTAATTTCATATTCTTTACCATTTTCAAAATGGTTGTCAAATACCAAGCTTACCTGTGTTGGGTCAGTTTCGTTTCTATATGCAATAGCTGGGTTGCCAATACCATTATCCACAATATAATTTATGGTATTTAATGCACTTATTGGATTAATATTCTCATTGAACAACAAGGATAATGTGCTATCTGATTCCACACTAATATGCTGTAGAATAGGTGGCTCAGCATCAATGATATATGGTCCATAATAGACATCATCAAAATACATTTTTGTACTATTACTGGAAGTATACTTACAATAAATTCCCAGGTTTGAAGTGGTTGAATGTGTCGTATCTAAGCCTTCGGCTTCCAGCTTGAAATCTTCTCCACCTAGAAGATCAGAATATACTTTCCATACACCAGACTTGCTATGTGTTACCTTAATTCTTATTTCAAATGATGATGATATAGTTCCATTTATACCTCTGCATACTGAAATAATATCCGTACCATCCTGTCTGAAAAGCTCAATTGCATCATCGCTTCCCGACTCCCCCAACTGCAAAAAATAACCATTAAGAGGGAGAGATAGATTTTGCTCATCGCTAATGAGATAAAATCGGGCATTATTATTTGTGGATGGGCTAAATGATAGTTTTATCCAGCATCTCCATTCCATGTCTTCAATTGGCTCATTATCACATGATAAGTATGCGGCACCTTCTTTGTTGTCGTCCAATTGTAATTGAGCCGAAGTGTTGACTTTAAATAATTCATGATTTCCAATCCACTGAGGATTTTGAGTAAAATCACCGTCATTAAAATCATCGAATATTTGTGCCCACGAGCATAAGGATAGAAAGATTATGAAAACACTAAAAGTAGATTTCATTTTTGTAAATTTGCAGATTGTTGGGCTATGGAATCAATAAAGGTAGTTGATAATTATTGATTAGGAAACAATAAAAAGTGATCAACAAGTTGATTTCAATCTGAAGATAAAAATGGTTTATCATGAAAATTGCCGTTATTGGCGCCACAGGTTTAGTTGGCGGTAAAATATTGAGGGTGCTTGAGGAAAGAAAAGTTGCTATTTCTGAATTTATTCCTGTTGCTTCCGAAAGGTCAGTTGGTAGAAAAATTGAATTTAACAACACTAAGTATGATGTTATTTCCATTGAGGATGCCTTAAAAAGATGCCCTGATATCTCTATTTTTTCTGCTGGCAGTGAAATCTCTCAAAAATGGGCGCCTAAATTTGCCAGTGCTAACTCCCATGTTATTGATAATTCTTCGGCATGGAGAATGAATGATGATGTCCCTCTCATTGTTCCTGAGATTAATGGCAACGCACTAACTAAAAAAAATCTAATAATTGCAAATCCAAACTGCTCCACAATTCAATTGGTAATGGCATTATCACCATTGCATAATGCATATAAAATAAAACGCCTTGTAATATCTACTTACCAGTCAGTATCTGGAAGTGGAGCAAAGGCTGTAAATCAATTATTGGATGAACGCAAAGAAATTGAATCAGATAAAGAATATCCATTTCAAATAGATTTAAATATTTTACCTCATGCTGGCGATTTTAATGAGGAAGGATATACTTCCGAAGAAATGAAACTTGTTAACGAAACCAATAAGATCCTTAATGCTAATATTAATACCACAGCTACTGTGGTTAGGGTTCCTGTTATTACATGTCATTCGGAATCAGTAAACATCGAGTTCGAAAATGATTTCACAGTGGATGAGGTAAAATATTTATTGGAATCAATGCCAGGAGTAGTTATTTTAGACTTACCAGATGCAAATATTTATCCAATGCCCATATTAGCTGTTGACAAGGATGAGGTTATGGTGGGTAGAATTAGACGTGATTTTTCTCAACCGAGGACATTAAATATGTGGGTTGTTGCCGATAACCTGAGAAAAGGAGCAGCAACTAATGCAGTTCAAATAGTACAATATCTCATAAGCAAAGGGATGGTTAATTAGAGAAAATCGATGAACATAAATATTGTATTTTTGCCCGTCTGTTAAAAGAACTACATTTACTAATATCAGTGAAGATTTATAAGTGCATAAAAGATTTCAACCCCGTTAATAATCCGGTTGTAACCATTGGTTCATTTGATGGTGTTCATCTAGGGCATCAAGCTGTTTATGAAAAAATGAGGAATGAGGCTAAGAAATTAAATGGAGAAACTGTGGTTATAACATTCTCACCTCACCCACGTATTGTTTTAGGAGATAACAATTCAAACATTAAATTTATTAAAACCGAAAGAAAGAAGATAGAGCATATAAAAAAGGCAGGGATTGATAATTTAATTTTAATAGAATTTACAAAAGAATTTTCACAGCAAACCTATAAGTATTTCATCAAAGATCTTATTGTTGATTATATACACCCCAAGTTATTGGTAATTGGCTATGATCACCATTTCGGGAAAAATAGAGAGGGGAGTATTGAAAATCTTAGAATTTTGGGTTTGGAATATGGGTTTGAAGTTCAGAAGGTTGAGGAACAAGAATATGAAACCATTACCATTAGTTCATCTAAAATACGAGAGCTATTAAATAGTGGGGATGTGGTAAATGCAAATAAATTATTGGGACATGAGTACTCAATAACTGGTATTGTTGTTAAGGGTAATTCCATTGGTCGTAATCTTGGCTTTCCCACAGCAAACATTGAGGTTGCAGATGAATACAAATTAATTGCCGCAATAGGGGTATATGCATGCCGTGTTTTGGTTAATGGAAAAATATATAAGGGGATGAGTAACATTGGCTATCGTCCTACCATTGAAAAAGCCGATAATTATAACCCAGAAATTACCATTGAAGTAAATATATTTGACTTTAACAAGATCATTTATAGTGAGGAAATAACAATTTTCTTTGTTAATTGGTTACGCGATGAACACAAGTTTCCAAGTAAGCAAGCACTTGCGCACCAATTATCAAAAGATAAAATTCATGCCCTTAAATTATTATAATATGGTGCGCCTGCCAATGTTAAAATCACCTGATTGGTTATTAGCGGAATAAATATCATTGATCCGGTGACCATGCCAAATTCTATTTTATTATGATACGGTTACTAATTTCTCATTGTGGGCTTTGGATTAATAATTATAAACTAAATTTGTGGTTGTTTTATCACAACCAAACAATTAAATACTCAAATAGAATGAAGAAAATAATAGCCGTATTGATACTAGCCATTAGCTTTATCATGGTTGAAAACTCAACAGCCTGTACAAATTATCTCATTACAAAGGGAGCTTCCACAGATGGCTCAACCATGATTTCTTATGCTGCCGACTCACACATACTATATGGTGAATTATATCACTGGCCTGCTTCAAATAATCCCATTGGAACAATGTTGGATGTTTACGAATGGGATACTGGAAAACATCTTGGTCAAATCAAACAAGCTTTGAAAACATATAACGTAGTAGGTAATATGAATGAAAACCAAGTTGCCATTGGCGAGACAACTTACGGGGGACGATCAGAGCTGGGAAGTCAAGCCGGAGCAATTATGGATTATGGTAGTTTGATTTATATAACACTTCAAAGAGCTAAATCAGCTCGTCATGCCATTAAAATAATGACCGATCTTGTTGCGGAATATGGCTATTATAGTTCAGGCGAATCCTTCTCAATTGCTGATAAGGAAGAGGTGTGGATTATGGAACTTATAGGAAAAGGAGAAGGACAAAAAGGTGCAGTTTGGGTAGCCAGAATGGTTCCAGACGGGTATGTAAGCGGCCATGCAAATCAAGCTAGAATTGAAAGATTCCCTCTTGCTGACAACAAGAGCTCAATAACATCCAATGAAATGGATGAAATTTTTAACAAGAATGTTGATTGTGTATATGCAAATGATGTAATTTCATTCGCACGCGAAAAGGGATGGTATGTAGGAGAGGATCAGAATTTTTCATTTTCTGATACCTATGCCCCTGTGGATTTTGGAGGTGCTCGTTTTTGCGAGATAAGAGTATGGACCATGTTCAATAAAGTGACAGGGGGGATGGATGAGTACTGGGATTATTCAAAGGGAATCATAAAACATAATGACAAGTTTGATGATGGAACACCAAATCCTAATGGATATGCAACTAACCGTATGCCATTGTGGGTAAAACCGGAGAATAAGGTTAGTGTTCAGGATATGATGGGATACATGCGCGACCATCTTGAAAATACAGAATTGGATATGAGTCAAGATATGGGGGCAGGACCATTTGGAAACCCATATCGTTGGAGGCCTTTAACGTGGAAAGTTGATGATGTTGCATATTGTAATGAACGTGCAACCGCAACTCAACAAACAGGGTTTTCATTCATATCTCAATCTCGTAGTTGGTTACCAGATCAAATAGGAGGAATTATATGGTGGGGAGTAGATGACGCATCAGGATCGGTTTATATGCCTATGTACTCATGTATAACAAAGGTGCCATATAATTTTGAGGTTGGAAATGGGGCTATGATGGATTGGTCATCAGAGTCGGGGTTCTGGGTATTTAGTCAGGTTCAAAATCTGGCATATACGAGGTATAGTTATATTCATCCTGAAATTGAAAAAATACAAAATGAGTTTGAGACAGGTTTTGTTAAGACAATTCCCGCTGTAGATGCTGGTGCCATGGCTCTTATTGATAATAACCAAGATGCATCCATCGCTTATCTTACGGATTATTCAAATGCTGTTGGAGCAAATGTTTTTCAAACATGGAAGAAATTTTATCAGTATTTGTTCATGAAGTATATGGATGGAAATATTAAAACCAAAAGAGATATTCCCGAGGGCTACAAATATTATGCACCTGAGGTTAAGCAACCTGGATACGGAGAGGGTAAATACCGAATGATAATTGAAGAAACTGGCGATCAGTTCAAAGTTGTGGGCGGCGATGGCCATTAGATTTTACTTATATATTAACTTTAATTTAAAATTATTAATTCCAATATTTTAATGAGACGATTATTAGTTGCTTCGTTCATCATCATATTCTGTTCATTATCTCATGGGCAGAACTTTGAAATACCAGCCTTTGGAACAGATACAACCTTTGAAATGATAACATGGAACATTGAATGGTTTCCGAAAAATGGCCAAACCACCATGGATTATGTAAGTGAGATTATAGAAGATTTGGAAGTAGACCTTATTTCAATGCAAGAGTTGGATGATACTATTGCCTTTAAAAGTATGATATCAGTCATGAACAATTATGAAGGATATTTCAAATCTGGATATTTTGCCGGGCTAGCTTATATCTATAACTTTAGAGTTCTAGAAATTGATACCATCTACGAAATTTATACTACTCAGCCATATTGGCGGCCATTTCCAAGGTCACCAATGGTTATGGAGCTCCGTTTTAAAGGAGAGAAATTCATAATTATCAACAACCACTTTAAGTGCTGTGGTGATGGTATTTTGGATGAATCAGATGATTGGGATGAAGAAAAAAGACGCTTGGATGCTTCAAATCTTTTGCGTGACTATATTGATGCTAATTTTAGTAATGAAAACGTAATGCTCACCGGAGATTTAAATGATGACATTGCAGAAAGTATTTCCAACAATGTATTTTTAGGATTTATTAATGAACCCTCTAATTATCTATTTGCTGACATGGACATTGCATATGGAAGTACAAATAATTGGTCATATCCCACATGGCCATCACACCTCGATCATACTCTGATCACAAGTGCTACTTTTGAAGAATTTGCAAATGAAGGATCAGATATTGAAACATTGAGAATAGATGACTACTTCAGTAGCTGGAGTTCATATGATGCTAATGTTAGTGATCATAGACCTGTTGGCATAAAAATTTATTCCGATTTATTCGTTGGCAATAAAGAGTTTGCCATTCAAAAGGAATATTTTACATGCCATCCTAATCCAATATCTGGACGTGCTACACTTCAGTTTCCACAAGTTAAAAAACAAGGGATGGTTATTTTAATTTTTAATATGCATGGTGAGTTGGTAAAAAGGTTTGATTTATCACTCCATCAAACACATATAAACTGGGATACATCAATTTTGCCATGTGGAATCTATGTTGCAAGACTTCAGCATTGGGGCACTACAAAGGAGACTAAAAAAGTTGTGATTCTAGAATAAGAAAGCTACTCTACAACTGGATCAGCTGCTGTTACCATTCCATCAAGATCTTTGTCAATGTGGAACATTCCGGCCTTGTCATTTCCCACAAGTTTTATTTTGTCAAGAATAGTCTTGAAAAGACTTTCTTCCTCAAGTTGTTCTGTTATATACCACTGGAGAAAGTTCATGGTTGTATAGTCTTTTTCTTTGAGTGCTACTTCATATAACTCACTTATTGCCTCGGTAATAAACTTTTCGTGTTCCATTACCTTCTCAAAAAGATCAAGTAGTGAATCGAACTCATCCGTGGGGCGTTCAATATCCATAAGCTGTGCCTTACCATCTCTTTCATTTACATAGTGAACAAGCTTCATCATGTGAACACGCTCTTCCTCAGCATGCTGATATAAAAATTTAGATGCCCCAGGATATCCATTTATTTCGCACCATATTGCCATTGCCAAATATAGTCGTGAGGAAAATTCTTCTTTTTTTATTTGGTCGTTTAATGCGCTCTGAACCTTAGCTTTGATCATAGTGGTAATTTTAAATTGTTTCACAAATATAATCATAAGGAGCCAATAAATTATCACCAATGGGCAATATGAAATAAAAAAAGCGCAGAATATGCGCTTCATAAGTTCTTACTGTTACACTAGTAACTTACATAAACAATATATTACTAGTTGTTTAGAGCCTCTGCTCCACCAACAATTTCTAATATTTCATTTGTAATTGATGCTTGACGAGCTTTGTTGTATGTGAGTTTTAAATCTTTAATAAGTTCATCAGCATTTTCTGTTGCCATATGCATTGCCGTCATACGTGCTCCATGCTCTGAAGCAAAACTGTCTAACAAAGCTTTATAAAGTTGAACTTTGATGGCCTTGGGAACAAGAGCCTCCAAAATTTCCTCTTTATTGGGCTCAAATATATAGTTTGGATTATTCTCCTCGCCAGTTGTTTCATGATTATCACTTTCAACAATTGGTAAAAATGGTTCTTCTTGTAAAAGTTGAACAGCCGCATTTTTAAACTGGTTGTAAATTAGAATAATCTTGTCGTATTTTTTTTCAGCAAATTCGGCCATTAGATTTTCAGCAATTGGAACAGCATTGTCAAAAGTAAGGGCATCGAATATTTCGTTATTTACCTCAACGGGTGTAATTCCATATGAGTTTAATCCATCAGCACCTTTTTTCCCTAGGCACATTATGCTTAGATTACCTTTTTTATATTGCTCAGCGTATTTTCCTTCCACAAGGTTTATGGCGCTCTTCACAACATTAGAATTGAATGCACCGCACAATCCACGATTTGAGGTTATTGTTACGATTAGAATTTTTTCTTCACTTCTAATTGCAGAATATAATCCCTCATCAGAGTCTTCCATGTCAGAGCTTAAATCTTGCATGATATGCTGTAATTTCTGAGCATATGGCCTCATGTTGAGTATGGCATTTTGGGCCTTTCTCAGCTTGGATGCAGCAACCATTTTCATTGCACTGGTTATCTGCCTGGTGGAGTTAACAGAATTAATACGTATGCGTACTTCCTTAAGGTTTGGCATAATTTAAGTTTATTCGTTTATTCAAATGTTCGTGATACTTCGGCGGCAGCTTTTTTAAGTGCGTCTTGAAGTTCGTCAGTATATTTACCTTGGCCAAGTTGTTCAATTACCTCTTTATGATGAGTATCCATATGATGTAGAAACGCTTCTTGGAAATCAATAACTCTGTTAACGGGAACTTTTGAAAGTAGGTTTTGAGATCCACAATAAATAATAGCAACTTGTTCACCAACTGTTAATGGTGAATATTGAGGCTGCTTTAATATTTCAACATTACGCTTACCCTTTTCAAGAACGGCCATTGTGGCGGCATCAAGGTCAGAGCCAAATTTAGCGAACGCTTCTAGCTCACGATATTGTGCTTGATCTAGCTTGAGAGTACCAGCAACTTTTTTCATGGATTTAATCTGAGCATTACCACCCACTCGAGAAACAGAAATACCCACATTAATAGCAGGACGTATACCGGAGTTAAAAAGATCATTTTCAAGGAAAATCTGACCATCTGTAATGGAAATTACATTTGTTGGAATATATGCACTTACATCACCAGCCTGAGTTTCAATAATTGGCAGTGCGGTTAGAGATCCGCCACCCACTACCTTATCTTTTATGCTTTCTGGAATATCATTCATTTGCTTGGCAATCTCATCAGAGTTGATAACCTTTGCCGCTCTCTCCAATAATCTGGAATGTAGATAGAAAACATCACCAGGATATGCTTCACGCCCAGGTGGTCTCCGTAGTAGCAATGATACTTCACGATATGCTACGGCTTGTTTACTTAAATCATCGTAAACAACTAAAGCAGGGCGGCCAGTATCACGGAAATATTCTCCAATTGCAGCGCCAGCAAAAGGTGCATAAAACTGCATTGCTGCAGGATCAGAGGCCGAAGACATTACAATTGTAGTATAGGCCATTGCACCGTTTTCTTCAAGTGTATTCTGAATGTTTGCAATGGTTGAACTTTTTTGTCCAGATGCGACATATATACAGTATACAGGCTCACCTTTTTCGTAAAACTCTTTTTGATTGATTATTGTATCAATGGCGATGGCTGTTTTACCTGTTTGACGATCACCGATAATAAGTTCTCTTTGCCCTCTTCCAACGGGTATCATAGCATCGATGGCTTTTATACCTGTTTGAAGTGGCTCATTAACTGGTTGGCGGAATATAACACCAGGAGCTTTGCGCTCAAGGGGCATTTCATAAGTTTCACCAGCAATTTCACCTTTGCCGTCAATGGGCTCACCTAATGTATTTACAACACGACCAAGCATACCCTCACCAACTTTTATTGATGCGATACGACGCGTACGTTTTACACTGTCTCCCTCGTTAATATCACCAGGCTCACCCAGTAACACGATACCAACATTATCTTCCTCAAGGTTAAGTACTATACCCATTAACCCTGTTTTTTCAAATTCTACCAATTCACCAGACTCAACATTAGTTAAGCCATAAACGCGGGCAATACCATCTCCAATTTGTAATACCGACCCTACTTCTTCTAATACTGCTTCGGAGTCAAATCCTGATAGTTCTTTTCGTAGAATGGCTGATACTTCAGCCGGTTTAATGTCTGCCATACGACTTTATTTTTACTTTTTTAGAATTGTATTTCGTACAGGTTCTCTGAAAAACCCTTCTTTAATTTATTCAATTGATTTATAATACTAGCGTCATATTGATAGTCTTGAAAATCTATTACAAAACCACCAATAATTTCTTCATTAACCTTTTCGGTTATTTCTATATTCATTTTAGTAGCTTCTTCTAATTTACTACTAATATCATTCATAATTTTTTTATCAGCTTTATCAGCTGTTGTAACATTAACAGGAAGGATATTTTTATATTCTTTATATATGTCATCAAAAGCTTCACATATGTGAGTTATAAATTGCTCTCTTCCTTTAATGGTAATTAGTTGTATATATTTCATGGATAAATCCTCAATTTTTCCAGAAAACAATTCCGTTAGGATTTTATTCTTTTTATATATATCAATTACTGGATTTGCTATAATGAGTTTGAGATTTCTATTTTCAGAAAACACCTCGCGCACAAGTCTGAGATCAGCATCTACCTTATCGAGGATTTTCATTTCCCCGGCAAGATCAAACAAAGCTTTTGCATATCTCTTAGATAATAACTTGACTCTCATGACACATTGTTAGTTTAATGTAGTTTCTTTAAGAAGTTTCTCGGCATAAGCAGTTTGCTGCTTTTTATCCTTAAGTTCTTCGCGTAGAATTTTTTCAGCAATCTCAATGGAATAAGTAGCGATGGTATTTTTTATATCTACCAAGGCTGCTTTTTTATCACTTTCTATTCTTTCTCGTGCACTCTCAACGATTTTATCTGCAGATTCCTGAGCCTTATCCCTTGCTTCATTAATCATATTTTCCTTTAGAGATCTTGCCTCTTTTAATATGGCGTCTCTTTCGTCTTTTGCTTCGTTAAGTAACTCTTCATTACTATGTTTGAGTTCTTCCATTGCTATGCGAGCCTTATCTGCAGATAACAATGCCTCTTCAATGGATTTTTCTCTTTCGGCAAGAGCATCAGTAATTGCTGGCCATGCAAATTTGGCAAGTATCCAAAGCAAAATACCAAATGCAATTGTCATCCAAATTACTAGTCCAAAACCGGGATTAATTAATGACATAATATTATTTTTTAATCAGTTATTCAATTAAAATATCTAAAAAGATGCAGCCAACCGCTACACCTTTTTAGATTTATCATTGTTGTTTACAAGAATACAATCAATAAACAAACAACAATTGCAAAAAACGCAACACCCTCAATAAGAGCAGCAGCAACAATCATATTTGAACGAATGTCACCAACAGCTTCAGGTTGACGAGCGATAGCTTCTACAGCACCACGACCAATTTGTCCGATACCCATACCTGCACCAATTGCAGCAATACCGGCACCAATACCTGCACCCATTTTTGCATAGGGAGCGAAGTCAGCAGCAGCTTGTAATAAAATTGCTAATAATTCCATAGTTACTGTTTTTATAATTATTAATGGATAAAATTCATTTTAATGATGTGCTTCTTCTGTTGCCATACCGAAATATAGCGCCGAAAGAAGAGTAAATACATATGCTTGGATAAATGCAACTAGAAGTTCAAGGATATCCATAAATATTGAAAATCCTACTGAAATGACAGCAACGCCATATCCAGCTCCCTCAACAATTTCTCCAAAGATAAAAATCAAACTTATAAACCCTAAAATGATGATGTGACCTGCGCTAATATTTGCAAATAGACGCACCATCAGTACAAACGGCTTAGTAAATATTCCCATTATCTCAACAATGGGCATTAAAGGTACCGGTATTTTTAACCACCATGGAACACCAGGGGTATTTATGATATGTACCCAATAATTTTTATTCCCACTAAATGTAGTTATGGCAAAAGTAAATAATGCCAGTACTGCTGTTACTCCAATATTTCCAGTTACGTTAGCTCCACCTGGGAAAAAAGGAACTATACCCATTAGGTTATTAAGAAAAATAAAGAAAAATATTGTAAGTAGGAAGGGAAGATACTTTCTGTAATTTTTTTCTCCAATGGAAGCCTTTGCAATATCATCACGAACAAATATAATAACCGGTTCAAGAAAAGATTGTAGACCTTTTGGAGCTTGTCCTTCACGGCGCTTATATGACTTGGCAACAGAGATAAAAACCCAAATCATTATGAAGCAGCTGATGAATATTGCCAGAACATTTTTTGTGAATGAAAAATCAAGCGTGGGTCTTATTTCTTGTCCATCCAAACCGCTTTTCACCAATTTTCCAGCATTCATATCGTTGTGAGATATGAAATAACCGTTGTGTGTTTCGTGATGATGGAAGACAGATGACATAAAAAAATGAAATTTACCATCATCATAAAGCATTATGGGTAGAGGGACTGATACATGCGTGTGTCCAATGGTCATAATATGCCATTCGTAAGAGTCAGTGATATGCTCAATAATCATTTCACCAGCCTTAAACTCATTTTCCATCACTTCAACTTCCCACGGAACATCAGTTTCACTTGTTTCATTACCATCATTTTGTGCTATAATAGCTGATGTGGAAATAAACATAAAAAAAGCAATCATTGGCAATTGCCAATCGCCTTTAAATTTATATAATATGCTACTCATTTACAAAGGAATGTCGTTGATTAAAATCGCGTGCAATTTTACGAATAATTGGTGAGATACAAAAGGTAAATACCAATTAATTTATCCAGATAAAATTATAAGTATATACACACATTCGTTTAAACGGGGTATAATTAGATTTAAGATGCTATTTTTGGGCAAGGAAAACCATAATTTAACAGAAATCATTGAATAGTAAGCCAATCATACTTCATAAAACAATTATTTCTTCAAAATACTTTTATCTACAAACGTTCGCAACATTTCATATATCTTTGCCATATTAAAAAATAGACTTTCTATCATGAAGCAATTAATAATTTTTGTTTTTACCATTTCCATTGCAATGGGATGCAGCCATAATAATAAAACCAATAATAAAGCAAGTGATAAAACGAATATGGCCATAAGTAATTCCGATGGGGAATCTATGATTGTTCCTTTGGGCAAGGAAAAAGGAACATTAATCTCAAAAAATGAAATTTCTGGAAACGACATAAAAGAGGTTCCTAATATTGCCTCAAAAACCGGAGAAAAAGCCATTGAAGGTGGTAATCCCAATGCTGAAAATGAAAGTTTAAAAATAAGAAGAGCATACACCCAGTTTAAAAATGGCACTGCCTATTACAAGGATGGGGAAATACAAAAAGCAATAGATGCTTTTAAACTTTCTCTGGAATATAAACCTGATAATGATAAGGCCTTTTACAATCTAGGCAAGATATACTACGAATTAGGTCAGAAAGATCTTTCAATGGCATATTATAAAGATGCCGTTAGCCTAAACGAAGATGATTCATTATCCTTGTTGGGAATAGGACTTATTTATTATCAAAGTAAGCTTTATCCAGATGCATTGTTGTACTACAATAAAGCTATTGAAGCAGCTCCATATTATGCAATGGCGTATTTTAATAGAGGTACAATGCTCGGTCAGAATAAACAATATCAGCAGTCATTGAGTGATTTAACCAATGCAATTAAGTATGATCCAGATTTTTCTGAGTCCTATCTAAATAGAGGGCTTGCATATTTTTACTCAAAGGATATGGATAATGCATGCATAGACTGGAAAAGGGCTGAATCAATGGGTAATTTAAAAGCAAAAGATGCTGTTAGGATATATTGTTCAGGTAGCATGAGCCAATAAAAAATCCCGATAATAAAATTACCAGGATTCTGTTTTTTTTTGATTAATGCTTATTCTGCTAGAATCAGCACCTTATTTTTCAGGACCTCTATAACTCCACCTTTTATATCAAAAAATTCATCTTTACCATCTTTTTTGATTTTAATTTTACCTTCTTTTAAGGCAGAAATTAAGGGGGCATGGTTGTTTAAAATTTCAAAGGAGCCATCAATACCTGGTAATTGCACAAGTTCAGCTTCTCCTTGGTAGATGATTGTATCTGGGGTTATTATTTCGAGGTTCATTTGTTAAAAAATGATTTACTTACTTTCTTCTAACATTTTTTTGCCTTTTTCAATAGCTTCATCTATGGTTCCCACTAGGTTGAATGCTGCTTCTGGATATTCATCAACCTCTCCGTCAAGAATCATATTAAACCCTTTAATGGTATCTTCAATTGACACAATTGTACCCTTTAGGCCTGTAAACTGTTCAGCAACATGAAAAGGCTGAGACAAAAATCTCTGAACTCTACGAGCGCGGTGAACTATAAGTTTGTCTTCCTCGCTTAGCTCATCCATTCCAAGAATTGCAATAATATCTTGTAACTCTTTATAACGCTGTAGAATATTTTTTACTCTCTCAGCAGTATTATAGTGAGACTCACCAACCACATCAGGAGATAATATTCTTGATGTTGAATCCAATGGATCAACAGCAGGATATATGCCTAGCTCGGCAATTTTACGGCTTAAAACGGTTGTTGCATCAAGGTGAGCAAATGTTGTAGCTGGAGCAGGATCAGTAAGGTCATCAGCAGGAACATAAACAGCCTGAACAGATGTAATCGATCCACGTTTTGTTGAAGTAATACGTTCTTGCATTATTCCCATCTCAGTTGCAAGCGTTGGTTGATAACCCACAGCCGATGGCATTCTTCCAAGAAGAGCTGATACTTCAGATCCAGCTTGAGTAAAGCGGAAAATATTATCAATGAAGAAAAGAATATCACGACCTCCGGATTTTTCATCACCATCACGAAAATATTCAGCCATTGTAAGCCCGGAAAGCGCAACCCTAGCACGTGCCCCAGGTGGTTCATTCATTTGTCCAAATACTAATGTAGCTTGAGATGTTTCCAGTTCTTTGAGATCAACTTTAGATAGATCCCATCCACCTTCTTCCATACTTTTTTCAAACTCTTTACCATATTTGATAACACCTGACTCAATCATTTCTCGCAATAGGTCATTACCCTCGCGAGTACGCTCACCTACTCCGCCAAATACTGAAAGTCCAGCATAGGACTTAGCAATATTATTGATTAACTCCATGATGATAACTGTTTTACCAACACCAGCCCCACCAAAAAGACCAATTTTTCCACCCTTTGAGTATGGCTCAATGAGGTCAATCACTTTTACTCCAGTGTAGAGTATTTCCTTTGAAGTAGAAAGCTCTTCATACTTTGGAGGCTCTCTGTGTATGGAATACCTTTTCTCTGACTCTACCTGACCAAGACCGTCAATAGCATCACCTATAACATTGAATAAGCGTCCTTTTATTCCTTCGCCAGTTGGCATTGATATGGGATGGCCTAAACCAACAACTTCCATTCCTCGTTGTAATCCTTCTGAAGAATCCATGGCAATGGTTCGCATTGTATTTTCTCCAATTGCCTGCTGAGCTTCAAGAATTAGTTTTTCACCATTACCTCTGTCAATTTCCAGAGCATCATAAATTTTTGGAAGGTTTTCTTCTTTTTCGAAAACTACGTCAATAACAGGACCGATTACCTGTGCAACATGACCAACGTTTTTCTTCTCCATAAAAAGCTATTATTTAAGGATTTTAATGTGGCCGCAAATATAGTAAATTCTCTCATAAAAAATCTTCCTTAAAAATAATTAGAATAAGAAATAAAACTAGTGTTGTAAATCTATATTTGACAGTATTTACTTGTGCATTAAATCAAACATTTTTCATAATTTTACACAAACTCATATGACAATGGCAAAAAAAGAAATAAAACTTCTAAAACAACAAATAGATAAGCTGTATATTAAAGATTTTGATTTTGATGCTTGGAAAAAGTATTCCTTGCTTCAGTTAACGAGAATATTTGGAAAAAACGATCCAAAGATATCACAATTGCAAAACATTGAATTCGAATTTAATTCATGGTCACTCAGGGATGCTTCAGGAAATGAGTCATATGAAGAAGGTTCAAAAAGACTTGCGAAAGAAGTACTTCAGGTTGCCATAGATGAGCTTGATATGTATGGTGTTCCCAAAAATGATGACACGTCAGACGATATAACAACAGATCTAATAACTATAATACTTGATGAGTTCAAAGGCTCGCAGGTAAAAGTCTTAAAAGACATAATTTCATCCAGCGATGGCGACTCAGAAAAAAGAAGAAAGATTAAAGAATTATTAGAAGAGCTTGGACAGTTTGTGAGCATTGATATTTTAACAAATATACTTTCAAACACCAATATTACGGGTAAACTTACTAGTCAATGATTTTTTATTATTTGACAAAGACTGCTTATAACCCTTAAACAATTCTTAAATAGGCGGTATAAATTGTAGTTTTAGTGGTCTAACTCCCTCATTTTTTATTAGTTTTGCTCCCTCATTTTTTATTTAAGCAAATTTAGCTCCTGATGGGAAAAAAGTACACGGAATATTCGCAGCTTAATCTTACTCAGCTTGCTGATGAGGTGAGGAATGATTGGGAGAAAAACGACATTTTTGCAAAGAGCCTTGCAAATAGAAAAGACAACAAACCTTTTGTGTTTTATGAAGGACCGCCATCTGCAAATGGAGTGCCTGGCATACATCATGTTATGGGCCGAACCATCAAGGATTTATTTTGTCGTTATCAAACATTGAAAGGCCGATATGTTGAGCGAAAGGCTGGCTGGGATACCCACGGATTACCAGTTGAGATAAGCGTGGAGAAAACCCTCGGAATTACCAAGGAGGATATTGGAAAAAAAATAACCGTTGAAGATTACAATAAGGCATGCCGCACGGAGGTTCTTAAGTACAAAAATCTTTGGGATGATCTTACCAAGAAAATTGGTTATTGGGTAGACCTTGAAAACCCATACATTACTTTTGATAATAAATACATAGAATCAGTATGGTATTTATTAAAAATGCTTCAAGAAAAAAACCTCCTTTATAAAGGTTATAGCATTCAGCCTTATTCACCTGCTGCAGGAACAGGATTGAGCACGCATGAAATAAATCAACCGGGTTGCTACAGAGATGTTACAGATACAACTGTGGTTGCAAAATTTAAGGTGCTTAAAGAATCTGCTTCCCATAAAATATTCGATGATGTGGAAGGTGACCTTTTCATATTGGCATGGACAACAACACCATGGACACTTCCTTCAAATACAGCACTAGCAGTTGGAGATAAAATTGATTATGTAAAAGTTGCTACTTTCAATCCTTACACAGGAAATCCAGCCACGGTAATTTTGGCAAAGGAAAGAATGGACTCGTATTTTAATCCAAAAAATGCTAATCTTACTTTTGAGGATTACAATGTTGGAGACAAAAAGATACCATTTAAAGTTTTATCAGAATACAAGGGATTTGAGCTGACGGGTTTAATGTATGAGCAATTATTTCCATGGGTAAAACCAATGGGAAAAGCATTTGAGGTAATACCCGGAGACTTTGTTACTACGGAAGATGGTACTGGTATTGTTCATGTGGCACCTACATTTGGAGCTGATGATGATAGAGTAGCAAAAGCAATGGGCATTGTTCCACTTGTGTTGATTGACAAGCAAGGGGAGCGAAGACCAATGGTAGACTTTAGGGGATGTTTTTTCAAAATACAAGACTTGGATCCAGCTTTTGTTAAGGACTACATTGATTTAGGCAAATATGAAGAGTACTCGGGAAGGTTTGTTAAAAATGCCTATGATGAGTCATTGGCAAAAGATGCCACAAGCTTGGATATAGATTTAGCGGTTGATCTAAAAAAAGATAACAAAGCATTTAAGGTGGAAAAACATGTTCATAGCTATCCACATTGCTGGAGAACTGATAAACCTGTTTTATATTATCCTCTGGATAACTGGTTCATTAAGACAACAGCTCTAAAAGACAGAATGATAGAGCTGAATAAAACTATCAACTGGAAACCCAGAGCAACAGGTGAAGGTCGTTTTGGAAATTGGCTTGAAAATCTTGTGGATTGGAATTTATCCCGATCAAGGTACTGGGGTGTTCCTCTTCCGATTTGGGTAACTGAAGATCGAAATGAAATAAAGACAATTGGTTCTGCCGAAGAGCTCAAAAATGAAATAGATAAATCCATGCAAGCAGGATTCATGGATAAAAACCCAATGGCATCTTTTGAGCCAGGAGACATGAGTAGTGAAAATTATTTGACATTTGATTTTCACCGACCATATGTTGATGAAATAATACTCGTTTCAGATTCCGGCAAGGAAATGATGAGAGAGCCCGGTTTAATTGATGTGTGGTTTGATTCTGGATCAATGCCATATGCACAATTTCATTATCCCTTTGAAAATAAAGAGATATTTGAAAATAACTACCCAGCTGATTTTATTGCTGAGGGCGTAGACCAAACTCGTGGGTGGTTTTTTACTCTTCATGCAATTGCATCAATGTTATTTGATTCTGTAGCGTATAAAACAGTGGTTTCAAATGGCCTTGTACTTGATAAAAATGGCAATAAAATGTCTAAACGACTGGGTAATGTAGTTGATCCATTCGAAACCATAAATTTATATGGACCCGATGCCACCAGGTGGTATATGATTACCAATTCACAGCCTTGGGATAATCTACGTTTCGATATAAGTGGTATTGATGAAGTAAAAAGGAAGTTCATGGGAACACTTTTTAATACCTATTCATTTTTTGCTCTTTATGCCAATATAGATGGCTTCACATTTAGCGAAGATGAGGTTCCTGTTAATGAGAGAACAGAGCTTGATAGATGGATATTATCTGAATTACACACCCTTATTAAATTAGTTGATGATGCCTTTGGTAATTTTGAGCCCACAAAAGCTGGTCGTGCAATACAATATTTTGTAACTGAACATTTAAGCAATTGGTTTGTTCGTCTTTCAAGGAGAAGGTTTTGGAAAGGATCATATTCAAAAGACAAGGTCGAGGCATATCAAACCCTATATACTGTTTTGGAAACTATTTCAAAACTTAGCTCACCAATTGCACCATTTATTTCAGACAGAATTTTTATGGACTTAAATAAAGCTAGTGGTAAAGACAATGCTGCATCTGTTCATTTAACAGACTTTCCCTTAGCTGATGATAGTTTAATTGATAAGGATCTTGAAGAAAGAATGGAACTTGCTCAGAAAATTAGTTCCATGGTTCTGGCTCTTAGAAAAAAAACATTCTTACGAGTTCGTCAACCATTGGCTAAAATTATGATACCTATATTTTCAGATCATTTGCTAAAACAAATAAAAGCAATTGAAGACTTAATACTTTCAGAGGTCAATGTTAAAAGTATTGAATATATTACAGATGATTCAGGAATATTGGTTAAAAAAATCAAACCAAATTTTAAATCTCTGGGTCCAAAATATGGTAAGATGATGAAACAGCTTGCTGGAGAAATTACGGCAATTGACCAAGATGGCATTAAAGATTTGGAATCAAAAGGAACGTATACTATTAAAATAAACGATGAATCATTTGATATAACATTGAATGATGTCGAGATTACCACAGATGATATTCCGGGATGGAGTGTTGCTATTGACGGTCAAACAACGGTTGCTCTAGATACTACAGTAACTGATGATCTAAGGGAGGAGGGTCTTGCCAGAGAATTTGTTAACAGAATTCAAAATTTAAGGAAAGACCTTGAGTTTGAGGTTACGGATAGAATCACATTAGAGGTTGAATATAATAATAGCACGGATGATGCCCTAAACAATTTTAGTGATTATATTTGTTCAGAAACACTTGCAGAATTAACACTAACAGATAAATTGGAAAATAGCGATTCTAGGGTTATTGAATTACTCGAAGGAATCTCAGTAAACCTGGTTATCACCAAACAGAAATAGGCCTTGGTTTTTATTTAAAAAAAGAAAATATTTGTATATTTATACTATCGTAATTAATGAACATAAAATGACGGTTATGGAAGGGAATAGTGGAGACAAAAGAAAAACTACGTACAATGATGCTGAGCTTGAAGAGTTCAAAACCATAATACTTAAAAAGCTTGAAAAAGCTGAAGAAGATTTCAAATTGCTCACAGAAGCATATACTAATGACAGTGAGCACGGAACAAATGATACTTCTCCCACATTTAAGGTGTTGGAGGAAGGTCAGCAAGTATTATCAAAAGAAGAAAATAGCAGATTAGCTGCGCGCCAAAAGCGCTTCATAACAAATCTTGAAAATGCATTAACCCGTATAGAAAACAAAACATATGGTATTTGTCGCGTAACGGGAAAACTTATAAGCAAGGATCGCTTAAAGGCAGTTCCTCACGCAACATTGAGTATTGATGCTAAAAATAAAATGGCTAAGCCAAAGCCAATAAACTAGTTCAAATTGAACTACTAATTCCTGTAATTTGAAAAAATCTATCATAATTATTCTGCTTGTTCTAATTGCGGATCAGGCTTTAAAAATATGGGTTAAACTTAGTATGACATTGGGAGAAGAAATTCCCATAGTTGGAAACTGGTTTAGCTTTTACTTTACGGAAAATAACGGGATGGCTTTTGGATTGCAATTTGGAGGTGAGTTCGGAAAATTATTTTTAAGTGTTTTTAGAATATTAGCGATTATTGCCATTGCCATATACCTTTACATGTTATCCAAAAAAACTAAACGCACAGGGTTAATGATTTCAATATCCCTGATATTTGCAGGTGCTCTTGGCAATATGATTGACAGCGCTTTTTATGGTATTGTTTTCACACAAAGTTCTTTCCACTCATTGGGTGTTATTGCCACTGAGGGCCCAGGCTATTCATCATTTCTTCATGGCAGAGTGGTTGACATGCTTTATTTTCCAATAATTAATTTTACCCAGGCAAATGGACCTGCATGGCTTCCCTCCTGGATCTATGGGGGTGATGGCCATTTCATTTTTTTCAGGCCAATATTTAACATTGCTGATTCATCCATAACAATAGGTGTATTCTGGCTACTTCTATTCGAAAGAAAGCATCTTTCATCATAGACTAACTTAATTGTTATTTTTGTGTATCTTGAAATGCTTTTACAGCACTCCATAAACAAAACAGTCAGAATCTATTTTTATGGTCAAACATTATTCTAGTGGGGTTTATCCAACATTAGCAGGGTTTTGCCTAATTGCCATTGCCATATGCTTAACACGACTTGCTTACACACCAATAGTTCCATCCATAATTGATAGCCACTGGGTTACAAAACCAGGTGCTGGATATCTAGGGGCATTTAATATGCTTGGTTACATGGTTGGATGTATTTTAACAGTATTAGTTGCTAGGATTACTGGAGCCCGACTAATGATGCGACTATCATTAATAATGGCAGTAATTGGCTTATTAATGTGTTCATGGGATTTAGGTTTTATATGGTTAGCTGTGGGTCGTTTTATTGCTGGTTTTGCGGGCGCTGCGCTCATTATACACACACCACCCCTCGTATTGAAAAATATCAATCCAGAAAAAAAAGCTGTTACCTTGGGTATAGTATTTAGCGGTGCAGGATTTACGATAGTTGCGGTAAGTTTTCTATTGCCGCAATTTATAACTAATGGACCTAAAAATGGGTGGTTATTTGAGGCAGCAATAACTGCAGTTTTTGCTATAATTTCATGGAATTTGGTTTCTAGAGCACCTATTCATGCTAACAAGAATACTTATATAAAGGAACCACTTAAACGAACATCTAAACTGTTATTAATTCTGATTGCTATATCTTATTTTTTAGCAGCTGTGGGTATAGTGCCTCATTCTTTATTTCTTTCGGATTATGTGCATCGTGATTTGGGATATAGCATAAGTGATAGTAGCATGTTATTTTCTGCCCTTGGTTTAGGCTCTGCCATTGGGCCCGTTATTTCTGGCATGTTGGCAAAAAAATTTGACACTAGCATGAGTTTATTTTTTGCCTATTTGACAGGTGTACTTGCGGTTTTAATTATTCTTGTGTTTGATGAAATTGAATTGGTAGCTCTTTCAGCATTTTTAGCGGGGATATTTTTGATATCTGTTGTCTCACTTACCTCATTGAGAGTTCTTGAAATAGTAGGATTAGAAATGCATGATCACTATTGGGGCATTCTAACACTTATACTTGCTTCGGGATGGGCAATTGGAAGTTATAGTATGTCTGGATTATTATCTTTAAACTTTCAGTATATTAATCTTTTTATGACTGGTCAGGCAGTTCTTGCAATGGCTTTAGGAATATATTTATTTTCCTGGTGGCGTTCTAAACATATTTGACGATCCACTTATTTTGGCTTTGGAGTCAAACATTTTCATTGAAATGGCTTTAAATTATCGTCTGACTGCAAATAATATTAACTACAATCAGCTGATATTCTCCTAAAGATTTGTTTTTTCTCGAAACTCTTTTGGTTTTTTTAAAACAAAAGTTCTAGATATATTAAATCCAAAATGAATATCACCATTTAGCCAATTACCTGTTGTTTCAGGAATAAATTGTTGCTCTGTAATACCTCTGGAATTGGAAAAGAAAAGTTGAAAAACATGCCCCCCAGTTTCAATATCAAATCCAATTGTGAGCGAATTATCATAATTCTTGGCTGTTTCTTGAGATATTATGTAGTAATATTCTAGGTTTAAACTAATTCTTTTTGATAGTTTAAACCTGCCTCCCACTCCAAGTGCCCAAACATCATTATCATCCTTAGATGTTTCAACAAAATTACGATGGATATATGTTGGTGTTAATTGAATGGAAACAGAGCTGCTGAATTTTCGTGCTATTAAAATCTGATTTGTATATGTTAATCTACTAGAAAAATAGTTGGTTCGTGTGGTATCTTGCCATTTCAGAGTGTTTATTCCCAAATCTCCAAAATAGCTGATGGAGAATGGCATGGTTACCTTTCCCTTACTTTGTCTAATAACTTTAATTTTTAGGGATCCATCATACAATTTTTCAAAAGATGATCTTCCTAATCCAATTGTAATCCAATCGGTAATGCCATATTGAAATCCAAGGCGAGTGTTTGCTTGATCTAGTCCAAAAAAATCATAAATTCCGGTATTTAGTCTGCCAAAATGATGCTGAATATCAAAAATTAAATTTCCATTCGCAGGATTTTCAACAGATTGCCCCAAAGATATTCTTGTTGTTTTAAAGGTTGCATAAGCATATTCTGTGGATGGTTCATCACTTTCAAAAAGATCCATAAGGTCATCCTGAGAAAATGACTGTTTAGGAGTAAGACTTAAGGAAATTAAAATGGCTAGTAATGAGTATATATTATGTTTCATATCTATATTTATGATGCTAATATTAATTTGTTGGCCGTGGTTTTAAATCCACATCAACAGATATCTCTATGTCTTCAGCAATCTTTCCCGTTACAGCACCGGGAATACTAATATCGTAATCGGCAAGTTTCACAAAAAATGTAGCGCTTCCTATAATTCCACCTTCTTTTACCTCAAAGGTGCCAATTTCTTTTACTTTGTTTTTTATACCATGAATGGTTAAGTCCCCTTCAATAATTGCATCGTACGTGCCTAGCGCACTAAAATCAACATCGTTTAAGTTAGCTACTAACCCTTGGAAAGTAGCATTGGGAAATTTGTCACTTTCAACATAGTTTTCATTGAAGTGCTCTTGCATTAGAGCTTTTTCAAAGCTAAAAGACTTCATTAATACTTTGAATACAAACTGTCCTGTAGTTATATTGATGGCAGAATTAACTTGTGTATTGTAAGCTTCGATCTTCTCAAGTGATCCATCGGAATAGAACGAGACCTTACCATTTTTTGTAATGAACATTTGAGCATTACCTGTTAGGAAAATAGCATTAATTAATATTAGCGTTATGACAATTTTTTTCATATTAGAAGTATTAGCGGTTAATAAGTGAGCACTGTTCAATAATTACATCCGTTTCATTGTAACCAGTACAATAGCCTTTTATGGTAATTTCTTCTTTATTATTAATTTCCTTTGATTGCATGTAATATTTTGGCAATAAGGAGCATCTTATTCCTTCATCTCCAAACATACCAGACTCGTATGCAAATACAATAATTGAACAAGTATCCATATCTTCTACATAGGTTGGTATACCCGTAATTTCCAACACCTTGCCAGTGTATGTAATATCTGCAGATTCAGCCCCATTTGAAAAGTGATAATAACAATCCTTTGCTTGTAGCTCATAATCGGCTTTCGCCTTTTCATAGTTTCTGTGAGGTTTATTATAGACAAAAATCCATACGTAAGCTATTACGCACATTGCAACAAACCCTGCCAAAATAAATACTTTTATCCAATTCTTCATGATATTTTGTTAGTTGTTAGGAGTACCTTCTGCTATCCACGTATCAAGCTTTTTTATTGTACAATCACCTAACTTATTCCCATTTTTAGGCATTGGTGACCATCCTGATTCATGCTTAATTGAGCCCATCAGGCCACCATTATTAGCAGAAGCTACTATTTCAGAATAATTTGATAATCTAATGTTTGCAGATGGCGCAGAACCACTATGGCATCCTGTACAGTTTGTATTTATTATTGGCATTATATCATTTCCGAAGGTTACATTTGTTGTGTCACAGTCAGGAATGACTGGATAAAGATCTTCTGCATTATCATAGTAGCAGGAGGTCATTACTATCACAAGGAAAACGGATAATAATAGTTTTATTTTTTTAGTCATTTGGTGCTCCATTTTGAATCCATATTTCTATTTGACGCATTTTGCAGTCACTGAACTTATCTCCATTTTTAGGCATCGGACTAAAAAAATGCAGAAAGCACATTGTATCTACAAATATATTACAATGATTTTTGAATAACTCATTTCCGATTTGAATAAATTTTGGGTAAAATTGATGCTATCCCCAAAAGTAATAAAATAGTTTAAACTACTTTAGTTTTAAAACATTGCATTGAACAAAAGTTAGATGGTACAACATATGATAAACTAGGCATTAATTCTCCAGTAGACCAGAAATTAAGCCTTTGATATCAATAATTCCAAACATATCAGCTGATGTTATCAGGATAACACAAACAATAACCCATTTTACAAATTCAACTCCCCTTGAAACAGCTAACCTAGATGCAACCAAAGCTCCTATTACTGCTCCTATTGCTAGGATTAGACCATACTTCCAATTAA
The DNA here is from genome assembly GCA_002708315.1 of Lentimicrobiaceae bacterium. Lineage (GTDB taxonomy): Bacteria > Bacteroidota > Bacteroidia > Bacteroidales > F082. The sequence goes on from PANC01000009.1 coordinate 30,888, forward strand.
CTTGATTATACCACAGGAAAACAAGAAGTGTAAATGGAGCATAAGCTAGCACCACAAATACTTTTATCGCGTTTGCTTTCACAAGATCGAAACCCGCTAATCCAACAATACCGGCAAGTAAAAAATAACCTACACCCATATGAATAAAGCCACCATAAATACCAATGAAGAAGAAAGTTAAATAAGTTGACCATGTCAATGGCTTTTCGGTAATGTTTTTTCTTCCATAAATAAATTTGTGAGGTTTGTAGAAAATAAAAAACAACATAATAAGCATAATAACTCCAATGGCAATTTCAAATACATCTTCATTTATATCAACGGCAAACCATGCCCCTAATAATGAACCTAATATGGCAGGTATTGAAAGTAGAATGGCCTTTTTTGTTTCTAGTACTTTTTGCTGTTTGAAGCTTGTTGTTGCTACTAGTGTTTGTATTGTGATTGCTATCCTGTTTGTACCATTTGCAAGTGGTGCAGGCAGACCTAGCATCATTAATACGGATAAGGAAATAATACTTCCTCCGCCTGCCAGGGTATTTATGAAACCAACAAGAACCCCTGCTGAAATAAGTGCTATTGTTTCTACCAAAACAATTGCTTTTTGCTTGAAATATTACTTAATATTTTCATGAACTTTTCTTTTTAAAGCATCCCATCCCTGGGCCTTTAATTCAACGGATGTATTATCACTAGTTATAAGTCTCTCGCCCTCGTTTACATCTGTCATATAACCAATCACAGAAATTTCTTCTATCTCTTTTATTTTATCAAAATTACTTTGATCAATTGTAAAAAGTAATTCATAATCTTCACCCCCATTTAATGCTGCGACAGTGGGCACAATATTAAATTCTTTGGCCATATCAAATGCAGTTTGGTCAATGGGAATTTTCTCTTCAGAAATTACACAACCTGTGTTAGATGATTTACATAAATGCATAACATCAGAAGCTAGACCATCACTAATATCTATCATTGAAGTTGGGAGAATTTCATTTTTCTGGAGAGTTTCAACAATTGATGTTCGTGCTTCTGGTTTTAACTGTCTTTGAAGAAGGTAATCATGCTGACTAAGATCAGGTTGCAAATTTGGATTTGCCTCAAATGCTTTTTTTTCACGCTCAAGAATAAGCAAGCCCATATAAGCAGCACCCAGATCGCCAGAAACGCAAATAAGATCGTTTGGTTTAGCACCATCACGATAAACAATATTTTTTGTGTTTACTTCACCAATTACAGTTGCTGATATTGTAAGCCCGGAAGCACTTGCAGTTGTATCGCCACCTATCAAGTCTACATCATAAACTTCACAAGCTTTTTTTATCCCATCGTAAATCTCTTCCATTGCTTCCACAGAAAATTTAGCTCCTATACCAATTCCAACCATAAGTTGAGTTGGACGGCCGTTCATGGCACTAATATCGGAGAAGTTTACGACAGCGGATTTGTAACCTAAATGCTTCAATGGTGTGTACATGAGATCAAAATGAACACCCTCAAGAAGCAAGTCTTTTGATAGTAGCGTGAGTAAATTTTTATTTGGTTTTATTACCGCAGCATCATCACCAATCCCTTTTATTGTGGATTTAGATTTAATTTCTATGCTGGCGGTTAGTTTCTCTATAAGACCAAATTCGCCCAAATCCGCAAGGGGCGTTAATTTAGTATTTGAATCATCCATAAATGCAAATTTTATTACAAAAGTAACTCAATTTTTTTACTCAAAAATTAGCAATGAATGGTGAAAGATAATTGAAAAATGTATAGTTTCACAGCTTGGTTTAATATGTGAAAAAACATTTTTAATGATAGACTTAAAATTTGACTATTCGAATGCTCTTGGTATTTTAAACCAAGAAGAAATTAATCATTTTCAAAATGAAATCACCCAACATTACAATTCACTGAATGCAAAATCAGGAAAGGGAAACGATTTTCTTGGATGGATAGATCTTCCATCTAACACTGAAGAAAATCTCATAAAAAAAATTGAAGAGGTGGCTTCCAGAGTTAGACAGAATTCAAAAGTATTTGTTGTTGTTGGAATCGGTGGTTCATACCTTGGAGCAAGAGCTGTAATTCATGCTTTGTCAAATTCCTTTGCAAGTATAAATGGTAATGACGGTAACCCACTAATTGTTTATGCAGGTCAAAATATAAGTGAAGACTATACCAATGAACTTTTAGAACTTCTTGATAACCATGACTATTCCTTGGCTGTTATATCCAAATCAGGAACTACCACTGAACCGGCCATAGCGTTTAGGTTATTAAAAAACCATCTGATTAATAAGTATGGGCATGCAGACACTCAAAAGCGTATAATTGCCATAACAGATAAGTCAAAAGGTGCGCTTAAGAAGCTTTCAGATAAGGAAGGGTATGACACCTTTATTGTGCCAGATGATGTGGGAGGAAGGTATTCCGTTCTTACGCCAGTTGGCCTTCTTCCAATAGCTATTGCAGGTTTCAATATAAGAGAATTGTTGGATGGGGCAAAAAGAATGAAAGATTACATAGAAAAAACCCCAAACATTGAAGAAAATCCAGTTTCAGCATATGCTGCATCTCGTAGTGCTTTATATAGAGCTGGCAAAACAACTGAAATTACAGTTAATTATGAGCCAAAGCTGTTTTATATAACTGAATGGTGGAAGCAGCTTTACGGTGAAAGTGAAGGTAAGGAAGGTAAGGGAATATTTCCTGCAGGCGTTGGTTTCACAACAGACCTACATTCAATGGGGCAGTATATTCAGGATGGCTTAAGAAATATATTTGAAACGGTTATATCAGTTGAAACACCTAATAGTTTGTTAAAGGTGCCAACCGACGAAAAGGATCTTGATGGGCTAAATTATATTGCTGGCAAACGTTTACATCAGGTTAATTTAAAGGCGGAAACTGGCACTACTCTTGCGCATGTTGATGGTGGAGTGCCAAATTTAAGAATAGTATTACCCGAGATAAATGAAAATACCCTGGGGCAGTTAATTTATTTTTATGAAATGGCCTGTGCCATAAGCGGATACATACTTAATGTTAATCCATTTGATCAACCAGGGGTAGAAGCCTACAAAAAAAATATGTTTGCTTTACTGGGTAAACCTGGCTTTGAAAACGAAACCAAAGAGATATACTCAAGACTATCCTAAAACCGCACGTATTTTTATTCACAAAACATTAACAATCAGTTGGTAGCTCCAATTGTTATTATGGTTATATTTGCAACCCAAAAAAATCGGAAATTTTAAAACATATTATACTATGAGTAATGCAGTAGATAAATTGAATTATAAGGTAAAGGATATTTCTTTGGCTGAATATGGCCGTAAAGAGATTAAATTAGCAGAGGCAGAAATGCCAGGTCTAATGTCTCTCAGAGAAGAGTATGGTGCAAGTAAGCCCTTGGCTGGTGCTCGTATTGCAGGATGTTTACACATGACTATACAAACCGCAGTTCTTATTGAAACTTTAGTAGAGTTAGGTGCAGACGTAACTTGGTCTTCTTGTAATATTTTTTCTACACAAGATCATGCGGCGGCAGCCATAGCTGCTACTGGAGTTCCTGTTTTTGCATGGAAAGGTATGAATGAGGAAGAGTTTGATTGGTGTATTGAGCAAACACTGCATACCTTCGAAGGAGGGAAAACACTGAATATGATTTTGGACGATGGTGGTGATTTAACAAACATGGTTTTAGATCGTTTTCCGGAATTAGTAAAAGATATTAAAGGTCTTTCTGAAGAAACCACTACTGGTGTTCACCGTTTGGTGGAAAGACAAGAAAACGGAACACTAGTTTTACCAGCAATCAATGTAAATGACTCGGTTACAAAATCCAAATTTGACAATAAGTATGGCTGTAAAGAATCATTGGTGGATGCCATTCGTAGAGCTACGGATGTAATGATGGCTGGAAAAGTTGCCGTTGTTGCTGGTTATGGCGATGTTGGTAAAGGCTCTGCAGCTTCACTGAGAGGTGCGGGAGCAAGAGTTATTGTTACTGAAATCGATCCAATTTGTGCTTTGCAAGCTGCAATGGATGGCTTTGAAGTAAAGAAAATGGATGATGCGGTTATTGAAGGAGATATTATTGTTACTACTACCGGAAATAAAGACATTATTGTTGGTCGCCATTTCAATAACATGAAAGATAAAGCCATAGTTTGTAATATTGGTCATTTCGATAATGAAATTGATGTTGCATGGTTAAATGACAATGCTGCCAACAAGGTTGAAATTAAGCCTCAAGTTGATTTGTATACTATGAATAATGGCCATGAAATCATTCTCCTGGCTGAAGGTAGGTTGGTAAATTTAGGATGTGCAACCGGTCACCCATCTTTTGTGATGTCTAATTCTTTTACCAATCAAGTTCTAGCTCAGTTGGAGTTGTGGAATAACAGCGACGCATATGAGAACAAAGTTTATATGTTACCTAAGCACTTAGATGAAAAAGTTGCCCGTTTACACTTGGCTAAGATTGGAGTTGTATTAGAGGAATTATCTCAAGAACAAGCGGATTATATTAGCGTACCTGTTGAGGGGCCATATAAGCCAGAACACTATAGATACTAAGATTATTGTAGATCACAAAAAAAGGCGCTGTTGTTTTACAATAGCGCCTTTTTTTGATAAACAGGTATCTTAAAATGGTGTAAAGGTTACACCAACTGAAATCGGATACATTTGGGGTCCACGTCCTTTTGTGAATATATTCGATATTTGATAATAGCCAAATAGATTAAAGGATTTATATCCTGCTCTGAATGTAAAACCATAGGCCCAGGTTTCAGTATTTGAGAGATCTTTATTTTTTACCATTCTTCTTCCACCAGAATACCCGTCAACATCACCAACATATTTTTCCTTGGAACTTACCAGATATCTTATCTTAAAACCTGCACCAATTTTAAAACCGCTGTTAGTCCTAAAGCTTAACTCTATCGGAAGAGATGCGTATGTTAAATTTATTTTACACCTTTGATATACCTCTTCAATTGGATTGAAAATAATGGTATCTCCTCTAATATTATCAATACGTGTATTAGAATACATATTATGATTATCAATTCCTAAACCAACAGAAAAGGAGGTATTACTTTCATTAATTGGAAAGTTGTATAGCCCAAATACATTAACAGCTTGATTTATTGTTCTCAATTCCATGTCAGATGGCTTGCCCTGCCATATATCGGTAAACACATCGAAACCAATTGTTACTTTTCTCTTGGCTTCTTCACTAATTACCTGTGCTATTGCTGACATCTCAAAAGAGGCTATGATAATAATTAATAATGATAATCTTATTCTTTTCATTGGTTAAGTTTTTTGCAAATATACTAATATGTAGGGTTCTGAAATGACACCATTTAACAATAAATACTATTAAAATTTGTTAGCCCAATTGTATTTTTTAATTATCGTGCATTAAAGGTATAACTATAATTTGCTGTCAATTAGTTCATCCAGTAGCCTTTTTACCTTTTCAGAATTCCACCTAGCTGCACCCTTCTTATCCATAACAACAATTCCTGTATTATCAATTATAAATGTCATGGGTATACTCTTGCTAAAAAAGTCATCGGGAACACTATTGCTCATATAAAATGGCAGCCCATCCATGCTCTTACTACTCGAGAACTCTCTTATTTTATTTGTTGTTTCATTGCTAATAATCACAAAGTTAACTTCATTACCGTATTTTTTAAAAAGATCATATATTCCTGGCATTTCTGCAACACATGGAGGACACCATGTTGCCCATAAATTTAAAAAAACAGGTTTTTTATTTAATTCTGAATATTTAACAGGATTGCCTTTCATGTCATAAAGTAACCAGCTGTTAGTTTCTTCAGATACTTTAAATCTATCACCTTGATCCATTAAGGATGGAGGGAATGATGTTAATTTTATGAAAAAAGAAGTTACTTCTATTCTTGTTGAAGGAATAATTATAAGTATAATAAGGACCACAAAAATAACGTCCGAAAAAATGGAAAACCATTTCTTTTTTGAAAAGTAAGTAGTTATTATTTTTTTTGGATTGAGAGTCAAAAGCAATTATCTTTTGTATACTATAGTAAATCTGCTCTTTTGTCAAGCAATTCATTTATTTGATCTTCGGTTAGATCTGGATTGGCTAGCATTAGGTCAATATCTTGCATTGAAAGTTCTTTGGTTTCTATCTCAATAACAGGTTCTTCTTCAATGACCGTGTACTCACCTTCACCAAGTTGTTCGCGCAATTGTTTAACTAGATCACTCACCATTTGTTTAACTGGTTCACCAAATTGACCTTTTAGTTGATCTCCAATTTGATCTTTCATATTTTCATAGTTGCTGAAAAAAAACTGAAACTGTTTCAGCATCATACCATCTACACCTGGTACATCATCAAGTGATTGAGTTTCCACTAGTTTTTTAAATAGTCTGAAAAGTTCATCTAGATCTTTATTAAATTTTTCATCTTCCATAAGGGTACAAAACTACTAATAATTGGGTTTTTTGATTAATGTTTGAATGTTAAATAATTACAAAACTTAAAAGTTTAGTTCAAATAAACCCCTTGGCATTATTGAGGTTTCTTCAATTTTACCGAGTATATTATCGCCTCAAGCTGACGTAACAAATTACGTTTTTTCTTATTTGGTTGGTAAACATAACCCATAATTGTAATGATATTATTATTTAACGGTTCTACAAAGGTATAGCATACATAGGGGCCACCCATAAAGTCATTTACAACATTCCATACACCTCTCATTTCTATGGCATAGGCAGGGTCCATACCCTCAACTTGATTCCATGTGGGCACCAAATATTCATCAGTTAATGACATATATGCCCCTGGGGAATCGCCTGGAACATATTGTTTGAGATAACGATTTGTTCGCGACACAATACTTTCTTTTGAAAATTGTTTTTTATCCAGATATGGTTCAGAAAAAATGATAATTCCCTGGCTATATTCAGTAACCTCTTTTCTTATCCACATAAAACCATTTTCTGTTTTGGCCACATAAAATCCTTGGGGAATGGTAATATTAAATTTAAAGTTATCTCTAACAGATTTAAGTACTTTATTTTTAGAACTTGGTCTGAAAATAGACAAGATTCTCTGTCTTTCTGCTACATTAAAATTATCTATTATACTTTCAGAATATTGAGGAAAATCATTAACAAAATATGCTGTTGATGGGGCTGTAATTACAATAACTCTTTGAGGTTTTGACCACCTATTTTTAAAAGATTCAACATTTGTGCCAATTGATTCTTTATCTATATTAATGATTAATATATTACGATGTTTTTTGAACATACTGGAAAAGTTTTTTACAGTAATATATGCAATGTCAAAAATAGGTTCAGCCTGTAATAACCCATATTGCTCCTTTCCAAGAAACTCTTCTATTACCAATCCAATTTTACCATCTTTTTGCTGGTTATTTTGCATAACAACAAGTACTTCAGAGGTATTTCCTATTGAGCGTACTTTATCATTCTTACCAACTTTTGGTTCACATGATTGTAGCCCGAAGAAAATGCTAATAGCCATTAAACCAATAATAATTTGAACTGATTTCATCTAAGATTTTATTTATATTAAAACAAAATATGATACCATAGGCTTACTTCATAATATGGGTTTAAATAACTAATTAAAGAGATTAATATTGTTGTTAGCCAACTTCTGCAATCTTTAACTTTTGTCCGGGTTTTAAACGTTTTGAATTAGTTATGTTGTTTAGTGATTTTATTTTATCAACCGTTACACCGTCATACTCTTTAGCTATGTCCCAAAGGGTATCACCCTTACGAACCACATGATACAAATATTTACCATCTTTTATTGAGCTGGTATTTTTTACTTCAGGTTTGTATACTATGAGTTTTTGGCTTACATAAATTGTGGAACTTTTCAGATTATTCCATTCTTTTAAATCGGTAACGGAGCAACTATATTTTTGTGCTATTAAACCTAGGCTTTCTCCATTTCTAACAATATGGTTTGATTTAACAGAAGATCTGTTTACGGGTGTTGCCTTTTGGTAAAAATTACTACTTCCTGCACCGTATAATACCAATTTTTGACCTGGATAAATTGTACTACTCCTAAGATTATTCCAACGCTTTATTTGATTCACATAAACACGATATTTTTTAGCTATGAGCCCTAAACTTTCTCCACTTTTTACTATATGTATATTTCTATCTTTTACTTTTTCAACCTCGGCCATAAGTTTGTCTCTCTCTATACCTTTAATGGTTTTATAATTATAAAGCTCCGCTTCATTATTTAAAAAGCTTGCGGTATAAATTCTTGGTATTCTAATATTATATGGATTATCAATACTTGCAGGAATAATGTTCATTTTGAACTGGGGATTCAAAAATTCAATTTCATCCATTGGGACTCCCAACATTTCATTTATCTGATCGAATGCAAGAACATCATAAACACTTATAGTGTCTATATCATAATAAAACATACTTGGTCTCATTGGGTATATATTATGCTCTTGAGCGTAATTCATAACATAATTTACAGCTATGAATGCTGGAACATACCCCCGTGTTTCTCTGGGTAAAAAAGGCCATACTGCCCAATAATTTTTAGTTCCTCCTGCTCTTCTAATAGCTCTGTTTACATTTCCAGCCCCGGAATTGTATGCTGCAAGTGCAAGAGACCAATCATTATAGATGTCGTAAAGATCTTGTAGGTGCTCACATGCTGCAATGGTAGATTTATAAGGATCATATCTATCATCGACCATTGAGGTTACTTTTAAATCATATACTTTGCCAGTTCCATACATAAATTGCCATAATCCTTTTGCTCCCTTGTGAGAACCAGCGGAGGGATTAAGCGCAGATTCAACAATTGCAAGGTATTTGATTTCAAGGGGCATATTATACTTGTCAAGGGCCTCCTCAAACATTGGGAAATAGATTTCTGCTAACCCTAGCATTTTTGCGGTTAATTTTCGCTTTTTTGAAGCATACAAATTTATGTAACTTCTCACCTCTTTATTATACGTAAGCTCAATGGGAGTTTCAAGGTTTAAAATTTTAATCCTTTCTTCATATATTGAATCTGGATAAACTGGAATATCATTTGGTGCAAATCCATATTCTTGATTTAATGATGAGTCAAAAACGAAAAATTGTTTTTGATAAAATTTAACATAAAGCAGGCTGTCTAAAGTTATAAGTATGGGTGAATCGGGATTAGGAAGTTCAAAATTACCTTGGTTTAGGGCAGAGGATTTATTGGATGTATCAATAACCGAAGCTGTAATTTGCGACTCGTTATTAAGCTTTACTTCATCAACGATTATAACCGTATCTGTTTTGATAGTGCTTATGGTATCTCCAGACCTCAGTGCATATCCAATCGATGTAATTATTAGAAAAAGAGAAGTTAATAGCAATACCCTGGAATTGAACATAAAACAAGTTTGATAATAATTATACTAAATGCAAATATAAATCTAAGATGAATAGATTATTTGTTAAGCTTACTTATTAATGAACAAATACAATAGAACAATTTTTTTCATTTTCACAAATAGATTTAACTTCAGTAAAGCTACAAAATAATAGATAAATTATTTTAATGTTAAGATTAAAATATTAACCTAAAATGGCAATCATAAAGTCTAAAATAAGATAACATAATAGATAAGTAATAGTAGGTTTAAATATTTGTTGATATTTGCAATACTTATTTTCAAAATAATGAAGAAGTTCTATCGTATACTTTCATTTGTAAAGCCTTATTATGGCTATGCATTGTTGAACGTGCTCTTTAATCTGTTAACAATAATATTTTCGTTGTTTTCATTTGCATTGCTTATCCCATTCCTTAATTTATTGTTTGGTATTAATGATCTGGTTACTGAAAGGCCTGAATTTGCTTTTAATACAAACTCTTTATTGGAATATTTAAATTATTACATAAGTGATATAATAATTACTGGAGGTAAAGAAACAGCACTGATTTACATATGTATGATATTGGTGGTAGCATTTTTCTCACGAAACGTATCCCGTTTCTTTGCCATGTATTTTATGGCAAATGTTCGTATAGGTGCCATAAGGGGCATTAGAAATAAAATTTATAAAAAAATTCTAACTCTTCCACTTTCATTTTTTTCAAGGCATAAAAAGGGAGATATTATCGCAAGAGTAACCACGGATGTTCAGGAAGTAGAGTATTCAATTATGAATTATTTGGAAATGATTGTAAGAGACCCTGTTACAATTATTGCTTACATAGCATTCATGGTTAGCATGAGCCCCAAACTCACATTATTTGTTTTAATAATACTACCTATAACGGGGTTGTTAATTGGCCAGATTGGCAAAAGCTTACGCAAACAATCTAAAATAGGAATGACTTTATTTGCTGGGCTTTTGTCTAGTATTGAAGAATCAATTTCGGGATTAAGAATTATAAAAGCATTTAATGCAATAGATTATTCCGATGATAAGTTTAAGAATAACAATAGAATTTATTCTAATGTTTTACTGTGGATATATCGAAAGCGAGATCTTTCATCACCATTGAGCGAGTTCATGTCATCCATTGTAATAATTATCGTTTTATGGTTTGGAGGAAGAATGGTTCTTTCAGATAGCCCCGCAATGCAGGCTGCGGACTTCATAACTTACATTGTTATATTTTCTCAGATAATTCCACCCGCCAAAACCTTTGCGCAGGGATTTTATAGTATCCAGAAGGGAATAGCTTCTGCGGAACGGATTTTTGAAATTATAGATGCAGATGAAGTTATAGAGGAGAAAGTTAACCCAATTCCAATAAAAGCTCTAAATAAAGAGATTGAATATAAAAATGTAGGATTTAAATATGAGAATGACTATGTTCTAAAGGACATAAATCTAAAAATAGAGAAGGGAAAAATCATCGCTTTAGTTGGAGAATCAGGAGGCGGAAAATCTACCTTGGCAGATTTATTACCCAGATTTTATGATGCTGTTGATGGAGAGATATTAATAGATGGTCATAACATTAAAGATTTAAAAATAGATGATGTCAGAGGACTTATGGGAATTGTATCACAGGAAAGTATATTATTTAATGATACTATTTTTAATAATATAGCATTTGGTATTCAAAATGTAAGTGAGCAAGACGTTATTAATGCTGCGAAAGTAGCTAACGCGCATGAATTTATAATGGATAATGATAGTGGATATCAAACAAATATTGGTGATAGAGGCATGAAGTTATCCGGTGGTCAGAGGCAACGTTTAAGTATTGCAAGGGCTGTTTTGGCAAACCCTCCATTGCTGATATTAGATGAGGCAACCTCTTCCCTTGATACAAAATCTGAAAAATTGGTTCAAAATGCATTATTTAATGTAATGAAAGACAGGACTACTGTTGTTATAGCTCACAGATTATCAACAATACAGCATGCCCATGAAATTATTGTTCTTACGAATGGTGAAATAGTTGAGAGAGGAACGCATTCAGATCTGATTTCGCTAAAAGGCGATTATTATAAATTACAACAATTGCAGGCCATCCAATCCTAATTGTATGTATTAATGGAAGTTTAGATTATTTCAAACTTATCCCAATCAGGGCCAACATTAAATTTACTTCGAAACTTTTTAAGATTATTATGGGATAAATTTACAGATAATGCTTCTTCTTTCCCATCATTTGTTTCTTTAATTATTTCCCCCATTGGATCTATAATCATTGAATCTCCATTGCATTGAATATTAAGACCATCAGTACCAACTCTATTAACGCCTATTACATATGATTGATTTTCTATTGCACGTGCCAATAGTAATGTTTTCCAAGCATAAGATCTAACCGCAGGCCAATTTGCGATATATATTGCCAGGTCATATTCAAAGCCATCATTATACGTGTTCTTACTCCACACAGGAAACCTTAAATCATAACATATCATTGGTTTTATTTTCCAACCCTTTAATTCCACAATTAGAGGTTTTTTACCAGGGCTTATTTCTTTATCTTCTCCGCCCATGGAAAAAAGATGTCTTTTTTCATAGGTATCCATAGTACCATCTGGCCGCATCCATATGAGAGTATTTGTGTAATTAGTTCCTTGTGATATAAGTAATGATCCAGTTATTGCAGCATTTAGTTTTTGAGATAGGTCTCTCATCCAATTCACCGTAATTCCATTTATGCTCTCGGCAAAATTTTTTGGATCCACGGAAAATCCTGTTGTGAATGTTTCTGGAAGTATAATAAGGTCATGGCCATCAAAGGCCAATTCAATTTTCTTGGTAATAGCATCTATATTACCCTTTACATCTTCCCATTTAAGATCTGTTTGAATTCCGAGTATTTTTATATCGTGCATAATATATCAGCTGCTTTTTTAAGAGTAGATTCTTTTTTTGCAAAACAAAACCTTAATGTATTATTATTTTCTTGTGTTCGGTAGAATGAAGATACCGGAATGGAAGCTATTCCATGCTCCTTAACCAGTCTAACGGCCATGCTCATCTCTGACTCGTCAGATATATTTGAATAATCAAGCAATTGAAAATAAGTTCCATTACATGGTAATGCTTTGAACTTAGAGTTTTTTAAAGCATCTGAAAAGAAATCTCTTTTTCTCTGGTAAAAACTACATAGTGCATTGTAGTTATCAGGTTTTCTCATAAACTCTGCAAGAGCGTGTTGAATGGGTGTATTTGTAGCAAATACAACAAACTGATGAACCTTTCTAAACTCTGTCATTAAATTCTCAGGTGCAACGACAAATCCTGTTTTCCAGCCGGTTGTATGAAAAGTTTTTCCAAATGATCCAACAACGATAGTATGTGAGGCCAATTCGGGAAACCTTGAAGCACTTTGATGTTGAATTCCATCATAAATTAAATGTTCATATACTTCGTCACTTAAAACAACAATATCTCTTCCCCGAATAAGCTTTTCAAGCTTATGAATATCATCTTCACTTATTACACTACCAGTTGGGTTGTGAGGGGAATTGATGATTATCATTTTAGTATTACTAGAAATCATTCTTGGCAGCTCGTCCCAGTTAATGTTATAATCAGGATATTGGAGCTGGGCATATTTTACTAATCCTCCATTAACCGTAACAGAGGGGGCAAAAGAATCGTATGCAGGTTCAAAAATTATTACTTCATCACCTTTCACAACAAAAGCGGAAATTGCTGTAAATATAGCCTGAGTTGCACCAGCAGTTATCGTAATTTCTTTGTCCACATCATAATCTGCCCCATGTATACTCTTGAATAACTTACTAATCATTTTCCTAAGTTCAGGAACACCTGGCATGGGTGCATATTGATTAAAGCCTTTTTTCATGAAGTAGTTAACAAGATCAATAAGCTCATCTGATACTGGAAAATCTGGGAATCCTTGACTTAAATTTACGGCATTATGATCATGGGCTAGCCCTGACATTACAGCAAAAATATAAGTGCTAGTATGCGGTAACTTAGTTATAATATTCCCTTCAAATGGTTTCATCTAATTAAATTTGATATGTGGTAAAGATATATAAGTTGATTATCAAAAGAACTCTAATTATCTTAAGGATTAAAATTATTAATGTTTAGAACTAATAATTACAAAAGCCCCAGATCATGAAGTCTCTCGTCAAGATAATCTCCTGCTGTTATATTTTTATATAGTTTGGGATGATTATTATCAATACAATTTTCTAGACAATTCAATTTCATTTCGCTTATTGGGTGCATAAAAAAGGGTATTGAATATCTTGATACTCCCCATTTATTTTTTGGAGGATTTACAACTCGATGAATTGTTGATTTAAGTTTATTATTTGTTAAACGTGAAAGCATATCGCCAACATTTATCATTAATTCGTCATCTTCCGCAATAGCATCAATCCAATCTCCATTATTATTTTGCACCTGTAATCCACTACCCTGAGCTCCCATTAGGAGTGTTATTAGGTTAATATCAGTGTGTTCTGATGATCGTACTGCATTTTTAGGGTTTGAAGTAATTGGAGGATAATGAATTGGTCTTAAAATACTGTTTCCCTGTCTTATGTATTTATCAAAATATAGCTCATCAAGGCCGATGTATAATGCCAAAGCCCTTAGAACATAAATCCCTGTTTCTTCAAGTTTATGGTAAGCTTGATTGCCTACTTTGTTAAAGTTTGGCATTTCATTAATGGTAACATTTTTAGGGTATAAGTTTAGATATGGAGAATCTTTTGAAAGTTGTTGCCCAAAATGCCAAAATTCTTTCAAATCTCCTTCATCAGACCCCTTAGCGCTTTCTTTTCCAAAGGATGTATAACCTCGCTGCCCTCCAATACCTTCGATTTCATAGTTTAATTTTTTTGATAATGGCAAGTCAAAAAACTTTTGTATTTCACCATATAAAGATTCAATTAAGGGCGTATCTAAAAAGTGACCCCTTAATGCAACAAACCCAATTTTCTCGTATGCATTACCAATATTTTTAACAAACGTATTTTTTTTCTCAATATCCTTGGATAGAAAATTTGACAGGTTAACTGATGGAATTTTATTAATTGTATTCATAAATACTAAATTAGATTGTGATTTAATGCTCAACGATAATATCCTTATTGTCTTTGCGATTATATTCTGGTTGAATGTTAAAATGATGAATATGATAATTATCTAATATATTTTCAATTTTAATGAGAACACCCTGAAAGTCAGTAATTGTAATATCATTTTGTAAGTCTATATGGGCCTCAAAAAATACATCCTTGTCATTTAACTGCCAAAGATGAACATGGTGGGTGTTAACAATTTCCTCAAGACTACATATATCCTTACAAATATTTTGAATATCAAGGTTATTTGGGGTAAACTGCATTAGTATTTTAATTGACTCTATCGTAAGCTTATAACTTGAAAAAATTAGATAAAAGGCTATTAAAAATGATAATATACTATCAATGCGATAAATTTCAAAGTATTTCATCATAAAGCCTCCTAACACAACAGCCAAAGAAGTCATAACATCTGTGAGCAAGTGCAGATATGCAGATTTTATATTCATATTACCCTTGGAGTCTTTATGTAGGATAATTACACTAATCAAATTTATCACAACGCTTGCGCTAGCAAAAACTATTACAATATTAAAATCGATAACCTGTGGATTTATGAAGCGTTCAACGGCCTCTACAATAAGATAAATTGCTATTGCAATTAATGTTACAGAATTTATAAATGCCGAAAGTATTTCAGCACGTTTAAAACCATATGTTTGCTGCTCTGTGGACTTCTTTTTGGCAAGTCTGTTGGTAATATAACTTAAAATCAGGGATATTACATCACTAAAATTATGTAATGCATCACTTAATAATGCGACACTTCCCGAAATCAGTCCGCCTATTATTTGACTAATAGTAATAAATATATTCAGCACAATTGCAATGGCCATTTTTCTACCACTGACCTGATTGTTGCTATTTGAATGATCATGCCCCATAAGAAGGTTATAAATATAATTTGCTAATTATGATAATTATAGCAATGAATATTATGATAATGTATGTATTCCTCTTTCCAAAATTTAGTTGCCACCCTAGTAGTCTATTTCTTTTAGGAACTATGATACGACTATCCTTAGAATTAAAGTAAAATATGGTGTATTTATAGTTTTCCGCATTATCCACATACTTATCAATATCATTATTCATGAGACTTTAATTTTAACTTCTAAACTGATAAATATATATAAAAACGATCAATTCCTATACGGAATAAAATATTGGTCTACTGCAATGTCATTGTAATTGTTATAATTTGGTTTTCCAAACCAAATCCTTCTGCGAAATCAGGCAAAGCCATTGTTGATACCTTAAAAGTTGTTTCGTTTAGCACCAAGATATCTGCAGAACCACCATCAATACCAAAGAATGTTGCAGATATAATTGATTCATCCTCGCTTAATGCCCATGTATTGTTAGTTACAGTTTGAGGATCACCAGGATCACACTTCGTTGGTCCTTCATCTTCAGTTATTGTTCCGTCTGCGTTGAATAGTATTAGATCATCTCTGCTGCATTCTTGAAATATAAAATCATAAACATTTGTTATGCTAATTCCATTGAAATTAATTCCAGGGGTTAATTCCATTCCGGTTATTTTCCAATCTCCCGCAGTAATATAATCCACAGGTCCCTTGCTATCTTTTTCACATGAAGAAAGGATAATTGTAAAAATTAATAGAACTAAGTGGTTTTTTATGGATGATAATTTCATTATTTTTTCTTTATTTGATTACAAAAATAAGTAATTATAATTCAGGTATTACATCGTTAGATTGTCCTAACCAAGGGAGCTATTAATTGATGTACCAAAGCAAATTTATTGGGTAATGATAAATTATTTTGAGTAATTAGACATTGGTTTTCCTGCTAAATTACTGGCACTAAATTTTTAAAATTTAGAGAAGAAATAAAGGTCATAGATTATTAATACTGTATAATTATATTTGTGTTTAATTTGTCGTTAATTTAGCATCGAAAACAACTTAGATAACAGATGAAAAGACTTATTAAAATATATCTTTTTGCATTATTACCCATTTCGATTTTTGTTTCTTGCAATACAGTGCCTTCGGCGGCTGATAACAAAAAGTTTAAGCGCCCAGACAAACAGATCAATGTTATTTTATTAATTGGTGATGGAATGGGCTTGAGTCAGGTTAGTGCGGTGTATTATTTTGGAGATAAAACTCCTTCATTTAGCAGGTTTAGCGACATAAGCTTAATTAATGTTTCTCCTATAAAGTTAAAAATAACTGACTCAGCATCAGGAGCCACAGCCTTTGCCTGTGGAGAGAAAACATATAATGGAGCAATTGGAGTGGATGCGGATACGAATGAAATACAGAATATATTTGAAATACTATCTGTGCAAGGATATAAAACAGGAATTATTTCCACATCATCTGTTACACATGCAACACCAGCATGTTACTATGCACATGTTTCAAAAAGAAGTATGCAATATGAAATTGCTGAACAAATTGTCGACTCTGATGTAGACTTTTTTGCTGGAGGTGGAGAAAGCTGGTTTAGAAATCGGAAAGATGGTAGAGATCTTTATCCCGCATTAATTCAAAATGGATTTATAATGGATCAACCCCTAAAGAGCTTAACCATAATCCCCGAAAAAAAATATGGTTTTCTATTGGCAAAAAAAGGCATGCCAACCATGCTTGAAGATAGAGGTGATTTTCTTTCTGATTATACAAAAATTGCTCTTGATTATTTTACTCAGTCAGAGTCTAGTTTTTTTCTTATGGTTGAAGGATCACAAATAGATTGGGCTGGTCATGATAATAACTCAGAGTATTTAATAGAAGAAATGAAGGATTTTAATAAGACCATTGATATTGCATTGAATTATGCTGAGCAAGAGGGAAATACATTGGTAATAGTCACTGCAGATCACGAAACAGGAGGGTTTACATTATCAACAAATGATGGAGATTATGGTGACATCAAGCCATCATTTTCAACTGGAGGTCATTCGGCAACATTAATTCCTGTTTTCGCTTTTGGAAATGGCGCTGAAAATTTTAGAGGGGTTTATGAAAACACAGAAATCTTTCATAAAATTCTTGATGTTATTTCCAATTAATACTTAATTATTGGCAAAAGTTTTTCAAGCAATTCCTGAACACACACCTCCACATTTTTTTCAGATGTATTAAGAACTAATGATGGGTTTGAGGGTATTTCAAAAGGCGAGTCAATACCAGTAAAATTTTTTATTTTTCCAGCACGAGCTTTCTTATACAGCCCTTTTATATCTCTTTGTTCACAAACTTCTATAGGAGAATCCACAAATACTTCGAATAAATTGTCTTCACCAATAATTTCCTTTGCCATGTTTCGGATTTCGTTTGTCGGTGAAATAAAACTATTAATACACACAATTCCACAGTCTAAAAATAATTTTGAAACTTCTGATATTCTTCTAATATTTTCGTAACGGTCCTGCTCAGAGAACCCAAGATTATTATTGATTCCGGTCCTTATGTTATCACCATCGAGAATTTGAGTTAGATAACCCAATTTATTTAATTGTTTCGCAATATTTGAGGCTATGGTTGTTTTGCCTGCTCCTGACAATCCAGTCATCCAGACAACAATTGCATGTTGATTAAGTAATTTTTCCTTGTCTTCTCTGCTTAAGACTTTATCAAAAACAGGATGGATATTTTGACTCATATATTAACAAATTAATACTGATGCAATTATATGAAATGTTTTGTAAATTATTTTAAAAATATAGTTTTTTTTAATGACTTAAAAGTCTCAATATGTCTACAGCATCTAAGTGTTAAACAATAAGGTGAATTTTTATGCTATAAACGTCAGGATTATTTTGCGATAAACCAAGGGTTTAATAAATCTTCTTTATTATACTCTACCTCTTCGGAATGTGAACTAGCCTTAACTACTCTTTTACCAGCAGATAGTATAATTGCATGACCTGCCGCAGTATCCCACTCCATGGTCGGAGCAAATCTCGGATAAATATTTGCGGTTCCATCAGCTATCATACAAAGTTTAAGTGAGCTTCCCTTTGACACTATTCTTATATTAGCATGATCATTTTTTAGCTGATTAATAAAATTTGAAGTTTCCTTTGAAAGGTGCGACCTGCTCGCCACCACACCAAAATAATCATCCTTATTTTTCAGGGGTAATTTTTTAGAATTAGATATTATTTCATTTGAGTTGATATGTTTTGAGGCATTTTCCATCTTGAAGGCGCCAATTTCGACATCACCAAAATATAACTCATCCAATACTGGGGCATAAACAATGCCCATAATAGGTCTTTTGTTTTTCACCAATGCAATATTAACAGTGAATTCATCATTCTTTTTTATAAACTCTTTGGTACCGTCAAGAGGATCAACAATCCATAGTTCTTTCCATTCTTTTCTTTTGATATATGGAATTGATGCCCCTTCTTCACTTAGTACTGGGATATCAGTTTTGATTAGATGATTCATTATTATTTCGTTAGCTCTTTTATCCGCAATTGTTAGGGGCGAATCGTCAGTTTTATATTCAACATCAAAATCAGTCTTATATATTTTCATTATTTCAATTCCCGCTTCTATTGCAGCTTTAATTGCTATTTTTTGGTTACTTTTCATCCTTGTTATATAAGTTATAAAAACTGTAGATTGGTTTATTCGAGAATGTTGGGGCGCATTATTTAGCAGCTCGATCTCAAAATTCCAGTATTCATTGTTAACTTTGTATGCAAAAATAGGAAATTGGGAAAATGACATATGTTTTCTGTGAACTTACTTACTACTTATATTTGTATCATATTACTTATAAATGACACGCAAGAAGGAAAATAAAAAGAAATCAGCTTTAAATGTCCAGCTAGGCATAGATCAACCTTCTCGGATAAATCCCAGCTTATCAAAAGGTAATTCGAGATTTAGGAAAGATAAAGTTTCTGTTGAATCAATTTATAAGGGAATTATCGATGGCGACAGAACATTTTTGAGTAGAGGGATCACCCTGATAGAAAGTGTTTTGGAGACGGATGAACATGATTCCCATAAACTGATGAAATCCTGCTTACCTCACTCCGGTAAATCTGTGCGAATAGGAATAACTGGTGTTCCTGGTGTTGGAAAAAGTACTTTTATTGAAACACTGGGTCTGAATCTAATAAAACTGGGAATGAAGGTAGCCGTTCTTGCAATAGATCCTAGTAGTAAAAGAACCAAGGGATCAATACTTGGAGATAAAACCAGAATGGAGGAGCTAAGTGTAAACGACAATGCATATATTCGACCGTCAGCAAGTCTTGGCACCCTTGGCGGTGTTGCACGGGCAACGCGCGAAGCATTGGTTTTATGCGAGGCCGCAGGATTTGATGTCATTCTCATAGAAACAGTTGGTGTTGGGCAATCAGAAACAGCTGTTTCTCAGATTGTGGACTTTTTCTTATTACTAATGCTCGCTGGCGGTGGGGATGAACTTCAGGGAATCAAACGGGGTATTATGGAAATGGCTGATCTTATTGTTATCAATAAAGCAGATGGTGATAATATAAAAAAAGCAGAAATTGCAGCTCAGAATTACAGAAATGCCCTCCATTTGTTTCCTATTTTGGAAAATGGATGGAGTCCAGATGTAGTTACATCATCAGCGATACAAAATATTGGAATTGATCATGTTTGGAAGAAGATATTGGAATATGTTGACCATACCAAGTCAAACGGATTCTTTGATAGTAGGCGCAGAAATCAATCATTGGATATTATGAGTGAAACCATTGAGGAAAGTCTGCGTAAGAGGTTCATCAATAGTCCTTCAATATTGTCCCTAATGGATGGTTATAAAAAGCAGATTTTGGATGATGAGCTTAACCCTTATGATGTGGCAGGTGAGCTGATTGATAAATTTTTAAAGGACATTGAAGAAAACAAGTAATTAATTCTTAAGAGGGATATTGTTCTTTTTTAGCAATTCCAATAATTCGGGCATTGCTTCTTTGCATGCTTCCATTCCTAATTTGTATAGCTTTTCATTTTCCTTACTGCTCATTAGCGGTATCCCAATAAGGTTAGGAGCTATAACTAGATCTGCATACTTTATATTTACCTGGCTAGAGTTATATGAGGCAATTGCAAAAGACCTTTGCAATACATCATTGTGATTTTTTAAATCAATGTTGGTATCCAATGACATTATTCTAACAGCTATTATTATAGTTGGGTTATATTCTCTGGCAATGGCAACAGGTACACCTGCTAAAACTCCACCGTCAACATAGGTAGTACCATACATTTTAACAGGTTCAAATATACCAGGAACTGCACATGATGCATTCACAGATGGAGCTATAGGACCAGCTTTTAGAGCTACACTTTTTCCTTTTTCAATGTCAGTCGTAACTGCAACAAATGGAATTTTTGTATCCTCAATATTTTTT
Organism: Lentimicrobiaceae bacterium; assembly: GCA_002708315.1. Lineage (GTDB taxonomy): Bacteria > Bacteroidota > Bacteroidia > Bacteroidales > F082. The sequence goes on from PANC01000009.1 coordinate 51,885, forward strand.
GAACTAATATATTTGTTTAGATACTCCTGCAGTCGTTTTCCTGAAACAAAACCTTCTTTTGATCTAAAAAAAGATATGTCAAATACATCCTTTGCTGTTGTTGTTTCAACAAGAGGGTATAATTTATCCATATCAGGGTTATCAGAGTAAAGTGCTCCTACCATACTTCCGGCGCTGGTTCCAACTATGAGATCTATTGGAATTCCCGAGTCTTCCATTACCCTGATTACACCAACATGTGCCATTCCATGAAAAGCGCCTCCACCCAATACTAATGCCACCTTAGGTGCTTTGGAAAGTTCACGAGGAGGTGGCTGTTTTTTGGGTGATTCTATAACCATAAATTTTTTTGTACATGAGCCCAAAATAAATATTATGAGAACCGGAAATAGTATATTTTGTAGTACTTTTGGCATGGCTATATCAGTCTTATTTAAACAAATTTAGTTAAAAAATAAATAATTATAGTTAGATATTGGATTTCAGTAATTATTTCTAATATAAATGTAAACACATGAATAATATATTCCTTGCATTGGTTCTCTACTTTAGCATAACAATTTCATATTCTCAGGATACTCTCTCCATAATGCACTACAATATTCTTAATTACGGTAATAATACTGGATTTTGCTCGCAGGAAAACAATAATATAGATATTAAGGACGAGTATATACGTATGATATTTAATCATATAAAGCCAGATATTTTTACAGTCAATGAAATTTCCAATTCTCAAGATATTCAGCGAAGGATGCTAGATGAAAACATAAATCAGGACGGCTCGAATAAATATGAGATGGCAAATTTCATGAAAATAGCAGACTCATATATCGTAAATCAAATGTATTTTAATTCTAGTAAGTTGGGCCTACATTCACATAGTATAGCTCAGAGCTATATTAGAGATATTGACGTATACAAGTTATATTATAAATCCGATGACATTGAATATGGTGATACTGCATTTATTACATGTTTAGTTGCTCATTTGAAGGCTGGAAATAGCACTGAAAACGCCAATAAAAGAAGTCTAATGGTTGGTAATGCATTGGATTATCTTGATGATATAGCCCTAGATGATAATTATATATTCATGGGCGATTTTAATACTTATAAGAGTAGTGAAGCAGCTTACCAGCTTCTTATCAATAACCAAAACAATTCTGTTCAATTTATTGATCCCATAGATACTCCAGGTAATTGGAATAACAATTATGATTATAGGTTCGTGCATACGCAATCTACTCATTCATCATCAAATGGTTGCGCTGCAAGTGGTGGTATGGATGATAGATTTGATTTTATATTGATATCCGATAATGTTCGGGATGGAAATAAATATATTCAATATTTAAATGATTCATATATAGCCATTGGCCAGGATGGTCTGCACTTCAACTCATCTATCAATAGCTCTCCTGAAAACCAAAGTGCTCCTGCGGAGGTTATTGAAGCGCTTTATGGAAATTCAGACCATTTACCCGTAGTAGTAAAAGTAACTGTGGATAAGAATCCGAGTTCGATTAATTATGAAACTGTTATTGATGGGTTTATTTTTAATAATCCCATGGCTAATGATTTGAGTATAAAGATTACTTCTACAGATCAAAACAGGATAGGAATATCCATTTATAATATGTTGGGAAATGTAGTAATTAAGGAGACTAAATTTTTAACCCCTGGTGAACAAATAATAAAATATAGGCTTGATATTCCAAGTGGTATTTATATGGTTGTGTTAACCGAAGACACCGGATTGATAACATCAAAAAAGCTTATTGTAACAAGGTAGTTTGGAGTAAACTAAAATTTTATTGACTTACGCTTTTTATCGTAATGCTTCAGGCCTTTTTTAGTTGCAATACTTCGCACAAAGCTGTCAAACATTTGTATGAATAGTGCGTCAAAAGAGAACTCTTCTGGCGGAAAATTATCAGGATCATGAAGGTCCATAAGCCTGCTTATATATCTGCGAGCCACAAGTTCAATGCTAACATCATCTCGATATAATTGTTCTTGAATCCCTTTCTGAAGGTTTACTTGAATTTTACCATAAATGAAGTCGATACGCTTCTGCATATGATCATCATATATTAGGGGGTGTAAATTTTTATATTCATATGTTACAGATGGGCTAATGTTTGAAAACTTACCTACCATCTCTTTGCTAACAGTAAATAGAATATCAATGGCATCAAAATAACCATCAAAATCATGGTCAATAAAAATTATTTCAAATTTTTCTCTTTCATTTTCAAGAACACACTTAACCAATGTTTCATCGGTATCAAAATATTTATCAAGTAATTCATTTGAAAAGTCTTTATGAGCATACAGTTTCCCAAGCGTTATAGCTTCAATACCTTCATTATTTGCGAGGGTTCTAATGGAATCAATAAATATATTTTGCTCTTTTAACATGAATAAAATAGCTTTGGTAGGTTACGCAAAAGTAGAAAAATTACATGTGACTAAAAAATAGTTGATTATTTATCAATCAATGAGAATCATTTTCTGTTTTTCATAAAAATCTCCAACATGCAGTGTATAGTAATATACACCTGATGGCAAGTCATATTTTTCCGATTCAAACCGCTCAGTATACTTACCAGGATTCATGAATTCATTGTTAATTAATGTTGCAATTGTTCTTCCATATATATCTCTAACTATAAGCGTAACAGCCGATGCTCTGCGAACTTTATAAGCAAGGTATGTAGATTCTGTAAAAGGGTTGGGATAATTCTGCTCCAGACTTATTGGCGCAACAATTAAAGGCTCGTTAAACCCTGTGGTCGGATCAACAATTGCAGTCCATATTGACATATTCATACCATCAGCTCTGGCCCATATTGGTCTTACTATCCCATTGAAAGCCGTAATATTTGTATAATCACCGAAGAACACATTGCTGTTTGGCACAAACGGAGAATCACTTATTCTAATATTCTCAAAGGTTTCTCCACCATCTGAAGACCTTGCCATGTATACATCGGTTTGTGTATCATCATAATGTCTTCTGTCATAAAATACGAATAGTAACTCCCCAGTTTTTTGATCTATTGTCATCCATGAGAAAAATTGCTGTTTATCGATATGATCATCGTTAACTCTAATAGCATCACTCCATGTGTTTCCACCATCCGTTGATTTTGCTAACCAAACATCCGTATCATCTTCACCATTTCTCTGATCTGTCCAATTAACATATATTGTTCCTCTATTTGGTGAATTGCTTATATCACAGCAAGTTATAGGGAGTCCATTGGCACGATAAATTCCAGGGATATTATAATTCCATCCTCCGGGTTGGCTATTTATAAATATATCTTCGTCAAGCCATGTATTACCTCCATCTATAGATTTATCAAAAACAATTCCCTCAGGTCCAGACCACGCTACATATATTTCACCATTTGGCCCCATCGTCGGAACAGCACCTTCAGTTGTTTCATCGCTATCAACACAATTTCCAGAAACTTCATTTATTTGCATAGCCTCGGACCATGTTTCACCAGCATCTGTGGATTTACTATAATGGATATTACTAAATTTATTGGGATTGGAGGTTCCATATTCATCAAATTGTGTCCATGTTACATGTATGGTATTTGTTGCGCTATCAACAACAGCCCATTCCTTATCTTGTGCTTTGGTGCCATTTAAGCCCATATAAGTACCATCAGACCATGTTGACTGTTCCCAATTATATTTTTGGCATACAATACGGTCAATCCAATTTCCAATTGCTGGATTTGAAAGGTGAAAAAAATAAAAATCACCAGCAGTATCGACAATAATAACGGGATCACCCCAAACCCCGTATTGAGGTGATGATAATGAATTCATACTCCATGTATACCCTCCATCTTCGCTTATATAGTATTTATTTAGATTAGAACCAGCAACCAATTGATCAGGATTTTGTGGATTAATACAAATTGATGGTTCACTAACGGAAGCACCCGTAGATGATATTTGCACATTAGTATATTGGGCGATAGATGTTGCTGTAAAACAAATCAATATCAATGAAATAATAGTGCGTAAATTACATATAGGTATCATTCTGATGAAATTATTTTTAAAACTGGGATTACAAATATACCTTTAAATAATCAGTGGTTACCCAATATTTCATCGCTATTGGCAATATTTAAATCAATTTGTTTTTCACTTCCTGCAATTATACTTGTTATGGTCAGATCACCAGTTACGTTAACAGATGTTCTTAACATATCAAGGGGTCTATCCACAGCAAAAATAAGTGCTATTCCTTCCGTTGGTATGCCCACTGAAGTTAGAACGATGATTAGCATTACCATACCTGCTCCAGGAACTGCTGCAGAGCCAATAGAAGCCAGTGTTGCTGTAAGTATTATGGTTAGCTGTTCGCTTAACCCCAAATCCATTCCATAAACCTGAGCTAGAAATACGGCAGCAACTGCCTGATAAAGGCTTGTACCATCCATATTAATAGTTGCTCCAAGGGGCAGAACAAAGCTAGAGGTTTCGTTGTTTATCCCTAGCTTTTCTTCAGCCGTTTCCATTGTTAATGGAAGAGTGGCTGCACTTGAGCTTGTTGAAAATGCCAATAGCTGAACGGGAGATACTTTTCTTGCAAATCGAGAATATTTAACTCTTGTGAATATTTTAAGAAATATTGGGTATACCACGAAAATCATCATTAATAAGCCAATAATAACCGTAATTCCATATACTCCTAGAGCCTTAAAAAGAGAAATGGTATCGGCAGGATCATCACCGGCAATATCCACAATTAATGCTGCAAGAAGAGCAAATACACCATATGGTGCACTTTCCATTATTATGTCTATTAGTTTTAAAACAATATGGTTTAGGCTATCAATGAAGTTCTTTACAGGTTTTATTTTATCATCTGGTAGCATTACCATGGCAATTCCAAATAGTATTGCAAAAAATATAACCTGAAGCATTTTTGAATTATCTGTCATTGCATTTACAATGTTTGATGGAACTATATCTACAATAAACTGCAATGGAGATTCATGTTCTAAGGCTTCTGCTGAGATTTGTTTTTCAGCAACATTTTCAGAGAATTTTTGGTATAGTATTTCTGTTTTCTCCTCGGGAAAAACTTTGCCAGGTTTTGTAATATTAACAATTATCAGTCCAATGGAGATTGCAATAACAGTTGTTAGTATATAGAAACCAAGAGTTTTTAACCCAATTCTGCTCAATTTGGTCATATCTTTTAAATTAGATACTCCGCTAATAAGCGAAACAACAATAAGGGGTACTGCAATTAGTTTTAGCAAGTTTATGAAGATGGTGCCCCAGGGTTTTATGTAAAAAACGGTAAATTCTATCCAGTTTAAATTAATTGCTATCAACCCCCAAATGATGCCCAGGAGCATTCCAATTAATATTTTCCAATGAAACGCTATTTTTGAAATCTTCATATTGATATATTTTATCAGCTTTTGATCAAAATTAGAAAAAAATGATTAAAATTGGTGGTCAATTAAATATTACTAAAATATGGCTAAACCTAAAAAAATTGGGATATTAACAGCTGGCGGTGATTGCCCTGGTCTAAATGCTGCAATTAGGGGCGTTGGTAAGACTGCTATTGTAAAATATGGAATGGAAGTGATAGGTATTTCATCTGGATTTTCTGGGCTTATTGACAAAGAATTTTTCCCACTAGAGGAACGTATGCTCTCGGGTATCCTTACTGAAGGGGGTACAATTTTAGGAACATCACGTGAAAAGCCATTTAAAAAGAACAAACGACTTAAGGTTAATAAACCTGAAATTATAGTTGAAACCTATAATGAGCTTGGACTTGATTGTCTGGTTTGTATTGGTGGAAATGGAACTCAAAAAACAGCGGGAAGACTTGTGGATGAAGGATTAAATATAATAGGTATTCCCAAAACAATCGACAATGATGTTTGGGGAACGGATCATACCTTTGGATTTGATTCTGCCTTGTGGATAGCTACTGATGCCATAGATAGACTTCATTCTACTGCAAATTCACACAAGCGTATAATGGTAATAGAAGTAATGGGACATCATGCTGGTTGGCTCGCATTATATTCTGGAATGGCAGGTGGCGGCGATGTTATTCTAATTCCCGAACTTGAATATAATATGGATGTGGTTAATGATTATTTATTGCAACGTGCTCGAAATAAAAAGCCGTATTCAATTGTTGTTGTGGCTGAAGGTATAGAAAAGCCAAACTCAGATCAACCCGCAGCATCATTTATTGCAAAAAAAATTGAAGAAGGAACAGGAATTGAGACGCGCGAAACAATTCTGGGGTATATTCAAAGAGGAGGAAAGCCAACACCAATGGATAGAATATTAGCAACTCGATTTGGAGCATCTGCAGTTGATTTGATAGCCGAGGGTGATTATGGTAAAATGGTTATCAAAAAAGGCGAAAAAATCAAGTCCATATACTTGAGTGAAGTTGGAAGTAAATTGAGCCTTGTGCCACCGGATCATAAACTTATTAAAAAAGCCAGAGGATTGGATATTTGTTTTGGAACATGATTTTATGATTTTTCGTAGATAATTAAAATATAAGCGTGTTGCCAGTAGCAGCGGACCTGAGATATTCATATTTAATACCCGGAATATATAAATTAATCCATTACTGTTTTTATTGATTGGTGGTGAGCTTTAACGATACCTTTTTCAGTAATTATTCCAGTTACATATTTTGCTGGAGTAACATCAAATGCTAGGTTTAATGCTTCCGATCCTGGTGAGCATACTCTAACTTGAATTGGGTTTTCGTTTGAATCTAGACCCCACTGATATAATACCTCATCTGGATTTCTTTCTTCTATTGGAATTTCTTTTCCTGTGGGACAATTAATATCTATTGTTGAAGTGGGAGCTGCGACATAAAAGGGTACATCATATTCTTTCGCAAGTATTGCTCTTCCCAAAGTGCCAATTTTATTTGCCACATCTCCATTGGCTGCAATTCTATCAGCACCAACTATTACAAGATCTATTTTCCCTTGTGCCATTAGTGTAGCAGCACTATTATCTGGAATTATAACATGTGGTATGTTATTATTGTGCAGTTCCCAAGCCGTTAGTTTACCCCCTTGATTTCTCGGTCTCGTTTCATCCACATAAACAAATACTTCTTTCCCTTGTTTTGCTGCCAAATAAATGGGTGCAAGAGCGGTTCCATAATCAACAAACGCAAGCCAACCTGCATTACAATGCGTTAGAATATTCGCCTTTTTTTTGAATAAACTACTTCCCAGCTCTCCAATTATCTTTGAGTCTGAGGCATCTTTTTGTGCAACTTTTTGAGACTCTATTACTGCGTTTTCGGGGGATATTAATCCAGCATGATAAACTCTCTCAACAGCATAAAACAAATTTCTTGCTGTTGGCCTAGTATGTTCGATGTCTTGCCGAGCCTCTCTAACCCTAACAGCTCGCTCATCATCATCTCTAAATTGCAAGAATGCTTGAGCCATTGCATAGCCTGCAGCAGCGCCTATTGCCCCTGCGCCACGAATTGTCATATCTGTTATGGCCATGCATGTATCAAAATATGTTTTGCACTCATAAATTTCAAATTGAAATGGAAGTAGGTTCTGTTGAATCATAAAAACTGACGATCCTTCTATCCACACGGTTTGATACATTTTTTCATTTACAAGCATAATATTTTTCGTTGCGTTTGTTGAATAAAATTTTAATGACTATCATCTAAAGACGTCATTATTGCATTCCATATCATTAATCCCGTGCCTATCTCAATGCTACTTTCATCAATATTAAAAGTTGGAGAATGAAGCCTAGAATTTATACCTTGTTCTTTATTTGCTATCCCAAGTCTATAAAATACACCAGGGATTAATTGTGTAAATCTTGCAAAATCTTCTCCAGTAGTTCTCATATCTAGTAATTCAACATTTTGTTTCCCAAGATATTCAATGGCATTTTTTTCAAATAATATAGCTAATTGATTGTCATTTTCAAGAACTGGATAGCCACTGTTTATAAATATATCACAATTTGTATTGTGTTTTGTGCTCACTTCAGTGGCGATTGTTTTTATTATTTTGTGAACAGTTTTTCGCCAATTTTCATCAAATGTTCTGAAGGTACCTTTGATAATAACCTCCTTTGGAATTATATTGTATGCACCATCTGCGACAATCTTTCCAAAGGATAGTACAGTTGGATAATCTTTAGGTGCTGTTTCATTTACCTTTTCCTTTATCTTGTGAATAATCTCTGCGGCTGTGTGTATTGTATCATCAAATGTTTGCGGCAATGCACCATGTCCTCCTCTTCCAGAAATGGTTAAATTTAACTCATCGGTGGACGCCATATATAACCCTGGTCTTACGCCGACTTTCCCAGATTCAAGTTCAGGAAATACATGCTGACCAATAATAAGACTGGGGCTTGGGTTTTTTAAAACACCATCCTCTATCATTTTTAATGCGCCTCCTGGAAGTGTTTCTTCTGCTGGTTGAAATATGAATTTTATACTTCCCTTAAACCAGTCCCTATTCTCCGATAAAACTTTAATAGCACCAAGTAGGCATGTCATATGTACATCATGTCCGCATGCATGCATAACACCATCATTTATAGAGCAATACTCTACATTATTCTCTTCAATAATTGGTAATGCATCCATATCAGCTCTTAAGGCAATTACCTTTGAGTCAGGATTTTTACCCTTTAAAACTCCTATTATACCATATCCTCCAACATTTGATGTGTGTTCAATATTCCACTTATTAAGGAGTTCAGAAATATATATTGAGGTTTCTATTTCTTGAAAACTTAACTCAGGATTTTGGTGTAGGTATCTTCGAATACTGATTAATTCATCAGTAATTTTCCTCACCTCTTTTTTTACTTTGGATACGTTCATTGAAATTTATAATAAAATACAAATGTAAGACATTGATAAAAAAGGATTTTTTATATTAAAACCTCAACAAAGTCTCTAACCTTTCCAACAGGGATAATTTCTATCTTATATTTTTTAGCAGATAAATTTTTAAGGCTGTACTTGGAAAGGACTATTTTTTCAAAGCCAAGTTTTTCAGCTTCACTTATTCTGTTTTCAATGTGTGAAACAGTACGTATTTCTCCAGAGAGACCAATTTCTCCTGCAAAGCACATATTAGGGGGCACGACTTTATCATTCAATGATGATATTATTGCGGCAGAAACAGCAAGGTCAATTGCTGGATCATCCACTTTTATCCCACCTGCAATATTTAGAAAAACATCTTTGGAACTTATTTTAAACCCACTTCTTTTTTCAAGAACAGCAAGTAGCATATTCAGTCTTCTTAAATCGAAACCTGTTGAAGACCTCTGCGGTGTTCCAAATGCGGCAGTGCTTATTAGAGCTTGTGTTTCTATTAGTAATGGTCTTTGGCCTTCGATCATTGCGGCAATTGCCACACCACTGGCAACTTCATCTCGGTTTGAAAGCAAAATTTCACTTGGATTAATTACTTCTCTGAGGCCATTTGACATCATTTCATAGATTCCTAACTCTGAAGTTGACCCAAATCGGTTTTTTACGGATCTAAGAATTCTAAATCCATAATGTCTGTCGCCCTCAAACTGTAATACACTATCTACCATATGTTCCAATACTTTTGGGCCAGCCAAATTACCATCCTTTGTAATGTGCCCTATTAACATAACAGGTACATTTGATGATTTAGCATATCTCTGCAATTGAGATGCAGTTTCACGAATTTGACTAATGCTNCCNGGNGATGAATCAATNATNTTAGTATGTAAGGTCTGNATGGAGTCTATTANNACTAAATCNGGCNCAACNTCTTTACAGTGTCTAAATATACTATCGGTAAATGTTTCNTTAAGAAGATAGCATTTNTCATTNTNTATNCCNATTCNGTCGGCTCGCATTTTTATNTGNTGCTGACTTTCTTCACCTGAAATATATAGGATTTTTTTATCCAGCATATTCAGGGCAACTTGCAGCATAAGAGTAGATTTACCAATTCCTGGTTCACCGCCAATCAAGACAATGGATCCCATAACCAAGCCACCTCCCAAAACACGATTAAGCTCAGTGCTGTTAGTGTTAATCCTCCTTTCATTACCAGACGTAATATCTTGCACAGCAGTTGGAACCGATTTAATAAGGTCAATATTTCCGGCTTCTTTCTTTGATGGTTTTGATATTACCTCTTCAACAAAGGTATTCCACTCACCACATGATGGGCACTTTCCAATCCACTTTCCCGATTGGTGCCCACAACTTTGGCAGAAATATACTGACTTTGATTTTGACATAAAGCAAAATTAACTTTTATTTCGTCCTTTTTCAACAGATCTAATGTAATTCCAATATATCAAAGAATTTGAAATATTTGATTGTAGTTTGCCTGAGCAATGGTAATAAATTGGGATCTAATAATATAAAACATATATTTGTTTAAATAAGTACTACTAATAGTTTTTAATAATGAAAAAATTTAATACCATTCAGGGAGCAATATGGACTTGCTTAATATTTATGTTTATGATGGCTTCTGCCTGTAGCGACAGCTCACCAGATCCAAATCCATCAGATCCGGGTTTGGGAACTGTGGCCAGTTGTGAACCATCAATGCCATTACCCTATGATATGGTTTTATGGCATGAAGGATATTCTACGCATAAGACAATGTCATCAGCGGATTTAAACACCTATCTTGAATCTTTAATGGATTTTGTTGATCCGGTCGGCTTCAATACTGTGTTCATAACAGTGCCTACATTCATACAAGGAGATGATTCAAGTGTAGTTGCTGAACTAAAATCATTTATTGACACTCTTGCTGTAAAAGGAATTGGCATTGGTATTCAATTTGGTTTGTCTAATGGAGATTCTGATTCGGGATGGTTCGATTATACAGAAGTTTCATCTGTTGTTGGAGATAACGATTATATTCTCGGTCTAGATTCTGAGAATTACAATTATCAGGGTGAAACAATTAAAGCAGCAAATACTATGGATTTCATTAATAGTATTAAGCAACAAATTACCGATGCTGGTGGACCTATGCCCACAGACATAGCTGTAGCAGGAGGTGCCGGTTATAATTCTGCTGATGGATGGGCTTCACCCCTTGTTAATGTATTCGAATATTATTCTTCACCTGCTGGTCTTAATGGGGTTCTGTCTGTTAATGTAAATGATCCCACAACCGCATTTAATCAATGTATAGATTCTAATTTCTTTAAAAACCCAACAGCCGCTGGTGGAGGTATACAGGGAGGAACTGCGAAGGGATGGCCAGCCTTTAGTTTTGAACAAACAGGCGATAACTGTTTGGCAGGCTCTTTTGGCAAGGTAAATAATACTTGTGGATCGTTTGATATATTAGGTGGTTGGGAGTTAAGTTGTGTTATGGAGTTTATGACTCTCTTTAAAGAAAAGTATTATACATCTTCAGAAAAACCAACGTTTGTTCTTTATCAGTCGGATTTCTTACCTTGTGATTGGTTACCTAATGGCTGCCCGTAGGCTATAAGGAAACACCCAAATACTCTATAACAAAAATGCTATTACCATCAGGATTCATCATTCATATCAGATGAGAGTGGCAATTCGAAAGACTCTGGTGGTTCTATAGTGTTATCCATTGTTTCTACACTCTTCAATTTTCTTTCCATGGCATTGGTTCTGGTGTTAATCAAAATATCTAAAGAACCGGAGGCTGTATTTATCTGCTTATGAACTTTAGACAAGTGGTCTGAAAACTTGCTAAATTCTGTTTTAACCCCCGACAATACCTTCCATACTTCGCTGCTTCGCTTTTGAACCGCAAGTGTTCGAAAGCCCATCTGTAAGCTATTTAGCAAGGCAGACAATGTTGTTGGGCCAGTAACGGTTATATGGTATTCTCTTTGAAGTTTCTCAAAGGTTCCAGGGTGCTTGAGAACTTCAGCATAAAGACTTTCCACAGGTAAAAACATTATAGCAAAATCGGTAGTTTGAGGGGGGTCAATATATTTCTCACTAATTGTTTTTGCAAACAATTCTATGGATTTCAATAGATTTTTTTGTGATAATTCAATTTTAGACTTATCTCCCATATCATATGCATCTATCAGAAGTTGATAATTTTCTATGGGAAATTTTGAATCAATGGGAAGCCAAACGGCATTATCATCAACTTTTCCAGGAAGATTTATTGCAAATTCTACATTAGCCTGGCTTCCTTTTTTAGTTGCCACATTTTGTGAATACTGTTCTGGAGAAAGTATTTGTTCTAAAATATTACCAAGCTGATATTCGCCAAGAATACCTCTAGTTTTAACATTGTTAAGTACCTTTTGAAGGTCGCCTACATCTGATGCAAGTTCTTGCATCTTACCTAAACCTCTATGAACCAGTTCAAGTCGTTCGCTAACTAGTTTGAAGGATTCTCCCAGTCGTTTTTCCAGCGTAGACTGTAGCTTCTCATCTACTGTTTTTCGCATTTCGTTTAGCTGAGTCGAATTATCTTCCCGTATTGCCTTAAGAGACTTTTCAATGGATTCACTGATATCTTTTATTGAATCTTTTGATTGCTTATTAAATTCATTATGTTGTTTTGAAAGCTCATCAAATCTTTGACGAAGGTTTTGATTAAGGTTCTTAGAAAATAAGTCAAGATTATCCTGCTGCTGCTTGTTTAGTTCTGTTATTCTCTTCAAAAGAGTATCCTGGTGATCCTTGAAAATTGTGTTTAATTCACGGCGATTTTCGGTATTTAAATCTCTATTTTCACGACGTGTTTCTTGTAGTTCTTCTTTGAATATATTTTCCAATTCCCTTTTTAATGAGTCAGTTGTAAAGGAAGAACCCTTTCTCATGAATAATACAGCTAATATTATCACTAGTAGTATTATGCTGATTATTAACATATAAGTTTCCATGAGTGTTTAAAATTTGGAATCATAAAGGTATCTATTTTTTTGTTTCGTGGCTTATTTTATACATGTAATTATAGGTTCAACAATAAATCCTTTTTATTAAATTTGGAGCACTCAAAATATCTTAACATGGAATACGAAATATTGAATACTGAAATCACTGATGGAATAGCGCTTGTTACCATAAGTAGACCCAAAGCAATGAATGCATTAAATACCAAATTTTTTAATGAAATGGACCAATTAGTAGCTGAATTATCTAGTAATGATTTGGTTAGAGTAATGGTTATTACTGGAGATGGCAAGGCCTTTGTTGCTGGTGCTGATATAGCAGAGATGGTAAATAAAAATAGTGCAGAGGGCTCGGAGTTCTCCAGGCTGGGTCAAAAAACATTCTCAAGTTTCGGTAAAATGAGTATTCCTGTTATTGCTGCCATAAATGGTTTTGCTCTTGGTGGTGGCTTGGAGTTAGCCATGGGATGTGATTTTAGAATTGCAAGCTCGAAGGCAAAATTTGGTCAGCCCGAGGTTAATTTGGGATTAATTCCAGGGTATGCTGGAACTCAGAGATTATCACGATTAACCGGTATCGGAGATGCCCTTTATTTGCTTATGACAGCTGATATGATAGGTGCTGAAGATGCCTTAAGAATAGGGTTAGTGCAAAAGGTGTTTGAACCGGATGTGTTTATGGATGAAACAATTAAGGTTGCCAAATTAATAGCATCTAAGGGCCCCCAGGCAATAAGAAAGTTAAAAATGGTAGTAAGAGAAGGCTTGGAGAAGTCATTATATGATGGAGAAAAACTCGAAGCAAAAGAGTTTGGAACATTATTTGGCGAAGGCAAAGAGGGTAGGGAAGGAATGTTGGCATTTTTGGAAAAGAGAAAACCAGAATGGTAAGCTATCTTATAAAATTATGATTATTTGTTTGCAAGTTTGAATCTGAGATACTTAATTTTAGTACCATTTTTGAGCCATATTTTTTCATAATAGGTTTGAATATCCTGTAATACCTTGTCATTTTTACTACCATATACGTCGTAGGTATATTCAAGTAATTCATGACCATTTTCACGTATCACATCAAGTGTATATTCGAAGAATAGAATATTATCTGTTTTTAGATTTATAGTCCCTCCCCTTTTTAAAATTTTATAATATCGCTCTATAAATTTTGGGGATGTAAGCCTTCTGTTTTTATCTGAGTATCTAGCTCGGGGATCAGGAAATGTAATCCATATTTCAGATACCTCTTCGGGACCAAATAAATATTCAAGTAAATTAATCCGTGACCTTATAAATGCTACATTATTTAGCTTTTTATTATTGGCGTTACGCAAACCTTGCCATATGCGAGCACCTTTTATGTCTATACCCACAAAATTTTTGTCTTTGAACATACCTGCCATTCCAACTGTATATTCACCTTTTCCACATCCTAATTCGAGTACGATTTCATTATTGTTTTTAAAGAATTTCTTATTCCAATTTCCGCGATTATTAAACCCTTCCAAAAGTTGGTTATAACCCATTTGAAACATGTTTGCGAAGGTTTCATTTTCAGCAAAACGTTGAAGCTTATTCTTTTTACTCACGATGTTCTTAGCTATTTAACCAGGAGCCAGGCGTTGGGATTTTCGTTTTTTCTAATTGCCACTAGTTCTTGTTTCGCAGCAGAGCGAAGACTGAATGACTCAAATGCCACTCTATACATTCCATTATTGCTAGTATCTGCAATAATAGCATCAAATCCATTGCTTTTAAGGCTATTAATAAGATTTAGGGCATTTGATTTTTTGGAAAATGAACCAGCAATAATGAAGAACTTATTGCTTGATAATGTTTTGTCCAAATTATGGTTCTTAGTATGAGTGCCATCTGTTGTGCGTTTAACATCCAGCGAAACCACTGTTTCACCTATCCCATTTGGTTGTTGTATGTCTTTATGTTTTATAATGGCAATTTCTTCCTTTGTGGTTTCTTCCGGACTTTTGATTTTTGTAATAGCAGCTTCAGTATCATGTTTTTCGTTAAGAACAATAGGAAAGAAGGATGCCGCACCCTTGCTTAGCTTACCAACGGGCTCTGAATTTATATTTTCTGCCAGGTAATCGTTCACGCTGGAATAGAAAAAAGGAATTTGAGACGAATACCTATCAATATAATTGGAGATCATACCATTTTCAATATATGCATAACCAATGCCCAGGGTAAAAATTAATATGGCTGGCAATAGTAGCTGTGTTGCCAATGATTTATTACCGCGGTTTGATTTACGACTAACTCTTTGTCGGGAAGTATTATTTGAATTCTTAAGTGCAGAGGCTATGACTTTTTTAACTTTTTCTTCATCGGTTATTCTCTGAATGGAAGGAGAAACCAAGTCAGTTAAACCATATGAATCTGCATTGAAATTGATTTTTTCATCCTGACTGAATCCAATATTTCTATTCTTATCATAAAAAAGGTAACCAACAGATTTTAAATGAATTTTACCCTCATTATCTAGAATTGTTTTGCAATGTCTTACAAATTTTTCAACTTTTATTTTTGAAGTTGCGTAATCAATATTCTCCCTTTGAGAAAGATGGTTTAAAAGAAGCCCATCATTTGTTTTTAAGTGTGTATTAAAATGAATAGTACTATTTGGAGGAGAAAACCTATTTGATAGTTTGTTAATTGTAACTGGTTTATTATTCGAAATAAAACCACCAAGGTTTGGTATTATAACGCATTCATAATCATACAATAATTCTCTCAAATATTTTGCTACTTCCATCTGAAAAACACTTTGATTTAAAGTAATTAACAATCTTTATACTAATCACTAAAAATTAATTAGATCACAACTCGCTAAAGTAAGAAAACTGTTCGGAACAATCAAAGTTTTGTGGTAAGTTTTAATAGGTCATCGGGTGTATCTATTGCAATAGACTCAAAATCAGTAATATCAATTGTAATTCTAATTCCATTTTCAAGCCACCTTAGCTGCTCCAAACTTTCAGCAAACTCAAGTTTACCTTGTGGAAGAGCAACTATTTTATCTAGAATATTGGATCTGTAGCCATAAATCCCCACGTGTTTGTAATATTCATTATGATCTAACCAGTTATCTTTTTTGTGATTTCTTTCGTAGGGAATGGCTTGACGACTGAAATATAACGCACTTTTATTATCATCAAAAACAACTTTTACTATGTTATCATTACAAAGATCTTCTGCGATTGTAATTTTCTTAGCAAGAGTAGATATTTGCGTTTTCTCATCATTAAATAGCTTAGCAACCTTATCAATCTGTTGTGGATTAATCATGGGTTCATCACCTTGAATATTTATTACCACATCAAACTGTTCTCCTGATTTTGAAATTAAATCCAGAACTTGATTACATCGGGTGGTTCCGTTTAAGTGATTTTTATCTGTCATCATTACCACACCACCAAAACTTTCAACATGCTTAAATATTCTTTCGTCATCAGTTGCAACAATAATTTTTGAAACTAGATGCGCCTTACAGGCTTGATCGTAAACTCTTTGTATCATGGATTTTCCTGCAATATCAACAAGTGGTTTACCTGGAAATCTTGTTGACTCATATCTTGCTGGAATGATACCAAGAATTTTCATTTTCTTAATTCTCTAAAGATTATGGAAACAATTTTAAATCATGATTAGCTCTAATAATAAACCTTAAAACAAACCATGAATATTTGCATTAACTTTTTCAATAACAACACTCAAGTCTTCTGGATTATTGAAATCCATATTGTCGACATCAATTATGAGTAATTTTCCTGAATCATATCCCTTTATCCATGTTTCGTAACGATTATTCAATCTCTTGAGATAGTCAAGACGTATTGATTCTTCATAATCGCGTCCGCGCATCTGTATTTGCTCAACAAGAGTAGAAACGGATGCCTTTAAGTAGATAAGTAAATCTGGAGGATGAATAAATGAATTCATCAATTCAAACAGAGAGCTATAATTATCAAAGTCTCTTGTCGACATTAAATTCATTTCATGTAGATTCGGAGCAAAAATATATGCATCTTCATATATGGTTCTATCCTGTATAATATTTTTACCACTGTCTCTTATTTCCACAACCTGTCGAAACCTTGAGTTTAGAAAATATACTTGAAGGTTAAAAGACCAGCGCTGCATATCTTCATAAAAACTATGTAGATATGGGTTGTGATCAACATCTTCGTAGTGAGGTTTCCAGCCAAAGTGTTTTGCCAATAATCTTGTTAGAGTTGTTTTTCCGGATCCAATATTTCCTGCTATTGCTACATGCATTTTTGCTAATTTTTTACTAAAATAAATAAATTGTTGATTAAAAAAGAAACTATTAAAGATTAAGTATTTCGTCAACATACTCTCTGCTTCCTGACAAGCGTGGTACCTTATTTTGTCCCCCGAGCTTGTTTCTCATTTTCATCCAGTTATAAAAAGTGTCTTTTTTAAGATTTACAATCTGTGGCGCCTTTAATACCAGGTCATGATATCTTTTTGCTTCATAATCTGAATTGAGAGATTTAAGGGCATTATCAAAGGCCTCATTAAAAAATTCTTGGTTAGCCGGGGGTTTTTCAAATTCTATTAGCCATTGATGCCACACATTATCATCAACAAAAATTGGTGCTGCAGTATAATCTATAATAGTTGCATCAGTTTTTGAGCATGCTATGGCAAGAGCTTTTTCAGCATTGTCAATTATAATTTCTTCTCCAACGGCATTCATAAAATTTTTAACCCTACCTGTTATTCTTATTCTATATGGGGAAGTGCTTGAAAACATAACCGTGTCACCAATCATATATCTCCATAGCCCAGCATTGGTTGATATTATCAGCGCATAATTAATTCCTACTTCAACTTCTCTGAGGGTAAGAGCTTTTGGAGATTTAGAACCAATTTCACTCAGCGGTATAAATTCATAAAATATTCCATAATCCAACATCAATAGCAAATCACTATTATCTTTTTGATCCTGTATTGCAAAAAACCCTTCGGATGCATTGTAGGTATTTGAATAAACCATTTTTGCTGGATCAATGATATCGTTATATTGATCTCTGTATGGTTCAAAATTTATACCTCCATGAAAAAATACTTCCAGATTTGGCCATAACTCATGTATGTTATTTTTCCCAGATTTTTTTAGAATTTTTCGTAACAATACCAGCATCCATGATGGAACACCTGATATGCTTGTTACATTGTGGCCCATTGTTGATTCTGCCATGAGCTCAAGCTTATTCTCCCATTCATCCATCAGAGCAATTGTTAGGGAGGGAACTCTTTTGAATTGGGCCCAGAAAGGAAGGTTTTGCATAAGTATTGCGGATAAATCACCCTCAATAAATGTTCTATTGCTAACCTCAAGTATATTTCTACTACCACCCATCACCAAGCTTTTACCTTCGAAAAGTTCGGATTCTGGATATAAATTGAAATACATTGCCAACATATCTTTCCCTCCTTTATAATGACAGTCCTCCAGAGAAGAATGGCTGACGGGAATATATTTGCTTTTACCTGCTGTTGTTCCAGATGACTTTGCAAACCAATTT
Source organism: Lentimicrobiaceae bacterium (assembly GCA_002708315.1). GTDB lineage: Bacteria > Bacteroidota > Bacteroidia > Bacteroidales > F082. The sequence goes on from PANC01000009.1 coordinate 70,406, forward strand.
ATTTCTTCATTCCATAGGATATTTTGCTCACCCTTTCGCAAACGATCAATATATGGTTTGATGTCCTCATACGTACTTATAGGAACCTGTGATTGAAATCTTTTAATGGATTTTATTGACTTGTAACCATATTCCATACCCCATTCAGTATCGCGCCCTGAATAAATGAGTTTTTTGATAACCTCATTTTGTACATCAATGGGATACTTGTTGAATAGTTCTATTTGATGAATTCTTTTTTTAATCCACCAATTAAGCACGGAATTAACAAATGCCATATAACCGCCATTTTAATTTGGGATTCCAAAAGTAAAGAATTTTGTAAAGGACTTACTCCATTAGTTAGATAATATTTATTATTCAGTATATGCGAGACATAATTTTTTTCCTCTTTGGCCAGCATGAAATAGATAGTAAAATAAATCTAACATCTCCATGAGATGTTTAACAAAGCGACTAAATGATTAGGCTAATACTTGTTAAATTAAAAATGTAAGTTTGTTTTTTAACAAACGAGCACTTAAATTAAATCAAAATACGTATTAATACCTCTTGTTGTAGCTTTAATGTCATGGGCAGGGAAAGAGAATATACTTGTTTTGTTATAAACTTGGGACAAAACTTCATTCTAATCTTCCTAGTATTTATCATGAATAATTCTTGTTTAGGTGCCCCAAAAAATAAAATGATATATTTGGATTAAATATGCATTTCAATATTCATTTAAACAAATAAACATGGAAATCATTGGATCTTTAATTATTGGTGCTTTAGCTGGATGGCTTGGAAGCACAATTTACCAAGGGAGTGGCCTTGGTTTAATTTGGAACATATTATTGGGAATAGTTGGTAGTGCTTTTGGGTACTGGATATTGGGAGCTCTTGGCATTAGTCTTGGAGATGAATGGCTAGGAGCTGTATTAACGGGTGCCATTGGTGCTATAGTTGTTCTATTTCTGATAAACCTTATATTTAAAAAGTGATGGTATATTTTATCTGAAACTTAATTAGGGTTATTGATAGAATTCAACAAAGCAAAAACCCCTCTAAATTTGGATTTAGAGGGGTTTTTAGTAGTTAACCCATTTGAATGACTTAATCTTTATTCTTAAACCCATGAAAAATAATGTTTACTGGAAAAAAAATGTGCAGTACATCAGCATTCTGCTTTTACTTTGGTTTATCGTGTCTTTTGGCTGTGGTATCTTATTTGTAGAACAATTGAATTTGATACAAATTGGTGGGTTTAAGCTCGGGTTTTGGTTTGCGCAACAAGGTTCCATTTATGGATTTTTAATCATCATCTTTACCTATATCTATCTTATGAATCGCCTAGATAATAAACTAAAAAAAGATAACTAGATGGATCTTCAATATTGGATTTGGATTGCTGTTGGACTTAGTTTTTCTTTATACATAGGGATATCTATTTGGTCTCGGGCACGGTCAACAAAAGAGTTTTATGTAGCCGGTAGTGGGGTTAATCCTATTGCAAATGGAATGGCAACAGCTGCCGATTGGATGTCTGCTGCTTCGTTTATTTCTATGGCAGGCATAATATCTTTTAGTGGCTACGACGGGTCGGTCTACCTTATGGGCTGGACTGGTGGTTATGTGCTATTGGCATTACTTCTTGCACCCTATTTACGTAAGTTCGGCAAGTTTACTGTTCCTGACTTTATAGGTGATCGTTATTATTCAAATATGGCGCGTTCTATTGCTGTGTTTTGCGCTCTTATCGTATCCTTTACATACATAGCTGGGCAAATGCGTGGTGTAGGAGTAGTGTTTTCAAGATACCTAGAAGTTGATATTGTCACCGGTGTAATTATAGGTATGGGAATCGTATTGTTTTATGCTGTTTTGGGTGGTATGAAAGGGATTACATATACCCAGGTAGCACAATACTGTGTGTTGATTTTTGCTTTTATGGTGCCTGCTGTATTTATATCATTTTTGGTAACAGGAAATGTTATTCCACAGCTTGGGTTTGGTGCAGCTGATGCCGATGGGACTTATCTGCTTGACAAACTAGATGGGCTGCACAAAGAGCTTGGGTTCCATGAATACACTTCGGGGAGCAAATCTATGTTTGATGTATTTTGTATTACCATGGCCCTTATGGTCGGTACAGCTGGACTGCCACATGTGATTGTGCGCTTTTTTACCGTTAAAAAAGTAAGTGATGCGCGAAAGTCTGCTGGATGGGCGTTGTTGTTTATAGCCATACTTTATACCACAGCTCCAGCTATTGCAGTATTCTCTAGAACCAACCTTATTGAAACAGTAAGCAATAAACCCTATAAGCAGATGCCATATTGGTTTGAAAAATGGGAGTCCACAGAACTTCTTGAATTTACAGACAAAAATGAGGATGGACTTATTCAGTACACAGCGGATAAAAAAACAAACGAACTGGATGTTGATGTAGATATCATGGTATTGGCAAATCCAGAAATTGCGGATTTACCAAATTGGGTTATCGCCCTGCTTGCAGCAGGGGCATTGGCCGCAGCACTATCTACAGCGGCAGGGTTGCTATTAGTGATTTCATCGGCTGTGTCGCACGATTTACTCAAAAAGATGGTGATGCCCAACATATCGGATAAGGGCGAGCTAATTGCCGCACGTATTGCTGCTGCAGCTGCTGTTTGTTTGGCTGGTTACTTTGGAATCAATCCTCCTGGATTTGTAGCTGCAACTGTAGCCTTAGCATTTGGTTTGGCAGCATCTTCGTTCTTTCCCGCCATTTTGCTTGGCATCTTTTCCAAACGAATTAACAAAGAGGGTGCGATCAGTGGAATGCTAGTTGGCGTTTTGCTAATGTTGTTTTATATGCTAAAATTTAAGTTTGGCTGGTTTGGAGGTGGCACCAAAGCAGATTGGTGGTTTGGCATCTCTCCGGAGGGATTTGGCACCGTAGGTATGTTAGCAAACTTTGCTGTAATAATAATAGTTTCTAGTATAACACCAGCACCAAGCAAAGAGATCCAGCAGCTCGTGGAAGATATACGTAAGCCTTGAATTTAAGTTAAACACAGAAGAACTGCTAATGTCTGCAAATATTTATGACTCTACATTCTTACAATAATACTCCGCAATTTCCCCAGCTGTAGTAAACCAAACTTTATCTTTCATATTATTTACAATATGAGTTAGAGCTTTTCTTAGATGTTTTAGTCTAAAAGGCTGACCTACAATATAAGGATGGAGAGCTATTCCCATAACCAGTGATTGTTGTTCTGATTGCTGGAGCATCTCATCAAAATTGTCAATTATCATATTGGAGAACTCTTCAGCACTATTTTGGCGAGCAATGATTGCGGGAATATCATTTATCTCTTGTGGGTAGGGAATACTGAGAATTTTACCATTTCGTGTTTTTAACCATGTTGGTTGATCATCGTGACACCAATCAAGTAGATAGGAGTACCCTGCTTCCTCAAGTAAATCTGGGGTTGTAATACTCTCCGATATCCAAGGACCAAGCCATCCTTTTGGTTTATTATGGAAACGATTTATCACTTTAGTTGTTTCATCAATTAATTTTTTCTCTTCGTTTTCTACAAAATCACTTTGGCGTTCTGAATTTGTTCTACCATGAGCAACAACCTCATAACCACGACCTACTCCTGTTTCAATTATTTCTGGAGCATAATCATATATTGATGAATTGACTATTAAAGATACAGGAAGTTCTAGAGATTGAAATAGCTCATAGAGCCTCCAAACTCCCACACGATTTCCATAATCTCGCCATGAGTAGTTCAAAACATCAGGTTCACTAGCTGAAGGTGCAAGTTTTGCTCCCAAGCCCTCACCAAAAGAAAAGTGTTCTAAATTTAAACCGATATAGAGAGCCAACCTTTTCCCATGAGGCCATGCAAAATCTTCTCTTTTATGAATTGGTGACCATGAATACCGATGGTTTTTAATCATATTTAACACGCTGTAAATTAAGCAGTTCCATGATTTTAATATTATGGTTAGAGGAGGATAGTGTGAGTGATTATATATTGCTATAAAATTTAGTAATATCGCTCTTCTCTACGTCCTCAATATTTATAATCGTAATATCATGGAGAGTAATTTCATTGACTTCGATTTATCAAATATATGTTTTGAAGATATTCAAATTACATATGTTAATTTTGATGAAGCTGTTTCAAAAATACAAAAAAATAAAAAGATTTAAAAGGTATAATGAAAAAACGGCTACACTTTATAAAAGTATAACCGTTTTATTGTTTTAGTAGCGGGGGCAGGATTCGAACCTACGACCTTTGGGTTATGAGCCCAACGAGCTACCTCTGCTCCACCCCGCAATATGTCTTTTATTCTTATGAACGTTCATCAATACCCCTTAAAAAAGGGAGTGCAAAGATATATTTTGTTTCTTTGCTGTGCAAATATTTTAGGATTATTATGCACAAAGCTGGATTTGTAAATATTATTGGATATCCCAATGTTGGTAAATCAACATTAATGAATGCTATGGTTGGCCAAAAACTTTCAATTATTACCTCCAAGGCCCAAACAACAAGGCATCGTATAATGGGAATTGTTAATGGTGACGATTTTCAAATCGTTTATTCCGATACACCAGGAATAGTTAAAGATCCATCCTATAAAATGCATCAGTACATGAATCATTTTGTGGACACTGCTCTGAAAGATGCAGATATAATATTGCTCATGACAGAACCTGATTTCCAATTTTCAGACAAGGAAATAATTGAAAAATTCAATTCAACAGGTCGTAAGGTTATCGTTGTAATAAACAAAATAGATTTATCGAATCAGGAGGAAATAATGAAACAGATAACCTCGTGGCAGGAATTATTGCCTAAATCTGAAGTTATCCCTGTTTCTGCATTGAACAATTTTAATCTCGAATCACTATTTGATGTTATAATAGAGAACTTGCCGGAACATGATGCATTTTATCCCAAGGATGAGCTCACTGATAAATCCATGCGATTCTTCGTGTCAGAAATTATTCGTGAAAAAATTCTTTTAAACTATAAAAAGGAAATCCCCTATTCTGTTGAGGTTGCGGTTGATCAATATAAGGAGGAACAAAGGATAATTAGAATATCTGCATTAATATATGTTGCTAGAGAATCTCAAAAGGCAATAATTCTTGGTCACCAAGGCCAGGCCATTAAAAGAACAGCAACTGCAGCTAGAAAGGATTTAGAGGAATTTGTTGGGAAAAAAGTATTTCTTGAAACAACTGTTAAAGTTAGTAAGGATTGGCGGGATAATGAAAATATACTCAAGAATTTTGGATACAGCCAATGATAATCGTAGCAAATTCTTAATATTTTTGCATGCTCAAATTAATTTCATAAATAATGAATAATACCATAGCAATAGTAGGTCGACCAAATGTTGGCAAATCAACTCTTTTTAACCGGCTAATACAAAGTAAGGAGGCAATTGTTGAATCTGTTAGTGGGGTTACTCGTGACAGAATTTATGGAAAAAGTGATTGGAATGGGTATGAGTTTTCTGTTATCGATACTGGGGGGTATGTTTATGGTTCGGATGATACCTTTGAAGGCGAAATAAGAAAACAGGTTGAATTTGCAATAGATGAATCGGATGCAATAATATTTGTTGTGGATTCAAAGGAAGGGATTAACCCTTTGGATGAAGATGTTGCTCGTTTATTAAGGAAGTCACAGAAGAATATTTTTGTTGCAGCAAACAAAATTGATACCCCTGACAAATCAGGCGAAATATCAGAATTTTACTCCTTTGGCTTGGGAAATGTTTATCCATTATCAGCAGTTAATGGTGGTGGTACAGGTGATTTGCTAGATGATGTTGTTAAGGTGTTTCCTGATAAGGACATGAAGGATGAAGAAATTGACCTTCCGAGAATTGCCTTTGTTGGTAGACCAAACGTTGGAAAATCATCCATTATAAATATTCTTTTGGGTGATGTTAGAAATATTGTAACTGATATTGCAGGTACAACACGTGATTCAATTTATACTCGGTACAATGCATTTGGCCATGATTTTATGCTTGTTGATACCGCTGGCCTTCGCAAAAAAGGTAAGGTATATGAAAACATCGAGTTTTATTCAACGCTTAGAACCATAAAAGCCATAGAAAATTCTGATGTTTGTGTTGTAATGATTGATGCTCAATCGGGAATAGAAAAGCAGGATGTAAATATTTTTCACCTTGCTGAAAAGAATAATAAGGGGATAGTTTTAGTTGTAAATAAATGGGACCTTATTAATAAAGAAACAAATACACACCTGAAGTTTGAAAGTGATTTAAAAGAAAGAATAGCTCCGTTTGTTGATATACCAGTTGTTTTTACTTCAGTAAAAGAAAAACAAAGAATACACAAAACTCTTGAATTTGCATCTGAAGTTTATGAGCGACGTAAGTATAGAATATCCACATCTGAACTGAATGATTTATTATTGCCCATAATTGAGAATAACCCCCCACCAATGGGCTCAAGAGGGAGGCATATAAAAATTAAATATATAACTCAGCTAAAAACATCAACACCAATGTTTGCTTTTTTCTGTAATCTACCCGATGATATTAAGGAGCCTTATAAGCGATTTATTGAAAATCAAATACGAAAGCATTATAACTTCACAGGAGTGCCAATTCAAATATTTTTTCGAAAAAAATAATATTTACCCATACTCAATGTTTTGATGGAATCAATACGAATAGATAAATGGCTTTGGGTGATCCGTATTTTTAAAACACGATCGCAAGCTAGCGAAGCATGCAGTGGGGGCAAGGTAAAGATTGATGGACATAATGCTAAGCCCAGTAGAGAAATAAGAGTTAACGACATAATTGATGTTCAGCAAAGTGGCATTCGTAAAACGGTCAAGGTCTTAAAGATCCACAAAAATAGGGTAGCAGCAAAGCTTGTTCCAGATATTATGCAGGATATGACACCTCCAGGGGAATATGAAAGGCTTGAAATGATAAGGCAATTAAATATTGAAAAACGTGAACGTGGCGTCGGCAGACCTACAAAAAAAGATCGTAGGAATATTTCAAAATTAAAAGGTTTTGAGTAATATTAGATAGTTAAAAAATTCCAAATACATCATTGCAGATTCCATCCGAAAATTCGATATTAAAATCTAATTTTGAATCTTCTCTTATGGTAGCCCTCCACTCTTTCCACACTCCATCAAAGTACACGCCAAAGATATAAGTTTGACCTATGGTAAGGTCATATATTTGTGCCTTGCCCTTTTCCATTGAATACCATTTCCAATCTGTAACGGCATCAATATTTTTTACCCACAGGCCAAATGAAGGTAGAATTATATAATTAGTATCTGAAGAGCATCTGCCCAGGAAAGTTGCTTCAATTGATTTCAAATCTCCAGCACCCTTCATGAGATTTATATCAACATCTGGTCCCAAACACATGTTTTCTATTGTTGTTGGATTATAAGCTTGATTTATTTCACAACTTCCTGTAATTGTAAGCCAGTCTATGTAAGCACTATTATTACCAATATTTCCAGAAAAATATAGTGCTTCACTTTTATTCCCTACTAATGTTATGTTAGATATGAAAGAATCATCATCGGACTTTCGTAATATACCGCTAAGCTGTATTGTTTGATCTTGCTGGCAATTTCCTGTAATACTAAAACCAGAGGCATCGGTACAAAAATTAATTTTATAATTGCTTAGGCTTATGTTATTTAAGCTCGCAGTAGTAGTATTAACATATAATATACCATTATCATCAATTTTCACAGTGTCTGATTTTTCATATATCCATGTTCCAGCATTATCATCGTACCTTATTAAATTTATAATATCACCACTTTGATATGATAATCCTGTTTTTGGATTAATCAGTTCGCTGGCAATTTTGACATATAAATCAATGGACTTAGATTCAATAAAAGCACCCTCTTTACCATCACTATCGTAAACTTTTATGGTAACATAACCTCCTGGATAGAATAATGCATTTTCAATGGAATTATTTTCTTCAATGGTTCCTATTATGCCACCAGAAAATGACTCAAAAGATTGATCATAATCTAAATTGTAATAAAAAAGAGATATGTTTAGCTTACCATTCAGGTTGTTTGTATCAGAGTTAAGCAATCGTGTTCCACCATGAATGGTAATCTTAGCTTCTTCATTTTCGGTTGATATCTCCACATCATCACGAAGAAATCCATCATAAAGGTTTCCAATACCATCTGCTGTTTTTACCGCGATGCCTTCTGGTGGATTATCTATGTTTACCATTGATATTTTAATGTAGTAATCACCCACTTCAGAAATTTTAATTTCACGAGAGGTCATTAAATAATTATTAATGGATGCTATCAAGGTAAAGTTAATAGGTGATGATATGCTGGGATTGTATTCTGGAAGTATTCCAAAAGAAATGAATCCATTTTCTGGATAATAAATCTCTTTCTGAAGGCCAATAATATCTGCAATTGCATCCTTTGAACCTCCTTTAAGCTCAACCTTCAAATGGTCACTTCCATTTGAATTAATGTGGTTATTGGTATTTGCATCAAAAAATTCAATGAAAATACGCGTGTTAAGAAAGTCATACGACAAAGTATCCTTAACCTCACCATTGTTATTGGGATTAGTAATTTTTTTACAAGAATTGGAACCGATTAATAATATACCCAGTAATGAAATAGCAATAATTTTTGTCATGTTTGATCCAATTAAAATCATCCGGAGTATATTTACAAACGAATTACTCACAAATATAACAAGTTACAATCATTTAAAGGGACATTTATTTATAAAGTATGATTACCATTAGCTTCATTATTTTATTACTTTAGTAAATGTCTCCATCATTGAAGATATGAGAATAAAAACTATCATTTGTATAGTTGTGATTTTAATTATAGGATCATGTAACAATGCTTCCAATAATCATAATGTTAATGGTTTTTATATATCATCTGATGCTTCTGATTTTGCAATCAAAAGGATACTAGAGCAAAAAAAATTGAGAGCTGCTACGGATTTTGGATCAATCAATTATCTAATTTATCGTGGCGAACCAATCGGTTATCAATATGAACTATTAAAGGATTTCACAACTAATCTTGGTGTGGAACTGGAACTTATCATTGAATATGATATCTCAAAGGGGATCGAGATGCTAAATAATAACGAGATTGATTTACTGGCAATGGGATTGACAGTTACATCTGAGCGATCTAAACAATTTTCATTCACAACACCCATAATGACAACAAGGCAAGTACTTGTACAAAAGAAACCTGATGGATATCATAAGATGAAAACTGCCGATGAAATAGAATCACATTTATTAAGAAATCCATTGGATTTGGCCAATGCCAAAGTACATGTTCAGGCGGGAACAGTTTTTTCAAAAAGATTAGAAACTTTAAGTGATGAAATTGCAGACACTATTCAGGTTATAAATGATCCAAGAGATGTTGAGGATCTTATACATGCAGTTTCACTGGGTGAGATAGATTATACTGTATCGGATGAACACATTGCAAAGGTAAATGGTAGATATTATAGAAATATAGATGTTAAAACAACGCTTAGTTTTCCTCAAAAAATAGCGTGGGCTGCAAAAAGAGGTCAAACAGGGCTTGTGGATACCATAGATAATTGGATGAATAGATTTAATAAAACTCTAAAGTCAAGATTACTATACAATAAATATTTTAAGAATATAAGATCAAGGAAGATTGTAAATAGTGAATATAATTCCTATTCTGGAGGTAGTTTATCTCCATATGACGAATACATAAAAAATTCCTCTGAAATAATAGGATGGGATTGGCTCCTATTGGCATCAATGATATATCAGGAATCGGAATTTAAACCCAATGTTAAATCATGGGTTGGAGCATACGGTCTTATGCAACTTATGCCACATGTCCTTGAAAAATATGGCCTTGATTCCAGGCCTTCTCCAAAGGATCAAATTACTGCAGGGGTTAAGCATATTAGATATATAGACAATCAAATTCCTGACGAAATAGCAGATTCCACCGAAAGAATAAAATTCGTTTTGGCCTCATATAACTGCGGGTTAGGACATGTGCTTGATGCAAGAAGGTTAGCAGAAAAGTATGGTAAGGACCCCAATGTATGGACCCATAACGTAGATAGCTGTATATTAAGTTTGTCGGAAAAAGAACATTACCACGACCCTGTGGTTTACAATGGATATGTTAGAGGAAAAGAAACTTTTAATTTTGTTCGACAGATAATCAATCGACATAATATTTATAAAGAATTAATAAATGACTAATTAAGGCTTTAGTCCTTTTTAGTGTCATCTTTTTCGTTGGCGTTATTATTATCTTCACTTACACCATCTTTAAATTCCTTAACACCTTTTCCAAGGCCACGCATCAACTCAGGTATTTTCTTACCACCGAAAAGTAAAAGAATTATTACAACGATAATAATAATTTCAGGAGTTCCTATCCATCCGCAGGTTTGTACTAATGAAATATTTGAAAGTAATCCCATTTCTATTTCTTTTGTTTCAAATACAAAAATAATATAATTAATGGTAATCATAACAATCCCTCTAAGCGATTGCTTAACAAAACAAGTGTCCATTATTACATATAATTATGCCCAATCATTTCTAAATCATTAGTTGCAAGACAACTTCTAAGTTTATACATTTGTCTACTCAATAAATATTAAAACATCCAGATATGAAAATAAGATTCTTATTGCTTGGTCTTCTGCTGATATTTATATCATCAAATTTAAAGAGTCAAACTAAAGCCAGCTGGGAAAAATTGCATTATTTATCCGAGGAGGAAATGACTGTTCCTGTGACGAACGCAAGAAACTTCACACCAACTGATCCACCAGAAGGTGAAATCAGAAATGTTGGCGAGTTTGACCCCATGCAGGGTGTTTTGATAAGGTATCCTTTTGGTATTCCAATGTCACTTATAAAAGCCATGGCAGAAGAAACTACTGTGCTTACAATAGTTGCAAATTCTTCACAGCAAGCCACTGTAACCACACAATATCAAAACAATGGAGTCAATCTTGAAAATTGTGACTTTTTACTAAAGCCAACGGATAGTTATTGGGTTAGAGATTATGGTCCATGGTATGTTTTTGATGGCAATGGAGATCCTGGAATAGTTGACTTCCCTTATAACCGACCACGCCCTAATGATAATGATATTCCCATAGAGATGGCCGCCTATCTTGGAATTGACTTATATGGTATGAACCTGATAAGCACCGGAGGCAATTACATGTGCACAGGAAAAGGAATAGCGGCATCAACGGATCTTGTCTGGGAGGAAAATCCAAGCTTAACTCATGATGAGGTATCAGGTTATGTTAACGATTACCTTGGAAACCCATTATATGATGTAACATCTGATCCACTGGGGGAATATATTAAACACATCGACTGTTGGAGTAAATATCTAACACCGGGTAAAATTTTAATAGGTCAAGTTTCACCTTCAGACAATAGATATCAAGATTATGAAGATCTAGCTGATCATTTTGCAACATCCACAAGTAGTTATGGAAAACCTTGGGAGGTAATAAGAGTTTTTACGCCAGGAGATCCTCCATATACTCCATATACAAACTCATTAATACTAAATGATAGAATTTTTGTTCCTATTACTGGTAGCCAGTGGGATGATGAAGCAATAGCTGTTTATGAAGAAGCTATGCCAGGGTATGATATTGTTCCAATTCTATATAATGGTTGGGAAAATACAGATGCTCTTCACTGTCGAGCCAAAGGAATAGCAGACATTGGAATGCTCTACATTGATCACATGCCAATTTATGGTAGTACATCATATCATCCAGAATATAATATATCAGCAAAGATAACTGCACACAGTGGTGCTGATATTTATGCTGATTCTGTTTTGGTTTATTATAAGAGAAATAGTGGTGATTTTATATCCACATTAATGGAAATTGATAGTATAGACCATTATTCAACGAAAATTATAGGAGTTGAACCTGGAGATACTGTTTCCTATTATATTTATGCCGCTGATGACTCAGGAAGGCAGTCAATGCAGCCATTTGTAGGCGAGGATGATCCGTTTGTTTTCAGAACCATTTATTTTCCGGTTAATGAACTACTTTTTGACCCGGATACGGTTATGTTTATGAATATAACCGATATGATTGAAGGCATTCCTCTAAACATTATAAACGATATTTCTGATAAAGTTACTCTCACATCATTGACAGAGTTTGGATGGATATTTCCATGGAGTGTTGAAGAGATGCCAGTTTTTCCATATGAATTAGAAAGTGGAGATACCCTTACACTGAACATTATATGTGCCATTCCTGTTTCAAGAAAAGGAGAAATTGTAATTGATACTATGTTCATAGAAACATTACTCGAATCTTACATCGAGATAATAGCTATTGATGGTGACTTAACAACAGGAATTAACCTTAGTATAAGTGATAATGTTAACGTCTATCCTAACCCTTTTTCAAATTATTTTAATGTTTCCATTGCTAATCCAGTAGCGAGTAATGTATCCATTCAGGTATTCGATATTATGGGGAGGAAAGTTGTTGATATGGAGCATGTAATTTCTGTAAACACCCCCGTTATTAAAGTTAAAATGGATAATAGGAATAATTTCAACCCCGGGACCTATTTTTATAAAGTTACTTGTGGCTCTGTTTCCAAAACGGGAAGGATTATATTGGCAGACTGATTTGTGTGGGGTTATTTTTTTTGCAATGTTATGCCTAGCCATACCATACCAATAATTGCAGAGCATAATGACGCTGTAATTATACCAACTTTTGCGATTTCAATATGATGACTATCTGTAAATGCTAAATCTGCTATGAACATTGACATGGTGAATCCAATACCAGCTAAAAAAGAAACTCCATAAATTTGTTTCCATGTTATTCCTTCTGGAAGTATGGCAAGTTTTAGTTTAACAACCAGATGAGAGAATATGGATATTCCAATGGATTTTCCTAAAATAAGACCAAATATTATTCCCAAGGATATTGGGTGTAAAACCATTTCAATTATACTTCCATCGATGTGAACACCAGCATTTGCAAGCGCAAAAACCGGCAGAATAAAGAAAATAACTATTGGATGTAAGGCATGTTCAAGTTTTTGAAGAGGGGTGTGTGCCTTGTCATTTAGGTCTTCTATGTCTGATAAAATTTTAACCTGTTTTGTAGACAAAAGCTTATCATTAGTGGGAGGTTCTTTTTTGAAAGCCGTCAACAAGTTGTCAAGTTTGCTCATGAATTTACTTTCATCAATCTTGGTTCTTGCCGGTATTGTAAATGCTATGAGAACACCAGCAATTGTAGCATGAACGCCAGATAGCATAAATGCTACCCAAACGCCTGCAAAACCAACTATTGCATAAAATATAGTTCTACGAACACCCATTAGATTTGCAGCAATTAGAATCGCTAAAAAAATACTAGCAGAAATGAGCTCAGTCATTACTATGGTTTCTGTGTAGAAAAATGCAATTACCATAACTGCTCCCAGATCATCAGCGATTGCTAGTGCAGTTAGGAATATTTTTAGATTTATGTTTATTCTTTTTCCAAACATAGCCATTAGACCCAGTGCAAATGCAATATCCGTTGCCATTGGAATTCCCCAACCCTTTATATATTCAGGATTACTTATGGAAATAAAAGCATAAATTAAAGCTGGAATAATCATACCCCCAATGGCTGCAAAAATAGGTAGCGATGCTTTTTTTAATGAGTTTAATTCTCCACCTATTATTTCACGTTTAATTTCAAGTCCTACGGTGAAAAAGAAGATTGCCATCAATCCATCGTTTATCCAATGGTGTAATGATGCCACAAGATCTATTTTGCCCCAAACAATACCAACTTTAAAATCATGCCATAAGCTATGATAACTTTCATGAAAAGGTGAATTAGACCAATAAAGAGCAATAATAGTTGTTAAGATTAAAATAAAACCTCCAATGGTTTGCTCATTAATAAATCGCTTGATTCCGAAATGCGTAATTGGTTTGTTTTTCATAAGTTAAGTTTTGCAAGGTCCTAAAATAATGATGTTCTAATTAATTTTAGGAAATGCTTTTTAATTAAATTATTGACATTTAATTAAAAATGTGTAATAACCCACCATCATAAACTGCTCCATATTCAATCAATGGGTAGAGTCCTTCCCCTGTAAATAGAGATCCATCCAAAAGCTGATATAGGTTTCCATTACACGTATCTTTAACAAAGGGATAGTTACCGCCAACGATTAGTTTGGCGCAATTTTGCATGTTTTCATCACAGCATTCAAATCGTGAGTCGGGAGATTGTCTTTCGTAAGCTTTGAACTCAGTCATACTCATTCTGTATACTATTACACCCTGACTTCCATATGGAATATAAATACCGGCTTGCTCATCTAAATAAAGCCATCCGCCTGGGGTATTTAAGGGTTGATATATTGTGGAGTTAGGGTCAATTGTAATATTTATAACAACACGCGGAATATTAGGATTTACAGAACCTTTATTACACCCATTGATGGTTATAAGTAAAAGTAAAGAAATAAATAAAGCCGATATGATTTTCATTGGTATATAACAAAGTAAATTAATACATAAACGATAACCCTACATTAAAATCAAACCATGAAAAGTTAATAGTTTCGGAAGTTTTTAGAGCAAAATTATATCTAGTACTAATATTTAATCCAAAATTACTGATAATAAACGGTATGCTGATACCAGCTTCAGGTGAAACGCCAAAATGAAAAGAATTATTACTTTGATCTACTGTACGATTATAGGAACTTGATGTTGATATAAAGTATGCGCCCATGCCAATACCTAGATATGGAATGAACTTTTCACTAGGGATCATATAGTCAACAACGATTAATATTGGAGCAATACTAACTTTATTTTCAATATTTACATATGTAGAAGTGGAGCCATTTTCGAGGTTGGTTATGCCTTTGTCCTCAAAAAATTTTTGCCACCCAGTTCGACCACCTATTATTATGTTCCTTTTGTAGCAATGACGATAATCAATGCTGATACCATTGAGGGTAGTTTTATCTGTTAAGTTTTTTAGCTCACCGGTGGGTGTTGATACATTCCATTGAATACTTAACATTCCTCCAGAATTAAAGCTAAGAACTTCACCAAATTGAGCATTCATTGATATGCTGGATATAACTAATAAAAACACTAATGTATACTTCTTCATAATTATTTTTTTATAAAACATGAAGGATCTTTAGTTAAGGATACGTATGAATGACCTGTTTTTACCATTGCGGAGTTTCTTAAGCAACTATTATTAAATAACTGGTCATACCATGCCCTTTTTAATCCATAATTTCTTGATGCTCTTTTCTTATCAGAATTAATCATCATTCGTTTTGTACTATTACTTTGCATTTCGAAGTGACGCTTAACTGCTTCATCATAATCAAGAGTTGTACCATCCTGATTAGCGGTATTAATATTTTTCTGAACATCTGGCTTCATTACCACCTTCTTTGATTTACACCCTGTGCCCAGAATAATTAATGCTAGCATTAACAAAAAGATATATTTGGGGTAAATAGTCAATTTATTATCATTTAGATGTTATGCAAATTAACAACTTATATCCAAGTTTCATGGTATTAGGGAATCATTTTATTAAAAATTATCTGGTGATTATATAAATAATATTACCCATTTAAAAACTCATGAAACCCATGGCATGCATCTTCTAAAATATCTAAAACAAGTTCAAACCCTTGATCTCCTCCATAGTATGGGTCTGGTACTTCCTGATGACTAAAATTATTTGAAAAGTCAGTTAGTTTACAGAGCTTTGTAAGGTCATTGGAATTACGAGCCATATTACTTAGATTTCTTAAGTTGGAATTATCCATCGCAACAATATAATCGAACTTATCCCAATCCGCAGTTGGATTAAAAGCACGGGAGATTGACGTTAGGTTATAACCTCTTTTTAAGGCATGGGTTTGCATTCTTGAATCGGCAGGCTCACCCTCGTGATAACCATAAGTTCCCGCTGAGTCAATTTCGAATTTATGATCCTCGCCCTTTTCTTTTACATATCCTTTGAACACAGCTTCTGCACTGGGAGATCGGCATATATTTCCAAGACAAACAAATAGGATATTTAATTTCATAATAAAATTAGATTGACATTATTATTTTAAACTTGAAAAATACAATAAATTTTTGCTAGAGTTAATCTGGGTTTTCTAATTAAATAAGGTTAAAATAGATTACTTTAATGATTATAATGTCTGTTATAATACTACTATGAATGTTTACCATGAGGAAGATTAAATGAAAGCCATTGCTATAAATGGCATGCTACTCTTAAACGGAGAGCTAAAGGCTAGTAAATACATGTGATAAGCACAGATGGCTATACTCCTTTAATATAATAGATAAAGGACTACACACAAAACTAACGTAGCCGTTTTTTTAAAACCATTGCATATTTATTACCTTTGTCTCATTAATATTTGATAACTGCAAGCAACGTTTTACACAAAAAGATGTCAAACTTAAAGACACTCATTTTCAAGCAAATTATAAGATTTTTTTTTACAAACAATCCTAACACAACCTACATGCGTAAATTCATCCTTATTTTATTGTCAGCAATATTGGTCATTGCTGCATTTAACATTGCCATTAGTGATTCATCACCAACGGAAAGACAAAAAAAATCATTAGTCAATACACGTATTGATAACAATGGATATTGGAAAAAAGCTGCCAAAAAAGGGCTTGCTGTCCTAAATCCGGTTGTTAAAGTACCTGATGCTATATATACCGGCAGTACAATAAATTCTAGGGCTGTTGTTTTTGATAATTCGCCAGATGTGCCTGTAACAACAGAATCATCAACACAAAGCGAGAATTCAATATTTGTTGATCCCAATGATAATTTGGTGGCACTTAATTCCAATAACTCTACACCTGCAAATGGAGGATCTGTTTATGGTGCAGATTACCTTTACACGGAAGATTTTGCTGCAACTTGGGATGGAAGTATAAATGGACCAAACGGAAGTAACAGTGGAGATCCTGCTGCCTGTATAGGTACTGATGGAAGATGGTATGTAGGATATATTAGCAATGGAGGTCAGGGAGTTTCATATTCTGATGACCAAGGTGATTCATGGACAAAAGTTCAAGTTGCAGGAGCACCAGGTAGTGGATGGAGTGATCTTGCCGACAAAAATCATATGTGGATAGATGCAAAACAAGGGAGTCCATATGAGAATTATCTATATAATGCATGGACAGATTTTGGAGGCCCGTTTGATAATGAAATTGCACTACAACGATCTATGGATAGAGGAGAAACATGGGATACCAAGGTAAACCTTAGCGGTGCAATAAATACCTCCGGACATTGCCAAGGTGTTAACCTAAGCACTGGTCCAAATGGCGAAGCTTATGCCGTATGGTCAATATACGATAATTGGCCTAATGACGAGAATTCAATGGGAATGGCAAGGTCTTTTGATGGTGGGTCAACATGGGAGCCCGCATTTAGAATCATTGATAATATTAGAGGAATTAGAAATTCAGGAGTTCCTCAAAACATGAGAGTAAATTCCTTCCCCGTTATGGCTGTGGATGCAAGTGATGGCCCCAATAGCGGTACAATATATGTTGTTTGGACTAACACTGGTGTACCAGGAACAAATACTGGTAGCGACCGCGATGTTTATTTGATTAAGTCAACAGATCAGGGGGATACATGGACCGATCCTATTCGTGTTAATCAGGATCCCATTGGACAAGGTAAGGCTCATTATCTACCTTGGATAACTTGTGATGCGTCCAGTGGAATACTAAGTGTTATATTCCTTGATAATAGAAATACAACTGCCTCGCAAGCGGAAGCATGGGTTGCCGTATCAACAAATGCTGGCGAAACTTGGGAAGATTTTAAAGTTAGTGATGTTGCCTTCACCCCCTCCCCAATTCCTGGTCTAGCATCGGGATATTTTGGTGATTATTTATCAATTCATTCAAGTGATGGGAAAGTTTACCCTTGTTGGACTGATAATAGATCAGGCTACGCAATGGGGTATGTCAGTGTCTTTGAAACCATTAATTTGGTGGCACCATTCGCCCTATTGGCAGATACTGATCAGGAAACAGGATTAGTTACACTAGACTGGCAATTCAATGGTGGTACAGGCTTTGAATATTTTAAAATATACAGAAATGGAGAGGTTGTAACCACAACCACTGAATTAACTTTTATGGAAACACTTGCTGATTATGGTTATTATCTGTATGAAGTAACCGCTGTATTCGCAGGAGATCAGGAATCACTTCCAGCGGCAGCTCAAACTCAGTATGGTACTTCTACCATAGTGATTACACCTGAAAGTTATACAGCAGTGCTGAACCCTGAAGAAACAGATATTCAAATGATGCATATTCATAACACAGGAGTGCTTGATTTGGATTATAGCATTTCACCTTTCTTTGGTAAGTCATCAATACATCAATATGAAATTGCAAAAGGCGGTGGAGACGAATATATAAATATAGTAAGGATTGCTAATCTTGAAAATTACTCGTCTAGTGATCAATATTCAAATAACAGCTCATTATTTGCAAACGTTAATAAGGGAGAATCATATCCAATTGAAGTTGTTGTTGCTAATGCCTATGAAGGCGACCAGGTAAAAATTTGGTTTGACTGGAATCAAAATGGTGTTTTTGATGAAGCAGCTGTGATATTAAATGATGATAAAAGATTTAGCTATTTCAATGGTGAGGTTACAATTCCTCAAGTGGCTCTGCCTGGTAAAACTGGTATGCGGGTTAGATTGTCATCAACAGATAAACTATCGGCATATAATGATACCCAATATGGTGAAGTGGAAGACTATAGTATTGTAATACCAAGTTGGTTAACACTTGACCCTGATGCAGGAATAATACCACCTGGAGATTCATTGCTTGTGAATGTTATTTTCAATGCTGAAGGTTTGACCGTTGGATCTTACTATGATTATGTGGAGTTCGTCACCAATGATCTTTCTAATCCATCATACGAAGTAGACTTTACATTGCATGTTACAGATATCCAACTCTCCGTTTCAGCAAATCCTGCTGAAATATGTGTGGGAGAAAGTACACAACTATTGACAAATGTAATGGGGGGATCAGGGTCCTATACTTATTCTTGGACATCAGTTCCCGAAGGATTTGTTTCCAGCGAGGCATCTCCTATTGTATATCCAGAAGAAAATACTGCTTATAATGTTGAAGTATATGATGGTTCGGTTACAATTGAATCAAATACTACAGTTATAGTTCATGAGTTGCCAGTTGTTGAGCTAGGTAACAATGAAACATTGTGCGGTGAAACACAAATTATCCTTAATGCAGGAAATCCTGGACAGGAATATTTATGGTCTACCAATGAAACTAGTCAGGAAATAGTTGCAACGGGTTCAGGTGAGACTATGTTTTGGGCAGAAGTTACCAATGAATATGGCTGTGTAGGTTATGATACTATATTCATAAATTTTGCAGAGATACCTTTTGTTAACCTTGGTGCTGACACTGTGGTTTGTGGGGGTACTTTTATTACCCTTGACGCTGGAAACCCAGGATCTAGCTATCTGTGGTCAAACTTAGAAACAAATCAAACCATCGAAGTGGATACTTCTAATTTTGGTCTAGGGTTTCAAGATTATAGCGTACAGGTAACCACCCAGGATGGATGTTATAATGATGGACAAATTACAGTTGAATTTGTTGATTGTACAGGGTTAAATGAAGTGAGCGGTATTGAGATGAATATATATCCAAACCCATCAAATGGAGTGTTTTATATTGGGCTATCCTCTAGTATTAATAATCCTGTTGAAATTATCATTTCAGATCAAACAGGTAAGGTGGTTTATGAATTAAACAGCGTTTTTATAACCAATAACTCGTTAAAAGTTGATCTTAATGGATATTCAGACGGGATTTATGGAGTAAAAATTATCCAAAACGGCTCCTCTCTATCTTCTAGAATTGTATTGAGACGATAGGAAATAACTAGGTATTGATTTCTAAACGCAGATAGCATTGTTATCTGCGTTTTTTTGATTTATGTCCATCGGAATTTATATAAAAATACCTTAAGAATAGCGGGTTTGATATAAACAAGTACATATATTTATTTCTAAAGGATATTACTCGGTTATTATAACTACAAACAAACTGAAAACTGTTTCAAATATAATTTTAGGCAAACTTTTAACAATTAATTAACAATAGTGCAACTTAAATAGTTTTGAGGGTGTCCTTACTATTGAAACATCATGATACAGAGTTTTTTCTGTTATCTTCAGCATAAAATAGTATTAAAATATTTGCAATTATGAATCGTTTTTATTTTTTATTTCTTAGCCTATTATTTACTTCCTTTCTTTCAGCACAGACCTTTCTGAATGAAGATTTTAGTTCTGGTTTAATGCCACCAGAAGGTTGGCTCACCTTTCCCCAAAATTCTAACTGGGAAAATAGTGCTACCAACCAAGCTGGCGGCAATGCACCTGAATGTCGTTTTGTTGGTAGTTCAGTAAACAGCACCGCAAGGTTAATTTCTCCCTATGTTAATTTATCAGGCACAGATACTGTTGTATTAATGTTTAAACATAAATACGTTAGATCCGGTCATGGGCTTACAATAGGTGTTGCATACCGTGATGGTACTACATGGGTGCCTCTGTGGGAAGAAACACCAAGCCAAAATATAGATGCAGAGGAAGTTACAATATTGCTAAGTGGTGATCAGGTGCTCAGCTCTAATTTTAAATTCTCATTTTTTCTAATGGGTGAATTTGCATCATGCCAGTCTTGGTATATTGATGATATTCTCCTTTTCGCACCTGTTAATCTTGATGTTCAGATGTCGAAAATATTAACACCCGATGTTATAACAGCACCTTCTCCTGTAATAGGAACAATTAAAAACCTTGGAAAAACTGTTATTAATGAGGCCAATCTATCATGGGTTTCTTATGCAGGAATTCACTATGATTCAATATTTTCAAATCTTAATATTGGTTTATTAGAGAGCGTAGACATTAATTTTGATGGCTCATGGGCTTCTCCAGCTGGTGCTCATAATCTTAAGATGTTTATTAACACAGTTAATGGTCAGCAGGATTCGGATCAGTCAAATGACACATTGATAAAATCAATCAATTATCAGTCCGTATCATTCTCTACATTGCCTGTTTTTGAAGAGTTTACAAGTTCCACTTGTGCTCCATGTGCTTCATTTAACAGTAGTTTTGTTCCTTGGTGTACTCAAAATGCTGATGATATAACATTAATAAAATACCAGATGAATTGGCCTGGTTCTGGCGATCCGTACTACACGGCCGAAGGTGGTGCACGTAGAAGTTATTATGGTGTTAATGCTGTTCCCGATTTATTTGCTCAGGGCAAAGCTATTGGAACAAGTGTTTCAGCCGCCGCTGCAGCGCTTACATTGGCTCAAACTCAGTCGTCTTATTTCAATATCGCATCCAGCTTTACAATGACTGGTGATGATATCAATATTGAAACTAATATACTTCCTTTCACAAATACAAGCGCTAAAGTGCATACTGTTATTATTGAAAAAATAACAACAGGTAATGTTGCATCTAATGGTGAGACAAAATTCCATCATGTAATGCTTAAAATGATGCCAAATGCCAGTGGATCTACTGAAACATTTGTTAGTGGCGAAACAAAGCAGCTAAGCTACACTTATGATATGTCGCAAACATTCATGGAAGAAGCTGATGATCTTATGGTGGTTGTATTAATTCAAGATCAAAGCACTAAGGATGTTTACCAATCAGGATATGGCCCTGAAAATGCAGGGTACTCTGATGAAGCTAGGTTATCAGAAATTACACTCGATGGTGTTCTATTGGATGGATTTGATCCTGATGTTTATGAATATGATGTTTTACTTCCTGTGGGCACAATCGAAGAGCCCGTATTAAATGGTTTACCCATGGATGATGGAGCTATGATGGTTGTTAATATGGCATTTGCAGTTCCTGGAACAGCCAGTATTAAAGTTTATGCTGAAAACCTTATTGATATAAAGGAGTATCTCATTAACTATAGTATAGATTATGTTGGTGAAGAGGAACATATGCAAGAATTAATATCTATTTATCCAAATCCAGCCAAAGACATGCTTTATTTTACTGGATTAGATAATTCTCATGTATCTATAATTACCACATCAGGCAGAATAATAATACAGAAAAACAACTTCTCAGGAAGTCATTTGAACATAAGCAATTTAAGTCAGGGTGCATACATCGTTAATGTACGAACTAATAAAGGGCAGTACATTAGGAAGAAAATCATGATCCTATAGAGCATAGTTATAATTTAAATAAATGAGCTGTCTGATCTAAGTCTTGGTCAGGCAGCTTTTTTTATCTTTGCAAAAATTTTTTTAGACTATGCAACTTAGTGAGCAAGAACAAATAAGGCGTAATGCACTGGATGAGTTAAAAAAGCTAGGCATTAATGCATATCCGCCGGAAGAATATCCTGTGAGCACAATGGCTTCTGATATCTCAAATAATTTTGAGAGCAGTCCTGATTCTTATAATGATATTTGTATTGCAGGACGTATTATGAGCAGGAGAATTATGGGTGCTGCTTCCTTCATTGAGTTGATGGATTCATCGGGTAGAATTCAGCTTTATTTTAAGCGTGATGATATATGTCCTGGCGAAGACAAAACTCTTTATAATACTGTATTTAAGAGATTACTCGACATTGGAGATATTATTGGTGTTAAAGGATTCGTTTTTGTCACAAAAATGGGTGAGATAACTGTTCATGCAAAGGAGTTCACGGTGCTTTCTAAATCACTTCGCCCATTGCCCATAGTTAAAGAAAAGGATGGTGAGGTATACGATGCTTTTACTGATCCTGATCAGAGGTATAGGCAGCGTTATGTTGATTTAATAGTTAACGATGGTGTTAAGGATACTTTTGTAAAAAGAGCTCAAGTTATACGCTCCATGCGAGATTTTTTAAATGATAAAGATTATCTGGAGGTAGAAACTCCAATTCTTCAGTCCATTCCTGGTGGTGCTGCAGCAAAACCATTTACTACCCACCATAATGCATTAAACATACCTCTTTATCTAAGAATAGCAAATGAATTATATCTAAAAAGGCTTATTGTAGGTGGTTATGATGGTGTTTTTGAATTTGCCAAGGATTTTAGAAATGAGGGCATGAGCCGATTCCACAATCCTGAGTTTACGCAAATGGAAATATACGTTGCTTATAAGGATTACTTCTGGATGATGGAGTTAACTGAACAAATGGTAGAAAAAATAGCTATGGATTTACATGGCACCACAAAAGTTCAAGTTGGAGAAAATATTATTGATTTTAAAGCACCATTCCGCAGATTAAGTATACTAGATGCAATAAAGGAGCACACGGGTTTTGATGTTAGCAAAATGGATGCTTCAGAACTTAAAGATACATGTAAAGCACTTGGTATAGAAACAAACCCCTCAATGGGCGTAGGCAAGCTCATAGATGAGATTTTTGGAGAAAAATGTGAGAGTTTATTTATACAACCAACTTTTATAACTGATTATCCAGTTGAAATGTCACCTTTGTGCAAGCGACATCGCAATAATCCACAGCTTACCGAAAGGTTTGAGCTCATGGTAAATGGGAAGGAATTAGCAAATGCATATAGCGAGTTAAATGATCCCATTGATCAAAGAGCAAGGTTTGAAGAGCAGATGGACCTTGCGGCAAAAGGTGATGATGAGGCAATGGTAATTGATCAAGACTTCCTCAGAGCCATTGAATATGGAATGCCTCCCACCTCCGGAATGGGAATTGGTATTGATAGACTAGTTATGTTAATGACAAATCAAATGTCCATACAAGAAGTGTTATTTTTCCCTCAAATGCGTCCCGAAGCACCAAAGAAAATTTTTACCGCGGATGATTTTATAAAAATCGGTATTGATAACGATTGGACAGAATATTTGATTCCAGCAGGATTTACAAGCCCCGAGATGATTTTAAATACTAAGCCATCAGCTATACAACAGAAGCTCAATGGGTATCGAAAGAAAAATAAATTAGATATTCCAGCCATTCAAATGGAAGAGATTGATAGATGGATGGATATAATTAGTTAATGGTATTTATTCCTAAAATCTGACGTCGTTTTATTTATTGTATACTAAAAATAAATCCCGATTCACAAGATTTTAAAATATACATTTATACAGTAATGGTGTCTAACTTTTCAAATCATTATTTTGCTAATTTTGTTGGTGCTAAATCATAGCTTTAAAATTATAAGACCTCCCATATATGAGTGTAATCGATATTTTTGGCCAAAAGAAAAAACAGCTAGCTGTACTTATTGATCCTGATAAATTATCTGATGATAAACTCAAGGATATTTCTATTATGTCCAAAAATGAAGGTGTTAATATCATCTTTGTTGGAGGGAGTCTTATTACAAGTGATAGCCTATCACAATGTATAAAAATTATAAAGGAAAATACTGATATACCAGTGATTCTTTTTCCAGGAAACTCCTATCAAATTAGTAGAAGTGCGGACGGAATGCTATTCCTTCAGCTCATTTCAGGCAGAAATCCTGATATGTTAATTGGATGGCATGTTCTGGCAGCTCCGTATATTAAGTTAAGTGGCATTGAAACAATACCAACGGGTTATATGCTTATCGATAGCGGTAAACCTACATCTGTCAGTTACATGAGTAATTCAATGCCCATACCCAATGACAAAAAAGATATTGCTGCCTGTACGGCAATGGCAGGTGAAATGCTTGGCTTAAAAACAATATTTATGGATGCAGGGAGCGGGGCTTCGATAACAATTCCAGAAGACATGGTTGAGTTTGTCAAAGGATCAATAGAAATCCCTTTGATTATTGGAGGTGGAATACGAACCCCTGAAAAAGCAAAAAGTATTTTAATGGCAGGAGCAGATATAGTTGTTGTTGGAAATATTTTTGAAGAAAACCCTGATTTAATAGGAAATTTTATGAATGTTGTACATTCATTGAATAAATCATAAAAACAGAACTTCATTTTAAAGGAGTTCCATTGTTATAATAAGTCATAATAGATGGATGAAAATTTTGGGCTTTAATATTCTTCTAAGAATTAAGATGCTCCCATAGAAAGAATGTTGAAAATTATATGCAACATATCCAACAAATATTTATCCTCGTAAAATCTAACATATATTAAATAAATATAGGAAATGATAAAATCCCTAAAGCCACCAATTATCTTATTACTATTTATGCTTAGTAATTTGGGCTATGCTCAGGATAAAGTTTTAACTACGGAAGATGCCATTTATATGAATCGTGCAATCTATCCAGCCTCAGTTCCTCAACTTCAGTGGGTAGGGGATGCAAATTATTACGCTTACGCAAAAGCTAATTCAATGCACAAGGTAGGGGCAAAAAATGGAACAGAAACATTGTTGTTTGATGTTGACATGTTGAATAACGCAATGGTAAATAAAGGCTATGATTCCATAAGAAGGTTGCCCAGAGTTACAATTTATGGAAACAATAACTGTAGGTTTACCATTAATCAAAATTACTTTGATTATAATTTTATCAATGATGAAATAAATTGGATTAATAGCACTCCTGATGATGCCGAGAATATAGAATTTGAGAAAGATACAAGGTTTATTGCTTATACATCCCATAATAATATATTCATAACAATTGATGGTAAGTCGAGGCAAATAACCTTTGATGAAAATATGGATATTGTTAATGGAAAAACGGTTCATAGAGTGGAATTTGGCATCAGTAAGGGAATGTTTTGGTCGCCAGAATCAAAGAAGCTGGCTTTTTACAAAAAGGATGAGTCAATGGTAACCGATTACCCTCTGATTGACATCAATCCCAGTATTTCAGAGGTAGAAAATACAAAATACCCAATGTCAGGCATGACAAGTCATCATGTATCTGTTGGTATTTATGATTTATCTTCTGACACAACCATATATATTGATTCGGGCGAACCCAGGGATCAGTATTTAACTTCAGTAACATGGGATCCAAGTGGCGATTATATTTATATGGCAATACTTAATAGGGAACAAAATCATCTCAGACTAAATAAATATGATGCCAAAACTGGCAAATTTGTATCTCAGTTATTTGAAGAAAAACACTCAAAATATGTAGAGCCTGAGAATCCGCTTTATTTTTTACCTAAAAAGAATGATAATTTTATATGGCAAAGCGAAAGGGATGGTTGGAATCACCTGTATATCTATGACACGGATGGTAATTTAATAAATCAACTTACTAAAGGAAATTGGGAGGTAACCAACTTAATTGGATATTTCCCTGGTGATTTAATTTTATTCAGTGGTACAAAAGAAAGCCCTCTCCAACAAAATATTTTTAAGATTAAGATTGGTTCCGATGAGATATTTCGCCTAACACAAGATCATGGAACGCATAGAGCTATTGTTAGTAAATCTGGGAAGTATTTATTGGATATTTTTAGTAATACTGAAATTAGTCGTGAGTATAAATTGCTGAATATAAAAGGCAAGGAAATAAGAGTTATAAAAGAAGATTCTAATCCTTTAGCGGAATATAATCTTGGAAAAACATCAATATTTGCCTTAAAGTCAGATTCAGGCGATGATTTATATTGCCGAGTTATTAAGCCAATGGATTTTGATAGCACATTAAAATACCCAGTTATAGTTTATGTTTATGGAGGCCCACACGTACAGCTAATTACAGATTCATGGCTTGGTGGAGCGGGATTATTTCTAAACTATTTGGCTCAGCAGGGGTATCTTGTATTCACTCTTGATAATAGAGGCACATCCAATCGGGGTCGTGATTTCGAACAAATTATACACCGACAACTTGGTGTTGTAGAGGTAAAGGATCAAATGGTTGGGATTGATTACTTAAAATCATTGCCATATGTTGATACTACACGAATCGGTGTTGACGGGTGGAGTTATGGAGGTTTTATGACCATTAGCCTTATGCTGGATAATCCTGGTGTTTTTAAGGTAGGTGTTGCAGGTGGACCAGTAATTGACTGGAAATACTATGAGGTTATGTATGGCGAAAGATATATGGATACTCCGGAGGAAAACCCCGAAGGATATAAGAACACTAGTTTATTAAATAAGATTGATAGCCTTGAAGGTAAGCTTTTGATAATACACGGGGCAATGGACCCTACAGTTGTATGGCAAAATAGCCTTCAATTCTTGAAGGTAGCAATTGATAAAGATAAGGATATTGACTATTTTGTTTATCCAGGACATGGACATAATGTACGTGGCATGAATAGGGCTCATTTATACAAAAAGATAACATCATTTTTCAATGATTATCTGAAATAATATTTAATTATGACCAAAACGGGCACACTATTAACACTAATAATATTTTGCGCAACCTTTTTAATTTTAAAAGGTCAAAGTGGTGATGCCGTTGGTTACATAGTCACTTTCGACGACGATACACTAAGGGGTAGTTTAAAACATGAATCTGAAAAGGCAAGTCCAAGGGAGTTGATTTTCTTTGCGGACGGTTCTGCATCTGCAATTATTTATGACCCCAAAACCATAAAAGCATTTGGTTATGAGAATAATATTTTCATAAGCGCAGATATAGATAGAGAAATAAGCCCTACTAAATTAAATGAGCTATCAGATTCACCTCAACTTTTTTATGTTAAAGACACTGTTTTTCTTCAGGTAATTATTTCTGGGGAAAAGGAATTGTTAAGTTTTGTTGATGAAAATGGCAAGGAAAATTTTTATATTAAAGATGATGATAAATATGTTTGGCTGGTTCATAAGAAATATCGCATTACAACAAATGAAGCTTCTGCCACAGCCTACAATAATAACTATATAGGTCAACTTATAATATATTTAAAAGGTTGTCCGGAAATGAATAGGATATTATCAAGTACCGACTATGAGCTTGAGAGTTTGGTCAAATCCTTTAATTATTACTATGGATGTATAAGTACGAATACTAGTTATGAGAAAGAAGAAGATCGCTTTAAGTTTGAATTATCTCCTTTGCTTGGAATTAGTTTATGCAAGATTGGCTTTAGTGGCACTGGTAATTACTATCTCACAGAGGTAAATTATCCATGGTCACTAAATCTCTCAGGAGGAGTGTCAGCAAATTTCTTTTTCCCCCGACATCTTGGCCTTTGGTCATTTAATAACGAAGTAATTTATTCATCTTTTCTCACTAATGGCACATACACAAATCAAATAAATAGTACCAATTATTCTAATACAGAAACACAAATTGGGACATCTTCAATGAAAATAAATACTATGTTTAGGGGGCATTTACCAATTAATTATTCTACTCTTTTTATGGATATTGGTATTTCCAATGGTTTTGTAATAAGCAAAACCAATAATTACAAAAGAACAACATACATCAATGGAGAAAGTAATGTAACCGAATCTAGTGCTTTGGAATCTTTAAATAACTATAATATCGGATTTATAATAGGTTTTGG
Organism: Lentimicrobiaceae bacterium; assembly: GCA_002708315.1. Classification (GTDB taxonomy): domain Bacteria; phylum Bacteroidota; class Bacteroidia; order Bacteroidales; family F082. The sequence goes on from PANC01000009.1 coordinate 99,042, forward strand.
AATAAAAATAAATAGAGTTAGTGGATTTCTAAGGTATGAGCTTGGTAGCGAAATATCAAATGATAATGATCTTGATAACAAAATAAATAGCTTCTATCTGATGCTATCCTATAAATTACTTTGAGAAGTGTAATGATAATATTTTTGCAATTACCAAAAGATATTATTAGTACCCCATACAAATTCCTAATCCATGGGCTGTTTCCACAAGTTGCGAGTCTTTGGTAACAAGATTTGGACTTGATATTGCATCTTTTATATCTACAGATATCAGATCTGGGTGTCTGTAGGCTACCATTTTACCAAAGTTTCCATTTATTGCCATTTCCATTGCTTTAACACCCATTTGTGCAGATAAAACACGATCATATGCAATCGGAACACCTCCTCTTTGCAGGTGTCCTAGAATGGTTTCTCTCATGTCAGGCTTAAAACCAGCTTGTTTTAGCTGATGAATTAAATGTGTTGATACTCCACCTAATTTTATGTGTTCGTAACCTGCCTCATCTAGATCTTTACCAACTATTTCTCCATCTATTGGGTATGCACCTTCTGAAATAACAACCACAGCAAATCCTCTACCATTGTGAAATCGTTTTTCAAGAGCTTTTTTAACCTTTACAATGTCATATGGAATCTCTGGTATAAGACATACTTCAGCACCACCGGCAATCGCTGTATGAAGAGCTATCCATCCGGCATTTCTTCCCATTACTTCAAGAACAAATACTCTGTTATGACTTGCCGCTGTTGTAACCAACTTGTCTACTGCTTCAGTTGCGATTTCAACGGCTGTTTGAAATCCAAATGTTGTATCGGTACTTCTAAGATCGTTATCAATGGTTTTGGGTACACCAATTATATTCAGCCCCATTTCAAATAATTTCTGAGAAAGAGTTTGTGAGCCATCACCTCCTATGTTTATAACTGCATCAATATTCATATCATGCAATTTCTGTATCATTTCGATGGATCTATCATGTGTGGTCCAAACACCCTCCTCATTTTCCAAGGGCCATGAAAAAGGTCCACCCTTATTAGTTGTTTCAAGGATGGTTCCACCTTGAAAATGTATACCTGCAACATTTTTGTTATTAAGTTCAATTATTTCCTGTGGCTCCCAAAGTACTCCATTAAATGCTTGAATACTGCCCAGAACTTGCCAATCAGCTTCTTTGGAAGCTCTGTGAACAATTGCTCTAATAACAGAATTTAATCCCGGGCAATCACCTCCTCCTGTTGCAACTAATACTCTCTTCATAAATTGTAGAATTAATAATTAGGATTTTTGTTTTGTTGGAAATATTAATGAAGCAATCATACTTACTGCTAATATGGTTAAAACTCCAACCAAGGAGTTCATAGTATCAATTTTATATATGTCATGGATGAGCATTTTAATACCAATGAATACAAGTAATACTGATAAACCTATTTTCAGAAACCTAAATTTTTCTACAATATTTTGTATCAAAAAGAAAAGTGAGCGAAGCCCAATAATTGCAAAAATATTAGAAAAATAAACAATAAACGGGTCCTGTGTTACTGAAAAAATAGCAGGCACTGAATCAACAGCAAAAATAACATCTGTAAACTCAACTACAAGTAATACTACAAACAGTGTTGAGACAAATATTTTACCATCTTTATTTAGAAAAAAGCTAGGTCCCTTGTACTCTTTATCCACTCTAAATATTCTCGATGCTATTTTAACAATTCTGTGATTGGCAATATCAATTTTGTTATTTTTATTCCTATCGAGGAACATTTTAAACCCAGTAAAGATCAAAAGCAATCCAAATAAATATAACACCCAGGTAAACTGCTGAATTAGTGCAGAGCTTACAAATATAAATAGGAACCGCATTATTATTGCTCCCAGAATACCCCAGAATAAAACCGTATGATAATACTTCTTTTCAAGTCCAAAAGAATAAAATATCATTAGTATAACAAAGATATTATCAATACTAAGAGCATATTCAATGAGATATCCCGTTATGTACTCCAGTCCCAAATTTTGTCTGTATTTCCCTAGTAGATATTGAAAATCTTCAGAATTTGTTTGGATAGGGTGATTATATTTTACGATTGCTTCCTTCAGCATTCCCATATCTTCGATGCCGTGAATTCTATCTCCAAATAGATATATAATGCCCCAAAATATCATTGAAAGTGACACCCAGCAAATGGTCCAGTATAAAGCTGATTTAAAACTTACCTCCTTGGCTTCTTTATTGAATAGACCAATATCAATAAATAGCATCGCGATTATAAAAACCAGAAACCCGCTAAATATTAATATTTCTTGCAAATGCATATGGATATAATTGAACTGGCTAAAATAGCTAAAGATAGCATTAAACAATGTTAAGGAAGTTCATTAAATAATTATTTACTATTAATTTTTATTTCCTTTTATTTACAACTAGAGGTCAATTTTGTGGCTAATAGTCATATTATTTGTGATGGGTTTAGTTTTTAATTAAATTGCCAGAGGAAATGGTTGTTTTTATTTGTATAAACGATCTTATATCTATAATTGCTTTATCTGGATTATGCTATTTTAACTAAAACCTTAATTAAATTGAAAGAACAGTCAAGTAAAGAATGGTATATAATAGTCAACCCTCACGCTGGGAGTAAAAAAACACAGCGCGATTGGCCTCATATTATCCAACTACTAGATGGTGAAGGAATTGTTTTTCAAAGTGTTTTTACAGAATTTCAATATCATGCAACAGAATTAGCACGGAAAGCCATTGTGAATATGGGCTACAGAAAACTTATTGTTGTTGGAGGAGATGGTACGCTTAATGAAGTCCTTAATGGAATAATTACTCAAGATACTGTTGCTACGACTGATATTATGCTGGGTGTCATATCTGTTGGTACGGGAAATGACTGGGGAAGGATGTATAATATGCCATCTACCTATATAGATCAAATTAGAGTTATTAAGAAAGAAAAAACGTTTCTTCATGATATTGGAAAAGTTAGCTATATGCATAATGAGGATAAAAAAATACATCACTTCATAAATATTGCCGGAATGGGATTTGATGCTCTAGTTGCCAAAAAATCTAATATTGCTAAGCAGAGAGGTGCAAGTGGAGTTATAACTTATCTGATAAGTCTCTTAACAAGTCTATTTCAGTATGGGCACTCTTATATTGAAATAGAAAAAGCTAACCAAAAAATATTTTCGGGTAAGGTTTTTAGTATGAGCATAGGAATATGTAGATATAACGGAGGAGGTATGATGCAATTACCAAATGCAATTCCAGATGATGGTCTTTTTGATGTAACAGTAATAAGAAAGGTGAGCAAGCTGAAGGTTATTATGAATTTAAGTAGATTATATGATGGATCCTTTATAATGATGAAAGAGGTGGATACATTTACTGGTAGTGATTTTAAAATCACCTCAATTCCTGAAAATAATGTATTTCTTGAAACCGATGGCGAATCTCTCGGCAATTCACCTTTAATTTTTCATGTGCTACCTAGGGCAATAAAAATGTTAATCAGTTGAGCCAGTTAAAAACAAGTTTACTAACTCTAAAGCTATAAAAATCTGAAAAGGGAAGAACTCTAATTATTGTTTAGTCTTTAATTTATCCTCTATTTTTTTTAACATAAGGTCCACCATGTTTTTTAAGTCGTAATCATCGATTAATCCCCAATCCCGTCGTGCGATTCTATCATCAATACTTGCTGGCCATCCATCCGCTATTTTTTGTCTAAAATCGGGTTTGTATTTAATACTAAAATCAGGCTTGTGTTTTTTAATTTCTGAGGCTAATTCTTTTGGAGTAAATGATATTCCTGCCATATTATAACTCGATCTAAGGCTTAATTTTTCCGGATCGGCTTCCATTAGCCTTATGGTATTATTTATTGCATCATCCATAAACATCATTGGAAGAGCAGTGTTTTCGCATAGGAAACATTCATAGCGATTATTTTGAACTGCGTCAAAAAATATTTCCACAGCATAATCAGTGGTCCCTCCGCCTGGCTCTGTCTTATAACTAATTAAACCTGGGTATCGTACACTGCGAAAATCAACACCATATTTTGAAAAGAAATACTCACCCCACCTTTCTCCTGCTAGCTTTGAAATCCCATAAACAGTCTTGGGTTCCATTATTGTTAATTGAGGGGTATTTTTACTAGGAGTGCTTGGTCCGAAAACAGCTATTGAGCTGGGCCAAAAAAGTTTTTTAGCTTGAGATTTACGAGCTACTTGAAGAGTGTTCATAAGAGCCCGCATATTTATGTCCCAAGCCTGAAGAGGTATCTTTTCTGCATTGCCTGATAATACAGCTGCCAGATTATATACTTGTGTAATTTTATTTCGAATAACAAAATGCAGGAGGTTTTTATAATCTAAAACATCTAAGGTTTGAAAAGGTCCAGACTCACTTATTTCCAAGGGAGGTGTTTTAATGTCGGTGGCAAACACATTGTGGTTTCCATAAATACTCCTTAATTTCAGCACTAACTCTGAGCCAATTTGTCCGGAACAACCAATTACTAGTATTCTTTCCATTTATGCAATCAGATTTATTTATTTCAGCAAATTTATAAACATAAATGAGCAAAAACCATAATATTATCCGATTTCTTTATTTTGATGTATTATATTTGCAAGTAATTGCATTACAATTATCTATATGGTTGAAATAAAAGAGGTTATAACCAACAAAGACAGAAGGGATTTTGTAAACTTTCAATTTAGCCTTTACAAGGGAAATAAATATTGGGTTCCTCCATTGAAAAAAGATGAAGTAAAGCAGCTTTGTGCCAAATCAAATCCTGCTTTTGAATTTTGTGATGCGAAATTTTGGACTGCCTGGAGAGATGGTCACTGCGTTGGAAGGATAGGTGCAATAATAAATAAAGATTACAACATCAAAACGGGGAATGATTATGGAAGATTTTCAAGGTTTGAGGTAATTGACGATATTGAGGTGTCAGAAGTTCTTTTTAAAACAGCTGAAGACTGGCTGAAGGATCGTGGGATGATCGGAATTCATGGCCCACTAGGCTTCAACAACCTAGATAATCAGGGATTGCTCATAGAAGGTTTTGATTATCTCCCCTCTATTGCATCCGTTATGCATTACCCTTATATGCAAAAACTAATTGAGAACCGAGGCTATAAAAAAGAAAATGATTGGGTAGAATTTCTCATACAAATAGATGAAGTACCTGAAAAAGCAACAAGGCTTGTTGAAATAATTAAAAAAAGAAACAACCTGGAAGTAATACATTTTAAAGAGAAGAGTGAAATTAAACTATATCTTAAGGATGTTTTTCACCTTCTTAACGATGCCTTTGATGAATTACCGTATGTAACACCCTTTTCTGATAGTTTGATTGAAAGTGCAACAAAAAAATATATGGATGTACTCCAGCCAGAGTATATAATAATTATAAAAAAAGAAGGTAATTTGGTTGCATTTATTGTTGGATTACCCAACCTTTCCGAAGCAATGCAAAAAGCCAATGGCAAATTATTTCCTTTTGGGTTTAGGCATATACTGAAAGCATTAAAAAAACCTACGGTAATGGATCTACTACTAACAGGAGTTGACCCACATTATCAGAAGCTCGGATTACCAGCCATTTTAATTAGCGAATTACAAAATACAATGCTTAAGAAAGGTATAAGATATGTAGAAAGTACAGGTATGTTTGAGTCAAATATGAAGGGTGCTACAACTTGGAAAAATTATGAACACATACAGCATAAACGTCGACGGTGTTTTGTTAAAGAATTTTAATCATAATCGATTTCATCACCCATGTGACATATGATTATCATTATCAAACGAATTATTCCATAATTTTGCAAAAAACATATACATGAGTAGATCTCTTCAAATATATAATACCTTAAGCCGTAAAAAGGAGATTTTTGAGCCAGTTAAAGCACCAAATGTAGGCATGTATGTATGTGGTCCTACCGTCTATGGTGATGCTCACCTGGGACATGCTCGTCCGGCAATAACATTTGATATTGTATTTAGATATTTGATGCATATTGATTACAAAGTTCGCTATGTTAGAAACATAACTGATGTTGGTCATCTTGAAAATGATGCTGATGAAGGTGAAGATAAGATCGCAAAAAAGGCTCGGCTAGAAAAATTGGAGCCAATGGAAGTTGTGAAGTTTTATACTGACAGATATCATCAAAATATGGATCAGCTCAACGTCCTTCATCCAAGCATTGAGCCAGTGGCTTCGGGTCATATTATTGAACAGATTGAACTCATTAAATCAATACTCAAGAATGGGTATGCATACGAGTCCCAGGGATCTGTTTATTTTGATGTTGATAAATATGGCCATGATTATAATTATGGAAAATTATCAGGTAGGAAAACGGAAGATCTACTTGAAAATACCAGAAAACTTTCGGGCCAAGATCAAAAAAAGAATAGTTTTGATTTTGCACTTTGGAAAAAATCCGATTCAAAACATATAATGCATTGGCCATCTCCATGGAGCGAAGGTTATCCCGCTTGGCATCTTGAGTGCTCAGCTATGGGGGAAAAATATTTAGGTGATAAAATTGATATTCATGGCGGTGGTATGGATTTATTATTTCCTCATCATGAGTCTGAGATTGCTCAATCCAATGCAAGCCGTGGGCATGATCCAGTAAAATATTGGATGCATAATAATATGATCACCATTGATGGTCAGAAAATGGGGAAATCCTTAAATAATTTCATAACCCTTGATGAGTTTTTTACTGGTAACCATGATTCTTTGGAAAAAGCATATGGCCCAATGACAATAAGATTTTTTATTCTACAGGCACATTATCGTAGTACCCTAGATTTTTCAAATGAAGCTCTTCAGGCTGCAGAAAAAGGAATGAAAAAACTTCTTGGAATAGCCGAGGTAATTGAAAAGTTACAACCATCTGCGAATACATCAGTTAATATTGAGGTATTTCATGACAAACTTTACGATGCAATAGATGATGATTTTAATACTCCAATTGCCATTGCCCACCTATTTGACTTATCTAAAATTATAAATCAAGTGAATGATGGAAAAGCATCGCTTACAAAATCAGACATAGAAAAAATCAAGAAGTTATATTCTTCATTTGTTTATGACATACTTGGGTTAAAAAATGATTTTATAGACTCCAAGGATGATTCATTGGTATCCGAATTAATGGAAACCATATTAACCTTACGAAGGAATGCCAAGGATAATAAGGATTGGGCCACAGCTGATAAGATCAGAGATGAGCTTGCCAAGCTAAACATAAGTGTAAAGGACACTAAGGATGGCGCTGATTGGAGCATTAATTAAGTATTTTATGTTCATTCAAAGGCAGCTATGCCAGTGATATCTAAGCCAGTAATTAGTAAGTGAATATCATGAGTTCCTTCATAAGTTATTACAGATTCTAGATTCATCATATGGCGCATTATTGGAAAGTCACCTGTGATGCCCATAGCACCCAATACTTGCCGGCTTTCTCTCGCAATATTTAAAGCCATTTCAACATTATTTCGTTTTGCCATTGATATTTGAGATGGAGTGGCATTATCCTTATTTTTAAGAGTGCCAAGTCGCCATGCCATCAATTGGGCCTTTGTAATCTCTGTTACCATTTCTGCGAGTTTTTTCTGCTGGAGCTGGAAAGATGCTATGGGCTTTCCAAATTGCTTTCTTTCCAATGAATATTTTAAAGCAGTATTATAGCAATCAATGGCTGCTCCAATTGCTCCCCAGGATATTCCGTAACGTGCAGAATTTAGACATTTTAGAGGCCCCTTAATGCCTTGTATATTTGGTAAAATATTTTCTTTTGGCACTTCAACATTGTCAAAAACAAGTTCACCGGTTATTGATGACCTCAAAGACCACTTTTTTAAAGTTTCGGGTGCGGTAAATCCTTTCATGTCTTTTTCGACGATTAAACCTCTGATAACATTATTATCATCCTTTGCCCATACAACAGCAATATCAGCAATAGGGGAGTTTGTTATCCACATTTTAGATCCATTTAGCAGTAAATAATCACCTTTATCTTCAATCTGAGTTAACATACCACCAGGATCAGAGCCATGGTTAGGCTCTGTTAATCCAAAACAGCCTATTAATTCACCTGATGCAAGCTTGGGTAGATATTTCATTTTTTGATCCTCGCTACCAAAGGTATATATGGGATACATTACAAGAGAGCTTTGAACCGATGCAGCAGATCTTATTCCCGAATCTCCACGTTCAAGTTCTGTCATGATTATACCGTAAGAGATCTGGTCAAGTCCAGCACCTCCATATTTTTCGGGAATATATGGACCAAATGCACCAATTTCACCCATTTCCCTTATTAAATGTTTAGGAAACATGTGATCTTGTGCCGCATTGTCAATGATTGGAATAACCGAACGGTTAACCCATTCACGTATAGACTCTCTTATAATTATTTGTTCATCACTAAGCAAATCATCAATTAAAAAATAGTCCGGGAATAACTTCATGTGAAAATATATTATGGTTTTTCTAATTCTACGTCAAAAGAATACATTTTAGCCAAAATTTAAATGAAATGGATTATTTGTATATTCGCTTTCCTTAGCACTAAATACAACATACTTTAAAAAAGCGATTACATGCAATTGTATTTTTTTCATTGTAGTTTATTACAATAGATAATAACTCAAAAGTAATCTTTTTTATCTTGGCGGACATTCCAAATTGTTGGTTTATTGTTTCAAATTTATCACATGTATTAATGATATGATATATGAAGAAAATAATCTTTACTAAAAATGCTCCAGAACCTGTTGGCCCTTATAGTCAGGCTGTTGAAAAAAATGGGATGCTATTTATTTCTGGTCAAATAGGCATTGATCCATCCACAGGTAAACTTGTTGCAGGGGATGTGTCAGAACAAACCGATATGGTATTGAAAAATATTCAGGCTATTGTTTCGGAAGCTGGCTATGGTTATAACCTTCAGAATATATTAAAATGCACAATTTATCTCAAGGATATGGCATATTATGCTGATATGAACAGTGTGTATTCCAAATACTTTTCATCTGATGCACCAGCTAGAGCTGCTTTTGCAGTGAGGGAATTGCCATTGGATGTAATGGTTGAAATTGAAGCTATAGCTATGAGGTAATATAACAATATACAAATTGATTATACTTAACTAATTAAATATACTATTATGAATGAAAGAATTAAAACAAATTGGTGGCTATTGCTTATAATTGGAATTATTTTTCTTGTATTATCAGTAAAAATAATGACGCATCCTGCATCATCTATACTCGGTTTAGCAGTCTTTATAGGCTGGGCATGTCTTATATCAGGTATTATACAGATGGGGTATTCATTATCTTCAAAAGATTCAGGCTCAAATCGAAAATGGCGTCTTTTTAATGGAGTTATTAATCTGGTTTTCGGTATTATTTTCTTGTCCCACCCAACTTTAACAGCACAGGCATTGCCATTTATATTCGGGTTTTGGATGATATTTATTGGAATAACAACATTCTTCCATGGTATGAAGGAAACGGATTTTAATGTATCAGGAGGATGGTTTGATATGCTACTTGGAGTAATAATTACAATTGGAGGTATTTGGATAAGCTATAACCCTGCAATGGAAGCAATAATGCTCACATGGTTATTGTCACTTGGATTTATGTTTTATGGCTTTTATTTTGTCGTAGGGTCTGTTATGCTGGCAAGATTAAAGTAATTTTTAAAGCCAATTTTTCATAATATTTATACCATATTCTGTCATTATTGATTCAGGGTGAAACTGAAGTCCAATTATTGGTAGTTCCACATGCCTTATGGCCATATTAAGGCCGTTTTCATCTCTTAAAATGATTTCTAATGTATCTGGCATGCTAATTTCTTCAATATTCCATGAATGATAATGGCCTATGAAAAAATTGTCAGGAATACCATTGAATATATCATCTCGGATTAAAATATTTGCAAGGTTTTTTATACCATGCATTGGGGTCGACATTTGTATTAGTTTTCCTCCAAATAACTCTCCAATGGCTTCATTACCAAGGCATATTCCAAGAATGGGCTTTGCTGCATAAAATTTCTTTAAAAACCATAATAAATCACCAGCATCTTTTACAACACCAGGTCCTGGAGAGATGAGGACCTTGTCAAACATATTTGGAGAAATTTTATTTAACTCGTCATTTTTAACCACCAAATAATCAAATACTCCAGCCCGTTCAACTAGCTGCACAAGATTATGTGTGAACGAATCATAGTTATCAATTATTAGCAACTTCATTATATATCTTGAAAAATTAGCTCATCCTGTTTCGAGAACTCAACCAGATTTCAGGATTATTGTTAGGAAATATTTGTCCCTTCAACTAACAACCCATCATTAAATATATCTCGTATTCTCTCAGGTTCAGCTATCGTGTAGGTTAGCAGTCCAAGTTTTTTTGCTGCATCTATATTTTCAGGTTTGTCGTCAATAAATAGAGTTTCTTCTGGAATCATCCCATGCTGATTAATAACGAATTCATAAATCTCAGGGTTTGGTTTCAGGAGGTGCAGGTCAAAGGAAAAGTAGGCCTTATGAAAAAGTTCGTCAAACTCACGGTACCCAAACCTCAATTGTAAGTCTCTGACAAATAAATCATAATGAATTTCATTGGAGTTGCTAAGCAGGTATATGTTGTAGTTTTCCTTGACCTTTTCAATAATTTCAATTCTCTCCTTTGGGATATCGTACAAGAGTGCATTCCAGGCGTAGTCAATTTCTTGGTCAGTAACTTCAATGCCCATGAAAGATCTTAACTTTTGTCTGAATAATTCAGGAGTAAGTATACCCTTTTCAAATTTTGCTATAATACTCTCAACAAATACAGGGCTCATCAATTTCTCAAAACTTGAGAACCCAAGCGTTACAAACTCATTCATAGTGCGCTCTGGATCAATGTCTAGAATTACTCCTCCAAAATCGAAGATTATATTTTTTACATTCATTTTTCTATTTCCTTAATTAAATAAAAGTAGCAATTAATTTGAATCCGTAAAAATGACAATATTTTCTAACGTGATGGTTGCTTTTAACTATTTTATTTAATAAGATGTCCATAAAATAAGATATGGGTTTTCATTTCTTATTAATCAAAAAGTAATAATCATTAATGGGTTGATTTTTTAACCATAACCTTATATTAGATAGCTAAAAGAAATTAAAAAACATGTAAAACAATATATTATTAATTGTACTATATTGTAGCACAATTAAAGTGCAAAGAAAACTATGAAAAACTTACTGATATTTACTTTATCTATATTACTATCTATCGGAGTTTTATCTTCATGTAAAGAGCATAAAAACACTAAAAAAAATCCTCTATCTATTAACGTAAAGGTTATTTCTGTTGAATCGATGCTTATGAATAAGGTAGTAGAATATAGTGGTAATATACTACCTTATAAAACCATTAAACAAGGATTTATGGTTTCAGGAAAAGTTCAAAGTGTATTTGTCGAAAATGGAGATTATATTGAACAAGGTAAGATAATAGCAGCTCTTGATCCAACAGATTATCAGTTTGCAGTGGATGCCGCGTTAGCTCAATTCGATGAGGCAGCGAAAGAATATGTAAGGCTCAAAAGCATGTATGACAAGGGTAGCTTGACTCAGTCAGATTATGATAAAGTGACCGCAGATGTAGAGGAGGCCGAGGCAAATTATGGCTATAAGAAGAGGCAGCTTAGTGAAACAAAATTATATGCAGCACATTCGGGATATGTTGTATCTGAAGGAGTTCAGCCCGGAGAGGTAATTTCGCAGGGTATGCCCTTATTTGGTATCGTATATACCGATACTGTTTATGCCGAAGCAGCTGTACCTGAACAGGAAATAAATTTCTTTTTCGAAAATATGATTGTTGAACTATACGCTCCTGCATTAAATGAATACTATTTTGGAATAATTGAACAAATAGAAGCTGTTGCTGATAAAGCTGCAAGATCTTTTCCTGTAAAAGCAAAAGTTGCAAATGTTGACAATCTTTTGAAACCTGGTATGATAGCATTTATGAATGTAGAGCTAAGGGAATTGGAAGGTGTAATATCAATTCCTGCCGAGGCAGTAGTTACCGACGCAAATGGACATAAGTATGTATTTACCGTGACAAATGATACAGCAATAAACAAGCAACGAGTAAGCTGTGGAATTGCAATGGATTCCAATGTTAAAATACTTAAGGGATTAGACCCTGGTGATATAATTGTAGTTGAAGGACAAACTAAATTATACAGAGGCGCTAAGGTTAAAATCACTAATTAACAACAACTGAAACTCATATTCCATGAATATCATCAAGTCATCCCTTAAACACCATCAGATATCGTTAATATCCATACTTATTATCTTCATTGCGGGGATTTATTCATTGAGCACTATGTCTCGTCGTTCAGATCCGGAAATTACAGTAAGACAAGCATTAATAGTATGCTATTATCCTGGCGCAAAGGCTGTGCAAGTTGAAGAGCAGGTAACCAAGCAAATTGAAGATAAACTTTTCTCATATGCGGAGGTAAAAAAGGATGATACCTATTCCAACTCCTATGATAATATGGTTATTTTAACTGTAACTCTAGAGGATTGGGTTAAGATTCCAGATCTTTTTTGGGAACGTTTAGGCCAGGGCCTAATCCAGTTGGCAAATACTAAATTACCAGACGGAGTAATAGGACCAATTGTTAATTCTGATTTTGGTGATGTCGTGGCTTTGCTAATTGGGGTTGAATCGGAGAAAAGCTCCTATAGTGAGATTCAGGAGTATATAGGAATTTTAGAAAATTCAATTCGTCGTATCCCTGCAACTTCCAAGATAGATAAGCTTGGATATTGGTCGGATGAGATTCAGGTAAGCACGAGTTCTGCAAAACTGGCACAATATAATATTCAGCTAAACGATATAATAGATATACTAAAAAGCCAGAATACAATAAAATATGCTGGTTATATTGAGTCGGATTATTCCAAGATAAATCTACATGCAACTGGACTTTTTAAGGAAATAGATCAGCTAAAAAATCAACAGGTTGGAGAGACAGCAGAGGGATCAATAATACGTCTAAAGGATATTGCAACTGTAGAAAGAATTCGTCAGGATCCAACTAAATATATTCGTGTAAACGGCAAAGAAAGTAATACAATGCTAGTATCACTGCAAATGCAACATGGATATAATATTGTTGATTATGGTAAGGAAGTAGACAAGGCAATTGCAGACTGTAAGAAATTACTTCCTTCGGATTTAAATATTACCATAATTAATAATCAACCAGATACTGTTAAAAAAGCAGTAAATGATTTCTTGAGAGAGTTCCTAATAGCAGTAGCGGCGGTAATATTAGTGATAATGCTGTTGTTACCATTCAACATAGCTATGATTGCATCATTTGCCATTCCAATTTCAGTTGGCATGACATTTACATTTTTGAATCTTTTTGGCTTTGAGCTGCAACAGGTATCCCTTGCTTCATTGATTGTTGTTTTGGGAATGGTAGTTGATGATGCGGTTGTAGTAATTGATAATTATGTGTCAAAACTTGATGCTGGTATGAAAAGATTTGATGCAGCATGGAAAGCAGCCTCTGAATTTTCGATGCCTATGATTTCTTCTGCCTTAACAATTATAATGTCCTTTTTACCTCTGGTTTTTGTTTTGAGTGGGGATGTGGGAGAGTTTCTAATGTCACTTCCAATTACCATAGCGATTGCTACCACATGTTCCCTAATTGTAGCATTTTTCCTCACGCCATTTCTGGCTTTTCTTCTCATTAAAAAGGGTCTTAAAAAAGATGAAAAGGAAGACGAAAGCAAAAAAAAGAAATTCTCACTACTTAATATTATACAGATTTCATTTGATAAGTTAATAGACTTTTCAATGGGTCACAAAAAAATAACTCTTTTCATTGGCTTGGCAGTAATATTTCTGGGTGTTTATTTCATGAAGTTTCCAAAGCAAAGTTTCTTTCCAAAAGCGCAGAGAGATCAATTTGTAATACAAGTGATGGAACCCATGGGAACAAAGCTTGAAATTACAAATGGTGATATTAAAAAGATTGAAGATATTCTGAAAAAGGATGAGTCAATAACCTCGTTTTCAAGTTTTGTTGGTACTTCAGCACCAAGAGTTTATTACAGTTTTTCTCCTGTTTTTCCCCAAGAAAGTTATGGGATGATACTTGTAAATACTGAAAGTGCAGATAAAACAGCCATATTGTCGGCTAAGTATCTTGATGATTTACAAAATCTTCTTCCCAATGCACAGGTTGATGTAATGGAATTCTCTCAGGGAGCTCCCACACTTTCGGCTGTTGAAGTAAGAATTTCAGGCGATAATCATAATGAGCTAAAAAGAATAGGGGAGAGTGTAAAGAACGTATTGAGAAATACAGATGGAACTAGGCTTATTGTTGAAGATTTTAAAAATAACTTTTTTATAAATGTTAATGTTAATGATATAATTGCCAATCAAACAGGCTATACCACAGAGATTATTGCAGACCTATTAGCTGCAGGATTCTATGGCGCTCCTCTGTCAACTTTTTGGGAGGGAGATGATCCTATTCCAATAACCTTTAGATTAGATAAAGAATCAAGGGAGAATTATAATGATATTATGAATACATACCTGGGGTCTCCAATTACCGGACAGTATAATACATTAAGAACAATGGCAGAAATATCTCCTGAATGGCAATTTGGTATGCTAACAAGAAGAAACGGAATCCCTACCCTAACAGTAGGGGCCAAATGTCAAAATGGTTATATATCTTCCGATATTCAGGCTGCAGTTCAACCCGCAATAGATACCATTCAATTAAAACCTGGTTACTTCATAGAATACGGTGGTGTGGTTAAGAGTAAGAATAAAACATTTGGAGAAATGGTAATAGCTTTGATAATAAGCTTAGTAGCTATTTTTATTATTTTATTGTTTGTTTTTAAAGATATAAAGCGACCATTAATAATAATGATTTCAATACCTCTAACACTATTTGGGTCAATGCTCGGTCTACTAATCACAGGTAATGTATTTAGCTTTACTGCTTTTGTAGGTCTGATTGCATTGGTTGGAATTGTCATACGTAATGGAGTTATTATGGTAGAATATAGTGATGAGCTGGTTGAAACAGAGGGTTTATCTAGAAATGATGCCGCGCTTGAATCTGCCAAACGAAGATTGAGACCAATATTTCTAACCACAATGGCTGCGGCCATAGGCGTTGTTCCAATGATAGTATTAAAGGATACACTCTGGGCTCCCCTTGCAAGTGTTTTTGCGTTTGGAATAGTATTCTCAATGATAATTAATTTTATGGTTTTACCAGTATTCTATGCATGGTTCATAAAATCATCAAAAAGTATTGAAAATAAATAAAGCACTCTTTATGAATGCAATTTTGAAAATATATTTACTAATTATCTTTTTTAGTTTTTCTGTGAACCTAACTTCTCAGGTTACGGGTAAATTAACCCTTGATGAGGCAGTAGAAATGGCTCTAAATGAAAATAAACTAATAAAGATATCCCAACAACGCATCATAGGTAGTGAGGCAAAGCTAAGTGAAATGAAAAGCAATTATTTTCCTAGAATTGTTTTAGAAAGTGTTGGTGTCTATAATAGTGACCCAAACCTATACATTAATAAGGGGCAATTAAATAATCTATATGATCAGCTTGTGGAGGATGAAATTATTGATGATTGGTTAAAGGAAAACGCACCACTTCCTCCACGAAAGATTACTTTTCTGGCGGGCAATGATTTTGCAGTAAAATCAAATGCTGCGATTTATCAACCTTTAACCCAACTTACATCGATTAATACGGGCAGGAAAGTTGCAGAGTTAGATGTTGAAATAAGTAAGTTAAACTATGATGATGTAAAATCGCAAATAAGACTTGGTGTAAAAGAATTGTTTTATGGAATTCTGATTCAGGATGCAAAAGTTAATGAAGCTTCACAAGAACTTGAATATAAAAAGGCCGAATATCAAGATGCTGTCAATGCTTATGAAGCAGGTGAAATGCTACTCCTGGATGTTACATCTGCTAAAGCAGAAATTTTTGAAGCTGAGCAGGACCTATTAAATGAAGAGAATCTAAAGGACCAATATATCTTCTCTTTTAACCAGTTAATAGGTGCTCAATATTCTTATAAACCAGATTTAGAATTACCCACACTAGGCTTTGAACCAGTAGGAGGAATACAAGAATATTATACACAAGGCTCTGAAAAAAACTATGGACTAAAAATTGCGCTTGCAAATCTTGATAAATCTGAGCTAGGAATTACAGCTGCTAAGAAAGCGTACATTCCAGAATTATCCTATTTTGCTCAGTATTATTATAATTATGGAATACCTCTGTATGCGAGTCAATATTTACTTACAGGACTGAATTTCAAGTGGACGTTGATTGATTTTGGAGAGCGATCTTCTGTTGTTAAGCAAAGAAATGCCATCTACAATGAAGCATTGGATAACTTAGAATATAAAAAGCTTACTTTACAAGGTGAAATACAACAGGCCTATAGAAATATTAGTTATGCTGAATCTTTAATATTAACAGCATTAAAGGCATACGAGGCAAGAGAGGAAGAGCTTGTACTTACCATAAATGCTGTTGAAGCAGGAGAAGCATTATCATCAATGATGTATAAAGCAAAAGCAGATATTGCCGGCGCAAAAGCAGATAAATTAGCTGCAGAATTAAACTATCAAATAGCAGTCGCTAAATTAAATAGTTTGGTGGGTGAATAATAGCATTATTTTGAATCAATTTTGCTAGCATATATTCTAAGCAGAGCTTCATTAACATTATAAACTGGCAGATCACAAACTTTATCTTTACATACATAGTATGTTGTTTCTGTATTCCCTGTCTTATTTTTTAATAGGGGAAGGTTTTCAGAATTTCCACCAAGAAATATGGATGCGGGTAAATAATTATCTTGAACCTCATTGGAATACTGAACAGCATTTTTTCCAGTAATAGCAACTTCAGTAATTCCATTTGCATACAAGCCACCTAATGATGCCCAATTTGAGTACCATATGGCAGATCTCATAATATTTGTAGTTTCATTAACCAACATCTGTTCACATATATTCAGATATTCCGTATCATCATAATAATGACCAAGCTTATACAATACCTTTGCAATAATAGAATTTGATGATGGTATTACATTATCGGGTATTTCATATTTTCTAGCAACCAATTCTTCACTTAAATTTGAGGTATAATAAAACATTCTAGATTCGGAATTATAAAAATGCTTAATACAGTAATCACTGAGGTTTTTAGCAATATCGAGCCATTGTTTATCAAAAGTAGCTGAGTATAAATTAATGCATGCTTGAGCATACAAGGCATAATCATCCAAAAAGGCATCAATACCTGACTTGCCATTCATGTAATTTCTGAGTAAGCTACCATCTTGTTGGAGCATGTTATCCCTAATAAAATTTGAGTTTCTAATTGCCAGTTTCAGGTAATCCGCATTATTAACAGCATGAAATGCATCAATGAGACTTGTTATCATCATCGAATTCCATGAGGTAAGTATTTTATCATCGGTAGTGGGCCTTATGCGCTCTGAACGTTTTATAAATAGAGCATCATTAGCCTCATTTAGAATACTGTCAAACTCTTCAATTGATAAACCATTGTTTTCGGCAAATTTTTTCTTTTTAGATACAGGCAACAATATATTTTTTCCTTCTTCCCAATTACCATTTCGGGTTATTTGATAATAATTGGTTATTAATTCTATATTTTTTGAATTCAAGGCAGTTACCATATCATCATATGACCATACATAAAAAACCCCTTCTTCACCCTCACTATCTGCATTTATAGATGAGTAAAACCCACCATTTTTATCACTCAGCTCTCTATTTATAAATCCAATTGTTTGGTCTATTATTTCCCCATATCGTTTAGTTTTTGTTATTTGATATGCATGTGAATAAAGACTAATTAGCTGTGCATTATCGTATAACATTTTCTCAAAATGAGGAACTTCCCATTTTTCATCAACCGAATATCTTGCAAAACCTCCTCCAATTTGATCATAGATACCACCCATGGCCATCTTATTAAGCAATAGTTCAACAGCATTTAATGCTTCCAAATCATCCGTATAATAATAATATTCAAGAAGGAATTCCCACGCCACAGGCAATGGAAATTTGGGTGCTCTTTTGAATCCACCATCTTTAAAATCAATATTTTTCAACCATTGATTTTTAAGGCTAATATAATCATCCATTGAAAATGCTAATTCATCAGTTTGATTCCTAACATCAATAGGGTTCTGGTTTATGCCTTTTGTGAGTTCTTCTGCATACTCAACAACTTTCGAATAATCACTATTGTATAAATCACTTATTTGACCCATTACCTCCATCCACTTTTGCTTATCAAAGTAAGTACCTGCAAAAAATGGTCTGCCATCTGGCAAAGCAAATGCATTTAATGGCCAACCTCCTCTTCCAGATATTAATTGAACAGCTTCCATATATACTTGATCAATATCTGGTCTTTCTTCACGATCTACCTTTATACATATAAAGTTGTCATTCATAAATGCCGCAACCTCATTATCCGAAAAGCTTTCATGTTCCATTACATGACACCAATGACATGCAGCATAACCAATACTTATGATTAACGGCTTATTTAGTTTTTTTGCCATATCAAGAGCATCTGGTCCCCATTCCTGCCAGTGAACGGGGTTATGTGCATGTTGCTGCAGATAAGGACTTGATGAGTATTTCAATTTATTCATGCTTGCGTGTTGTTTTATATTTTGCTGTCCATTGCAAGATAGCAGGGAAACAGATAATATTATCAATGCTAATAATTTGTACATTTAGCAAACTTATTGTTATTTCTTCAGCAATTAGGCATTATTAAAACCATTAATAAATAAATATACAATTAATTAGAATTATAATATGACTAAAACAAAAAATGCAATACTTATATCTGTAATAATATTTTCACTTTTTTCCTGTGCGCCAGGCGATGTCAGATATGAGACAACACAAGCAGGATTCTGGATGGGCCTATGGCATGGAGTAATCTCGCTGTTTACATTTGTCATTAGCTTGTTTAATGAAAATGTAGCCATTTATGAAGTTAACAATAATGGTAACTGGTACAACTTTGGTTTTATATTAGGGATATCCATATTTTTTGGAGGTGGATCAAAGGGAACATGCCGTAAATAATTAAGAACAAAATAATTCAAATACATTGGTCATAATAAAGAATAATTATTAATTTTGCTCCCCGAATTTGAAAAAATTCATTGGGCCTATAGCTCAGTTGGTTAGAGCACCTGACTCATAATCAGGTGGCCCCAGGTTCAAGTCCTGGTGGGCCCACCAACCAAAAAGCCGCTAACTTGATAGTTAGCGGCTTTTTTTGTGTTATACTTCTGTTGTTATGTTAATCTATTTAGAGCTCTTTTATTTCACTAACCAATTTCTGAAGTGAATCTTTTGCATTTCCAAATAACATTCTGGTTTTATCTTCGAAGAACAAAGAGTTCTCAATACCTGCATATCCTTTACCCATTCCACGCTTCATTACGATAGTATTTTTTGATTCATGAGCATCAATTATTGGCATGCCGTAAATCGGACTTGAGGGGTCGTCATAAGCAGCAGGGTTAACAACATCATTTGCTCCTATTACAACAGTTACATCTGTATTTGGCATATCTGGATTTATATCATCCATTTCAACAAGTTTAGTGTATGGCACATCTGCTTCAGCCAAAAGGACATTCATATGACCGGGCATTCTGCCAGCTACGGGATGGATGGCAAACTTAACTTCAACACCTTTGCCTTCAAGTAACTTAACTAGTTCATTGCACACATGTTGTGCTTGCGCAACAGCAAGTCCATATCCAGGTACAATAACTACTTTTTGAGAATAACTCAGCAGAACTGCTGCATCACTTAATGTAATTTCTTTTATGTTTCCCTGTTCTTTGTTAATACCAGCACCACCACCACCAAATGCACCAACTATAACATTTATCAGCGATCTATTCATTGCTTTGCACATTAATAGGGTAAGAATCGAACCTGCGGAACCAACAAAAATACCTCCCAAAATCATAGCCTGGTTGTTGTAAATAAATCCAGCCATCGCGGCAGCAATTCCCGTAAGCGAGTTCAATAATGAAATTACAACGGGCATGTCGGCACCACCAATTGGCATCACGAACATGATACCATATATCAAAGCCACAACCAAGAGGACGTATGAGAGGGTTATTTGTGTAGCCATACTATGGTCAAAGGCAAGCATATAAACCATTATGGCCGCTATTACAGCAAGCAGGAATAGATTAAAGTAGGTAGTCCATTTTGCAAAAATATCGCCAATCTTACCATCTAACTTGCCATAAGCAACCATACTTCCACTGAAGGCAATTGTTCCAATTACAAGACCCAGCAGGGTAACAAGTGCAGACTCATTTATCGGATTTGAATATTCCATTAATGCCACAAGAGCAGAGGCGGCACCACCAGTTGCATTAAATATTGAAACTAGCTGAGGCATGGCAGTCATTTTGATCCTTTTGGCAACGATTGTTCCCAAAATTCCTCCAAAAATGATTGATATAACCACAACCATTCCATTTGTGAGTGAAATTAGATTTCCACTAGCATCACGATGTAAAAATAAGGTGGTAATCATAGCCAAGCCCATCCCTGAGGCAGCCCAGAAATTTCCTTTACGAGCACTTTCCGGATGACTCATCAATTTTAGACCAATAACAAAAAATATAGCAGCAAGGAGGTAACTTATCTCAAGAAATACATCTCCCGCTGTTACTCCAAGATCATATAATGTAGTTTCCATAGCTATTTCTTCTTTTTCTTTTTAAACATTTCAAGCATGCGATCGGTAACCACAAAACCACCAAATACATTTAAGGAACCAAATATCACGGCGAATATTCCTAATACTAAATTCAGGCTGAAACCTGTCATAGGTGTATGTCCAAGGAGTATTATACCACCTATTATAATTACTCCGCTAATCGCATTAGCACCTGACATTAAAGGTGTGTGGAGTACTGATGGTACATTGGAAATTACTTCTACCCCAAGAAATATAGAAAGAGTAATGATAAATATCACCTCCTTGTTTTGATAAAAATAAACCAGAAAATCTTCCATTTTTTTTATGTTACTTATTATAAAAATCTTTAAGTCGGTCACTCACCAATTCCTTGTTATGAGTCATACAAGTACCCTTTATAATTTCATCTTCAAAATTCATTTGAAGTTCGCCATCTTCATCAATCATTATTTTAAGGAAATTGAGAAGATTGTTACCATACATTCTACTAGCATCATTGGGCATTTCAGAAGGATATGATGAATTTCCTACTATGATTACTCCATCTTTAACAATGGTTTTTTCATTCTCTGTTAACTCACAATTACCACCTGTGGATGCAGCGAGATCGATTATTACAGAACCTGGCTTCATGGCCTCTACAGTATGTTTCTCAATTAGCAAAGGTGCTTTTCTTCCAGGTATCTGAGCAGTACAAATCACAACATTGGACTTACTTGCATGATCATGTATTAATTGTTTTTGTTTTTTCTTGAACTCTTCATCTTGTTCAACAGCATAACCTCCTGCAGCAGAATCTTCCTTGGCTCCTTCAACTTCAACAAATTTGCCTCCCAAACTTTCAACTTGTTCCTTAACAGCAGAACGTACATCAAAAACCTCAACTATACCTCCCAATTTACGGGCGGTTGCTATGGCTTGAAGCCCTGCTACTCCCGCTCCTAGTATTAAGATTTTTGCAGGACGAATGGTCCCTGCTGCTGACATAAACATCGGAAAAAAGTTTGGTAGTTTCAGAGCTGCATCAAGCACAGCCTTATACCCTGCAATGGTCGCCATGGAAGACAATATATCCATTGCCTGTCCACGTGTTGTTCGTGGAATCATATCCATGCTAAATGCAGTTTGATTACTCTTTAAATATGCATCAACGATTTCTTTGTCAGAAAGAGGGTTGAAAACACTTATTACTACCTGCCCATCATTTAATTTAGCTAGGCTATCCTCCTTCAGAGGATTGATTCTAAGTAGAACATTCGCATCACTTTTCACTTTGTTTCCATCAACAACCATAGCTCCTGCTTTTACATATTCCTGGTCACCAGCAAAAGCCTTTAAACCAGCATCTTTTTCAATCAGGATATCAATTTTCATGTCTTTGAGGGCCTTTACGGCTTCGGGAAGGAGAGCTACGCGATGTTCAAAATCAGGCTCTTTTAAAATACCTATTTTCATTGGCTCTATAAATTTCTCGCCCAAAGATATGGCAAAAACATATCTCTAACAAATAATAAAGATTTTTTTTTGGACATTGTTTTTAATCTAAGAAACTCAACATTTAAAGTATTGTTAAACAGTGTTATACAAAGCCTTGTGCTGAGCTGTATTTGTTACCAACATACTGTTTATACTCTATTATGTTTTTATAGGTTAATACGCATCGTTCGTTTTTAGTTTTTACTAAAACTTCTAATTTATCGGACATATTATTTATTGAATTTTATATGCCTGACTTATAAAGTTTTAGTAGTTATATTTTAATTCGTTAAATTTTTTGTCTGTAAACTTTTATGTAATATTGTAATCACAAACCAAATAATTTTTACATCCAATTATTCAATCCGTTTTTGTTCGGACCACATTTTAATAAATTAAACAATCAGGGCTTATTTGGTAAACAATAAAGGTATGAAACAAATACTAATTATACTATTCTCATTATTACTTACAATTCATCTACAAAGCCAGAACAATTCTGATTTTTTTAAAACTATACCAGTTGTTAATGAAGCTACACCGGAATGGGCAAGATTAATGTATTCAGAAAACCCCAATGTTCCTGAAGTGGAGAACCTATACAGGCAATATTATAAAACCAATGAGTTCATAAAAACAATACATACTCAAAACCATAAACAATGGATCTTGCTTGTGGAACCATTTTTAGATCCAAATGGATATATTAAACAACCAAATAAAACAGATGAGGATATAAGGAATGAGTTATTAAAAGAAAATTACATAAAGAGAAATTCATCAAAAATACCTGGAACAGAATTGGGATGGGTACCCATGGGCCCATTTGAAACTTTTAAAAATAACACAACTCTTGCAATATCATGGCATAAAAACATTTATTCAATAGACCAATCATTATCAAATCCTGATATACTAGTTTGTGGAACCGAGGCCGGGGGTGTTTACAAAACAACTGATAAAGCTAGTAACTGGTCATTAATATCAAAAGGAGAAGTGTTTTCAGGAGGAAATTCAGCTGTTAAAATTCATCCAACAAATCAGGATGTGTTTCTCATTTCCTCAAACAATAGAATATACCAAACAATTGATGGCGGAATTAGCTGGTCTGAAAGACATTACACCGATGGAACTGGAAACGAGTTTGAGTATTCTCCAGCAAATAATAATATTATATTTCATACATCTTCTGCTGGGTTATTTAAATCGCTTGATGGTGGGGTTTCATGGAATCAAGTCTATAGTGATAATTGTTGGGATATTGATTTTCANCCCACAGATAATAATATTGTGTATTTGCTAAAATCAAATACATCNGCAAAAAGATCAGAACTTTTTAGAAGTAANGATGGTGGTAATACATGGATATTGAAAGATAATGGGTATTATGTTCCTGCGGATTTGCCTAATGCATCAGATGCCGGCGGAAAAATAGCTGTAACCCCTGCTGCTCCGGACCTTGTCTATGTTTGTCTTATTGGCGCTTCAAAAGCTGACGATAGTGGCTGGATAGGTGTTTACAAGAGCTTTAACATGGGTGATAGTTGGATTAATCCAACGGGACAAGACGGAGGTCCATATGGTCCAATTAATGGTACTGATGATTGGAATGTAGCTGCTTATAGTGGGGGCTACCACCAAGGGTTTTTTAATTTTGATATGGAAGCAAGTGCAACAGATCCTGATAAAATATGGATTGCTACCATTAGGTTAACAGAGTCAAATGATGGTGGTAATACATATCAATCAATTGGTGCTGCAAATTCTAATAGGTTAGATAATGTTCATGCCGATGTGCAGGACATTGAAGTTGTTGGTAACGATATATGGGTCGCTACTGATGGTGGAGTTGATTATTCCAATGATGAATTAATTTCTCACGTAGCTCTCAACAAAGGAATTCAGGCCGCACACTTTTGGGGTTTTAACACCGGTTGGAATGAAGACACCTATGTAGGTGGTAAATATCATGATGGTACAAGTGGATGGTACGAGAACTATGGTATTAATAATGCATATAATATTGGAGGTGTTGAAGAAGCATCAGGGTATGTTCATCCAATTGAAAGTAGGAAATTACTTTTTAGAACTCATTATGCTAGTTCTAATACATCTGTAAAAACTATTCCGTCGATTTTCGGAGATCCTACAATCAACCATACTTCATTGCCTGTTCGACCAAACGAATCATATAATACTGCAGAACGAAGTGGTGTTTATTACGATCCTAGATATGCAAGGCATATATATGTCGGACTTGACAATAACGTATACAAATCAACAGATGGAGGGGCAAATTTTGATATTATTTTTACTTTTCCTGATCAATCTGGGGTAATCTATGAAATGGAGATTTCAAGAAGTAATCCTGATGTTATTTATGGAGTATATAATAAACAGGGTGGATACTGGGATGCTTGCGAAATATGGAAATCAATAGATGGAGGAGAATCTTGGAATAAAACTCTTGTTGATCCCAGTGGTAACAACAAGAGATTTAGAATATCTATTCATCCTGAAGATGAGAATAAAGTATGGATTTGTACCCCAAGAGGAGACAATGGAGCAAAAGTTCATTATACTTCAGATGGTGGTAATACATGGGTTAATAAAACAACTAGTGTGCTAGATGGTGAGAGCTTAACTGATATTATGTATCAGGGAGGAACAAATGATATTGTTTATGTTGTTTCCAATAATGGTGTTTTTTACTGGGATACAAATACAAGTAATTGGCTTGATTATTCAACGGATTTACCCTTAATAGCCAAATCGTTGCAGTTAAATCCATTTTATCGTGATGCTGAATTACGACTTGGAACAAGAGGAAGAGGTGTTTGGGCAAGAAAAATGCAGGACACATTATTTGCTCCAATTGCTCAGCCCATTACATATTCTGATACTGTGTTTTGTTCTAGAGACACGGTGCAATTTGATTGCTATTCAATGTTAAAGCACAACGGGGCCACTTGGGACTGGTCAATCACTCCCGATCCATTATATATAAGCTCTGATTCAACGAGAAATCCTATGGTGATTTTTGGTTCTGATGGTAACTATGATGTGAGTTTAACAGTTACCGATGATCAAGGTAACTCTAATACGAAAACTATTCCTAATATGATTACAGTTCTTAATAGCTGTGATCCGGATTCAATTGTAGGAAATGCATTAACTACAACAAATGATGGCGACTATTGTTATGTGCCAGATCTTAACCTTACAGGCGTTACTCACTTTACAACATCTGCATGGATTAAACCACTTGGTGGTCAATCAGGATTTGCAGGAATAGTGTCAAATGGAGAATGGTGTGCGCATTGTAACACCCCCATGGGCTTAATATTTGATTATTGGGGAAATAAATTGTACTACAGATGGCCAGATGGTTCTGGATGGGGAAATAATAGCGGTATGACAGTTCCTCTGAATGAATGGTCTTATGTCGCAATGGTTGTAACACCCGACTCCGTTACCCTTTACATGAACGAACAACAGTGGGTTTCACATGTTACATTAAGTCCTGTTGATTTTCCAGAATTATTCATTGGGAAAGGTCATTATTCTTCCTTTTTCAAAGGAAAAATAGATGAGGTTACAATTTGGAATAGGGCATTATCACAAAGCGAAATAAGAGAACTTCGTCACCTGACTAAAGACGATATAATCAATATAGAGCCGAATTTAGTAGCCTATTATCAGTTTAATAACTCAACGGGTTCATCAGTTTTTGATAATGCAAAAGACAAACATGGACAGCTAATTGGTGCTGCCATTTTAGAAACATCAACAGCTCCTGTTGGTCCAGGAACCAGTAATAGAAAATCCATTGATAATAGTGGTATTTATACATTTGAAAATACTGGTTTAGAGATAGGGTTTGGGAACTCAAATCCAAATGGTGAAATAGTGGTGTCACGATTAAATGTTTATCCTAATAGTTTACCAAATTCAAACCCTTCTTTTGAAAATTATTGGATAATAAATAATTATGGCACACCAAATTTCGGCACATTAGACAGTATAAAGTTTGAATCAAGCTATGGCATAACCTATGGTGATCCCCTTGGAGCTATGTTACATACAAGAGGTGAAAATGAGTATATGAATAATTGGGCTGAACAGTGTAGCGCAGAAGATTATGACGGTGGAACATATAATTATAATAACTCCTGTAACATTACAAACACACATCAATTTTGTATACAATCTGATGATTCCACGGCAATTAATAAGATGTATTTTGTAGAATATGTTGATACCAGTATTTGCTCAAATCAGCAAATTTTTCTAGGGGGTGCATGGCAAAATACTGCTGGTGTATATTATGATACTTTAGCCATTAACCCCTCCATAGATAGTGTATTTATTACAACTCTCAGTATTATTCCAATATCAACATCCACTGATACTATTGTTGCGTGTGATTCACTAACATGGATTGATGGAGTTACATATACAGAAAGCAACAACATTGCATTGTATGTATTAACTAATGCAGCAGGTTGTGATTCCATAATCGCACTTGACCTCACTATTAATTACACTAGCTACTCAGAATTAGAGATTATAACTTGTGACAGCTCTTACACGGTTCCCTCGGGAAATCATACTTATACAGAATCTGGTATTTATATGGATACCATACCTAATACCACAGGCTGTGATAGTATCATGACAATATATTTAGAAATTGTAGAAGTTGACACTACAGTTACCGTGAATTCTCCTACTTTAACAGCAAATGAAGAAGGTGCCATTTATCAATGGATAGATTGTGAATCCATGCAAGTAATGCCAGGAGATACAAATCAAAGTTATACCGCTGTTGTTAATGGCATATATGCAGTAATTATAAATGAAAAAGGCTGTATTGATACTTCTTCTTGCCATCAAATAACTGGTGTTTTTGAATTGGGAAACAATTTTGGAAGCAGCTTGAAGGTTTATCCTAACCCTACCACCGGAAATGTTATTGTATACCTTGGGTCAAAATATGAATTAATTCGTGCAAGAATACTAAACGCAAATGGCATTACACAAAGTGCTGATGAGTTTTATGATTCGAATAAAATAAATTTAAAAATTATTGGAGAACCCGGATTTTATTTTGTGGAGATTATAACAACAGGAAATAAAAAAGCAATAGTAAAAATTGTAAAAGAATAGGGGATTAGGAATTTTATCCTTTTCAATAATGAATTATTTTCTGTTTTGCGTGACGTTTATATTTATTTTAATGCCATGGCTACAGCATGGCGTCGAGAATCACCAATAAATACGGACTGTTCTTTACAGTGTAATCCTTGCATACAACCCATCATCGGATGGTTTGAAATAACACCTTGGTTACCCATGTCTATGGATTGACCTGCTTTTGACATTGAAAATGAAGAGTCCTTTCTCATGCTTATATTATTAGTTTTGAGGTAATTTATTGTATTTCATAATGATTTACAATATTCATTAAACTGCTTTTGATTATTATGCTGATGAAACAATGAATTTAAATTATTTTTGTTAGCATCTTTATTTATATGGCCTCTTTAATTATTTTATGGTTATTTATTTTTACTAAAAATAATGTTTCTTGATGGATAAGACAGAATTCTTAATGACAAAAATTATTGCCACACTTGGACCGGCAACAGAATCGTTTGAAAAAATTACTGAGCTTATAGATGCTGGAGTTAGAGTATTCAGAATCAACTTCTCACACGGAGCTTTCGCGGATTATGATAAACTAATTGATAACATAAGGAGTGCTGAAAAGCATAGTGGTAATTTTGTTGGCATTCTTGGAGATTTATCAGGACCAAAAATAAGAACAGGTGAGGTAATATCAAAGGGAGTGATGCTCGAAAATGGACAGCAGGTTAAATTTATAAAAAAGAATGTAGTTGGCGGTTCCTCAGGTTGTGAGAATTTATTTTCGACAACTTACCCGCCATTTATTGATGAAGTAAAAAAAGGAGAAAAAATATTACTAGATGATGGTAATATTGAATTAAAATGCATCAAAAAAGGAGGAGAAGGAGATGAATCCTTTTTACTTTGCGAAGTTGTTGAAGGTAATTTGTTAACAACAGCAAAGGGAATTAATTTGCCAGACAGTGAACTTTCATTGCCCTCCATAACAGAAAAGGATTTTGAGTGTATTGATTATGCCATTAAAAAATCGCTAGATTATATAGCCCTTAGTTTTGTGAGAGCCGGAGAGGATGTTAGGCTTTTAAAGAAAACAATGAGGGATCGCAATGCCCGGCCTGCAGGTCTAGATATAACGGGAGGAGATTTGGGTTTCTCAACCAGTTTCGAGGATCATTATATACCAATTATTAGCAAAATTGAAAAACCTCAGGCCATTGATAATCTGGAAGAGATCTTGGAAGAGAGTGATGGTATAATGGTTGCGCGTGGCGACCTCGGTGTTGAAATGGATCTGGCAGAAGTTGCAATTTTACAAAAGAAGATAATACATATGTGCAAACTGCATATGAAACCGGTCATAGTTGCTACACAAATGCTTCAGAGTATGATTGATAATCCGGTACCTACAAGAGCTGAGGTATCTGATGTTGCAAATGCAATTATGGATGGTTCTGATGCTGTTATGCTAAGTGGAGAAACAGCTGTGGGGAAATATCCAGTACATGCTGTTAAAATGATGGTGAGGGTTGCCAATAAAACACATAATTATCAGGTTGATCAATTTGGTAGCCGTGGCCGCTTTATTCCCTATGAAGGTCTTTTAAGAAGAAAGGCTGCAATGGCCAGAGGCGTTGCTCTTATGGCCAAGGATATGAAAGCAAAATTTATAATTACATGGTCACACTCGGGTGGTAGTTCGGTTTTCTTATCCCAACAAAAGTTACATATTCCTATTATTGCTTGTGGTGAAAACAAAAAAAGACTTCAACAGATGTCCATACTTTATAGCATATTACCAATGCATATGAATCAACCAAAGTCTGGTAGTAAATTCATTGCCGCTGTTGATAAAATGATATTAAAAAATGAGTGGGCTGAAAAAGGTGATCCAATTATTATTGTGGCAAGTAGCCCAATTACTAAAAGAGGGATTACCAATAGAGTTATACTTCATTATCTAGGCGAGAAGATCGAAGAGGAATAATTATAAAAGTAAATATCATTATCAGTTAATTATTCTAATTCAATAAAGTGTATTTTCACAAAAAATATTTAAAATGAAAAAAACTATTTCCATTCTAATAGTACTTGCTTTTGTAATCTCATCATGCAACCCATGGAAGTTCTCTGGAAAGTATAATAAAAGTATTGACTTTGAAAAATATAAAACCTTTGGACTTCTTAACTGGAATAAGGAAAATGATAAGGAGATTAGGCCTGAAACAAAGAAATATATCCTAATGTCCATAAAGGATGAAATGGAAAAACGCGGATATGTATACAAGCAAAATAATGCCGACCTTCAAATTTCCATATATGTTCTGGTAAATCAGGAAACAAGCTATTCTGCATATGTTGATCATTATGCTGGCTATAGTGGTTATGGAGGTGTAGCTGTTGGCGTTGGTGTGGGCACAGGAGGCACAACAGTTGGGGCAGTTGGATATGGCATGCCAACTCTGTATCCATACACAACTGTAAAACATGATTACAATGTAGGATCAGTTATTGTTGATTTATTGGATCATACTAGAAAACAAATAGTATGGCAGGGATTAGCCCAGGGTCGAATCGCTCAAGGTGGAGTAAGCGAGGCAAATATTAAAAGAGATGTTAGCAGACTATTTCAATCCTTTCCAATAAAGAAAAAGAAGAAATAAGAATGGGTTATCTCATGGACAATGCTATATAAACATTTATGAGAATGATATATGTCAGAAGAAAATAAGAAGTCTAAACATAAAACTGAAGTCCCACGGTGGGATATTGGGTATTCCTTAGAATTCATTAAACGTCAGCCTGGCTTAGATAAAGTTTTACCAATACTTAATGCTGCAGAGAAAATATCAGCAAAATCTTTTTTGAAAGATGACAAAAAAGTAAATGTTTCGAGTAATGCCATAGGAAATCATAAGATAATATCTTTAAACAAATATACAGAAGCATTAAAAAACATTTACTACAAAGGGTATAAAAAATCTTCAGATGTAACAAGAGTCATTATAGATAATGTGGTCAATGACATACTATCTCGTCATATAAACGCAGATGGTAGGAAGTTGAAACTGGATGATTGTCTTTTTTATTCCATTAGTATAGGGAGGGGATCTCCTTTTGGTCATATCCACAGTGATACTGATTGGCTTCAATTTCCTGATGCTGATGGATTTCAATTTTGGTTTTTACTAGAAAATTCAGAGGAAACTGGAAATATGTTTCTAGTAAATACACCATTGCAAGGTGGAAATGATATGCCTGAAGCCTTTTATTTTTTGAGAAATGGAATCGTGGTTAAAACACACCATACTACTGAACCAGTAGAGGCTCCAATAAATGTATTTGAAAATATAGAAGCCTGTAAATTCACATTCAAATATATAGATATGAAGCCAGGAGAGTGCCTGATTCTTTCAAAACGACAATTACATATGAGTGATTTTAGACCTGCGTTAGAGAAAAATTTTAGTGATCGTTTAGCTATTCATATGAGAGTTATTATAAAAAAACCTGATTCGGGTTCTATTACATTTTGGCCTAACCATCCTTATGCGGAACGCTATCCTATGCATAAACACCTTTCTAAAATATGTGATAAAAATTTCCAGATAAATGTAGGAAGGTTTAGCATGGTAAATTTTCAAGAATTTAATAAGGATTAATCAAACTATTTTCACAATTAAATTGTAATATTTTAATGTAGGGTTTTCCATATCACTCTATAGATTCAGAGTGTCTATATATCCACAGCAGCGGCTTTTTTCTTTGAAAATTTAGCTTCAAAAAACTTCAGTAAGGGTATTAGGAAGTAAATATAAGATGAGTTTTCTGGAGTATATACTGACGCAATGGATGCAATAATTACTATGACCAAAAAAGATATATTTGCAAACCTGCCGGATTTCAAACTCTGTCGGGTAACTCTGCTTTCATCAAATAATTTTTGTTTTGAAATGTAGATTGAATTTATGGTGTAAAGCAATGCAATGAAAAACATGTTAAGATTCCAGTACAAATTGCTCATCCAATCATCAATGAAGCTACCCTTAAGGCTTGTTGTATATGGAACCAAACAAATAAATATCATAATAAATATGTTAATCCAAGTGTGCGTGCCATTTGTTTTCAATAGAAATGTAGTTTGTTTATGGTTTATAATCCAAAACAATGCGAGCAATAAAAAACTTGTAAAATAAGATATCAGCTGGTTACTTTGTGAAAGGATAGCTTTATGAAGAGTTTCACCTGTCATACTGGGAGAGCTTTCAGGGACATCTATTGCTAGAACAAGTATGGTCATTGCAATTGCAAATATGCCATCGGTTAATGCTTGAAGGCGATCTAAACTCAATGCGGATGTAGTCTCTAATCCTGTTTTCCCCATGATTTTTTTCAACAAATTTAATAATTCAAAATAAATCATATCAACTGATATGATTTACATCTTTATTTTCAAACCATATCGATATTAGATGGCGCAAATAAAAAAGGCGACCTATTTGATCGCCTTTAATTTCTTACGCTTAACCTAAGTTATTCATTACGCCCTTCTTCACACGTTTCTTTTGCTTCTTTCATTTCTTCTCTGCTATCCACATCTTCCATTTCTCCATCATACCATTTGATTGTCACAGGGAACTGCAACACAGGTTTTTCATCATAACCAGGGTTGGTTTGATACCAACTTCTTAGCATTTTACGATCTTCTTTTTCTTCAATTGTAATTTCAGACCCATCGGGCATTGTATAAGTTACAGGCAATACTAATCTAAAACACCTATCTTTCTTACCACCTTTATTACAACCTTCTTTTGCTTCTTTCATTTCTTCTCTGCTATCCACGTCTTGCATTTCTCCATCATACCATTTGATTGTCACAGGGAACTGCAACATAGGTTTTTCATCATAGCCAGGGTTGTTTTCATACCAACTTCTTAGCATCTTCCAATCCTCTTTTTCTTCAATTGTAATTTCAGACCCATCGGGCATTGAAAAATTTACAGGCAGCATTAATTCGAAACACTCTTTCCCTTTGTCGCCTTTATCGCCTTTGTCACCTTTGTCGCCTTTTCCTTTACTGCTTATTAGCTTCCTTCCACTTAGGTTAAAATAAGCATCAGATCTCTTACCCAAATCACTACCCTTATCTCTTACTGTATTTACTTCGTAACCTAATTCAGGAGCATACATTGACAATAAAACAAAGTCATTTGCATATTCGGTATTCAAAATATCTTTGGAAGACATTGGTAAATTATCAAAATCAATGGATTCCTTATTATTTGCGTTTATGATAGCTTCGATAAGCAAATCATCAGTTTTGTCTTTACTACTATCCTTGTTACATGCTGTAAACAATACCAAAGCAGCAAATATTGAAATTATCAGTTTTGTTTTCATTTTCTTATGGGGTTAGTTATTTTTTTGATTCGTATACTTAAAAGACCATAAAACCTTTAAAAGGTTGGGTCAAAAATAATATTAAAAGTTAAATTTAACTCCCAAACTCAAATCAAATTGAAATGGGTTAAATTTAACACTATTTGTTTTTACAAGATTTGAAATTGCATATCTGAATAATGGAGTAAAGTTAATATTAATTGACTTACTTAAATTATAACTCATTCCAACTCCCAATAATAGGCCCATACCTACTTTATTAATATTGTGAAAGTTATTTATTATCACCGGAACATCTTTATTTTTGGTTGAGGTTATATTAATAATTGAAGATGCTGAAATATTAGTTGAAACATACATTCCGCCATGTGCAATACCTTTCAACTTTTTTTCACCAAAGGTATATTCAATTGTAATTGGAAAATTTAGAAACTCTAGGTTCTCACTTTCCATTAAATTAATGGGATAATAATCATTCTTGTTCTCAAAATTTGGTCTTGGACCAAAGGGAAAGTCATTTAAATTAGTTGCTGTTGCTTTTCCAAATGGACTCAACACCGTTATTGATTTTTCATAACCATTTAAAAATATTACGTCATAGTCGTCTCTTTTTTCTGATTCTTTGTATGTTGTAGTATAAACAGCTTTACTATAATCTACTCCAATTTTCAGGGTCCAACTCTTTTTTATTTGATATCCAAAATAAATTCCTCCTCCCAAAGACCACGATCCTTTTTGGTAATTGTTATAGAACTTCTCTGCTTTGTTGTTTTTACTATTGGATAGAAACCTGTATGTATAGGAAGGGTATATTGTGGCATATAAACTTAATTTATCTGAATTTATACTTCCATTAGATTTTTTCATTTGGTCATCCGATCCATAATTAAAATGATTTTTCTTCTTTCTCTCTTTTTTTCTTGTCCTATTAGCACTGCTTGTAATATCAGAAGACTCTACCAATTCAGTTTCAGCATAGTATCGTTGTTTCCTATTTTTACTTATTTCATGAGCATTAGTATAATTTATCTTAGTATAGAGAAGCTGTTTTATGGGCTTACTATCAATATCTAATTTCTGCTCTGATTTTTTAATTGTTGATCCCTTTATTTGATAGCCACTAGACTTTTCTGAATCATAATATGAGTTTCTTTTCGCATCTAATGATTCATTCGCTTTGGGTGAAGAATCAGTAATATTGGTTGCATTATTTAATTCTTCCAAAAGGGTAGTTCTATTGTTACTTTTGGGTGATAACGTTTCAGAATCATTATCAATAATATTTGATTTCTTGGGATTTTCTGATTTTGACATTTGTATATTCTCGATGGGGATATCTACTAAACCTCTGTTATCGCTTGAAATATACACTATTACTGAAATAATTATTGAGGCGGCAGCTGCAATGCCAGCCAACTTAACCCACGAAATATTCTTTATGATTGAACTTGTGCTTGAAGTAAAATATTGTGAGTTTATTTTTAACCATAATTTATAGGGAGGAGGTGTTTTAAGTCCTGAATACCTATCTGCAAATTGTTTATCAAAGAAAATACTTGCATCATCTGGAAAATGTGAATCAACAGCATCCCAAAGTTCCTTTGGAGCATTCACTTCATGATTCTCAAAAGTCTCT
Organism: Lentimicrobiaceae bacterium; assembly: GCA_002708315.1. GTDB lineage: Bacteria > Bacteroidota > Bacteroidia > Bacteroidales > F082. The sequence continues at coordinate 133,670 of PANC01000009.1, forward strand.
TTGAAGTGCTTATCGAAATTCATATTTTCCTTATTATAACCCAATTAATCAGAAAATTTCATGTTAAAACTTATCTTTAATATTCCTTTTTAATATTGCTCTTCCATCGTGTAATTGTGATTTGGAAGTTCCTGTGGATATCCCAAGTTTATTAGCTATCTCTCCATGAGAATATCCATCAATAACATACATATTAAATACCTTTCTGCAGCCCGATGGCAAATTTTGAATCAAAGTGGTTAATTCTTCGGTGCCCAAATTACTCATCGCAGTATTTATATTGATATCATTATCATAATTAATTATATTATCAAGGTTGTCCGAGGTACTAGATTCATTTTTTGATTTTAAATTATTCAAAGCAGTATTGATAAAGATCTTTTTTATCCATCCACTAAGGGCTTCTGGTTTTTTTAATTGATCTATTCTTTTATAAATCAGATAAAAAGCCTCTTGAAATATATCATCTGCATCTTCTTTACATGACGAATATCTCATACAAATACTATACATCTGAGCCGAGTATTTATCATATAAAACTCTGCGTGCTTTGGGATCAGAATCAATACATCCCGATACAATCCTATGGTTATTCCAGTTATCGATAATTATAGTATTATGACTCTAAATAATCAAAAAGGTTGGGAAAGGGTTCTTCTTAAATTGAAATTGTCTTTTGATATATTCTATATCTCTTATATACTTCTCCTCCTATTTTTTCCATTTCTGCTCGGACCTGAGTGTTTTTTTCCATTTCAAGGTGGCTATCAATAACATTTAATCCGGCTTTTGTTGTTTCTTTTAACAAACTAATGCCTAGCATAGTGTCAATTCCAGATCTTCTGTGATCTTTTCTTACAGCTCCCAAAAGGAGGCTTAATCTCTTAGTCTTTTTCTGTGAACGTAATATGTGATAAAACCCAAAAGGAAACACATATCCCTTACTTTTTTGAATTCCTTCAGATATATCTGGTATTGCAAGCACAAATGCAACAACTTCATCCTTTTCGTTCTGAACTATTTTTATGAATCTAGGATCTAATATCATTAAATACCTAGAAGCAAACTCTTTCATTTCCTCTGTCGATAATGGAGTAAAGGCATATATTTCTCCAAAGGTATCATTCATTAATGACAGAACAGGAACAATATATTGTTTAATATCTTTTTTTCTTTTGAGGGGTACAATCTTTAAGTTGGGATTATTTCTAATTGTTCTCTCATGAATCCGTTCATAGAATGTTGGTATATTTTTTGGGACATCAATCTTATAAACAACTAAATCAAGCCTTTTATTGAATCCCATATCCTCAATAAACTCAACCATATAAGGGTAATTGCAATTTGTTGATATTACCATTGGCTCATCAAAGCCTTCTATTAACATTCCTTGAGGGTCTTTATCTGAAAAACCCAGCGGGCCAATAATTTCATTTACTCCATAGCCTTTAGCCCAATTTTCAACCGCATGGATTAATTCAGTTACTATTTCCTCATTTTTGAATGTTTCTAGAAAACAAAATCGGACCGAATTTTCACCATGCTTGTTATTGTATTTATTATTGATGATACCCATTACTCTGCCCACAACTTTATTGTAGTTGTAAGCTAAAAACAAAATTGTATTGCAATGTAGGAATGCTGTGTTTTTTTTTGGATTAAAAAAGTTCCATTCATCAATATATATGGGAGGGATCCAATTGTGATGGTTAACATGGATTTTAGCTGGCAAATGTATAAATGCCCTCAAGTCTCTTTTTCCTCTTACCTCTTTTATATCTATTATCATGAAATAATATCAATTATTTCAAAGCTATGAAATTTTTAAACAACTTGTTTTTTTATTAAAGCTAATAAACTCTTTACTATTTTACAACATACCTATTAGGGCTTTCGGTTGCTTCAAATAATAGACCATTACCTAAATCTATAAATTTACTATTATAAAGTTGCCAATATATTTCCATTACGATTTTATTTTGTGAGGGAATATCACCAATGTAGTAAGAATGTGAATTCCATGTAGGGAATTCATTACCGATACTCTCACTGAAATCTAAATATATTGCTTTTGTTGAAAGAGTATCTCTTATTCTTTCACCAAGTTGCTTGCCAGCCGGAGTAAATATTCTCAAACCATTTAATGTGAAATCCTTTTCATTGAAGAGTATATACAACCGTTTTTGTAAATTCAGTTTATCTACCCATATATTATGGTCTTCCTCCTCAACGGCAGCGGAATTTATAATCAGATTTGAGAATATTTTTTCTCTGGTATTACTACCCTCAGCGTAACTTTGTAAATATAGATTTCCCAAACTATGGAAAAATGCTGATATTGAATCGCTCATCAACACATTGTCTCCATTTAATTTATTTAAAAGATCAAGCAACTCTAAAAAATCATTTTTAGATTTGTAAACATTGGACTTTGAATTTTTAAAATTCTTTGTTCCGCTGAGCTTAGGATCCTTGGAAGGCCAACAAAATACCATAACGTTTATACCATAGGTTTCACTTATATCCATTGCTCTTAATACTGATAATTCAAATGTTTTGAAATCACCATGAACAAAAAGTAACCAGTTTCCTTCCTTTGAGGAGATGAACTTTTCCAACTTTTTAAAAGTTAATTTTTCTAGGCTAATATTATTGTCAGCAATGTGTTTTGTATGAAAAAAAGATAACGGAGATATGGTATCTACTAAATTTTGAAAGATATATTTTCCGTTGTTTATATTATACTCTCTATTTGTTATTGCTAGTACTTCTGTTCCCTTATTGATTTGGTACTTGTAATCTACTCTCTCTTGTGATTCAGAGCTAAGACATGAAAATATTATTAGTAATAACAGTATAGCTTGGGATATTTGCTTCATTGGGGGTCAATATGAATTTAAGGAAGCGAATATATTAAATAGTATGAAGTTTAAAGGTTTTTAAAAAGCATATAACACGTTTAATTTACTCAAGAGCTAATAATATTTGAGAACGAATATCTTGAATCAATCTAAATATTTACTTTTGCCTTCAAAATCAAAAGAATGACAATACTTCATAATCGCCTGAGCAAGGATGAGTTGAAACAAAAACTTGCGGAGGAAACATTCGAAAGAACCACCATATCATTCTATAGATATGTAATAATTGAAAATGTAAGTGAATTTCGTGATGAGCTTTATGTGAGATTTGCAGAGCTCGAATGTTTGGGGCGTATTTATGTTGCTCGAGAAGGTATAAATGCTCAAATGAGCTTGCCAACACACAATCTTGATGAATTTTTAAATTTTCTGGATACCACAGGTTACCTAAAGGGTATGCCAATAAAGTATGCTGTTGAAGATGATGGCAAATCCTTTTATAAACTAATAGTAAGGTTAAGAGATAGAATTCTCGCTGATGGATTGGAAGATGATGCCTATGATGTTACCAATGTGGGAAAACACCTATCTGCCATTGAGTTTCATGATCTAGCAGCAGATGAAGAGACCTTAATTATTGACATGAGAAATAGTTATGAAAGTGAGATTGGTCATTTTGAAAATGCAGTATGCCCGGATGCCGATACTTTCAGAGATGAAATCCAAATGGTAACAGATGAATTTAAAAGCCAAAAGGACAAAAAAGTTTTATTGTATTGTACGGGTGGTATAAGATGTGAGAAAGCTAGTGCCTATATGAAACATATGGGATTTAAGGATGTGAACCAACTTCATGGAGGCATAATTGAATATGCACGACAAATAAATAAATCGAATCTAAAATCAAGATTTGTTGGGAGTAACTTTGTATTCGATAATCGCATGAGCGAGAGTATAGATGATCAAATTATAAGTAATTGCCATCAATGTGGAGAACCTTCAAGTACTCATGTAAATTGTGCCAATGATGCATGCCATTTATTATTCATACAGTGTGAATCATGTGCAAAAAATAATAATGGCTGTTGCAGTGAGGAATGTAAAGACTTTATTGAACTTCCATGTGAGGTTCAGAAGGACTTAAGAAAAACAAAAATATTTAACGGAACCACAAATGGTTATCGCAGTCTGAGAAAAAGATTAGAAAACAGTAAGTACTAATATTTAAAAGGCAATTGCAAGAATGAAACAGCCATAATTATGGCTGTTTCCGTAATTAAATTCTTTGGTTAGGTAATTATGCTTGTAGCTAAGATTAAATCCTGAATACTCCATTCCAAATTCGGCAGAGACACCAATTACCGCATGACTTAGCATGTCGTATTTCAAAGCATATTCATTGGTTGAGAATAATCCACCTTGCATGGTTGCATCATAAAAAACATACCGAAGGTTACTGTTCAATGAAACCCAAAAACGAGGTTTCTGCGCTAAATGCTGATAACGCCTGCTAATTATAATTTCCATTCCAGCACTTAAATCATCATTGCATGTGCCAACTCTTAATAACCCCAGAGCAGATATTTTTAGGAAGTCATTAAAATATATTGGATAGGATAATAATAGGTCGTAATTAAGTATAACATCATTCGAAATTTGATATTTCCATCCCTGTGGATATGGAGAGTTAATCCAATCATGAATCTCTTTCTGCATAGCTCCTCCGCCAGCAGCAGGTCCCATTACTCCAATACGTATATTATTTTTAATTATAAGCTCGGTCAAGGTATCATGATTTTCAAATAAATAATTTATTTCAAGCGTTGCGGCAAAAGGCCTATCATTAAATTGAACTAGTGAATCTCGTATGTTTTTTGGAGTATATAATTTTTGAGACAATGCAAGACCAGAAATAGTTAAATTATTATCTGGTACATTGGGGAGGTATTTATTCCATGGAAATTTATTAAATACAGGATGATAAAATTTGATTTGAAGGCCATAGGTGTAATAGTAATCTGTATAGTAATAAGTATCATTATCAAACTCCAAGGAAATGCTTCTTTCAAGGGATTTTATTGCAGGAATAAATGTACTTTGTGACCTAACAGAATTAGCAATTAAGACTACTATTAATATGAGTAATACTTTAAATATAAGTACTGAAGATTTACTATGATTCTTAATGTGGTTGAAGTTTGAAGTTATGAATGGCAAAGTAAGTGAAAATGATTATCCATTGTATTCGGATTATTCAAAAAACTTGTTTTTAACCGAATTAGTTTTCCAAGGTGTTATAAATTATTAAAAGCAATTTAAGGATGCTACTTAAGAATTTGTTTTCTTATGTTATTGAATATATGAGTTATATATTTTTCCTGTTTTTCTTTTATACTTACGTATTAATTCACACCTTTGTACTTTATTGATTAATTTTTAATCCATTTATGAAACAGAAAGTAAAAGATTTGCTACATATACTTGTTATTTATTTGATAGCACTTTTCGCTGCCATACTTACATTAAAGTATATTCCAATTGCTGACATACTATGGAAAACGGCATTGGCTGATGTTGTGGCAACCATAATAATATTTGCTTTTAGTGTTAAGTATAATAATTCAAGTGTTTATGATCCATACTGGAGTGCTGCTCCTATTTTTATTGTTTTATACTGGTTATTTAACTCACAGCAGTTTGAATTTTATTATAAAATAATGTGGGTAGTTATTACAATATGGGGTGTGAGATTAACATGGAATTGGATATTAAGATGGAATGGATTTGTTGATGAGGATTGGCGATATGAGCTAATACGTAAAAAGACAGGTAAGTTTTATTGGCCGGCAAGTTTTATTGCCATTCACCTTCTCCCCACAGCCATAGTTTTTGCTGGGTTAGTGCCTGTTTATTATGCCTTTAATTCACCATCACCCGCTCCCACATCTTGGTTTACTGTAAGCTTTATATTCTTCGCAATGGGAGCAATATTTTTGGAAAAAACTGCTGACGAAACTCTACGGCATCATGTGAAATCGGGAAGAAGTAAAAACGAACGACTTCAGGATGGTATTTGGGGGGTAATAAAATATCCAAATTATGCGGGAGAGGTCCTTTTTTGGTGGGGTATTTATTTTATGAGTGTGGTTGTAGATCTCTCAATTTGGTGGACTATTTTTGGACCACTTTCAATAACATTTCTGTTTGCTTTTATTAGCATACCAATGATGAATAAGAGGTTATCAAACAAAAAATATAATTAGTAATGTATCCTAATAAACGGTATTTTCAAAAATTGAACTGCAGACTAAATCTTATTCCAAAAGGCGAAATTTGAGGATGGTCTAGGTATGAAAGCCTCCATACGGCATCCACTCTAATGATTTTAAATATGTTTTCAATACCAGCTCCTGCTTCAAAGTACGGTTTGTAAAGGGTGTACATTTCAGCTGGAAAAACTGAATAATCCTTATTGCTTTGATCAGTGTTACCAACGAGCCCGCTAACAAATGCCACCTCGCGCCATTTTAATTTTCTGAATAATGGCACCCGATTAAATAGTAACCCATTAAAATGATGAGTATAAAAAACCTTAAGGTACTTATCACTTACAAACTCGTAATAATTCATCATATTGAATGCAGTTTCATCAAAAAAATAAGTTTCATTACCTGCATGTATTTTTAATAATGGATAGGGTAATGTGCCCCAAATTCGGCCGGCTTCTATTCTAAATTTAGACCATCCCAAATTAAAAACATTGAACCAGTGTTTTACACCTAATTGTAACTTATGGTATTCATAATCACTGTTAAAGAAATTAGGTATTCCATAACCGTATTTGATATTTACTATTGGATATTTGGCACCCAAGCTCACCCGCTCAAACTCTCCCATCGATACCCTCTCTTTAAATGCAAATCTAAAATTCAAACCAACTTCAGCAGAGGTAATTGCATCTTCTTTTGCAATCTTTTGAGTGGATTCATCTTGATAATAGAATTCAAATTTTGTTTCTCCAACAGGGTATAGGTTTCTATTCATGAAATAGAAAGTGTTGCTGATGCCTGTTATCCATTCATGCTCATATTCAAGTTTTATTTCCTCCACAAAGCTCAACTTATCTGCTGGTAACCTTCGAAATAAAAAAGCCAGAAAGAAATCTTCTCTAAACGCATTTTGGCTAGCTCCCAACTGCTCAAGATCATATCTAAAAGAGGCCCTAATAGCTCGTCGAGGATTTTTATTGAACATATATAGTGCATTCGCTCCATATTTAAACTTAGCATCCAGAGTTCCATATGCAACATATCCTCCAAGTAATATCTTAGTGCTAAATGCATTACTAGTTCTGCCTCCAAACCTAAATCTTGCCCCTTCCACAGCATTGAAACTTAGCATGGATGCATATGGGCCAATTTCAAACATACCCTTTACATAATAACCAGTTATTACCATTTCTAAAACATCCATGTATGTTTTAAACTGTGGAATGGTAGTAAGGGTATCTATCATATAGTATATTGTACTTTCATCTTTGGTAAGGTTTTCATGTCTGTTTTCTACCCAATATTTATCGTTGTGTAAATCTGCACTATCGCTTACAACAACATTAACCGGACTATTATAAAAACTAGGAACCTTTGGTTGATTTATTATATAGTCTTTGTAGGTTGTGGTTTTTTTTCCAAAAAAACCCACAGTTCTCTTGTTGTTTTCAGTAATATTAAAGTCAGCAATTGTATAATCTCTGGTTAATACCCAATGCTCACCGTCGATAATATCAAACGATTTATTTATCACCAAATCATTTACAAAATTCATATTAGCGTCATTTGCAATATGCATTTCAATTTCTCTTATTGCAAATGTTGTATCATGTACCCACATGTTACCGGTGAATGTAAGAGTTTGTTTATGCCTTGGCTTAAACATTAACTTATAGCACCACTTACCTTCAAAGCTTGCACTATCAACTAGGTAATATCTATAAGATGATAATCCAGTATTAGCTATTGGGCTTACAAAATGCAACTGAAAAACATCTATGTAGTTATCATAAATGTTTGTGTTAAGGTATTCGTCACCAAGTAATTGCATGGCACTCTTATTATTAAAACCGCTAATTTTCGATGCCTTAATTTTTTCCAAATATCCCTTTGGATTTTTACGGGTATATACATTTGAAATAGTTTCGCTAAGAAATATGGGAAGATAAGTTTTGCCGTTTACTGTTGATGTGTCAACGTATTGAAAAATAAAATTGAATGGCTTATAAATCTTCCTACTTTGAAATTTTTCTGTAATATTATTCGCATCAAGTTCAATTTTAGTATATGCCTCATATTGATATGATTCAAGGTTGTCGGGATCATTGAAGGGCTTATTGGCAATTATGCTATCAAGTATTATTTCAGCTGGATTTACTCCGGGCCTTATGACAACATCTTCAAGCTGAATAAACTTAGCTTTCATTTTGAAGTCGATAATCTGGAATTTACCCTTTAAAACCCTTGCTGACATTCTTTCATATCCAATAAACGATGCCAACAAAGTATCACTGGCATTGTTCGTTTCAATGGAATACTCTCCATCAAAGTTTGTTGTAATGCCCACAGACGACCCTTTGAAAATAATATTTACAAAGGGAAGTGGCTCACCCGTTGCCGAATCTGCCACAGTTCCCATAATTTTAGTCAGCTGCCCATAGGAATTAGTTGGAAGCACCCCAAATAAAATAATAGGAATTAGTAGTATATATAGTTTAAGTCTATGAATGCTATTACGTTTTAAACAGACCTTAAAATTATGAGTATAGTTAAATACTCCATAACTTGATTCTTTTAAAATTTAGTATCTCCCTTATTCATTATTGGGCAATTAAATTTTTACCATTATATAAATTAGGGTTTATTTCCATAGACAATAATAATCAGAAATAGTTTAATGGCATTATTCTTTTTACCAAAAGATTGTGTAAAGCACAGCAAGCAATAATAAAATGATATATGCAGATATGTTATAAACGGCATCAGTTTTAAATGTGCTGCTTGTGAGCACTATTCCCTTTGGATCATCCTCAGAAGCATTTGAAGAAAGGCTAACAAAAACTATAACTACAATTGTTATTATGAATGTATAAAGCATTTGATCCATCCACGGAAGTTCCAAGTATTGGTGCTTGAGGGATAATGCCACAGGTATTGAAACTAATATTCCCCATATTGCTCCCCTGTTATTAGCTTTTTTATAAAACAGACCAAGCATGAATACTGCAAGTATTCCAGGACTTACAAGCCCGGTATATTCTTGGATATATTGAAATGCCTGATCGATACTCCCAAGTGCCGGTGCTACAATAACTCCAATTGCAAGAGCGATAGCGCCACTTATTCTGCCTACTCTAACATCTCTATCTTTACCATTCTTTTTTGCAAAATATGGTTTGTATATATCCATTGTAAATATTGTAGATGTTGAGTTAACCATACTAGCCAATGATGAAACAATTGCAGCAGCCAAAGCAGCAACTACCAATCCTTTAATGCCGGTAGGAATGAAAGTGCTTATTAACCATGGATAGGCCTTATCATAATTTATAGATCCGTCAGTCTTTACGAAGGCATTGGAAATACCATCCATCACAGCTGTTCCTTGAGCTTCTGAAAACATTACCCAAGCAACAATTCCTGGAACAACAACTATTAAAGGAATTATCATTTTAAGAAAGGCTGCGAATACAATTCCTCTCTGTGACTCTTTTAAACTTTTTGCAGCAAGTGTTCTTTGTATAATATACTGGTTAAACCCCCAGTAATAAAGGTTTGCAATCCATAATCCGCCAATAAGAACTGCAATTCCTGGTAAGTTCATGAATTCAGGATTATCCTTTTTGATAATCATATGAAACTTATCGCCAGCACTCTCATAAATATGCAATATTCCATTTAAAATTCCTCCCTCAGGAGTAACATGGTCCAGAGCAATAATAGATGTAATAATGCCTCCAACTACCAATAAGGCAACCTGTATAACATCGGTCCAGGCCACAGCTGCCAAGCCTCCATGCAAAGAATAAGCTGCTGCAAATAATGCCAAAGCCATTACGGAAGTAAATATCAGGCTGCCATCTCCATTTCCTAGGATTGTATCCATCGCCTTGCCACCTAAAAACAAAACCGAAGTTATATTTACAAATATGAATAGAGCTATCCAGAAAGTGGCCAGAATAGTTTTTAAATTTGTACTAAACCTTTTTTCAATAAACTCAGGAATGGTAAATAATCCTTTCTCAATGAATATTGGGAGGAAATATTTTCCAACAATAATTAATGTAATGGCAGCCATCCATTCGTAGGATGCTATTGCAAGGCCAACTGCCATGCCAGAGCCTGACATTCCAATCATTTGCTCCGCGCTAATATTAGCTGCAATTAGAGATGCTCCAATTGCCCACCATGGTAATGATTTGCTTGCAAGAAAATAGTCTTGTGCTGTTTTATGAACACCTTTTTTCTCTCTAGAAACCCATAATCCAACCACAAGTATTACTAATCCATATAAAGCAAATACTATATAGTCGATAGTTGTGAATGTAGACGTCATTAACCTCTATGTTTTATTTAATGAATTATCATGATAATTATTCTGTTATCACTAAGGAAATGTATTATGAAATAGTTATAATAATGTTCAAATCTAAAAAAAATTGAACTGTCCATTCAATCAGATTAATCAATCGATATATTCAAAATCAATAATCATGGTTTATATAATAATATTTATGTTATAAAAAATACAATTGGCATGGATGATATGAATTTAAATGATAATTTTATGCATTCATTAAAGGGCAATCTTAATACATAGTCTAAAAACATTTAACCATGAAACTACATTATGCATTTTTATCGATTTTATTTTTATCGATTTCAGCAACATCATTTTCTCAGAAAATAAAAGAAATAAACGTAGACAATTTCAATCAAGTTAAATTTGAGGGCTCAGCACAATGGTTTATTATTCCTTCAAATAATGAGAGAGTTGTGATAGAATCAAAGTCAGAAGAAGTTTTTGATTACATTGATGTTTATAAAGAAGGCCAACAGTTAATTGTTAGTACAACAGAAAAGTCAAAGAATATTACCAAGCTTTTTAGATCGGTGACCATAAAGGTTTATGTGTCTAGTTTAAATGCTGCATTCTTATCTGGAGTTGGTTCTGTGAAAATGGAAGAAAAATTAAGTTCAGAGACATTTACTGCAACGTTACGTGGAACAGGGAATATGCATCTTAATTTGGAATGTGATAGTTTTGGAGGGCATGTATATGGAACAGGAGGCTTAAATATTATTGGATCAGCAAAATCATTAGTTGTTACAGTTGAAGGTGTAGGTAGTTTTAATGGCTATGAATTTGAAGCTTTAGATGTTGACGCTACAGTTTCAGGAGTTGGTGGAGCTAAGGTTTATGCCTCTCAAACTTTAACGGCTACAATTAATGGGGTTGGATCCATAAGATATAAAGGAGATCCCGTTAATAAAAATTTTAGTTCAAACGGAGTTGGCACTATCAAAAAGGCTAATTAAACAATTTGTCATATTTAATTTTCTTTCCAGTTTAATCCAAAAACGTAATCAATTACTCATTATAAAGTTACCAATGATTATGCTCCTGGATCGATTATTTTCTCAGAGGGAGATCCCGTGAAAGCTTCTAGGAATATTAATTCAGAATTTTATAAGTCATCACCTCCGCCACCAGTAGAATTTGAACGTCTGCTGATTTTATAATTATTGAATCTATATGAAATAGATATTATTAACATTGGCGCCACTGGTGTAAATTTATAATCCAAGTTAAAGTCTCTTCCAGCTTGAGTATAATTACGTAGTGCTGTTCCAAATATATCTCTAGCTTGAAGATTAGCACTAAGCTGCTTATCAAGGAAGCTTACTTTGAAAGCACCGTCTAAAGTATAATACCCAGAGCTTGTTCCTTGGGCTGTTACAGTTTCGCTGTTGTAACTACCACTTATTTGTAATTGTCCTTTATCCCACAAACGGAATGTATTATTTAGGCGAGAATTCCAATTGGTAGATGTTTTTCTGAAAGGTTCATCATAAAGGACTCCTTCAATTTTATAATCATATAAATTTCCACTCAGTGATATATCCCACCATTTTGCTATGCTAACATTTAACATTGCTTCCAAACCCAAGGAGTAATCCTTACCAACATTATCAATGGTATTTAACATTACATTTTCTTGGTATACCGAAGATATTCTCTCCATTTTATTATGAGTTACACGGTAATAGGATTCCAAAGAAAAAAGATTCTCCCCAAATTTCATGAGATAACCAGCATCATAAGAATCAATATATTCTGGCTTTAATTCGGGATTACCCTTTCTTACGTTGTACTGATCTTGCCAGGTTATGAATGGTTCAAGGTTCCATCCTCGTGGTCTATCAATTCTTCGGCTATAACTAGCCATAATTTGATGGTCCTTGGGAAGAGAGTATGAAAAATGAACTGTGGGAAATATATCCCATCTATCAATAATAAAAGGGCCTTGTCCTGTTGTAGAAACATTTCTATCCGTATATTCAGCCCTTAATCCAGCTTGGTAACCAAACTTTTTAAAGTAGCCCGCGTACAATGAATATAAGGCGTAAATATTTCTTACATATTTAGTATTGTTGCTAAATTCTGGAACAAGGTCAATACCCCCGGTTTCAATGTTGTATAAGTATAAATCAGTGTTGTCACCACTTTCACCTCTACGAAATTGTAATCCAGTTTCAAATTTGTCTTTCTTGCCAACGGGAAGTGTATAATCTGCTTTTATATACATCATTTGTGTAGGTCCCGTTTCTACATTTTTTTTACCGCCAATTAAAGTATCATTAAGGTCCCTTAAAGTATTAGTTGTATTCTCATTAAAGGCCATATCTCTGTAGTTAAGTTCAAACTTTAATGAATGAGATATTTTGGCACCCATGCCATCATAAACGCTGCCACCACTACCTTCTTCTATTTGATCTTTATTGGAACTAAAGTCATGCTGATAAATACCATCAAGGCTTATATAATCACCTCCAATATCAGTTTTGTCGGCACTATTATAAGAAAAGTATGATGATTCGGGCATTGTCCAGTTATCATATCTCAGTGTGGATTGGTTCAACATATTCCAGTGACCAATTTTTGTTGTAAGAGATAGATAATCATTTTTTGTAGGGTTATATTCTATTCCTGCTCTGAAGTTGTACCCACCAAATTCTCTGCTGGTAGTACCTTTTGAATTAACAAAGAAAGTAGTATCGTTTGTAAATGTTTTCCTATTATTGGTTAAATCTCCGGGTCGAGGCCTTTTGCTATAGCTAGCTCCCAAAACAACGCTAACCTTATTTAGCCTATAGTTAAGCTGCATGTCGCCACTATACGTATCGTAAGTGCCCACATTTATATTTACTATTCCACTGAGCCCATCTAGATAGTTTTTTTTGGTGATAATATTAATGATGCCAGTACCACCATCGGGTTCATATTTAACCGAGGGGTTGGTTATAATTTCAATATTCTCAATGGTACTTGAAGGAATTTGTCGTAGCGCATCGCTAGGCTCTAGAATAGTAGGCTTACCATCAATTAACACAGTGAAGCCAGTACTTCCTCGCAATGAAACATTCCCCTCTATGTCAACCTGAACCGAAGGGATATTTTCAAGAACATCAACAGCTGTTCCCGATTCCGAAGTTAATTGTTTATCAACATTAATCACTTTTTTGTCAATCTTATATTGAATGGGTGCTCTGCGGCTTACTACTTGAACTTCATCTAGTTTTTCAGAAGATGATTCAAGAAATATATTACCCATGCTTATACCTTGATTATTTTTAACTTGGAACGGCTCTGTTTTTTTATCCTTTAGGCCAATAAATGTGATTAGAATATAATACTCACCTTCCTTTGGATGATCAATTTTAAAATGACCTAAATAGTCGGTTATCGTTCCTGAAACAAGCGCACCTGTTTTTGCATTATAAAGGGAAACAGTTGCATATTCAAGCGGCTGCCTATTTGCTTTCTCTAAAATGGCACCTTTAATTTTACCCTTTTGAGATAGGTCCTTGTTTGACGAATAAGACATTCCAATAATTATGCTAAGAATAGTGGTAAGAATAAATCTCATTAAAATTGTATTATTTAGGTGCTGCAAATATGCAACTATTTTATTTTACAACTTAGACTATCATTCATAATGGATCGTTCCAAAAAGTTAAATTATTCATAAAAAAGTCAATAATTTTAGGATTCATTAAGTCTAACGGTAAAAAGGTCAGTATAGAAATCAGGGTAGATGGATAATTTCTAATTTAAAAGCCCAAGTTTCTTGGCTACCAATTCTAGTGTAAAGCCATGTAATATCATTGAAAAGATCACCACAACAACTGTAATATTAAAAATCAGCTCTGCTCTCGGAATACCCAGGATGAGTGGCATCAAGGCAAAAACAATTGGTGTTGCTCCTTTTATACCAATCCATGAAACAAATAATTGTTTGTTAAATGGTTGCCGGAATGGTAAATAACTGACTAGAACGGCAACGGGGCGTGCCATAAAAAATAAAAATAATGCTGGGAGCCATGCATATCCGAAGGCTTCCATTAATGCATTTGGAAATATTTGAAGGCCAAGTATAACAAACATAGTAGCTTGAGCAAGCCATGATAAAGTGCTAAAAAAGCTTCTGCTTGTTTTCTTATATTTGAAATCTGTATTACCAAGCATCAATCCTAATATGAATGCAGCAACTAGTATATTTCCTCCCAATATATCTGCTCCCAATGTTGTTACCAGAAGTATGGCCAAAAGAAAAATAGGTTTTAGATTTTCTTCTCGGAATGACATCCTTTTAAATATCTGCTTTAATATCAGTCCCATCATAAGGGCAGATAATCCACCCACGAGCAGCTGTTGGCCAAAATAGATTGCATATTTAAAAAAACCTCCTGTTTCAGAATTTCCAAGCATCATACAGAATACCAGAGTAAGTATCATTGCCATTGGATCATTGGTTGCAGACTCCATCTCCAGGGCCCTGCCCGTATTATATTTTAATTTTAGCTTCCTTGTTTCGAGTATAGAATATGTAGCTGCAGCATCAGTTGATGAAATTATAGCTCCGAGTAGCATTCCTTCCAGTAATGATAATGGCGTTATAAAGCTTGCAAAAACACCCACCAAAATAGCAGTGACCAGTACACCGAAATTTGCCAGAACCAAGCCTTCTCCGACTACACTTTTAATTCTGGAAAAGGGGGTTTGAAAGCCACCGGTAAAAATAATTATACTCAACGCAAACTGACTTAGAAATTCGGTTTCCTCGGGATAGTTGAAAGCTGGATAATTGCCACCATTACCCATGAACAGGCCTGCAAGTATGAAAATTAGAGCAGCAGGTACACCAAATGTTTTTGCAGGATTATAAATTAGCACAGCAATGGCAATTAATGAGCTAACCGTAAGAATCATTATGTTATCCATTGTTTTTTAGGTGATATTGTGTTGAAGCAAATTTATAAAAACTAGTGGTTTAATATCTTTAATTTTCAGTTTGCAGTTTAATTTTCAGATTATATATAAATAATTAAATCTCACCAATAATATTTACTTGTTTGAAGGTGCCCTATTTTAGATCTTGTTTTTTGTATGTATAAAGTGAAACATTCTGTCAATCAACTATTAAATCCAAATCGTCATAACAAAAAATTTACGTTTATAATCTCCATATTAGTTAATTTAACTACCTTTGTCGTGAATACGGACTTGAAAATTTGCGCAGTTATTACTAATTCCAACCATTTTAGTTTTTCACAGCTCTTCTTTTTATTTTAAAATAAACACCGTATGAATTAATAACTAATTGATTAATATTATGAATATTTATGTAGGTAACCTTAATTATAGGGTTGAAGAAAATGAAATTAAAGAATTATTTGAAGAATTTGGTGAGGTTGAAACATGCAAGATTATTACTGATAAATTCAGTGGTAGAAGCAAAGGTTTTGGTTTTGTAACCATGGATGATGACGCTGCTGGCAGTGCCATTGAGAATCTTAACGGCAAATCATATAAAGATCGCGATCTTGTTGTGAATGAGGCTAAACCAAAGAGAGAAAGCTATTAAGAAATTAATATAATGAAAAAGGGAATAGTAAAGTGGTATGATGAAACCAAGGGATTTGGTTTCATTACCTCAGATGAGGGAGAAGAAGTATTTGTGCATATGTCGAACCTCGACAGTCCATACAGTGGACTTGAGCAAGACGAGTCGGTTACTTTTAAGGTGAAGAAAGGGGATAAAGGATTGGTTGCGCTTAATGTAAAAACCGTTTAATATACCACATTAGTAATAATTAAAACTAAAATATTATATGGGTAGATCACAAGAAACGTTTAACAAGAAGGATGTCAGAAGCCGAAAGGAAAAAAAGCGTAAAGAAAAGGAAGCCAAGCGACTGGCAAGGAAGGAGAATGAAAAGAAGGGGAGTTTAGACGATATGATCGCCTATGTAGATGAGAATGGGATGCTTACATCAGAGCCACCTGATCCAGCCAAGAAAAAGAAAATTAAAGTTGAAGATATACAACTCGGTGTTCCATCTGTTGATAGTGCGGATGATATGGACCCAATAAGAAAAGGTGTTGTTAGCTTTTTCAACGATTCCAAAGGATATGGATTCATAAAAGATATGGAGACCAAGGAAAGCTTATTTGTTCATATTAATAATGTGGAGTTTGAAATTACCGAGAACAATATTGTTACTTTCGAAGTGGAAAGAGGTCCAAAGGGAATGGTAGCGGTGAAGGTTAAGCTATTTAAGTAGTTTAAACTTTTATAAGTTTACATGTCGAACATATCCAATTGAGGATCAAGTATTATGTTCTCAAGTTTAAGAAGTTTCTTTTTAACGTTAACTCCCCCTGCATATCCAACAAGTTTTTTATTGCTTCCTATTACTCTATGGCAGGGTACTATTATGGCAATAGAGTTGGCCCCGTTAGCAGATGCTACAGCTCTTGTTGAATTAGGGTTGCCAATGTCATTGGAGATGTCTTGATAAGACACTGTTTGTCCCCATGATACACTCAACAAATGCTCCCATATCTCTACCTGAAATGGTGTGCCTGCAAAATTTAATGGAAGTTCAAACTTTTTTCTATCTCCATTGAAATATTGCTCCAACTGATTTATAGTTTCGCTAATTATGGGGGTTAGGTTTTCAACATAATCTGCTCCAAAAAATATTTTGATTCTCTTGTCAATTGTTGATCGCATTTTGCGATATCGCCAGTCACAGAGACATAATCTGTCGTAGTAATCACCAATTATTAGCTCACCGTAGGGTGTTTTATAGTAAGCAATGTTAATATCCTCCATTTTTATTAATCCAGTAGTCGAACCTTCAGATAAACAGGGTTATGGTCACTCCATGCAAACATCAGATCTACAACTTTTGATTCGAGAATTTCAACATTGGGTGAAACCAGATAATAATCAAGACATGTTGTTGTGTTTTCACCTAAAACAAAGGGCTTAATGTTGCTCCTGTTAGTAGGTGCAGAATCATCATAGCCCCATACCCAACCTTCTGGCATAAAGTCTTGATTCATCTTCACTATGGATGGCTTGTATTTATGACCACCATAGTATCCGTTAGGCTCATATCCTGGCGGAATCTGATTCCAATCCCCACCAGCTACCACATAGTTACCTTTTTCAAATTCCTCTAGCATTGCTTTTTTTATGATCTGAAGTTCTTCAATCCTTAGAATACTATCGTATACATATGCTGAATTATGAGTGTTGAGAACAACAAGGTCTTTTCCATTTTGCAATGGATACCTATTAAGTAAAAAGCATCTATCAAGTAAAAATAGCTTATCTGGCCAAGATGCAATTAATGGATATGCATGTCGTATAGCCTCGATGGGGGGAAATGCCGAAAATGTCATTATTCCACCTTCCACGTAACCCAAAGGACTGCTCACAGGTATTGGCACGTGCTTACAGTCATAGTTTTTCGCAAAAATTCCATAGCTGTCTTTTTTAACCTTTGTTATTTCTATTACCTGATTAACAGAATAACTTCTTTTGGAATCATAATCTACTTCTTGTAATAGCCAGAAATCAACTGTATCATTTGTTTCAATGAAGTTTAAAACATTTTTCAAATACTTTTCGCTGAGGTCCCTTGAAGGACGAACACCTTTGCCACCATCATAAAAGAAATCCATATCACCACCAAGGCCAGCGTAGCCAATATTCCAGTTCATTAGTGAGAATGTATCCGTTTTAAGTGCCTTAACATCGTGATCACCCTTTGTAACTATATACTTAATTTTATCGGGCTTATAATCAGTAATGGTTATGTAACCCACAAAACCCACAAAGAGTATTATTGCTGCTAATATTAACCAGCCAATAAATCTGAATATTTTCTTAATAAATCTCATATCTGATATTTTACGCCAAATTACTACTTTTAATTTACACCAATATGTGATTCAAACAGAGTGTTTTGAGTAGATTTGTGCTGATTTTAAGTAAATACCATTTACACAAGAACATTAGATATATTAATATCAATCTTATCTTCGAATGATATCATTGAATTAATCATTCTTATTATTTCAAAGTTTATCAGGTGAGCTGGCCGTATGTGGTCAACATTAATTATACCCTCGTGTATTAGGTACTCCCTTTGGATTCCAGCAAGGAGAGGCTTTGCAGGCGTTACCCAGTTCTTACCATTGTAAAATAGTAGATTTGCGTAAAATGAATCGGTTATTAGTCCATCCTTAACAATTATAATATCATCAGCAACACCACGCCGATTAAATAATTTTTCCAGCGCAGATCTGTTATTATATTTTATACTGTATTCTATGTTATCATCAACCACCAATTTAAGACTATTTATTTGTGGGAACTCATACTTTACAAATTCGATTTGGTGTCCATTATTATCGTAGGTCACTCTGCATTTATATGGATTTTGAGAAAGCGGCAAATTGGATTCTTGAAGAGACCTATTTAGATTTATGGTATTGGAATGGTTGAAGATGGATAAATAGCTTCTATCCATCCTTTTTTGATGGTATTTTAGGTTAAAGAACCTACCATTTTCATATTTTATTGTTTCAAGAAGTTTCATCGTGGTAGTTTAGCACTCACAAGTTGAATGGGATATAAATTTTATCCATGAGCTCTTGATATTCTTCATCTAGGTTACTTTTGGCGGTTATTCCACCACCACTTTTGTACATTAAGCCATCATTAGTTTGTTCAACATACCTTATCATAACTCCGCTATCGATGTTTTCACCATCGAATATACCACATATACCTGTATAGTAACCACGGTCATAATTTTCTGCCTGCTTAATAGCTTCAATGGTTTTTCTCTTTGGTGCTCCTGAAATAGATCCCGCGGGTAGCATGGAAAAGATCATATCACCAATATTTTGGGTAAATGAAGACGGAAGTTCACCTACTATTTCTGAGCTCATCTGTAGTAGTGCCCCTTTATGTGTTTGTACTTTTTCAATATATCTAAACCTCTCTACTCGAACATTTTTGGCAACAATACTAAGGTCATTTCTAATCAGATCAACAATAGTGTAATGTTCGGCTAATTCCTTTTCGCTTTCAAGTAATTTCTTTCGCGCATTTGGCACGGATGCCATTATTGTTCCTTTCATTGGAAAGGAATGAATTTTACCATTTTGGGTTTGCACAAATATCTCTGGCGAATAAACCACAAAATTATTCTTAAACCATATCTTATATTTTGCTGATGTGGAATAAAAGATTTCTCTTGGACTCAGGTTTGTATTAATATTGCTTGGCATGGTAAGGTTGAGTAAAAAGGAGTCACCGTGGCGTATATGTTTTTGCACCAGATTAAATGCCTTTGAGTATCGGCTCTTTTCAACGGGTTGAGAATTAAATTCCACATTCTTTTTTACAATAACTGATTCGGTATAATTTTTCTTGTCATTTATTGAATACATTATTTGGCTTGCATCCACTTCATTTAAGGGAATTATAATTGGTTTTTTCATGTCAAAATCCACAATAAACAAAAATGGTATTTTGGCTTTACCCAATTTGTTCATACGTTGTTTTGGTGAATCAGACATTATTGTTTTTGATTTCAAAGATAGTTTTTTTGATACAGCAATAATTACATGGGTAGGTCAAAATAAGACATGGAATTGGCCCGCTGTGATTAAAAAATAAAAGGTATTAAATCATTACAACCCTCTGGTTCTTTGGGTAGTAATCTTGTATTTCTTCTAGAATGGAAACCACTCCCTCCAGGGTTTCAGTCTCCATTAATTTAAGTCGAAAAGATTTAAAATTTGGGAAACCCTTAAAGTAGTCTCCCCAATGTTTACGTATTTCCATCACTCCTCTACGCTCACCTTTCCAGTTAACACTTTTGTGGAGTTGTATGCTGCTTATTTTGATTCTTTCCTCTATATCTGGAGGTGGTAGTAACTCACCAGTTTTTAGGTAGTGCTTTATTTCTCTAAATATCCATGGGTTTCCATACACTCCTCTTGCAACCATTAATCCATCTACGCCATAATTATCTTTAAAATTCTTGGCAGAAGGGGCATCCATTATATCACCATTACCAAAAACTGGAATGTGCATTCGAGGGTTATTTTTAACCTTACCGATTAGCGTCCAATCCGCTGGGATTCTTGGTCTTTGAGTGCGAGTGCGCGCGTGAATAGTAATGGCATGTATGCCTACATCCTGAACTCTTTCTGCAATGTCAACGATATCTCTTTTGTCGT
Organism: Lentimicrobiaceae bacterium; assembly: GCA_002708315.1. Classification (GTDB taxonomy): domain Bacteria; phylum Bacteroidota; class Bacteroidia; order Bacteroidales; family F082. The sequence goes on from PANC01000009.1 coordinate 154,414, forward strand.
CATCATATCCTAGACGTGTTTTGATGGTAACAGGAAGCTTCACTGATTTTACCACGGCTTCTGTCATCTTCACCATTTTGGGTATATCGTTTAATATACCAGAGCCAGCACCCTTTGAAGCAACCTTTTTAACTGGGCACCCGTAATTGATATCTATAACATCAGGGTTTGCACGTTCAGCATATTGTGCAGCTTTTATCATGGAATCAATATCATGACCAAATATTTGAATACCTATTGGCCTTTCAAACTCTTCAAAATCAAGTTTCTTAACGCTTTTGGCAGCATCTCGGATTAAACCCTCGGATGAAATGAACTCTGTATACATCATATCTGCACCAAACATCTTACATACATACCTAAAAGGGGGGTCAGTAACATCTTCCATTGGTGCCAACAGAATTGGAAAATCTCCAAGCTCTATGTTTCCTATTTTAATCAATACCTTTTATTTTGAACATTCTTTCGAGCTGCAAAAATATTAATTTTGTAATTCTTTGAAAAGAATTTTTTAAATATGAGAAGAACTGCACTGTTGGAGAACATTTCTCCCTTTGGTAAATTACTGTTTTTGCTTGGAACAATAATTTTAATGGGCATTGTTAGTGCCATTATAGGATTTGGCGCAGGTGCTCTATTGTTCGATGCTAGCATGACTGATCTTTCTGGATTTATTCAATCTCCAAAGGGAGCAAAAGCAGTTGGTTTTTTACAAATATATCAGATAATAAACCAGGTAGGGATATTTATTATACCTGCCATATTTTTTTCCTATTTTGTAAGTGCAAGTTCTGTAACTTATCTTTCACTTGAAAAGATTCCAAAGCTGATTAGCGTTTTAGTGGCTGCAATTATCATTTATACCATACTTCCATTTAATGGATACATTGATGAGCTAAATAGGAACATGAGTTTACCAGATTTTATGCAATCAATTGAGCAGTGGATGCTATCCAAGGAAAAGCATGCTAAAATGCTCACGGAGGTATTTCTAACCACTAGTACACTAACTGGATTGTGTGTGAACCTGATTATAGTAGCTGTGCTACCTGCAATTGGCGAGGAGCTTATATTTAGGGGCATACTACTAAAATTATTTAATCAGATGTTTAAGAATATCCACATTGCTGTACTTCTATCATCCATAATTTTTAGTGCTATACATTTACAATTTTATGGATTTCTTCCAAGACTAATACTGGGTATGATATTGGGATACTTGTTTGTATTCACAGGAAATTTATGGGTTCCCATTGCTGCACATTTTGTTAATAATGCATCCTCCGCAGTAATATTTTATTTGCATAGCAACGACTATATAAATATTCCCATGGATGATTTTGGTACCACTACTAATGTTGTATACGTGATAGGCAGCCTATTAATATCAGTATGGTTAATGACAATTATTTACCAGAAAGAAGGGACCAGCATAACCAGTATATGATATATAAACCTCTTGCCTATGTTTTGGGTAGTTTAGCATAAAAAAAAGGCTGGTTCCATTTGGAACCAGCCTTAGTATTATCAAAGTAAATTAAAAACTATCTTTTATCAAGTCCCTTTCGGGTTGAGTAATTAATTTTTAGAGCTCCTGCCTTACGAAGTTCTTGTTTCACATCAGTAACGATACCCATTTTGGTAATACCATCAATTTTAAGAGATGTGGTAATAAACTTCCTGTCGGCTTCGTCACGATCTTCTCTTTCCTTGGCAACAAATTCCTGGATATCATCAACGGTGGCAAAAGTATCGTTTAGTTGTATACGCGAATTAGTTCCATATAATGCTGATTTAACTGGAGGGCCAATATATATATAACTAACAAGAGACTTTCTTTCCAGTTTTTGTATTTCAGTAGCTTCAGGTAATTTAAGTTTAACCTTAAGGCTAACTTCACGCATTACTGTTGTAACCATAAAGAAAAACAACAACATGAAGATAATATCGGGTAGCGACGATGTGTTAATTGCCGCTGTACCTTTACTTTTTTTCGTTTTGAATCTTGACATGTTATCTACCTCCTATATCTTCGGGTTCAGCTTCAGAAATACGTACGGGTACAGCTTTATTGATACCTTTAATCTTCTTCTTATCTATGAGTTGAGTATACTTAAGTCCAAACAACTCCATTGAAAGGTCATCCTTCATTTGATTAAATGCACTTGCAAGTTCATTCTGAACCTTTATGTACATTTCATATGACGTACCACGGTCATTTTTCAGGGAAATAATTCCCTTTGACATATCTCTTTCCATGCCCAGTTCATCATTCATCTTCACATCGAATTCAGGGTATTCTTCATCACCAGGATGTATTGACATAAAATCCATGGCTTTTGCTTTTAAGTCACTTACCAAACCAGGTTTGCCATCAATTAGAAGGCGATCGTGGCTGTTGATTAGAACCTTAAGCACGTTTCTATCCTTTACGTCAATATCCTCATCTTCATTTTCAACAGGGGGAGGTAGTTTACGGGTAATACCAGTATCTACATCCATCGTTGTGGTTACGAGGAAAAAAATAAGCAGCAAAAAAGCAATGTCTGCCATTGATCCTGCATTTATTTCAGGGGCTGCTCTCTTAGCCATAATTTGTTCTATTTAAAAAGTTTTACAATTGAGGCATAAAGAATTGATAAAACCGTAAGACCAAATGCTATATAAGTAGCAAATAATCCCATACCTACTAACCGGGAGGTTTCAGCTGTTGTTTTCAATTCCTCAAGTCTATATTCCGTAAAATCATTACCCGCCAAAGCGTAAGCAACTACAATTACCACAACCAACATTCCGATGCTTATGAGCATCTTAACAATATTTTGGGGGTTAGTGATAAATCCGTAAAGAGGGGATATAACCATTACTGCTACACCAATAATTAGCAGAACTTTAGCCCAGTTGATAAAGAGTTCTGTACCCAATGCACCGGCATAGAACAAAACACCAGGAATCACTGAAAGTGCCAGTAACAGGTATAATATCCATCTTGTGATATTGGCAATATTATCTTTCATGATTCTTATTTTTTGCTAAATTGGTTAAGTAAATCGATGAATGCTATTGAGCTATCCTCCATATCATTCACAAGGCTCTCAATTTTTGAGATGATATAGTTATAGAAAATTTGAAGGATAATGGCTACGATGAGACCGAATACTGTAGTTAAAAGCGCAACTTTAATACCATCGGCAACAACTGTTGGTGAGATGTCACCAGCAGCAGCGATATCGTCAAAGGCCTTAATCATACCAATAACTGTACCCATAAACCCAAGCATAGGGGCAAGAGCAATGAACAATGAAATCCAGCTTACACCGTTTTCAAGTCTGCCAGTAACCACACTGCCATAAGCTATAATAGATTTTTCAACTTCACCAAGTCCATCATCATAACGGTTTAGGCCTTCACCAAAAATACTGGCAACTGGTCCTTTTGTTCCGCGAACAACTTCTTTAGCTTTTTCTATACCACCTTCGTTTAGAGCTGAATCAACATCATCTAAAAGTTTTTTGGTATTAATGGTTGCCATACTTAGGTAGATAATACGCTCAATACTAATGGCCAATCCAAAGATAAGTGCCAAGAGAACGATTCCCATAAAACCTGGGCCACCTTCAATAAATTTTTCTTTTAAAACCTGATGAAATGATTGAGGTTTCTCTGGTTCAGCTGCAATTTCGGCAACATCCTCAACAATTTCTTCGGCTACGGTTGTAGAATCTCCAGCTACCTCTTGGGCAACAACGATTGTATCCTCAACTGCGTTTTCCTGTGCAAAAGCATAGTTTGAAAACCCTACGGTAATCAACATTACTAATGATAGTAAAGCAATAAATTTTCTCATGATTATAAAATTATTTATCAGTTTTTAATTTACTTTATAATAGCGAACAAAGGTATAAATATATTTTAAAGTACATTAGTTTCAAATCAACCTTAATTAACTTAACGTAAAATATAGAAATATATGATTTTAAGCTTGCTAAATTGGAGAAATAATAATGATTCTAAACAATATGGAAATAACCAATTATGGTAGTTTATTTAAAATATAATCAGGGGTTTAGAGTCAAATACATTATTAAAATACAGTTAAATATTTCACTTGCTGCATAATCCTCATTTAATTAGCCTAAAGGTAAGGTTGATTCTTTTCCCCTTTAATTTCTTTGTTTTTGGTATTTGATGCTGCCAGTGATGCTGCAACTCGCCTTGCATTATCAGAAGACTACCATTTATTAGGGGGATGTTAATCTTTTCTTTCGTTAGGTTATGACGTAGTTGAAAAACCCTTTCTTCCCCTAGGTTAAGGGATGCAATAACAGGATTTAAACCCAGTTCCTTTTCTGCATCTGTATGCCACGACATGGAATCACTACCACTCCGGTATAAGTTTAGCAACACACTATTAAATTTAGTTTTGCCAATAGGTTCAATAAGATTCTTTAGTTTGATGAGCTCTTTTGTCCATGGATGTGGATGAAATGTTAGCCCAGAATAAGAGTATATGCTTTCGCTATCGCCATACCAAGCCGTGAGTCGAGGGAAGTTAATGACTTTACCATAGATCTTTAACTGTTCCTGCTTCCATTCTATATTTTTTTCCAAGGCGTCATAATATTTAGTGGCATTTTGTAGGTTAAGGAAACTAGGAATAAACAAAAGTTCACCATTACGTATTTTTATCCTCTCGGGTTGGGGATTTTTATGAAATAAACTATTCTGGCTCATCTTGGGTTACCAAATATAAGGATTTGAAATGTTTATGCAATCATATTATTTGTCTAATCACATACCATTACTAATATACTTTAGCTAAATCTATTTTATAAATGTAGGTTTGCTAAAGAGATATTAATGATTGCAAGTGGATTTCAGGTCTATTCTAATCCACTTGCAATCAAAGGTGTAAATTACTTACTGCTTTTTTATGTTTATAAAATTAATAAGGGTTCACACAGCTTTTTTGTTCATGTACACGTACAAACAAGTGTTATTTTTCTGGATACCAAATTTTTGAAGTACTTAAAGTTCCATTAAACTCGAATGGTGCTTCATCATAATAGTCAATGGATACGGGAGAACCCAAATCACTACCAAAATCAAGACAGTCGTTCGCAGTAAAGAACAATGGTGCAGTAATGGGAACTCTTCCATTTGCTACCTCTTCTCCGTTTACCTTGAGAGCTATGTCCATTGGAGATCCTCGTTTTGCAGAAACTAATCGTGAAACTACGTCTATTTTTACTTCACCAGTTGGTAACTTCGTTTTGGATTTTATTTGAGTTCTATTGATTTCAAAAAGGTTATACTCATAACATAAATAACCATCTTTTACATAGCATGATAGCCCACCAGAAAAACCACCAAGTGCATACAAAACACCATTGGCATTATCTGGAACAGTTATTTCCATGCTTACATCATTGTCAAACTTTCCCAGCTTGGGTGCTGTAAATTCTGGCATACGTTCTATTCGGCCAGAAAATGTCCAATTTGTGTACGGTGTTGATGGTGCGTCTTCGGGATGGTAAGCAACAGACCATAAGCCTCCTCCTATTGGGAGATTTTTATTTTTTGCAGATTCTACCAAAAAGATATTCTTCATTTCTGCCAACTTTTCTGGATACTGTTTTGATAAATCATTTGCTTGACTCCAATCTTCATCAATATTATATAGTTCCCATGTATCGTTTTCAGGATTCCAATCACTTATTCCTTCGGGCAGTCCTGGAACCCAGGGGTATCTGATCCCAAATGCTGTAGCAAACCAACCATCGTAATAAAGCCCACGGCTTCCCATGATATCAAAGAATTGCATTTTACGAGTACCTTCAGCCTGTGCATCGTCGAATGTATAATCCATGCTTACTCCGTTTATGGGGTCTTGTGGAAAACCATTTACAACATCAGGAGCTTCTATATCCAACACTTCATAAATGGTTGGAGCGATGTCAATTACATGATGGAATTGTGATCGTGGAGTGCTGTCCTGTGTAATTTTATTGGGCCATGCAACGGCCATTGGTTGACGCGTTCCACCAAAGTGTCCGGCTATTAATTTTGTCGACTTGTATGGTGTGGAACCTGCCCAAGCCCAACCAGCATTATACATGTTGTCTGTTTTTGGTGATCCTAAAACATCAAGCCCTCCAAGCTCATCTAAGGCGTCAATATGTTGCTGTATGGTTGTGGGGATACCATTTTGTGCCAGTAACTCACTAATAGTACCATTTTGACCTTCAGCGGAGGAACCATTATCGCCCCAAATGTAGAAAATAAGTGTGTTATCAAGTTCTCCTAGGGAGTCAATTTCGTCAATTATTAGCCCAACATTATAGTCTGTATGTTCTACAAATCCAGCATACACCTCCATTAATCTACTTTGGAATTCTCTTTCAGATTCTGGAATTTCGTCCCAACCTTTCATGGTTTCATCTCTCTCCGTAAGCTCTGCATCTTGTGGGATCCAACCTAACTCTTTTTGTTTTTTAAAGGCTCTTTTTCTGTATTCATCCCATCCATCATCAAATTTGCCATTATATTTATCTGCCCACTCTTTGGCTACTTGATGAGGTCCATGAACAGCGCCTGGTGCCCAATACATAAACCATGGTTTATCTGGTGAGAAAGCATGTTGTTCTCTTAACCATTTTATAGCATCTTCGGTAATATCTTCGGTAAGGTGATAATAATCATGACCTTGGGTTGTTTCAGGGTGCTCAACAACTGTTGTGTTTCTAACCATGTGAGGTTCGTATTGTGAAGCTTCCCCTGCTAGAAATCCATAAAAGTATTCAAATCCATAACCAGTTGGCCAATAGTCAAAAGGTCCTTTGGATGTTGTAAGTTCGGCAGGTGTATTATGCCATTTACCAAAGGCACTTGTATTGTAACCATATGCCTTTAAAACTTCTGGTACTGTAGCCGAAGTTTTTGGAATAGTTCCACTAAATCCATCCCAATCATTTGCTAGCTCTGCTATTTGGCCGTTACCAACAACAGTATGATTTCTTCCTGTAAGTATGGAAGCTCTGGTTGGTGAACACATTGCGGTAGAGTGAAATCGGTTATACGAAATTCCCATGTCCGCAACTCTGCTTAAAGTTGGTGTATTTATTTCACCTCCATAAGTAGAGGGTGTTGCAGGTCCTGCATCGTCAATAAGAACAATCAGAATGTTGGGAGCATCTTTGTCAAGATGATTTTTTGCTACCCTGGTTTGATACGTTGAGGTTTGCATGGTTAAACCAGCTTTGCTTGCAGATGGTGTCGGGGGAAAGGGTAGCACTTCCTGTGAGTTCACAGAAGGTAAAAAAACTACCACTAAACATACCATGAATATTGCTTTAATTGTTTGTTTCATAAAAATTGTGTTTTTAGTTATCTAAAAATTAGATAAAATTATTATAGTTAATTGCTTGTTTGTAACGATTAAAATAATCGTTATTTGAGTGCGAAAATAAGAATTAATATTGAATTATTTTGTGTGGTATACCCTTATCCAATCTATTAGCATATGCTGAGGGAAGACGGTATTATCATTTGGCCGTCCCGAGTGTGTGCCACCCACAGCAATGTTTAAAAGAAGAAAATATTCGTTATGAGCCTCGGATAACTCATCAGAAGTAATCGGCATTGAAGCAAACTGCTCTCCGTTAACATACCATGTAAATTTATCTTCATCCCATTCAAGTTCAAATACATGAAATGCATCTGAAAATTTGCCCTTAGATAATTTATAAGCAATTCCCCCCATACTGCTATGTGAGTTGTTTTTATTTGCATAGTGGAAATTGGCTTCTATTTCAGCATCATCTCGGGAGCCGTATAGTTCTAGTATGTCAATTTCACCACAAAGTGGCCATGGAGTATCACCACCATTTTCGTCAATGTTTGCACCCAACATCCAAAATGCGGGCCATATTCCTGGGCCATGGGGAAGCTTGATACGGGCTGCTATTTTACCATATTTAAATGTTTGCTTATTAGCTGTATTTAATCGCGCTGATGTATATTGATTCATTCCATGCTCATCGCTTTCATGAATAGCCTTTATAACCAAACAATTGTTTTCGATGTAGGCATTTTGATTGCTGTTCGTATAACGTTGCCATTCTTCGTTGAATCGACCGGCATCCTCAACTTGAAAATTCCAATTATTTTTATCTATGGTGTCGTTATCAAATTCGTCGGCCCAATCTAGTTCCCAACCTAACCCTGGGTGGTAAGTATCTTTTATTGCTTCCGGCACATTAGTATTTTTCAAATTATCTTTTGTAACTTTTTTATCTCTCATAATGCATGATTCTAATGATATTGATACCATTGAGAGAATAACCAAACTCAAAAGCAATCTTTTCATTTTAATTAGGGTTTAAATAAAATTTGCGGCAATTATAGTAAATGAATTTGTATTTCATCAAGTTTATAGGCAGTAATTTTTTTGATTTCTTATGAAAGGAGGTCTTTAATTCCAGACTGTGAATGGTACATTCAATTTAGCACATTAATAATAGGCATAAAAAAAGTCCCATAAGTTTATTTAAACATTACGGGACCTATTTAATTATTTATTTAATGCTTATTCGTCATCACATCCATACCAGAGATTATTTTGTGATAATGTGCATTCAAGACCAGGGTCATCAATTTTAGTTGCAATAATAGTTTCCATACCATCACAATCCATCGATGTAACAAAAATAGTGGATTCGATTACTGAAAAATCAAGAAAAANTTCCTCCCCATTGGTAGATGATTGAGTGAAACTAAAATAATCACCCATATTTTCTGAAATGGTGGTTGTTTGATTATATGAAGCCCCACTATTTGCATCTATATATGAAAAAGTTCCTTCATCGGTTATACTACAAAAGGTAGTATCACCAGGTAGCTTGCCATCATCTTCAGTAATTACCTTTAAAACAAAATCTTCCGAAAAGGTAAAAATAGTAACCTCGCCATCCTCTATAAAGGTCCAATAAGTATTATTATACTTCTCTGTAAATGTCGGAACTGGGTCATCACAGCCAAACCAAAAATTATTGATTGTTTCTGTGCACTGAAGATTAGGGTTATCGGTTTTAGTTAGTGTGTCTGTTTCACTTCCATCACAGTCTGTAAATGTCAAATACATAGTATTATCAGTTATTGTAGAACTAATAGTAACAGATTGTCCAGATGTTGACATCTGCTCAAAGGAATAATTATCTTCTAAATTTGTGAGAATAGATGTGGTTTGCTCATATGGAATTTCGCTGTTATAATCTGTATATGGGAAGGTTCCTTCTTCTAGTGTTGCACAAGAAGTAGTATCTAATGCAGTTCCACCTTCCATTATTTTTATTACAAAATCCGTAGAAAAAGTAATATAAGTAGCCTCACCTTCATCGCCATCCTCTTCAAAGGTCCAATAAGTATTATTATACTTCTCTGTAAAGGTTGGGATAACCACTATAGGGTCATCATCATCTTTGGAACATGATGATAATGTTAGTATTAGGGCTAACACTGGTAATGCAATTAAAATTAATAATCTTTTCATAATAATAGTTTTTATAGTTGTTGTGTGTGTTTAACGTTAATTTTTTTTGCAAATATAAAAACTTTAGGTCAATGCATGTTTTATTCAATGCTACTCCAAATCCTTTGGGATGCACATTTTAAAACAATTCAGATTAGCTGTTTATTTATCATTTAAGTTTAAGCCCAGCCGCTGCCTAAAAATTAAAAAGATAGAAGTAAAACAAGCGTTTACTTCTATCTTCAAGATAATATTGTGGTAATTTATATTTTAATCAAAGCCTACATAGCAGGATTATTTTTATGCTTAACAGAAGCATAAATTTTATCGAATAAATTCGCTCCATACCATATACCTACACCAAAGAATGGATGCAGCATAGCGGATTTGAAAAGGGTGAGAAATTGATTTTCTGTTCTACTGCCAAAGAAACCAGCACCCACTGCAGGATCCATTATACAATAAGGCATAAAAAGAAAACAAATTAATAAGATAACAGCAGGAAGCAATTTTGGTGTAGATTTGAGGATACTAAATGTGATGAAGAAGTAAAATAAGGTATCCATAATACAGACCCCCAAGTGCATTAATAGGCCTAATGTCATTTCACCTTTCATAACGGGAAGATCCTTGAAGTTATTTTCAGGAAACCCAGCGTTTCCATCAAAAAGGTTGAGCGTGTATCTGCCTAAGTTTCCATAACCATCTAAGAAAAAAGGTCCATCAAAAATCTTACTTACGACAAATCCGCCGCTATCAATAAAAATACCACCAACAACAGCAGTAAACAAAATAAATAACAGTTGAGTACCTAGATTATATTCACTAAAATATGTTTTTCTTGTATTCATGATATTTTTTTTAATAAAGTTAATCTAGTAATAAGATATTAAAAAAATATAATAATAGTTTTTGTAGCTGTTGATTTTATGTATAAAGAATTTGTTTTGATTTTGCAATCAATTTTTAAAAATTATTGTCAATCACATCCCACAAATATATTGTTATGATTCCAACCACAAACCGCACTAAAATTATCATCTCTAGTCAGTGTATCTGTTACACTTTCATCACCGCAATGCCATATCCAAATCAACTTATTATCAGTTATTGTAGCACTAAAAGTATAAGATTCCCCAGATGTTGACATCTGCTTAAAGGAATAATTATCTTCTGAATTTGTGACAATGGATGTGGTTTGCTCATATGTCCCTGTTGTCACATCTGTATATGAGAATGTTCCCACGTTTAGTGTTTCACAAAGAGACGAATCTGAAAAGGCAATAGGGTTAAATAGATATCTTTTTATTACAATATCTGTAGAAAAATAAAGTGTGAGATTTTCAGGAGAGTTAGGAAGAACCCCTGACCAATAAGTATTGTTATATTTCTCCGTAAAGGTTGTAGCTACTGGATTATCATCATCTTTATCTTTGGAACATGATGATAATGTTAGTATTAGGGCTAACACTGGTAACGCAATTAAAATTAATAATTTTTTCATAATAATAATTGTTGTGTGTGTAATGTTAATGTTTTTTGAGCAAATATAAAAAACTATAGGTAAATGCATGTTTTATTCAATGCTACTCCAAATCCATTGGGATACACATTTTAAAACAATTACAGCCTATGAGATGGTACATTCAATTTAGCACATTAATAATAGGCATAAAAAAGTCCCGTAAGTTTATTTAAACATTACGGGACCTATTTAATTATTTATTTAATGCTTATTAGTCAATCACATCCCCACCAGTCATTAGGATAATTCCAATCACATCCCACACTAAAATCATCAATTCTAGTTAATGTAAATGTACTTGTTCCGTTACAATCTGTCGCTGAGAAAACCACAGTTTGACCAGTTACTGTATAACTCATCGTTAAAGTTTGTCCGTTTGTTGAAACCTGTTCAAAAGAATAATTATCTTCTGAATTTGTGACAATGGATGTAGTTTGATCGTAGTTACCACCTAGATATGAGAATGTTCCCTGGTTTAGTGTTGAACAAATAGCAGAATCTGAGCCAAGGGAATACCAATATTCTTTTATTACAATATCTGTAGAAAAATAAAATGCGGTTACTATACTATCCTCTTCATAGGACCAATAAGTATTGTTATATTTCTCCGTAAAGGATTTATCATCATCTTTGGAACATGATGATAATGTTAGTATTAGGGCTAACACTGGCAATGCAATTAAAATTAATAATTTTTTCATAATAATAGTTGTTATGTGTGTATAATGTTAATTTTTTTGAGCAAATATAAAAAACTATAGGTAAATGCATGTTTTAAACCCAATTACTAACCATACATCGCGATATTATTTTACTTCAACTAATTCTGGTTTCACCCATGTACCATTAAAGTACTCTTCAGTGGGCTCATACATTCTAAGTACGAAATTCCAACCATCAAAAATGTCCATATAATTATCAGCATTCTCATCTCCCCCGAAATGAATTGTTACAGAGCCATCTTTATTCTCTTTTGCAAATGAGCTATTTATATTATAGACTTCACCTTGGGGATAACCATCTGCATCGTATATAGTAATTGACCAAAATGCTTTTATGGGAACATCTTTTAAAGTTAAAGTGCATGGATTTGTATTTTTTGGAGAGTAAGCTGGGTAAACAGCTTGATCTGGCGTTAGGCCTCCCCAACCATATGCAGTACCACCATTGTGATCTTCCAATGAAACTTCACCTTTCTTACCAAACATAACATCTGATGTTATTCCTTTTTCAACAACCACCTCTTGGTAGTGTTTTCTCATGGCTAAAATTGAATCCATGTTCCATTGATGAGATGCTAAATAGGAACCTCTATCTTTTTGTTCGAGGTTTAATTGATCTTGAATTTTACTTACAATTGCAATATCTGCAGTATCTTGCATATTTACTTGTGTTCTAATAACCACCATAACATACTTGGATCCAGTGTTATCTTGATTAATTAAATATTCTCCAGGTTCATTAAACGTCATAGGGTTGTAATGCTCTTCTGTGATAAGCCATGCATTTTGGTACCTGCCATCTGTTTCTGGCATTGTTAGCTTCGCTTCCTCGGTTAGGTCTAGAACAGCAAACGAGTATTGGGTATCAAAATTAATGCGCATAACTGTTCTATCTTTTGGATTCAAGGGCTTTTTATTATTCATAAAAATACCAGTTCCATTTGTATTTGTGGCTTTGGCTATCCTATTAATATAATCTGTGAATATAACTTGAGTTTCTGCCAAGGCATAATTTGAGTCTGTTACCGCTGTGTAATTAACAGTTGAACCATTCTTTTCCTCAGATTTATTTTTACTATTAATATTACATGATATTAAAATAGCAGATGCCATAAACAATATTAAAGCTAAATTTTTCATAATTTTTATTTTTAAGATTTACAATAAATAATAAGACCTAGATGGTAAATTTTTTAAAACTGGATACTCTTTAAGTACATACTATAAATGAAAATGCTTGTTGTTCTTATAACAATTTTATGATTGAATTAATTTCAAATATATAATAAAAAAAACACCCACATCATTGTTGCGGGTATTTTGCGGAGAGAGCGGGATTCGAACCCGCGGTACGCTTTTGGCGTACACACGCTTTCCAAGCGTGCTCCTTAAGCCACTCGGACACCTCTCCATTCAACCAATTAATGTGTTGAATCGATGGGCAAATATACAATAACTGATTGTCTTGGATTATATTGCAAGAACTTTTTTTAAAACAAAAAACCCCTCACCATTGGTGAAGGGTTTTAAACTTTTTATGATTAAGTATTAGCTACATTTACTTTCACCGCATGACTTGCATATAAGACAGCCATCTTCATAAACTACCGCCTCTTCCTTGCATGAAGCACAAATTTTTTCTGCTGCATCTGTACCATCTGGAACGAAACGTTTTAATGCTCTAACAACACCATTTTTCCATGTATTGATATTATCTTCCGCAACAGTTAAATTTGAAATGAGTTCAATTACATAGGTAATAGGCATGCCATGCCTTAGCACTCCGGATATTAATTTTGCATAGTTCCAAAATTCCTGTTCAAATGATCTCGACAACGCTGGGATTGAAATCTTATATCCCTGCTTATCTTCGAATTCAAAATCGTAACGGGTGCGTTCACCTTTTGTTTTTATTTTGGACACCCAACCACTTTCTACATATGGTGGTAAATAAAAATCTTCAGCCTTACCAGTAAATACTTCATAGGGCTTCCCATTTATCTTGCCAATAACAGCTATCCATTTTTCGTAGTTATTTTGGAAACGTATTATATCAGCATCTATGGTATTAGGTCTTGCCGGGGCTACGGACTCTGGGAAATCAGTTTTTTCTTGCTTTTCGTCATCCTTCACAAGAACTCCGGATCTTGAACCATCTCTGTAAATTGTCATTCCCTTACAACCACTTTCCCATGCCGTTAAGTATATATCACTTACAAGGTCTTCGGTTACGCTTTCAGGAATGTTTACTGTAACGCTTATTGAGTGATCTACCCATTTTTGAATATCTCCCTGCATTTTTACTTTGCTAACCCAATTAATATCGTTTGATGTTGCATTAAAGTAGGGGGATTTTTCAATTATAGCATTAAGCTCATCATCTTTTTTACCTTTTACCTCATCAGCATCATAGCCGTTGACTTTTAGCCATGTTATAAACTTGGGATGAAAAACATTATATTCTTCCCAACTATCGCCCACCTCATCAACAAAACTTACAACCACATTTTTATCGTTGGGATTTACTTTTCTACGACGTTTGTAAGATACCATAAATACTGGCTCTATACCTGATGTGGTTTGAGTACATATACTAATACTACCAGTGGGCGCAATTGTAAGCATTGCGATATTTCTTCTCCCAACCTTAAGCATTTTTTCATATACTTTTGGCGCATGTTTTTTTATACGCTTTATGAAAGGGTTATTTTTTTCACGCTCGGCATCAAAAATTCCAAATGATCCACGTTCTTCTGCTAAGTCAACTGAAGCACGGTAAACTTCTATGGCTAGCAGCTTATGAACTTCTGTTGAGAATGTGATCGCATCTTCAGAACCATATTGTAAGCCAAGAGCTGCAAGCATATCACCTTCTGCTGTTATGCCAATTCCTGTTCTGCGTCCTTGTATGGATTTCTCACGAATTTTTTCCCATAGAACTCTTTCGGTTCGTTTTATATCTTCGGATTCAGGATCTGCATTTATTTTTTCCAATATCATATCGATCTTTTCAATCTCAAGATCAATTATATCGTCCATTAAACGCTGTGCCATTCTTGAATGCTTTGTGAATAAATCACCATTGAAGTATGCCTCTTTGGTAAAGGGTTTTTCCACATAGCTGTATAGGTTTAAAGCCAATAATCTGCAACTATCGTATGGACACAATGGTATCTCACCGCATGGATTTGTGGAAACAGTTGTAAATCCGTAATCAGCGTAATGATCTGGAATAGATTCTCTGATAACTGTATCCCAAAATAGAATACCAGGCTCAGCAGATGACCATGCATTGTGAACTATTTTGTTCCATAGTTCGCGTGCGTTTATTTCTTTTTTATACTTTGGATTATCTGAATCAATGGGGTAATTTTGAGTATATGTGGTGTTATTCTTAACAGCCATCATAAACTCATCATCAAGTTTAACAGAAATGTTTGCTCCTGTAACTCTTCCTTGTTCCATTTTTGCATCGATGAAATCTTCTGCGTCTGGATGCTTAATACCAATGCTCAGCATTAGGGCTCCACGCCTGCCATCCTGGGCAACTTCCCTAGTTGAGTTTGAATACCTATCCATAAAAGGAACAACACCTGTTGAGGTCAGGGCGGTATTTTTTACTGGACTACCTTTTGGTCTTATGTGTGTAAGATCATGACCAACGCCACCCCTACGTTTCATAAGCTGCACTTGCTCTTGATCTATTTTTAATATCCCTCCATATGAGTCGGATTTGCCATCGTTACCAATTACAAAGCAATTGGATAATGAAGATATCTGATTGTCATTACCAATACCAGCCATTGGACTTCCTGCAGGAATAATATATTTGAATTTTTCTAAAACCTCAAATACTTCAGCCTCAGACAAAGGATTAGGGTACTTACTTTCTACTCTAATAATGTCTTTGGCTAAGCGACGATGCATATCGTCTGGAGTAAGCTCATAGAATTTATTTTCACTATCCTTTAGGGCATACTTGTTCATCCATACATTTGCAGCAAGAGTGTCACCTTCAAAATATTTAGTCGCAGCCTCGAACACTTGTTCGTGGTTATAATAATCCATCTTGGTTGGTTCTTCTTTTTTCTTTAAATTCTTTTCCTCAGAAATTTTAATCTCAGTTTTGGTTACTGGTGCAGCTGTTTCTGTATTTTCCAATTTCGTTCTTTCTTCTAGTACCTTATCATAAAAATTTTTCTCTTCTTTATTTGTTTTGCCTTCCTGATCATTTGAAATATTCGCCTTATCCTCGAACTTCAAGTATAAATTATTATCCATAGTTATACTTTTATTAATTTTCCTTTTAAATATTGTATTTACGATCCCTGGTCAAAAAGAAGAGATTCTTTTTTCAGTGGTGCAATATACAACACATAGTTGTGTGAATGATGCATTACTTATTAACAAGCTATGTGGAAAAATAATAAATTGCGGGAAACTAAGTTGTTAGATTTGAAATTAATAAAAACTTTTTTTTTAACGGTTTTTGGCATAGTTTTAATAGCAAAAAAATATTCAATGAAGTATAAAATCCGCACTGCCTATTGCCATTGACTTTTACTGAAAAATACCACATTTTTAATTGTTAAATGGTTTATCAGTGGTGTATAAATTTTACATCGATAATTAAAAATTAAATTTTTTTAACAATGATTAAAAATCCAAACTCAAGGATAAATAATACACAGGCTTTCTTACATTATAATCATCAACACCCCAGCTGATATCTCCCCTCACAAAATAGCCCATTATTGTGGCTCTTGCCCCGAAACCAAATCCTCCGACAATTGGCTCTTTCTGAACTTCTACTGAAATGTTCATGGGGCCACTTGTAATATACTTGGTAAAAAGTGAATTTTCTGATGAGTATGGACTCAAGCCTGTCCAAGCAGTTCCAATATCCCCAAAACCTATTAGTTGAAAGCTTCTAAGAAATCCAGAACTTATGGGTGTTTTTGAGAAATACTGAAAGATTGGAAAACGGAGCTCGGAATTTATAACGACAAAACTATTACCGTTGCGAATATTTTGATTAAAACCTCTCATGTTTGTTGCTAAGGTTTGATATGCATAATTTTGAGAATAATCAATGGGTGTATCCATGTTAAATTTTGGAAACAACCAGTTATCCACTCCTCCCATATAATATATCAATTTATCGCTACCAAAGGATGTACTTCCAGCAATCCTATTAGCCCAAATAAAATTACGATGAATCTTTTGATAATTTCTAATATCAAATCCCAAAACAATTAGATTGTTGCTGCTGTTTTCTATTAACTGATGATATTCGGCAAAAATCTTGTATCTGGTCCCTGACATTAAATTTATGCCAAGGTTACGAGTATTATCAAAAACAAGTTCAGCTTTTAGGCCTGCCCAAAAATTATAGATGTTGGGAGCTTCAAGGTTTATTTGGTCCGTTGCCAGGGTAACATACATATCATTTCTAAGCATTCCAGTTCCTCTAAGGGAGAGTGCTTCATTAAAAGGCCACTTGAGTATGTAAAATATTTCATGTGTGTGCACTCTAGTTATGGTATAGCCAAATTGTCTTTCCAAAGTATTTCTATGCAAAACAATTTCCCTATCAAGTCTTTTCTTGAGATTAGCATAGCTAAAAATATACTCGTTGTTTATTAGGCTAAGATTTAAACGGACACCTCCCACAATCCTATAGTCTTCCATTAAATCATTCATTCCAACTTGAAAGAAAAGATTGAACCCAGGGTTAAGATAAATGGGGCCACCACCTCCTGTAAATGGCTGATAACTATAATTGATGTAGTTAAAATCAACCTGTGATACCAAGTCGTTGATAAAATAGCTGACATTATAATTCAACCTTTTGGGGATCGTTAACTTATCATCTGCACTTTTGACAACAATAATGCCATTTTCATTGTAAATGTATTTTTCATTTTTTGATCCTGATTTTCCCTCATTGCCATAAACCTCTCTTCCGTTGGAATCCTTGTAGGCCATAACAAACCGCTTTAGGCGTGGAGCTTTTATTATCTCTTTTGCTGAATCAGATGGCTGGGTTTGCTTTTTACGTCTAGCTTCTAAATTTTCATTGCTTATTATTTTCTTTTCATAAGCTACAAGAAGTGATTTCATGTATATTGTTGTGTCAGGAATAACAGGAGGAACTAAAGCATAACTGGGAGCATTATTTACATAAATCTTATAAAGATTATCCGAAAACACTACGGATGATTTTTTTCCTGCTTTGCTGCTAACATTTTGATTAAGTATGTCATGAGAATAATTGGAAGTTGCCTTACTGTTTATAAAATACCTGTAATTAATCGCAGTATCAACAGAACTAACAGAACTATCAATGGTTGCTAAATATGAATTGTATACTCCTGTTTCATCACTTAGATAACTTATGGTGTTATATCCATATGAATTCGGCCTTATTTCATCCGCTAGAGGTGTATTTGTTATTCTTTTCAGTATTTCACTTCTGTTGGAATAGTCATAAATAAACAAATCAAAATTATCAGGTACGCCCACAATTAGCTTTGGCTCTTTACCAATTGTGTCGTTTTCTCTATTGGAACTAAAAACAATCTGCTTTGAGTTATTGATGAAGCGAGGATTTAATTCCGAATAAATATCATTGGTAACCTTAAAAAATGAACTGGCTGCAATGTTGAAAACAAATAGGTCAGATTGACCTTTTTGTACAGCTGACATAACAAGAAGCTGTCCATTATTTGAAAACCCCATATCTGTTATTTTCTGAACACCATAGACAATTTGCTTGGTGAAATTCTTTTCCTCAATATTATATCTGTATAACCACGGCATACCCTTTTCCTCAATAACGAATGCGAGTAATTTTCCGGTGGGATGCCATGCAAGAAGAGGGTATGAATAGTCTGTTTTTGTATCAATTGTAACACCTCTTTTGAATATCTTTTTTCTGCTGCCGCTCATAAGATCTTGTATGTAAATCTTATACTTACCATACTCATTTGTTGTATAAGCAAGAAATTTACCGTAAGGGCTCACATGCGGTTGGCCATACCTTATGTCTTCCTTATATTTAATTTTTAACTCACCATCAGGAGTCCCCTTTAAATCGGCGAAGGAGGCATACTCCTTATTATAATAATCCTTCCACTCCAATGTTATTTGTTTAAATGGAAGGCCCGTTACATAAGTAAATCCTTTGTCAATACTATTGCTCATATTGGTCATATGTATAATATTGCTCACTGTTGCTTTTCCGTAGCGTTGAGCAATAAACCTCCACATGGAATGACCTGCAAATACTGCATCTTCACCAGTTAGATTATTCACCTTATTATATCGCCCTGAAAGAATTCCGTCTCTAACATGATTATCGAATTCCACACTCCAATCTGTTCCTAGCCATGAAATAATACCAACTTTAAACCACTCAGGAAGGGAGAAGAATGTAGATGTTTTAACTTGCTGCCCAACTGAACCACCAAACATCATTTGATTGAACAACACTTGAGCAATTCCATCGCGTATTTGTTTCTCAAAGTTGACATGGCTGCCATCAAAATAAATAAAAACTTTTGAACCGATTATGTGTGTTATACCACCCACATTATAATTTTCATTGGTCATGAGGCCGATATTACTTTGCTTTAGATCAGTTAAATTGTTGTAAACAATAAACTGAATTTTTTTGTCCAAAAGACTGCCAAGCTTTGACTCTATTTTGGGAATTTGATCCTTGGCGTACCTTGCTGTGTATTGAGCCAATTCTTTTCCGTTAAGATAAAAATAGGTGTCAATATCTTGAAATTTGTAGTAGGTCCATAAAAATTCATTGTATTGCACTCTGTTTTTTCCAAAGGTTTGATTTGAACCATTGTAAAATTGTGAATTTACTGATACAGGGACCAGAATAAATATCAGCACCAAAATGGCAGTATATCGAACAATATTTGAAAATCTTATCAAGTTATGATTTGTATTCTTAAACAAAGTGCTAATTTATAACAAATTCCAAGCCAATTTATTTCATGATATATGGCAAAATCATAAAATTTATGGATGATATAACCATAGACATATAAACTAATTGGGTAGGATGATTACTATAATGCAAATAAAACTTAAATCTTTTGATTTAAATAGTACATTTGAAATGCTTTTAGTCTAAAAACACAAACCACAACATGATAAAAATCAAAAGATTTACTTTTAATGCTTTTCAGGAGAATACATATGTTTTATGGGATGAAACATCCCAATGTATAATTATTGATCCTGGGATGCAAGATCATAGAGAAGAAACGGAACTTGTAGACTTCATTGAAAGTAATGAATTAAAACCTGTTAAAATAGTTTTAACCCATGCCCATATTGATCATATATTAGGTTGTTGGTTCGTCGCCAAAAGATTTAATATTGATTTGTATGCTCACAAAGATTCAGTTCCTTTCATAGCAAACTCCACGAGAGATGGCTCGGTATTTGGAATCCAAATTGATAAATCAAAGGAGGTTAATCATTTTATAGATGAAAATGATGTTTTGGAATTTGGAAATTCCAAACTAAAGATACTTTTTACTCCGGGACATGCTGACGGAAGCCTTTCCTTTTATGCACCAGATGAGTCATTTGTAATTACTGGAGATGTGCTTTTTAACCAAAGTATTGGAAGAACTGATCTCCCCACGGGAAGTTATGAGCTTCTTCAAAAAAGTATTTGGGAAAAACTTTTTACACTGCCAGATGAAACGATTGCATATCCTGGCCATGGCCCTGAAACTACAATTGGTTCTGAAAAAGTAAGTAATCCTTTTGTCGCAATAGGAACATAAATAACTATTTTGCTTGAGTTATCAGCATATTTGTTGATTCAATTATTGATGATACATCCTGATTTTTCATGCATTTAAAATGTTTCTTAGGACACTTTTTAAATCCTATTTTACTACAGGGCCTGCAACTAAGATTTTTTACTTCAGATATAAAAGAGAGTTTCTCATTGGATGGTAAATATGGATACATACCAAATTCAGGTATCGTATTACCCCAGAAACTTACTACTGGTTTTTCAAATGCAGCTGCAATGTGCATCAATCCAGTATCATTTGTCATTACAACTGATGATGATTTAATCATTGATGCCGATTGATTTAGATTAAATTTTCCGCATAAATTCAATACATCCATATCGGGTAACATTTTAATAATAGCTTCTCCACGGATAAAATCATTTGGCCCACCAACAAGAACGACAGGAAGTTTAAGTTTGGAAATTATATCTACAACTTTGTTGGGTGGTAATATTTTAGTTGTGTGCTGCCCTCCTATCACAAAAGCTATGTATCCATCTTTCAAATGAATGCCAATCGACTCGGGAATAATCTCATCTTCAGCAGGTATATAATACTCAAGACCCTTATTGTCATTTTTAATTCCTAATGGTTCAACAGCTTTAAAATATCTATCAACCACATGTACTTTGGGTAAGATATTGATACCAAAGTTCACAATTAGCCACTTTTCCATATTAACTTTAGGAAATGAATAACTCTTTATTCTAAGTTTTTTTCTAAGTTTTAATGATCGAAAATTTTTTTGAAGATCGATTATATAATCATAACCTTCCCCTCTTATATGTTGTATAACTTCATTTGTTGAGTCCTTAAACGAATAAACTTTTGAAATGCGAGGGTTATTAGAAAAAAGGTCTTTGTTTTGAATCTTCGTCAGAGCATGTATCTCAAAGTCACTTTGATTGTTAATACATCTTATTACTGAACTGGTGAGAACTATGTCGCCAATTGAACTAAACCTAATAAGTAATATTTTAATACCTGATGCCATACATATGCAAAGATAGCAGAATGAGCTATTAAATCAGTTCGTGTAATCAAAACACTTAATATTTATGTAGTCAATGTTCAAAAACATTATATAAATTCGCAAAAAATATACATGTCTTTAACTTTTACCAATCATATACCCCTTGGATTTAAATTACCTTATTTTAATCTACTCGATACCATAACTGGGGAAATGGTCTCAAGTATTGATATTAAGGGCAAAAAGGGAACTTTGGTAATATTTATGTGTAATCATTGCCCCTATGTTTTGCATGTCATACATGAGCTGGTAAAAATCGGCTACGAATTCATGAATCAGGGCATAGGAATTGTTGCCATAAGTGCCAATGATGTTGAAAATTATCCAGAAGATCACCCTTCAAAGATGAAAGAACTGGGGTTATCATTAAAATTCCCTTTCCCATACTTATATGATGAAACACAGGAGGTTGCAAAATTATATGATGCGGCTTGTACTCCTGATTTTAACTTATTCGATAAAAAAGGAAATTGTGTATATAGAGGTCAATTGGACGAATCTCGTCCGGGTAATGATAAATCAGTTACTGGCAGTGATCTAAGAATAGCCATGGAACTTGTTGTCAAAGGTTCAAAAGTCCCAATTAATCAAATACCTAGCTGCGGTTGTAACATAAAGTGGAAATAAATATTAGTCTTACTTGAACTGATACAATAGTGACAGTATAAGAGCGTCACTATATCTTCCATAGTCCCAAAATCTTTTCACATCTCCAGTTTGAGTTTCAGAAAATATGTTCATTAGTGAATTATTAGTTCTAAAATCAACCAATAGTTTGGGTGCTATCTCAAATCTGAAACCGAGATTAATCTGTAGACTAACCTGTGCTGGTTTATTATAGTATTGCTGGTCACTTATTACCTCCTGGTCCACTGATTCAAGATATCCAAGTAAAAAGCCCACAGAAGGTCCGCCAAAGAAATTAAATTTTCCAACCTGATACTGATATAAAATAGGTAATTCGATATAATTTAATCTTAATAGGTATGATCTATATCCATTTTTTTCTGTTGGATTCTCTCGACTACCTTTTTGAAAATAAGTAATTTCCATGCGCATTGAAGATTCTCCACCAACATCTAAGCTAACGAAACCTCCTGCAAAGATGCCTGCTTTTTTAAAACCTGAATAGGAATCGCCAGCAACTTGAGTGCCTGCAAGGCCTGCCATAATACCACCATGAAATTGCTGTGAAAATGAGTATCCAACATTCAAAATAAAAATTATAAAGACAAATAATATTCTTTTCATAATTAGTCAAATTATACGTAAAGATAAAAAGTAATAGATGATATACATTTATGAAGATAGATAATCAAAAAAATACTCTGCCTACCTTAATGATTATGTTAAACAGATTCAGTTAATTGCATATATTAGCATCGACTAATTTATAAGTCTAAACATGTAAAATTTTCAGATTTAATAAATTACGGGAAATAATTTTTAGTATTTATCTTCATATTCAAGAATAAAATATCATTAATATATACTAACAAAGAGAGATTTTATGAAAAAAATAACCACTATATTAGTATTGGTATGCTTTATGACCATTCCAATTTTCCATTTACAGGCTCAAGAAACAAACCCGGATGATGTGCTTGGAACATGGACTACTATTGATGATGAAACGGGAAGAAAAAAATCTGTTGTGAAACTCTTTTTGAAAGGCGATAAACTTTATGGAAAGGTTATTCAGTTGTTCAGATTACCAGATGAGGACCCTAATCCAGTTTGTGATGAGTGTGATAAGGACGACCCTCGTTATAATCAAGATGTTATAGGTATGGAAATCATAAAAGACATGAAATCTGATGGTAATATATGGGACGATGGAACAATATTGGACCCCGAGAATGGCAAAATATACAGTTGTAAAATATGGCTTCAAGATGGAGACCTTCAAGTAAGGGGTTATTTGGGATTTTCTTTCATAGGAAGATCTCAAACCTGGATAAAGTGATATGCTAAAACCAATCCCACAATCAAAATCTATTTCTGACCAAATAGTAGAAATGCTTGGTCTGATTTATGGAAATTGGCAAATGTCTGTAACTTATGTATTTGCTGAACTTGGAATTGCTGATTTACTTGATGATGAATCCAAATCCATAGATGCTATTAGCAGTGCTACAGATTGTAATATAGATGAAATGACAATTGTATTACGTTGTGCTGCAACACTTGGGTTCATTGAAAGTAAATCTAAACCCGGTAAATATACTCTAACATCATTTGGACGGCTATTAACTTCCCATCACCCAATGAGTCAGCGAGCAGCAGCACGTTTAAACGGTGCGCCATACCGTTATCAACCATGGGGCAATCTGCTTGAATTTCTAAAGACAGGCACAGGTAAAAATATCTCATCTTCCCATCGGTTAGGCACTCTTAACTATTTGTCTGACAAACCAGAATTAGCTAAAGTATTTCATGCTGCTATGACAAACTTATCTGCAGGACAGGATGATATAATTTCTGCTTATGACTTTTCTAATGCTAAAACAATAATGGATATTGGAGGTGGTGAGGGAACTTTTATTCGCAAAATACTAAATAAAAACCCACACCTAAATGGCCTGCTATTTGACTTGCCTCAAGCCATTCAATCAGCAAAGAAAATTTCGAAAGATACAGCTTCAAAAAATCTCAGCTACCATGAAGGAGATTTTTTTGAATCAATCCCTAGTAACGCAGACGTTTTTTTGATGAAAAATGTAATTCATAATTGGCCAAAAGATAAATCAGTGCTTTTATTGCAAAATGTTCGAAAGGCTATGATGGATCATTCTACTAATACTTCATCAGATAAAAAACTACTTATAATCGAATATATTATTAGCGATGATGACGAACCAAATATTGCTAAATGGCTTGACCTTAATTTCAGATTATTGGTTGGTGGTCAAGAGCGAACAGAGGATCAATATGCCGAATTGGCAAACGATGCAGGCTTGCGAATTTCAAGTGTAATAAAAACAGGCATCGGAAGACATATAATTGAACTTAAAATTAAATAGACTCAAGGTTTTTACTTCAAATTTATTTTTTTGATTCTTGGAGGCTTTTATATTCTTCAAGTTTCTTGCAAACTGTAAGTTTTTCGGTATATTTCATTGTGAGATTTCTGAATTCTAATAGGTCGGCTTCATTTGTTTGGTAGATTTTAAAAAACCTTTGCACAAGCTGCATGTTTTCCTCCTTCAGATTGCGACTTTTGATTCCCATCTGAACATCAGAAAGACTATCCATATACATCATCACAGCAAGATCAGTTTCACACTGACTTTGAGCCATTGCACAAGCATTTAATTTCATTACTTCTTCTTTGCTGTGAGTATCTGTTTTTTTCATGCTGGCGCATGAAGTGGCAATTACTGAAATCACAAAAGTGAGGGCTAAAATTTTCTTCATTCTTTTAATTTATATGATCACAAAAATAGACAATATTAGGTGCAAATATCAATATTTTGGTTGTAACTGGAGTTAAAGTTATTTAAAATTGAAAACATTGGGGCGCAGTAGTAGTATTAAAATGTCAGCTCTAAGTATACTATGTCTTTCCTATACTATCCTATTCAAAATTGTTAGGAAATTTAAGCGATGAGTAATTGCCAATCATTTATTATTCCAATCCATTGAAACATAACGCATTAACTAAAAATATTTTTTTCATGAAATGAGCATTTTGTGAATAAAAAAATATACTTTTGCGCACTTTTTTGCATAAAATGAAATTATTAATATAACATGCAGAAAATCAGCATTTAATAGAAGTTTAAAAATTAGAAATATGGCATTCATTCAAAAAGATAAACTATTTAGTTTACGATGGATAAGAAACTACAGCTTTATTCTTATCGGAGCCTTTATATTGGCATCCGGGTTTGTTTTGTTTATAACACCCTATAAGTTTGTTCCAGGAGGTGTTTATGGCATATCAATAGTTATCCATTATTTAATAGGGACCCCCGTTGGAATGATGGCACTTGCATTTGATATCCCACTTACAATAATAGGTATAAAAATATTGGGTCCTAGGTTTGGTATGAAAACCGTGGTGGGATTTTTTTCCACAGCAATTTTTATGGACACTCTAACTTATTTTTATGGTAACCAACCACTTGTGCAAGATGATGCATTGCTGTCTTCAATTTTTGGAGGATTATTTATTGGAGTTGGATTGGGTTTAATATTCAAAGCTAAGGCAACGTCAGGTGGTTCCGATATAGTAGCAATGATAATAAGTAAATACACAAAGCTTCCGCTTGGACAATTAATGATAATTGTGGATTCACTTATAGTGCTCGTTGGCCTCATTGTGTTCAAGGATTGGAAAATACCCTTGTATTCATTAATAGTAATATTTATTGCAGGTAAGGTAGTTGACGTTATACTTGAGGGAATGAGTTACAGTAAAGTATTATTTATTGTTTCTGAACATACAACTGAAATACGCAATAAAATTGTAAATGATCTAAATCGCGGTGGAACGCTTGTGCATGGAGAGGGCATGTATAGTGGCAATGATAAATCCATTGTTTTTACAGTTGTCACTAGGCGAGAAATATCAATGTTGCAGGAGTTTATTCATCACATAGATCCAAATGCATTTGTGACTGTGTTAAACTCAAATGAGATACTTGGAAATGGATTCAAATCACTTAAGGATAAGGTGGAAGATTAATTAATATTTAGTTATAAGCTAAGGGGAATTAGTTATTATCTGTGGCTATTTCTAAATTCTAATTAAAAGAATTGTACTATTTAATCTTTGCAAAATAGATTTAAAACTTCTAATTGAACAACCTAGCAATATCATTTCCGTTTGCCAATACCAGTAATCCGAGTAGAATAATCATTCCAAATACCTGTGCATATTCCAAGAACTTATCGCTTGGTTTTCTTCTGGCAACTATTTCATAAACTAAAAATAGAACATGCCCTCCATCAAGCGCAGGTATGGGAAGAATATTTAATATTGCTAACATTATTGAAAGGAATGCTGTTAGCCTCCAGAAACTTTCCCAGTGCCATTCTGTGGGGAATATACTTCCAATGGTTATAAATCCTCCAATACCTTCGTAAGCTTTAACCTCCGGTGAGAATAATAACTTTAATTGCTTTAGGTAGTTATCTATACCGCCAATGGTTCTTGAAAAACCAGCAGGAATTGCCTCTGCTATGGTGTAATTCTTTTTACTAACATCAAAAAGCTCGTTCATATTACTCAATGGATAAACTCCCATAAGGCCATTATCGCCCAATACCATAGCAATATCTACTGAATCATTTTCCCTTAAAACCGTAACTATTATATCTTGATTTTTATAATTTTGAATTTCTTCACGAAAATCAGTGTAATAGATAATACTTTGGCCATTTAATCCAACAATTTGATCCCCTTTTATCATACCCGCTGATTTTGCCGGCGAGATCTCTGTAAATTTTTCTGCTATAAAAGGTATTCTCAACTCAAATAACTTTGATTTATAACTTAATAATTTATTATGACTACCCTCTGGAATAACAAAAGTAACTTCTTCGCCATCCCTTATTACTGTTATATTCTTTACCACATTCAATACCATGGTAATGGTAATCTTATTAAAATCTTCAACAGATTCTCCATCCAAGTATAATATTCGATCTCCATTTTGAAAGCCCATTTCCATTGCCAGGCTATCTGGTCTTATACCGTATTTATTAGCTTCTTTCGTACTCAAATATTCATCTCCCCAGTATGTGAGCATAGCAATGTAAATCAGAAATGCTAAAACAACATTCATTATTACACCTCCAAGCATAATTATTAGCCTTTGCCATGCAGGTTTTGATCTAAATTCCCATGGTTTAGGCGGCTCTTTCATGGCTTCCTTATCCATTGACTCATCGATCATACCGGATATTTTGACATAACCTCCCAGCGGAAGCCATCCCAGCCCATACTCTGTTCCTTTGAAATTAAATTTAAATATTGAAAACCAAGGATTGAAGAATAAGTAGAATTTCTCCACGCGGGTTTTAAAAATTTTTGCAGCAGCAAAGTGTCCAAACTCATGAACCACCACAAGTATTGAAAGACTAAGTAAGAGTTGAAATACCTGGATTAAAATTTCCATTTATCTTGAATTATTTATTATTTCTAATGTTATTTCTCTGGCAACTATATCAGTTTGGAAATAATCTTGTAGTGATGGGGTTTTTATTAAAGGTATACTATCCATGCTTTTTTCAATGATGTTAGGTATGTCTAATAAATTAATCTTTTCCTCCATAAATGCCTTCACTGCAATATCGTTTGCCGCATTAAGAATGCAAGGCATATTTCCTCCTGATTTAAGTGCTTTAAAAGCGAGTGCAAGATTACGAAATTTTTTTACATCAGGCGGCATGAATTTTAGTTCCGATTTTTCCAATAAATCTAGTTCTGGTAAACCAGATTTCATTCGATTTGGATAACCTAGAGCAAACTGAATAGGTATCTTCATATCCGGATAACTTAACTGTGTTTTCACAGAGCCATCTACGAAATATACCAATGAATGAATTATACTTTGTGGATGAATAAGCACATCTATTTTGTCGGCAGGAATATCAAATAGCCAGTGTGCTTCAATGGCTTCCAGACCCTTGTTCATAAGGGTGGCTGAATCGATACTTATTTTATCCCCCATATTCCAATTTGGATGGTTAAGGGCTTCCTTTGTTCCCGCTGAACGAATATCGGAAATATTAGCATTTAAAAATGGCCCACCTGATGCTGTTAGAACAATTTTACTTATTGCATTACCAACTTCACCCATCAAACATTGAAAAATTGCAGAATGCTCTGAGTCTATGGGGATTATT
Organism: Lentimicrobiaceae bacterium; assembly: GCA_002708315.1. GTDB lineage: Bacteria > Bacteroidota > Bacteroidia > Bacteroidales > F082. The sequence continues at coordinate 182,915 of PANC01000009.1, forward strand.
TGTCCGGAGGATTTCACTGCCTCTTCCATTATAATTGAGCCAGCCACAACTATACTTTCCTTGTTTGCAAGAGCAATCTTTTTGTTGTTCTGAAGAGATCTAATTATTGGTTCAATTGCATCTATGCCTGCTATTCCTATAACTACTGTGTCAATTGTATCCATTTCAACCACCTGATTTATGGCATCTTTGCCAGCATACACCTTTATATCAGTCTTTTCCAACGCATCTCTTACAGTAGAATAAAGATTCGAATTACCTATTACCACAACATTTGGCCTATATTGTAATGCCTGCTCGATGAGCAATGTGCAATTGTTAAATGCTGTTAGTAGCTCAACTTCAAAAAGACTATTGTGATTATCTATTACTTGAAGAGTTTGGGTTCCTATTGAGCCTGTAGAGCCAAGCACTGCTACTCGTTTTTTCATCTAGATATTTATCAAAGCATTAGTTAAAAAGGATGTATTCTTCTGGATTAACTGGTGTTCCATTTTCCCATAATTCGAAATGCAAATGTGGTCCGGTGGTAAGTTCACCAGATTCCCCAGCTATTGCAATGGGATCGCCAGCGATAACATTATCACCATCTTTCTTTAGAAGAACTGAGTTATGTTTGTAGATTGATACGAAATTATTTTTGTGCTGGATTCCAATTACATATCCTGTTTCCAAAGTCCATCCTGAGAATATTACTGTGCCATCTAGGGTGGACTTAACGGCCTCATTTCTTGCAGTTACAATATCAATTCCAAAATGATTGTCTATGAGACTGAATCTGCTAGTTATTATTCCTGGGATGGGAGTAAAAAAGTTAAAACTTTTGATTGATGATTCTGTTGAACCGGTTAACTGACCAGTTTCATTAAAGTAAAGGTTGTGTAGAGTTTGATTTTCAAACTCGGCACGAAGATTACTATCCATTGAGGATTTTCTATTGGTTATTGTATCGTACCTGTTTGCGATCACTTCTTGATTATTATGATCTTTCCAGGGAATGTCTTCCTCAAAAATATGTTTAAAACCTTCTATATATCTGTTTTTTAATTTTATGTCTTGGAGGAGCGAATCTGCAAGAATATTAAGGCTATAAAGTTGTTTTTTATCATCAATATCGGGGTAGCCTGGTATGTAGGTTTTTAATTCTGTGCGTGCGATTAAGAGAAACGTTAGAGATGAAAAGATAAGGGAGAGACTAATAATAAATACAAAAACATTCAATCTTGTTAGCCTCAAGGAGACTCTTTCTTCAAAGGTTTGATCATTGAAAATAACCAGCCTGTATTTGCTTCTAAGGTTCTTATACCAGCTATTATTTTGCTTAATTTCTGCCATAGGTAAATTGCAAAGGTAAGAAACCAATTATATTAATGCTGCTCTGCAATACAGACTTTATATGTATGGTCTAATTAAACAATTTTCCAATAATTATGGTTTTTCCTTAAACTCTAGTTATTTTTGCCATTGGGTATGTGTAATAAAACATATTAAAAATAGTTATTAAGGTTAAAATGTACTTTTGAGTTTATTCAAACCAAATAGATTAATTTTCCCATTCGCATTAGTCCTGACAATGCTGGTATTCGAATCATGTTCCACAAAAAAGAACACTTGGACTCGAAGAGCATACCATAACGTAACTTGTCATTATAATGTGTACTGGAATGGCATGGTTAGTTTGGGAGAAGGTGAGGAGATGTTAAGAGAAAAAGTAACTGATGACTACAATAAGGTACTTCGAGTATATAATTACGGAACAAAAGAAGACGCCATTACCTTGAACCCAAAAATGGATAGAACCATTAAAAAGGCATCCATTGGTATCCAAAGACATTCCATGACTTTTGGAGGGAAAGAATATATAAAATGGGTAAAGGATAGTTATTTGATGATGGGGATTGCCCATTTTTATAAACAAGATTATACAAGCGCTCGCAGAGTATTTGACTTTGTTGCTAAAGAATTTGATAATTCACCCCTTCATTATGAGGCAATTCTTTGGCTTGCCAAAACATATATTCAGCAGGAAAGGTATGAGAAAGCAGAGGCATCACTAAATCTATTGCAGAGTAAGCTTAACGATGATGATTTTCCAAAATCAGTCGATAGAGAATTGCCGTTGGTTTATGCTGATTTTTATATAGCTAAAGACGATTATAATTCTGCAATGCCCTTTCTAGAAAGGGGTCTAGAACTATCCAACGACCACTTTGTAACAACTAGAATTGACTACATAATTGGGCAATTAAATCAAATGGATAATGATTATAAATCTGCAATAAAGTACTTTAAAAAGGTAGTAAAGCGCAACCCACCTTATAAGATGGCTTTTGAAGCTCAAATGAACATGGCGGAATGCTACAGCGAAGGCTCTGGAGATACTAAATATATCAACAAGGTTCTGAAAAAAATGGCCAAAGAAACTAAAAACAAAGAATATTTAGATCAAATATATTACGCCCTAGCTCAAATTGCTTTGAGTGATGGTGAGGACACACTTGCGATAAATTACTTAAGGAAATCTGTAAGCACAAGTGTTTCAGACCAGGTTCAGAAGACAACTTCATCACTTCAGTTAGCAGATATTTATTTTGATGAAAGTGATTATAATGGTGCACAAGCATATTATGATACCGCAGCAATGTCTCTGCCAAAGGATTATCCAAATTACGAGGTAATACTGAACAAAACAGAAATTTTATCCCAATTGGTTCAACAGGCGCAAACTATAACTCTTCAGGATAGTCTGCAGAGGCTGGCACTTATGGATACCGTGGAGTTATATTCAATGATTGATAAATTAATTGAGGAATACGAGGATGAGCAAGAAAGAATTGCAGAGGAGAAAGAAAATGGAGGAATTCAATTTGTTGATATGACACGCAGCACTTCGACTCGGCCACAAGGGGGCGGGTGGTATTTTGATAATACAGCCGCTCTTGGTAGGGGTAGAACAGAATTCATAAAAAAATGGGGTAATCGCAAACTTGAGGACAACTGGAGGTTAACAGATAAAAGGTCAATGATGCAAGGTTTTGAAGAAAACTTAACTGATGAGGATATTATTACCACTCAAGATAGTACAATTGTAATGATAACCAATCCAAGAGACAGACAGTATTATCTTCAACATATTCCTAGGACACCTGAACAAATGGCTATCTCTGATAGCTTGGTAATTGATGCCTATAACTTGCTGGCATATCTGTATCTTGAAGAATTACGGGATACAACTATGGCTTTGGATACATATTTGAATTTTCAACAAAACTACCCTGGTAATAAGTATAAATTAGAGTCATGGTTCGCACTCTACAAGATTTATAAGGCAAATAATGATTATGAAAAGTCGAACTATTATAGTAATCTTATTACCAGTAAATATCCAGAGAGTAATTACGCAAAAGTAATACAGGATCCTGATTATTTCATAAAACTAAGTGAGCAGAAAAATGAGATTGCCAAGTTGTATGAAAAAACTTTTAAAGCATTTAATAGAGAACAATATTATAGAGTATTAAACTATTCAGATAGAGCAGTTGATCTCTATCCAGAGGATACAACATTAGTTCCTAAATTTTTGTACCTGAGAGCTATTTCATTGGGAGCTGTAAATGTTGCAGATACTATGTATGCTTCACTGATTGACTTGGTTTTGGAGTATCCTTCAAACTCAATAGCACCACTGGCTAAATCCGTAATAAAAACACTACAATTTGAATATGGATTAGGTATTCCGGATAGCACACTTCTTGCTCAGCAGGAAATTGCAGAGAAGTCAATTTATTCTTTTAATCCGGATGAAAGACATTTGGTTATGATACTAGTTGAAACAGAGCAGATTAACATAAGTGCGCTGAAGGTAAGAATCTCTGATTTCGACAAGAAATATTTTAGACTCAAGCGATTAAGGGTTAAAAGTCTTATGTTAAATAATCAAACAACAATAGTAACTGTAAGTAATTTTGATAGTATGGATGATGCTGGAAATTATTTATTAGCTTTGAAAAACGATGAGTATGTTGTTTCAGGACTTCAAAATAAAGATTTTGAAATTTACTCCATATCTACAACAAACTATCCAATATTTTACAGAGATAAAGGAATTAAAGGATACAAGGAGTTTTTTGACTTAAAATATAAAAGGGATTAAAATTAATTTGATTTGAAAAAAGTTAGAAATGGCAATGGCGATAACCAAGAATTAAATATAATCGCCAATGGGACAAGTATTACTGGTGATATTACTTCTGGTGGCGACTTTCGTATTGAAGGTTCAGTAAATGGAAAAATAGAAACCAAGGGACGAATCGTTGTTGGAGAGAGCGGTGTTGTAATAGGCGAATTAGCTTGTACCAATGCTGATATTATGGGAAATGTTAAAGGTGTTCTGAAAGTAACAAACCTCACTATTCTTAAGTCTACAGCTGTTTTTGAAGGAGATGTTGACACAAAAAAAATATCAATAGAAACGGGTGCTAAATTTATTGGAAATTGCACTATGATATCCCAACAAACCAAGCAAAGCATGTAGAATATCATATAATTTGCTTTTTTAAACAAACAGTTTTAAATTAGCAAATTATGAAAGAAGATAAGAATGAGAGTCCATTAAAATTTTATGCAAAGTACAGTACACTTGCATTACAAATGATTGTAATAATTTTGATTGGAGCATTTGGAGGTAAGGCACTGGATGGATACTTAGAATGGGATTTTCCTGTTTTCACCTTGGCGTTTACTCTTTTGTGTGTTGCAGGTTCAATTTTTTATGGGATGAGAGAGCTCTTCAGATCAAAATAGGTGCTAACACACGTTTTGTACTAAAAAACCAATTTATGAAATCGCAAATTAAATCTACACTATTCAGCTTTACTCTTTACTTCATAGCCATAGTTTTGGCGAGCTTTATTATTCAGTATTCCTTACCAAATTCCCCAATCTCATCAACGTGGCCATATATTCTGGTATTTCTTTATGTATTTACATTAATTGCATTTGTAATTTTATTGAAATATATCGAGAGTAGAATTTCAATGTTTGCAAATGCTTTTATGTTAGTTAATTTTGGTAAACTAATTTTATTTACTGCAATAATTCTAATTTATGCATGGTTTAATAGGGCTGAAGCCATTTCCTTTACTATCACTTTTTTCGCTTATTATTTGGCACTCACAACATATGAGATAATAGCATTACTTAGAATCCAAAAGAAGACTTAGTTAGGTAACCATTAAAAATTGAGTTATTCATCAAACAAAGATTGATATTTTGTGATACGAGTCCAATTAATTTATATTTTTAACAAATTGAAATTTTTATTTTAGAATGCCATAAATAATTTGACAATGGTAGTATATGCATCAGTAGAAGATTTTTTATATATTCTTGCGGGTATATTATGGGTGGGTTTCTCATTCTACAATTCTAAAAGAAAGAAAGATGCCAAAAAGGGCAAACAAAAGGAGAAGTCATCGTCTCCATTAATTGATTCGTTATTGGAAGAATTAGGTATGGAAACCGAAAAGCAACCCGAAAAAGTTTCTACATCTCATACGGAATCGGGAGACTTAATTTTACAAACTAAAAGCGAACCTATTCAGGAGGTTAACCCCTCCATTGAGCCGCAGAATATTTTTTCTTACGATGATTATTTTGATAAAAGCAACGATACTCCGATGGCTGATGTCATTGAAAAGTATGGTTCTATAGATGATCAAGATCAGGGTCTTATTTTGAAAGAATTAGACCCATTCAAAAAGACAAGTAAAAAAATCGATTTAAGAAAAGCAGTAATTTATTCAGAAATATTAAGAAAACAATATTTTTGAGATGTTAAAAAAAGTTAAGGTGAATTTGTAGGGTATTATCAATTATTATTAAATTTACCAACTTTTAAAATTACAATTAACGAACTTAGTTGAATATAAAATTGCAGGTATGTTAAAAAATTTACTCCTTACGTTTGGTTTAATTTTTGCAACGAGTTTTATGGCTTTTGCTCAAGAAGGGGCACTCCAAGGGACTGTGCTTGACAAGGAAACAAATGAACCAATTCCCTTTGCCAACATCGTCTTAGAAATCAAAGGAACGCAGGTTGGAGGTGCAACTTCCGATTTTGATGGTAAATATCAGATCAAACCACTTACTCCTGGAAAGTATAATTTGAAAGCAACCTTCGTGGGTTATAAAACGCTTTTAATCGAGGGAATTATCATAGGGGGTTTGGGTCAAATAAGGTTTTATGATGTAAAACTTACATCAACTTCTGAAGTCTTAGATGAGGTGGAAGTGATTAGCTATAAAGTACCATTGATTGACAAGGATCAAACCGCCTCTGGAGCGACTGTAACAGCTGAGGAAATTTCCAAGATGCCAAATCGTAATGCAAATGCCGTCGCAACTACAGTTGGTGGTGTGTTTTCAGAAGATGGAGAAAGAGGAAGTGTGCGTGGAGCTAGAACGGGTGCAACTGCCACATTTATTGATGGTGTGAGAGTAATTGGTAATTCAAGTATACCTCAATCAGCCATTGAACAGGTGGATGTTATTTTAGGTGGAGTTCCTGCTCGATATGGTGACCTAACTTCTGGTATTATAAATGTTACAACAAAAGGTCCTGCACGTGAGTTCGGTGCTGGTATAGAACTTGAAACATCAGAATTTTTGGATGGCTATGGTCATAATAGAGTAGGCTTTAACCTTATGGGACCTTTGATTAAGGGAAAGAATAAAAATACATCGTTACTTGGATTTTTTATTGCTGGTGATATAAATGTAAACGCTACTAGTAATCCAACTTCCACGGGTTTCTATTCTCTTACAGATGAAAATCTTCAGATTTTACAAGACAATCCAGTTCGACCAACTGGTACTGGTTCTGGTACTTTTACTAATGGACAGTTCCTAAGAAATAGTGATTTAAATCACATAAAGGTTGCACAAAATACAGGAAATGAAAGCTATAATTTTATTGGCAATATAAATATTCGTACCACAGAAACAATTAACCTTACGGTTGGAGGCAGTTATTATTACTCCAATGGTAATGCATATAGTTACAGTGCAACCCTTGCAAATTGGGACAAAAATGCACTGTACAAATCAGAAACATATCGCGGGTATGTCAGATTTACTCAAAGATTTCCAAGTGACCCTGAAAGCACTTCTGCCTTCAAAAACTTCTATTACTCCCTTCAATTTGATTATTCAAAAGTTAAATCAGAAAGAGGAGATCCTAATCACTGGGACGACCTATGGAAGTATGGATATTTAGGTAAATTTTCCACATACAAAACTCCAACATATGAATTGGGTAGTGATACTGTAAACGGACAACTTTATGAAGATGTTTGGTTGCTAAATTCATGGGATTTTGATACTCTTGTTGAATGGAGTCCAAGAGATATTAATCCCTTGGTAGCAAACTACACATCCGATTATTACGATATTTATGCTGGGCAGCCAGTTGGTAATTATCAAAATATTGATGACCTACTTTTAGGTAATGCCCTTCTTAATGGAAGTTCTCCACAATCAATTTATAGTTTATATCAATCTCCTGGAACTAATCAAACTGGTTATTCTAAATCAAATAATGACCAGTATAATATGAGAATGGATGCTTCTTTGGACATTGGGAACCATGCAATAAAACTTGGATTTCAATATGAACAACGAACTATTAGAAGTATAGGTTATGCTCCAACAGGTCTGTGGACTCTAGCTCGAGATGGGAAAGGCTTAACAAACTTTCACCTTAGAGAATTAGATAAGGCTAATCCTGAATTAATAAAGTATAATGATCATGTAGATACTATTATTTATAGAAGAAAATATGATGCAAATGCTCAACGTGAATTTGACAAGAACTTACGTGAAGCACTTGGTCTTCCAGTCGATGGCTTGGACTACATTGTTATGGATTCATATGATTTTGATGCTGGAACCATTGAATATTATGACAGTGATGGTCAAATACATACAACTAACTTGGACCCTGATGACTTGGACATTGGATTATTTTCACCAGATGAATTGTGGAACCAAGGAACAAATTCAGCAATTTCTTACAGTGGATATGATTATGAAGGTAATATTCTATCTAGTCAACCAGCATATGAGGATTTTTTCAACAAAAAAGACGATGAAGGAGTATTTACTAGAGATATTGGAGCTTATGAACCAATTTACATGGCTGGTTATATCCAGGATCAGTTCGCATTCAAGGATTTGATTTTTAATATCGGTGTGAGAGTTGATCGTTTTGATGCTAACCAAAAAGTTTTAGAGGATCCATTTTTGTTATATCCTGCTCACACAGTATCAAATATTGATCAAGTTTCAGGCTTTCAGAATGTATCTCATCCAGGGAACATGGGTGATGACTATGTTGTATATGTTGACAAGGTTAACGATCCTACAAAAGTTGTTGGTTATCGTAATGAATACACTTGGTTTAATGCCGATGGTATTGAAATTCTTGACCCTTCCATATTAGATGTTGGAAATGGAATTTCACCTGCCTTATTAGACCAAGATCAGGATAGGGTAACAATTAGCTCATTTAAGGATTATGATCCTCAAATAAGTGTTATGCCGCGTATTTCATTCTCATTCCCCATTTCTGATGAGGCCTTATTTTTTGCTCATTATGATGTTCTTACACAAAGACCAAATGGTGTTAATTTCTCAGACCCTTCAGAATATTATTTCTTTATGAACCGCTCTGACTATCTTAATAACCCATCTCTTGAGCCAACAAAGACTATCGATTATGAATTGGGGTATACTCAGAAGGTTTCTAACACATCTTCAGTTACATTTACTACATTCTATCGTGAGATGCGAAATATGATTCAGGCATACAGGTTTAATGGTGCATATCCAAAAGATTACACTTCATATAGTAACCTGGACTTCGGTACGGTAAAAGGTATTACTGCCGAATATGATTTACGCCGAACAGAAAATGTTAGGGTAAGGGCATCATATACACTGCAATTTGCCGATGCGACTGGGTCTTCAACAACAACTGCTGCTGCACTAATAGCAGCAGGGCTGCCTAACTTGAGATCAACTTTCCCGATGCCATGGGATAGGCGACATGCTTTTAATATTGTGATTGATTATCGCTGGGGTAGAGGTAAAAACTACAACGGCCCTAGAATAAACAGAAATAAATCTGGGAAGGCACCTTTGGAACCATTGTCAGATTTTGGTTTTAGTTTAACCATTAATGGTGGATCAGGTACTCCTTACAGCGCGTCCAGAAATGTGCAATCACCTCTATCACCTCAGGCAAACCTATTAAAAGGTACATATGGTGGTTCTAGGAAACCATGGCAATTTCGTCTTGACCTAAGAGTTGATAAGGATTTTTACTTCAAAAGCAAAAAAGGCGCTGGTGGTATTTCATCAGCCTATTTAAATGTTTATCTGCAGGTTTTAAATGTGCTTGACACTAGAAATATTATTAATGTATACAGCTATACTGGTAATGCCAATGATGATGGATATCTAACAGCTCCCGAATGGCAGCGTGAGATCAATAATCAGATAGATCCTACTTCATTTAGACAGATGTATGGCAACTTTGTAGAAAACCCTAATAATTACAGTACACCACGACAGATCCGTCTTGGATTAATCTTTAATTTTTAGGATTGAAAAAATTTAATTTGAATAAGAAAGAAAAAAACATAATCATCATGAAGAATATTTTACGAGCTTGGATGATCATTTTTGTGTCTCTTTTAACTGTAAGTACCCTTACAGCCAGAGAGGTACAAATGAAGAACACAAAACAAGGAAGTAATTTAAAACAAACTACTGCTGGTTGTGCTCCGGCATCAGCCTACGATTGGCTTGATATAAATAATGTTCGAGCACGAATAAACACTGGTGGTGATATGTGGTGGGATCTTCCAGGTGGAGTTGGATCAAAGTATTTCATACCAAAAGCTGGATCTGCAACATCGATGTTCTCAGGGTCATTGTGGATTGGAGGTCTTGACATAAATAACCAGCTTAAACTGGCTGCTCAAAGATACCGTCAGGTAGGTATTGATTATTGGACTGGTCCACTAACTATCGATGGTACTGCTTCTGTTGATGAAGCCACTTGTGCTCAATATGACCAGTTTTATAAGATTACGAGAGCCGAGGTTGATGACTTTCTATCACACACAGATCCAGAAGATGGACGCTATGTACCTAGTGAAGATTATAATATCCCTCCATCTATTCTGAACTGGCCTGCCCATGGAGATGTTTCTAAGGGTCAGAGTTATTATCTTGCTCCGTTTTATGATGTTCTTGGTGATGGTGAATATGATCCATATTCTGGCGATTACCCATATTATGATATAAGTAATGACCTATGTAAAACTGAAGTTATTACACCCGAAGAGGAGTTTCAAGGTACTGTCACAGGGTCTATTTTAGCCGACCAGGTTATAAAAGGTGATCAAACCCTATGGTGGGTTTTCAATGATAAAGGTAATATTCATACTGAAACCTCAGGGTCAGCAATTGGTTTGGAGATAAGGGCTCAGGCTTTTGCATTTGCCACAAACGATGTTATAAATAATATGACATTCTATAGCTATGAAGTAATAAATCGTTCAACATTTGAATTAACACAAACTTACTTTTCTCCCTGGGTTGATACCGATTTAGGCTATGCATATGATGACTTTGTTGGTTGTGATGTTGGTCGTGGATTAGGCTACTGCTATAATGGCAAAGCAATTGATGGAAGTGGTGAAGTTGAAGCATACGGAGAGCAACCTCCAGCAATTGGTGTTGATTTCTTTCAAGGACCGTATATGGATCCTGATGGTTATGATAACCCATCATTTGAAGGCGATAGTGTTGCTGGTCCATCATTTGGAGGAACATGTGAGATTGTAACCCAGGATGGATTTTTAAGAGAGATGACCTATTATACAGAAGGTGCTCTAACGACGCAACCTACAATAGTTAGATCTGCTGCCATCAATGGTGTAAACTTTGGAAATGGTATTGTAGATGATGAACGCTATGGTATGCGCAGATTTGTTTATCACAATAACGGTGGAAACCCAAATCAAAGTGATCCAACTAATGCACCAGAATACTATAATTATCTTAGAGGTATTTGGAAAGATAACACAAAGATGTTATACGGAGGTACTGCATACTTAACTGGTGCTGGAACAGTAGGACCTGAATGTAATTTCATGTTTCCATTTGATAGTGACCCTTGTAATTGGGGTACCAATGGCTTGCCTCCAAATGGAGGGTATAATCAAAATGGATTTTACTGGTCTGAGGAAACTGGTGATAATGGCGGTCCTAACCCACCAGCGGATAGGCGCTTTATGCAGTCAGCTGGACCATTTACTCTGGATCCAGGAGCTGTAAACTATATAACAGTAGGTATTCCTTGGGCGAGAGCTCAATCAGGTGGCCCATGGGCATCTGTTGAATTATTAAGAGTTGTTGATGACAAATGTCAGGCTTTATTTGATAATTGCTTTAAGGTAATTGACGGTCCAACTGCACCAGATTTGTCTTTCGTAGAGCTAGATAGAGAGCTAGTTGTATATATTTCGAATTCAGCAACATCTAATAACTATTTAGAGAAGTATGAAGAATTTGATCCAAATATTATACAGCCATTACCAGGTAGTGATCCTCCAGTTCCAAGTGATGGTTATTATCGTTTTGAAGGGTATCAAATTTTTCAGTTAAAAAATGCACAGGTTAGCGTCGATAACATTTATGATCCAGATTTAGCCCGTTTAGTTGCTCAATATGATCTTAAGAATGGTATTACCAAGATTGTAAATTTTAATTACAGTGACTACCTTGGAGCAAATGTTCCTGTCCTTGAGGTTGATGGAGGTGATAATGGAATAGAGCATTCTTTTGTTCTATCCCAAGATGCTTTTGCAACGGATGATGTAAGACTTGTAAATAATAAACAATACTACTATTTAGCTATTGCTTATGCTTACAACAATTACCTACAATATGGCGTGGATTTCCCATACAGTCAAGGACAAACCCATCCATACTTAGCAGGCCGTAAGAATATAAAAACATATCCTGCAATGCCACACCTTACAGTTAATGGTACTGTGCTTAACAGCAATTATGGAGACAGCCCAAAGATTACAAGGATTATGGGTAATGGTAATGGTGGAATGAACCTTGATTTTACAGAAGAAACTGTGAATGAAATTTTATCTAAACCACCTGCTGGCCCTGAAAACATGTTTGGTTCACCTGATTATCCTATCGCATATAATCCTGAGTATAAAGTAAACTCCGGACCACTTAATGTTAAAGTCATTGATCCATTAAGTGTTAAAGATGCCAATTATACATGGTGGATGGACACAATGTTTAGAGTAAAAATTTATGATATTACTGATGATCCTATAGTTATAGGGGATACAACCAGTAAAGTTGTAGGAAATTGGAAGTTAAGAAATAATGAAACGGGAGATGTGTATGAAAGTGATACTACCATATTAAGTTCATACGAGCAATTATTTTTAGACCTTGGGATTTCTATAAATGTTCAACAACCTTATATGCCAGGACCCATAGAAATTGGAGAAGTTGATGCCGGTGGTTTCAAACCATTTTTTCAAGTTTTATCTAAAAATAATGGCCTAATAGAATCAGAAGTTGTCTACTCAGATAGCTCTAACCGTTGGCTCAGCGGTGTGAGTGATGTTGATCTTCCTTCATATCCTTTGGATTGGATACGTTCAGGAACCTATTCAAGTGATGTTAATCCTGGTGCTAATGATTGGAATACGTCAACCACCCCTGCTAATCCTTGGGATCCAAATTCAGTTTATGAGAAAATCCTTGTGGGTACATGGACACCTTATTGTATGTCTGCATATGGTAATGATAGAATACCAGGAGAGGTATTGGAAAACCAAAATGCACCAGCATTTAGTAAGATTTCAAAATTAGAGTCACCGTTTGAATATGTATCAAGTATAGATATTGTGCTCACTCCTGATAAGGATAAATGGTCACGATGTCCTGTTGTTGAGTCTGGTTTCTATGTGGAGTTATCCGAGGGAAATGCAAAAAGACTTTATAAACGTGAGGCTGCATCCGTAGATAAGGATGGTAATTCTGGTGTTATAGGTTCTGGGCCAAGTGATAATCCTAATGATCCTAACTACATAAGTGATAAAGGTATGGGTTGGTTCCCAGGTTATGCGTTAAATCTTGAGACAGGGGAAAGACTAAATATGATGTTTGGTGAGGACTCTTATCTTGTTGCCCAAAATGGTCGTGATATGTTATTTAATCCTACCAAGAGAAATCTAGATTTACCGGATCAAATTTTTGATAATAATATCTGGAGCGGAGTTGGGCAAGGACGTGTACCTGTTATGGGAGGTAAACATTATGTTTATGTATTTGATCATAGGTATACCCATTTTCAAGATATTGCAGAGTATCACATGCCTGCATATGATGCTGGGGCAATGGCATCACTTTATTTAGATTCTCTTCCAAAACTTGTTTCTCCCTTTGCTGAGAGTTATTTCTATGGTCTTATCATGTATACTGGTATTCCAATGGGAGTTGTTGGAGAAGAGTGGTTAGGAAGCGAAGCAAAAATTAGAATCAGATTAAGTAAACCTTACGGTAAAGGATACAGTCATATGCCTCTTGATACTGTTTATTCAGGAATGGATGTAAATAATTACTATCCAATGTACGAGTTTACAATGGAAGGCTTGCAAACAGAGTTTGATGTACAAGAGAAGTTTGAAACAGACTTGGATGCAATTGCTATAGTTCCAAACCCCTATTATGCTTATTCTGACTATGAATCTAATCCTCTTGATAATAGGGTGCGTATTACAAATCTTCCGGAAACATGCACCATAACAATTTATAATGTTGCTGGAGCAAAGGTTAAACAATTTACAAAAGACTCCCCTGAGACTACTTTAGACTGGGATTTGAAAAACTTTGCTATTGTTCCAATCGCAGGAGGTATTTATTATTTCCATATTAAGTCAAAGGATAGTGAGAGAGTGGTTAAATGGTTCTGTGTAACCAGAATACCTGATCTAAACACATTCTAAAATATAATCTGTCTTTAACGAGAAAATAATTAAGATGAATATGAAAACTCTTTATAGAAATCTGATCGCAATTCTGATTGTAGCGCTTATATTTCCCATGGCAAATTCAACTTTTGCAGGAAACAAAGACAGGGCTGGCCAGGCTGGTGCAACGGAGTTGCTTATAAATCCATGGACACGAAGTAGTGGCTGGGCAAGTGCAAATATGTCAAGAGTGAGAGGCCTTGAGGCCATATGGGGTAATGTTGCAGGAACAGCCTTCACTCCTAAGACACAATTAATATTTTCAAATACACAATGGCTAAAGGGCACTGGGACTAACATCATGTCATTTGGACTTTCCCAAAAAGTCGGAGATGCTGGAGCTTTTAGCCTTGCTGTAATGTCAATGAATTTTGGAGATATTGATATCAGAACAGTCGATAATCCGGATGAGTCACAAGGAACATACCAACCTAGTTTATTAAATATTGCTCTTGCATATTCAAAAGCATTTTCAAACAGCATATATGGCGGATTTGTTTTGAAGATCATCTCAGAATCAATAGCTGATATTAGTGCTGTTGGCGTTGCTATTGATGCAGGTATACAATATGTAACAGGTGCTGAGGAACAAATTTCATTTGGTATTGCTTTGAAAAATGTTGGCCCAAAAATGAAATTCTCAGGTGATGGTTTATCCATACGAACTATACTAACAAACCAAGAAACACAATTTACGCTTGAGCAAAGGTCAATGGAGTTTGAAATGCCAGCACAGTTAAATATAGGTGCTGCTTACGACTTTAACTTTGCAAATGATTATAGACTTACTGCAGCTGGTAATTTTGTTTCTAATTCATTTAGTAGAGATCAATTCACTGGCGGATTAGAATTTAGCCTAAAGGAATATGTTCAGATACGTGGTGGGTATACTTATGAAGACGGCATGTGGGAGGAAAATACCAATGCTGAAAATATAAATATAAATAATGGGCTTAGCGCGGGTTTAACCGTACAAGTTCCTATTAATAGAGAAAAAGGAAGTTATATAGGCATAGATTATGCATATCGCGAGTCTCACGCATTTAGCGGTAGCCATTCATTTGGCATTATCTTTAATTTCTAAGATCTAGTTACTGTAAAAATTTTCTTATTATTTTTGCAGCTTGTTAAAGACCCTTAATGCTAGTTTAAGGGTCTTTTATTATATTAATAATCACATATAAAGACGTTATTAACATGTCTGAAACAAAATATTTCACAAAAGAAGGACTTAAAAAACTACGCAAGGAGATAGATTACCTAACTACTGTAGAACGTCCTAAAATTTCCGAGCAAATAAGTGAGGCAAGAGATAAAGGAGATCTTTCTGAGAACGCAGAATATGATGCTGCAAAGGATGCTCAAGGTCTGCTTGAATTAAAAATATCAAAACTCCAGGAGCGTTTACGCACTGGTAGGTTACTTGATGAATCAAAACTTGATGATGATAAGGCATATATACTTTCAACGGTTACAATTAAGAATACTAAAAATAATGCTACCATGAAGTATACCTTGGTACCAGAGGAAGAGTCTAATCTTAAGGAAGGTAAAATATCAGTGGAATCTCCCATTGCAAAAGGCTTATTGGGTAAACAAGTTGGTGATACTGCTGAAATAACAGTTCCAGTTGGTACCATGACATTTGAAATAATTGATATTTCAAGATAAATACCTTAATTATGGAGTCCATATTCTCAAAAATTGTTTCAGGAGAAATACCATCACATAAAATAGCAGAGAATGATAATTATTATGCCTTTCTTGATATAAACCCGCTTGCAATAGGTCATACACTTGTTATTCCAAAAATTGAAACAGATTATATTTTTGACATAGAAGATGAACAATTGGGAGGATTAATTGTTTTTGCTAAAAAAGTTGGCAAAGCAGTTGAATCTGTTATTAATTGTAAAAGGATAGGCGTAACTGTAATTGGCCTTGAGGTGCCTCATGCGCATATTCATTTAATTCCGTTAAACACTCTTTATGATATGGATTTTAAACAACCCAAACTGAAACTTACAAATGATGAATTAGCTGAGACTGCAGAAAAAATAAGAGAAGCATTTGTTACTATCGCTATCTAGTAAGCCCTTGAATTAATTCCTTCTATATAATTTATAAATGATTGGTTAACAACTTTGTTTCCTCCTGGTGTTGGATAGTTACCCGTAAAATACCAATCTCCAGTATGATTTGGAATAGCGATGTGTAAGTTCTCAATGCTTTGATATATAACTTTTACATCTGCTTCTACACCTTTAGCTTTAACAAGTTGGCCAACCTTTTCTGAAATTTGACTTGCAGTAAAAGGCTTATATATATCTTTTACAAAATTTGTAATTTCTTCCATTGGAAGTTTTTCCTGAGCTTTCGATTTATTATAGACGTCATTAATTATGTGGTCTTGTTTGGTATCCTTGAGGAGTTCTATTGCCGCATTAAACGCAACAAAATCACTCAATTTTGCCATATCAATACCATAGCAATCTGGATATCGTATTTGAGGAGCAGATGATGCAATAATGATTTTTTTGGGATGTAACCGATCTAAAATCTGAATAATACTCTGCTTTAATGTGGTTCCCCTTACAATTGAATCATCAAGAACTACCAAGGTATCTACTCCATTTTTAACTATGCCATAGGTAACATCATAAACATGGCCAACAAGATCATTTCGTTGATTGTCCTCGGTGATAAAAGTTCTTAATTTGGCGTCTTTAACAGCAATGGATTCTGTTCGAGGATTAGATTTAAAAAACGAATCAAGCATATCAGCAGATATATCGTCCTTATGTTTCAGTATTTTCTCTTTTATCATCTCTGTCGAAAACAGATGTATTTGATCCATCATTCCCTGGAAAGCCACTGAAGCAGTGTTTGGAATATATGAGAAAACAGTATTTTTCAAATCATAATTAATTTCTTCTAAAATTTTAGGAGTAAGAAGTGAGCCAAGTGCTTTTCTTTCCTTATAAATATCTTTATCAGTGCCTCTTGAAAAATAAATGCGCTCAAAAGAGCATGCCTTTAGGGGCTTTTGTTCTATGAATCTAGAGGTGTTTAAACTACCGTCCTTTTTAATTATTAGAGCATGTCCAGGAGGAATTTCTTTGATTTCATTAAACCTTGTGTCAAATGCAGTTTGAATTACTGGCCTTTCGGATGCTGCAACTATAACTTCATCATCAGCATAGTAAAAAGCAGGCCTTATCCCATTAGGATCTCGCATTATAAAAGCATCTCCATGACCAACTAGCCCCCCTATTACATATCCTCCGTCCCATCGCTTGGCAGAATCACTTAGAATTGTTTGTAAATCTATATTCTCAACTATGTGATTAGTAATTTCCTTTTTACTCAAGCCTTTTTGCTTATACTCAGAATATAGTTTTTGATTTTCTTCATCTAAGAAATGACCAATTTTTTCCAAAACGGTTATTGTATCAGATGTTTCAACTGGATATTGACCTAGGTCAACCAACTGCTTAAATAATTCCGACGTATTTGTCATATTAAAATTACCTGCAAGAACAAGATTCCGCGTTTTCCAGTTATTTGCACGTACTAATGGATGAAGATGACTAATATTATTGCCACCAAAGGTACCATATCTGAGATGACCTAGGAATAACTCTCCCGTAAACTCAACATTTTCTTTTAACCAATTTACATCTGATAACCTTTGAGGATTTCCTTCTGTGCGCTTATGAATATTATCATAGGCCCTATTAAAAAGATCTTTGATTGGTGTAGGTTTATTCGACCTGATTCTGCTGATGTATTTTTTACCTGGCTCAAGGTCAAATTTTACTTCAGCAATACCTGCGCCATCCTGGCCCCGGTTATGTTGTTTTTGCATAAGTAGATGCAGCTTTTGTAATCCATATACCGAAGTCCCATATTTTGATAGGTAATACTCCAGAGGTTTTCGTAACCGAATTAATGCAATGCCGCATTCGTGATTTATACTATCGCTCATTTTTCAGATCAGAATAGTTATATTTGTGTCGCAAAAGTACGAAAAAGATGATTCATATCAGGCTGGCAAATGAAGCTGATGTTCAGTATATTGTGACATTTCAAATCGATATGGCCAAGGAAACAGAGGGAGTCGAGCTTGTCCCTGAGGTTATTAAGAAGGGTGTATTAGCGGTGCATAGAGACCCTGCAAAGGGAAAATACATTGTTGCAGTAGATAATGAAAGAGTTGTTGGCTCATTAATGCTAACTCCCGAGTGGAGCGACTGGCGTAATTGCTGGGTAATGTGGATACAATCAGTATATATATTGCCTGAATTTAGAGAAATTGGAGTATTCAAATCCATGTACAATTATGTTCTTGAAGATTTGGCTAAGAGTGATGAAATATCAGGCTTAAGACTATACGTGGATAGAAGAAATTTGACAGCAATTCAAGTCTATGAAAAAATGGGAATGGATGGGAGTCATTATCAATTATTTGAATGGATGAAACAAAAACCATAATGTAAAATATGAATAAACATTTAAAAGATTCTAAGATGACATATTGGGAACATTGGTTCAATGCTACATCAAGTGGTTTAGCATTGTTGATACATGCTTGGTTTCCATGTATATTAAAGGATTATGCAAGTAATAAGATTTGTAAAAAATGAATGTATTTAAAATAAGTTTAAGCCTATTATTGACACTATTATACTCATCTCTAATCACTCAAACAGCAGATAAAAGTGATTGGAAAGCTGGGTATCCTGAAGGGTGTACAACCATAACTGTTGGATCTCTTGCTAGTTTTGACGGTTCTGTAATGACATCCCATACAGATGATAGTCATAGAACAAGAAGCTGGATCGATATCGTGCCCCCCAAAACTCATAATAAGGGATCAGATGTGTTAATGTACAAACGCGTAAAGAATGATACTCTTGCAATGCCTGCTTATGGGCACCAAGAAGTTGGGAAAATACCTCAGATAAGATTTACCAATGGATATATTAACACCGCATATCCTAGTCTAAACGATAAGCAACTTGGGATTGGTGAGTCAACATTTGGTGGAAGAGATGAGCTACAGAGTGATTCTGGAATAATTGATTGTCAGAGGTTATGTATACTCATGCTTGAACGCCAATCTACAGCCAGAGGTGCCATAATAATGGCTGGTGAGTTATTGGCTAGATATGGCTGGAATGATTATGGGGAAGTCCTTACCATAGCAGATAAAAATGAGGTATGGCATATGGAAATTGTAGGTCCTGGTAAGGGGAAGGTTGGCTCTGTATGGGCTGCTCAACGAGTACCCAATGACCATATAAGTGTTAATGCAAATGCAAGTACAATTAAGGAAATAAACCTCGACAATAAGGATTATTTCATGGCTTCGGATAATGTATATAAAGTCGCAAAAGAAAACGGATGGTGGAATCCAGATAAACAAGAGTTTAAGTTTTGCTATGCTTATGCACCAGGCAGCAGAACTTCATTTGCATCTCGACGAAGAGAGTGGCGTGTGTTTAATTTGTTGGCACCATCTTTAAAGCTGGATCCAAATGATAAGGATTATCCCTTTTCTGTAAAACCTGATACTTTGGTTACTCTTGAAGCGCTAATAGATGTTTTTAAAGATTATTATGAGGGTACTCCATTTGATATGACTAAAAATATTAAGGTTACTGATAAGGATGGCAAATCCATAATATCACCTTTGGCAAGTCCTCATATGCCGTATGATGCAAATGATTTATATGGAGTAAATGGAGGTTGGAATGAATTGGGAGAGAGAACCATTGCTAGATGGTATACTATGTATGCTACAATAATTCAATTGAGAAGCTGGCTTCCTGATGAGATTGGCGGAGTTGAATGGCTTGCCATGGATAACGTTGCAACGTCAATTTATGTACCAATATATGGATGTGTAACGGATTTGCCCAGTCAATATAAAACTCCCGGTCGTATTAATGGATATAGCCTTGAATCGGCCTGGTGGATATTTAATCGGCTTGGAACTCTCACCTCTCAACGATGGGGAGATATGCGTCATGATGTTGATGCTGTGTGGATACCAATGCAGAAACAATTAATTGATGAGCAAAAAGATGTTGATCAACAAGCTCTGGAGTTATATCATAGAAATAAGAAAAGTGCCATAGAGTTTCTAAATGAGTATTCCAATGAAGAAGGTGAAAAAGTCATGAAAGAAGCCATCAAACTTGGTGATTTTCTTTGGACAAAGTATGATGAAAAATTCTAAGAAATCAACTCTATATTGGGGTCTTAAGTTTTGAGGCAGTTTGTTCCATAACTTCTTTTGCTGCTTTTTCAGTTCCAAGTATAATTGAGAACCACCTTGTTGATTCTTTTTGTTCAAGGACATTTTTTACTACCATTGTAAGTGGCACTAAAAGAAACATTCCAACTGTTCCTAATACATATCCCCAAAAGATTAATGATATAAAAACAACAAGAGTGCTCAATCCCATACCCTTACCCATAATTGGAGGTTGTACCACATTGCCTATTATCATATTTATTGCCGCATAAGCTCCCATTGTCCATAGAGCACCACCAAGTCCTAATTGAATCATGGCAAATAATATTGCAGGAAAACTCGCTAAAATGGAACCAATATTGGGTATAAAATTAAATATAAAAGCAATTAAAGCCCATAGTATGGCATACTCAACGCCAATAAGCATTAGAGATATATATATTAGAAGTCCGGTAATGAAGCTGATAATTGTCATTAAACCAAGGTAGTGTCTTATACTTTGATCTATTCTCTTAATATAACTCATAGACCCACCTGAAATATTTGTAATGGCGGTAACCTTAATGTTAAAACTATTTATTTCCAATAACATAAATATGATTATAAAGGTTATTAGGAAGGTATTACTCATAAGTCCTCCCAAAGCCCCTAAAAATGATGCACTGGCATTCATTATGCTATTTGGGCTAATGGATTGTTCTAGCTTCTCCAAGGAAACATTCATTCCTAAACCACGTAAGGTGTCAAAAAGGGATGACATAATATCATTGAGTCTGTGAGCATAGACTGAACTGTCTTCTGAAAATTGTATGACTGATCTTCCAATTACTTCTCCCAGTCCGAAGAAAATTCCAAGAATTAAAATTAGAATGATAAAAATAGCCATGCCATCCGGAACTCTCTTGCTTTTAAGCCATCTAATAGGCTGAGCGCAAACAATAGTTATAAATAGTGCCAATAAAATAGGTGTAACTATAGACGCAGAATACTTTACTACAGCTATAATAATAAGGTATGCAGCAACTGTAATTGCCTTGCTAGAGGGCTGCTTTAAAATCTTATTTTCCATATCACTACCTTTAAATGTTCCTTGGGCCAATTTTTTTGACTAAAGTATAAATTTTTTAAACAGTATCATATATAAATGCAAGGGTTCTGACAGTAGTTATGTATTACATAAAAAATCGCATGGATGTTTAATTAAATATGTAAATTAAACAAGAAAACTAAGTGTGTAATTATTTTATCTCACTTCCATTTTGAACATCATCAACGGGAGATACAAAGGACAATTTTCCATCCTTATCTTCTGCCATTAATATCATACCTTGAGATTCTATACCTCTTAGTTTTCGTGGTGCAAGGTTGACAAGTATGCTTACTTTATTTCCAACTATTTTTTCAGCATCATAGTATTCTGCAATACCTGAAACAACAGTTCTTTTATCAATCCCAGTATCAACAACTAATTTTAGGAGCTTTTTTGTTTTGGCAACTTTTTCAGCCTCTATGATTGTTCCTGTGCGAATATCCATTTTCATAAAATCATCAAACTCTATTTGAGATTTTGATTTTTTTGCGGATAATGGTTCTAGGGAATTTAATTTTGTATCCATAAGTTTTTGTACTTGTTGTTCAATGGCACTATCTTCAATTCTTTCAAATAGGAGCTCTGGTTTATTTATTTTATGACCTGTTTTTAAGATATCTGCGGAACCAGCATCTTTCCATTTATACTCACCAATATTTAACATAGTAGAAAGTTTTCTTGATGTAAACGGCAAAAATGGCTCCGATAGAATAGCTAAATTAGTCACTATTTGAAGGCTAACAAAGATTATTTCCTTAACTTTTTCAGGGTCTAATTTTACAAGTTTCCAAGGCTCCATATCCGTAAGATACTTATTACCCATTCTTGCCAGATTCATTAGCTCATTTAAAGCTTCACGGAAACGATACCTCTCAATACTAGAGCCTATCAACTGAGGAAATTTAGATATTTCATCTAAAGTTTCTTTTGAAATATTCCCAAAGTCAGAACAGTTTGGAACGATTCCATCATAATATTTTTGTGTGAGTACAAGTGTTCTATTAACAAAATTACCAAATACTGCCAATAATTCATTATTATTTCTTGCCTGGAAATCCTTCCAGGTAAAATCGTTATCCTTAGTTTCGGGAGCATTTGCTGTTAGAACATATCTCAAAACATCCTGTTTTCCTGGAAAATCCTCTAAATATTCATGCAGCCATACGGCCCAATTTCTAGATGTTGAAATCTTATTATTTTCTAAGTTCAGAAATTCATTGGCTGGAACATTCTCAGGAAGGATAAAACTACCCTCAGCTTTTAGCATGGCAGGAAATATAATGCAATGAAATACAATATTATCTTTGCCAATGAAGTGTAACATCTTGCTGTCCTTATCTTTCCAGTATGGCTTCCAATCTTTTCCTGTTTTTTCAGACCATTCTTTTGCGGCAGAAATATATCCTATTGGAGCATCAAACCATACATATAATACCTTCCCTTCAGCATCTTTAAACGGTACTTTTACTCCCCAATCTAAATCTCTTGTAACTGCTCGTGGTTTAAGGCCTTGGTCAATCCATGATTTAACCTGGCCATATACATTTGGCTTCCAGTCATTTTTATGTCCTTTTATTATCCATTCCGTTAGCCATTTCTCATAACTATCAAGGGGTAAATACCAATGCTTTGTTTCCTTCAAAATAGGTATATTCCCACTTAATGCAGATTTTGGATTTATGAGTTCAAGAGGGCTAAGTGATGTTCCACAGTTTTCACATTGGTCGCCATATGCATTTTCATTTCCACAGTGAGGGCAGGTTCCTGTTATGTACCTATCAGCAAGAAACTGTTTATTTTCCTCATCGTAATATTGTTTGTTTGTCTTTTCAATGAAACTTCCGTCATCGTATAGCTTCTTAAAGAATTCCGATGCAGTTTTATGATGTATAGGATCAGATGTACGCGAATACACGTCAAATGATATACCAAAATCTTCAAAAGATTTTTTAATAATGTTATGGTACTTATCTACGATATCCTGAGGGCTAACTCCAAGTTGTCTTGCTTTAATGGTAATTGGAACACCATGTTCATCAGAGCCACCAATAAACAGAACATCCATATCATTCATTCTCAGATACCTAGCATAAATATCTGCAGGCACATACACACCGGCAAGATGACCTATATGAATAGGTCCGTTTGCATATGGTAGTGCTGAAGTAATGGTATATCTTTTAAAATCCGTCATTTTAATAGTATTAACTTCTTATTTTACTGGGGTTTTGATTATTAATTCCCAAAAAACATTAATTTCGACAAAGGTAACTAATATGTTCAAAATGAAGAGTCCGGAATTTCTTAAAAGAGGCGATCAGATAGGTATTGTTGCTTCTGCAAGAAGTATTTCAAAAAGTGAAATATCGGATGCGGTTATAAAAATTAAATCCAACGGTTTTGAACCTGTTTTTGATAAAAATTTATTTTTTGTCAACAATCAGTTTGCAGGTGATGATATTCATAGAGCTTCTGAATTACAAAATATGTTGGACAATGAACGGATT
Organism: Lentimicrobiaceae bacterium; assembly: GCA_002708315.1. Taxonomy (GTDB): domain Bacteria; phylum Bacteroidota; class Bacteroidia; order Bacteroidales; family F082. The sequence goes on from PANC01000009.1 coordinate 206,912, forward strand.
AGGGCTATTTTTTTTGCAAGAGGTGGTTATGGCAGCATTAAAATTGTTGACAAATTAGATTTTACACAATTTTGTAAAAATCCCAAATGGCTTGTCGGATATAGCGATATTACGGTATTTCTGAATCATGTTTCAAATGTGTACGATGTTATTACAGTGCATGGAACCATGCCAATTAACTACCCTTCTAATTCGTCGGCATCCATAAACGAAATGTTCAAAATATTAAAGGGAGAAAAAACCACAATCAAATTTGATAAGCATCCATTGAACAGACCTGGTAATTTAAATGGAGAAATTGTCGGTGGTAACCTATCTGTACTTTATAGTATGCTTGGCAGTCTATCATTTCCATTAACCGATGGGAAAATTCTTTTCATAGAAGATTTGGATGAATATCTTTATCACATAGATAGAATGATGATGGGATTAAAAAGAGCAGGAGTATTTGATGGGTTAAAAGGGATTATTGTAGGAGCTATGACTAAGATGAATGATAACTTGATACCCTTTGGTAGCACAGCATATCAAACCATTAGAAGTATAACAGATGAATTTGAATTTCCACTTTATTTTGGCTTACCTGTGGGTCATATTGACAATAATCTACCTTTGTGCTTTGGAAAAAAAGCAATAATATATGCTGAAGATAAAAACCTTGTTTTATCTTATTGTTAAAGCGAGATAAATGATAAGCGATCCGTTTGAAGTTGCATTTAATGATTATTTAGGAGGAAAAAATGATGCCAGCATTCTTGTGCATTGCAATAAGGGCGATGATGAACTTATTCCAATTTCATATTTTTTTAGATCTTTTAGCCAAATGCCTCAAATAGAGCAGTTAGCATTGAAAATTTGCGAAGGTAAGGTATTGGACATTGGGGCAGGGTCAGGTTCACACTCATTAATTCTTAAGGAAAGAGGGATTGATGTTACATCTCTTGATATTAAGCCAGGGTTTGTCAAAATCATGCAAGAAAGAGGGCTTAATAATACTATCCAATCTGATATCTTAAATTATAAATACGGTGGTTATGATACCCTTCTTATGTTAATGAATGGGATTGGCTTCACAAAAAATTTCAAAGGGCTTTCTGCTTTCCTAAAGCAAGCAAAGGGACTTCTAAACAAAGGAGGACAATTGATATTTGATTCCTCAGATCTTTTATATCTATATCAAAATGATGATGGTTCTTATCTCATAAATTTGAATGATAATTATTACGGTGAAGTGGAATATGTTGTTGAATACAATGGTTTAAAGGGAGCGCCATTTGAATGGCTATACATTGATTTTGGTAATCTATCATTTATAGCTGAAGAATCAGGATTTAAATGTGAGTTACTAATGGAAGATGATCATTATAATTATCTAGCTAGACTATTCTGATATTTGTATTGAGACAGTTATCATAAGGGATAAGCAGTAAATTTCATAAGTCACCTAAACCTTTCCTAAACCTTTTAGATATCTTTGAATAAGTTTTGGAAGGGAGAACTGTTAATAATGTGCCAATAACAAAAATGACTATAAAAAGACCAATTAGGAGCTCACTCATATAATTATACGTTAGAGCACAAATTTATTAAAACTAATTTTATAAATAATTTCTTGTTTCGTTAAATTGTAAAAGGTTACTCAGCAACCAATACTATCAAATTCATAAATTCTTGTTGTTCTCATTTCTGCCCCAGTTAAAGGGTTTGTAAAGTTATGGACAACTTTGTATGAGGAGTCATTTATTTTATCCAAACTTTCAACATAACTTTCTTTATGTTGTAACACAAAGGTATCATAATCAACCTGATTGTAAATCTTTTTTTCTACTTGTGAATGACTATATTTACTGCTTTCGCTACAGGAGCCTAAAGTGATAGCAATAATTAGTGTTAATAATATTAATCTAGGTTTCATACTATTAGATTTAAGTAGTGACACCACAAATTTATTAAAACTTATTTTATAAAATATTACCAGTCAACTACAAGCTTAATTTTGACGCTAAGAACCATTATTCTTATCCCAGTTTTTTTGCTGAGCCATTAAAAATGATTTGAACTTCTTAGGGGGTTCAATTGAAAAAAGAATCAATTCACCTGTTTTGGGATGTGACAATTCAATGTCAGTGGCTGAAAGAAATAGTCCTTTTCCTTTTAAAATAGGGCCATCTCCGTAATTTTTATCACCAACCACAGGATGTCCTATGTTTGACATATGTATTCGTAATTGGTGCCTCCTTCCACTGTGAGGATAGAGGTTTGCCTCGGTAATCCATTCTGTTTTTAATGATCTTGAGTAATTAATTACTTCGTATTTAGTTAGTGCATTTTGATTGGCGATGGCAGTATTTATTGAGCCTCTTTTCTTTAGCCGTCCTGCCAATAGAGCCCGGTACTTTTTTCTAATTGTTCTGTTTTCAAATTGCTTGCCAATATTACTTAAGGCACTTTGGGTTTTTGCAACAATCAATAAACCAGATGTTGGATAGTCAAGACGATGAACTGGCCGTGCCCATTTTAAAGCGTCTATCTCTTTGGATATTTTTATGTTAGCAACAAGAGCATTTTGGATGGTAAAATATTTGTTACCACTAACTTCTATACCTGCTGGCTTATTAATAACGGCGATATGCTCATCTTGAAAAATAATATCGAGTTTAAAATCTAGTGGTTTTGGAGGGCTTTCTTCCTTATCAATTAGCTTTACAATCATACCTACAGCTAGTCTATCGCCTGATTTCGCATTCTTATCATCTATTAATATCAATCCCTTTTTAATGAATTTTTTCAAAGAACTTTTAGTTAGAATTTTCTCGAATACTTCAAATGCGCAGTCAATAAGTCTAACATTTGACATTTCTTCAGTTACGATATAAGTTTCAATTACAATCAATGGGGATCAACTAGTTTGATTTCTTTTCTTTGAAAAAAAGCTTGAAATTAGATTTGAACATTCCTTTTCAAGTAAGCCTCCTGCAACTTTTGTTTTTGGATGTAGAATTTCTTTTGATATTTTTTTAAAACCTTTTTTTTGATCATGGGCTCCAAACTTTATTTCAGATATTTGAGCCCAGGCTGAAGCACCGGCACACATAAAACACGGCTCTAGGGTAACATAAAGAGTACAATCATGAAGATATTTACCACCGATAAAGTCTGCAGCAGCTGTAAATGCCTGCATTTCTGCATGAGCAGTAACATCATTCAATGTTTCTGTAAGATTATGTGCTCTAGCGATTATTTTTTTGTCATGAACAATAACTGCACCCACTGGTACTTCATTTTTTGCAAGTGCGAGTCGTGCCTCCTGAAGTGCCATTTTCATGAAATATTCATCATTTAGTATTTCAATTGCCATAATATAATTAGGTGTTTTTAAGTCTAGAATTATTAATGAAGAACATTCCCGCAAGTAGTATTATTGTTTCTATTATTATCGATGGAACAAACGATGATTTAGCACTAAAAATTTCAGGGTGAAGTATCCCAATGATAAACAAAACTAGATTAACGATAAAGGCAAATAGCAAACTTACTAACACAATCTTTCTATAAAGGAAAGGATTTTTTACCAAAAAGGCAAATAGTGTAACTGGCGCAAATATTGTAATTGTGGATATACCTACGATCAACAGGTCAACTATATTCGGAAATACTAATGCCATAAATAATGCTGTAATACCGAAAACAAAGGTGGCAATACGAATCATTTTATAGGCTTTATTTTTACTTACTGGTTTTGTTTTGCGCCAACCAACAAAATCTTTTACTGCTGATATGGATATAATATTTAGGAAGCTATCACCCGAAGACATTAATGCGGATAGCAATCCAACAATTGCAAATGACATTAAAAACCCGTCACTGTGTCTTTCTATGAAAATATAAGCAACACCTGCCGTTTGATCCGGAGTAATTTCGTAATCAATTACTAACCTTACCGCCATGCCAACCAATGGAAAAATTATATAAAAAGGCAACATTCCCAATCCCGACCACAGACTTACTTTCTTTGCAACCGTGCTATTTTTTGCAGCAAGGATTCTCTGCCAAATATCCATTCTGGCAATTACAGACCAGGATAAAAAAATTGGAGTTCCCACAAGAAAAACTATGCCAAGTTGTGTTCCATTGAGCATCTCTCTTGGCAACTCGTTTAATTTTGAAAACATTTCAGTATCGGTAATTATTCCTGGTATAAATATTAGAATCATCATAATAACAATGGCAATAAACTGTATTGTATCTGTTATTATAACTCCTGATAATCCTGCAATTGCAGTATATGCAATGATAATTATTGCTGATATTATAGCTGCAGGGGTATATCCAATTTCAAAGGTAAACTTAAGTAAACTTGCCATTGCTACAAATTGTGCTGCAAGAATGAAGAAAAAAATAAAGATGTTTACACCACTTACTGTTGCTGAAAATATTTTAGAAAATGTCTTTTCAGTTTCGGTAGTATAAATATGATTGAGGAAATGAGGATAGCTGTAAATATTATTCTTTGCTCCAAAATCACGAATTTTGCCAGCATACTTCCACATAATAAGGAACCCAATTACATATGCAATTCCAATTGCAACAGCAGCGAAGCCAGATTCATATCCCAAAGCCATTAGCCCAATGGATGTGCCTCCACCAACAAATGTTGCAAGAACTGTAAAGACAAGAGGTAGTGTTCTTGTGTTACGATTATTAACAAGATACTGATCTAGATCGGAAGTTTTTATATGACGCAGTGAAAGGATAACTATGAGCGCTAGAAACAATACAATCCAAAAAATTAGCCAGCCCATAATAAATAGGTATTAATTAGTGGGGAGTTTTTTGCCATTACCCATCAAATCTGATTTTAACATACTCATTAATATCTGTAAGAGATGAAAGTTGCTGTGATGCATTTCCAGATCTTACATAAAATTTTTCAATTTCATTACCTTGTTTATTTCTTGTTTTTAGAAATATTGGATTTTTAGATGCTTTTATCTGAATCGTACATATGATCTTATCATTTATTCTGGGGAAGCTTATTTTCAAATTATCGTTTGAAAAAGCTATCCCATATTGGTTAACAATTAATTTTCTTAGGTGTAGTTCAAAATAATCAGCATCATTTTTTTTAAGACTATTAAAGTCATTGTCAAGTCCAATTATTTCCAATTCATCATTAACACCAATAAATAAGTTTCCCCCTTTTGCATTTGCGAAAGCACATATACTTTTCATAATTACCTCTTCCAGAATTTTGTTAGACTTACTCTCTCTATAATCCCATCTTAGAGAAGATTTAAATTCGACATATTCAGTTTCGCCTCCTTCAATCATTGTTTTGACATCTGCAATGTCAAGATTCATTGGAAATAATTTAACATCAGCCAACTTTGGCTTTCTCCTATAGAAATAAAGTGCAACTAGAGACATAATTGCAAATGTGATGGATAAATATAGGTATATAAGCTCTTTATTGCGTTCTGTAATGGCGAGGTCATGGGCAGATATTGTAACAGAAAAACCTTTTATTCCAATCATTGAGGGTATACTTACTATTCTCGTCCAGTATATGCTATTATTTTTCTCAAAGGAATATGAGTGTGGTAGAAGTTTTTCACTACTACTCCATTTGTTTATTAGTTTTTTTACGTTTAAACCAATATCCATATGGAATTTAATGTTCGAGCTATCATTGTTAACTAGCGGTGTGATGATATTATTGTCGGTAGTTATTATTGAAATAAGAGGATTTTCGAACCTCATAACATCAGCAAATTTATTTTTAAGTTCAGGAGTGTAATAAATCAAGCCAGCTATAATTTCCTCTCCCGTTATCTTTTTTGACTTAAATATAATACTAATGGTATTTTTGGATTCAGGTATGGTATGATCTGATGCCACCCATACATAATTGGAATTATCTAAAGCACTTTTGATTGAATCAATATTGTTATTACTAGGAAATGCGGTATAGATGTCTGTCCATTCACTTTTTACTTCAAGTTTGTTATTTAATCTTTGCCAGTTGGATGTACTATCAGATAGTCTTCCATCGTAGGATACAGCCCACGATGAGTTATCTTTAAAAATCAAATAGCTAAATGAATCATTCGATAAAGCAATTCCTGTGAGGAATGATTCGGAGTTTATAACTTTAGTGATGTGTGGGGTGAGGTTTTCTTCGGTTAAAAAGGCCTCATCTTTTAGATCTTTATTAAAAGTATTAATGGTATTATCAATTGTTGAAAGAAAATCCTGAAAGCTTGACTTAAATGTATCCGTTGTGGTTGTAATTATCTCATCTGCAAAACTATCTTCTTTATTCTTTATAATAAAAATCATAAAAAGAACAATTGAGATTATTGGCAAAGCAATAATAAATAAGCTTTTTTTGCGCATAATTTAAGGGTAAACCATTTTTATCAAAAATATGATTTTTATTTACTTAAGGGATTCAAGTTAATGAATCTATATTTCGTTTTAATCCTTTATATCGAGTTCGATTCACTGCAGATCCTTTGAATAATTTATTGAACTCAATCTTTTCAAGAACTTTCCATTTTTCTTTTGTCATAGCCTTTAAGTCGCTACTTGGATTAAAAAGGGGTTCATTATGTTGGGTGGAAAACCGATTCCATGGGCATACATCCTGGCAGATATCACATCCAAACATCCAATTTTTTGCTTTTTGTTTAAATTTCGTATCCAAATCTCCACGGTATTCAATTGTTAGATATGAGATGCATTTTTTTGAATCCACATTAAATTCTGTAATTGCTTGTGTAGGGCAGGCATCTATACATTTGGTGCAGTTGCCGCAAAAGTCTTTAGTTATCTCAGTATTCGAATAATTTAACTCAAGCTCTGTTATAATATTACCAATGAAGAAGAATGAACCCCCTTTTTTATTTATAAGCATGGTGTTTTTACCAACGAATCCCAAACCGCTCTTTCTTGCCCATGCTCTATCCATTACGGGCGCTGAATCAACAAAGACACGTGTGTTATATTTTCCTGCTTTAGTTTCAATTATTTTAACAAGAGAATTTAATTTTTCTTTAATTACATAATGATAATCTGTACCATATGCATATTTAGCTATTTTAAAATTGTCTTTTTCAGGTAGTTTATCCTTTGGAAAATAGTTATACAAAACAGTTATAACTGATTTTGAATTTTCAACAAGTAGCTTTGGGTTATATCTCTTTTCCTTATTTCTGTCAAGGTAACTCATTTCTCCGTTTCCAGCCTCCAAAAGCCATTTTTCCATGCGTATTTTGTCATCGGTAAGTTCTTCGGCTTTGGAAATACCACAATCAAAAAAACCCAATTTTTTAGCTTCATCTATGATGAATTTGTTTAATTGGTCTTTTATAAGTTTTTGTAGAGGCAAGTTATTAGGTTACTATCGGTTATACATTGCACTGTTTGGATATTCTAAAATAATTCTCCTTGATCGCGTTTCTTTGTTTTGCCAAGATGTTCATATGCCCTCTGGGTAACTTCTCTTCCACGGGGAGTTCTCATAATAAAACCTTCTTGGATTAGGAATGGTTCATACACCTCTTCTATGGTATCTCTCTCTTCACCACAAGCAGTGGCTATTGTGGTTATGCCAACTGGCCCTCCTTTGAATTTATCGATTATTGTTACTAATATTCTATTGTCCATCTCATCAAGCCCATTTTTATCAACATTTAATGCTTTAAGGGCATGTTGGGATATATCGATATCAATATTGCCATCTCCAACTATTTGAGCAAAATCGCGAACTCTTCTTAGAAGTAAGTTTGCAATTCTTGGTGTTCCTCTGCTTCTTCCAGCTATTTCTGATGCCGCATTTTCTTTTATACTAACATCAAGTATTGAGGAACTTCTTTTAACGATTGATGAAAGAGTGCTTTTATTGTAATACTCCAACCTCGACGTAATCCCAAATCTAGATCTCAAAGGCGCAGTAAGTAAACCCGAACGTGTTGTTGCTCCAATTAGAGTAAAGGGATTAATGGTTATTTGAACTGACCTTGCATTGGGACCTGTTTCAATCATAATATCAATTTTGAAATCTTCCATTGCAGAATAAAGATACTCTTCTACGACTGGGCTTAAGCGATGAATCTCATCAATAAAAAGTACATCATTTTCACTCAAATTGGTAAGTAAACCTGCAAGATCTCCTGGCTTGTCAAGTACAGGCCCCGATGTTGTAATTATATTAACACCTAGTTCATTGGAAATTATGTGAGATAAAGTTGTTTTTCCAAGCCCTGGAGGACCATGTAAAAGAACATGATCCAAAGCATCGCCTCTTTGTTTAGCAGCCTCCACAAAGATTTTAAGATTTTCAACAACACTTGGCTGGCCAGTAAAATGATCAAAGTGACCAGGACGAAGTGATTTTTCTATTTCTCTCTCGTCATTGGTTAGGTCTGATCCACTGGCATCAAGGTTTTCATTCATCTATCACTATATTTATCACAAAAGTAGGGGAAATTAACTTAAACACCCAAATATAATTTGTCCATGAATGATAGACCATAATTTTTAGATTTAAAAACCTTGAAAATTGGCATATATTTGTTATATTAGCACCAATGGATTATAGAACTTTATGACCTTGTGGATTCTATATATAGACATCATAAATGGAGTATTGTGCAGCTACTGTAAATAATTTTTTGAAATAATATGTACTACAATTTATTAATAAATAAACCACATAAATATTTAGTGTTTGATAGATAAATCAGTATTAAAGTAATGAGAAATATTTTTTTAGCCATAGCAACAATAGCACTCACAATTACTGTAACTTTAGCACAGAATCCCTCAAATGGACATTCTAATGTTATAAGTGATGTTCGTGTTGATTCTTTACTTCAGCTACATATTAACCACAACAAAAGTTTCCCTGCTTTTCCAGGTTATCGAGTACAAATTTTAATGGTTTCAGGGAATGATGCTTTGGATGTTATTGATAAAGTTCAAACCAAGTTTAAAAAAAATTATCCCGATATACATGTATACTTAACATTTGGTGAACCTAACTACAGGTTAAGGGTTGGTGATTTTAGAACTCGGTTGGAAGCTGAGAATTTCCTTCAGAAAATACAGAGAAAATATCCCGGAGCATGGGTAACACAGGATAATATAAATTTTCCTGATTTGTAATAATTTAAAAATTATAGCTATGAGTAAAGTAATTCTTGTGGGCGTCGATTTTTCAGATTGTTCAATTAATGCCCTTGAACATGCAATTACCATTGCCAGGAGAGCCAAAGCCGGAATCGCAATGGTTTGGATTAATCACCTTGATTATTCCAAAGAAATTTTTTCAGTAGAACCAAAAAATATTGAAGATGAAGTATCAAAGCGATTTGAGAAACTTATTAAAAAATATAAGTTTCAAATAACAGAAAGTAATATCAAGTATTACATTCGAAAAGGGAAAGTATATAAGGAGGTTTGTAAGCTAGCAAAAAAATTAGAGGCGTTTATGGTGGTAATAGGAACACATGGTTCTTCTGGGTTTGAAGAATTTTGGATAGGTAGTAATGCCAACCGAATTGTGTCTGCATGCGATATTCCTATTATAACAATACGTGGAGGAATAGATATTGGCTCAGACCTTAAGAGAATAGTTCTACCTCTTGATAGTACTAAATTAACTCGTCAGAAGATGCCCCTCACTGCAATATTGGCCAAGCACTTTTTATCTGAAGTATATATATTGGGATTGTTTACTACAACATCTGACGATATACGATATAGAATTCGTAATTATGTATTGCAGGCTGAAGAGTATATGGCGGAAAATAATATTAGATATAAATCATCATTTGTAGAGGCAGATAACATAACAGAAGAAACCATAGACTATGCTACAAAAATTGAAGCTAATCTCATATGCATAATGACGGAACAAGAAATAAGTGCTGCCAATTTATTATTGGGGCCATACGCCTCTCAGATGGTCAATCATTCGCCAATACCTGTATTGAGCATAAAACCAAATAAATATTAAATTGATTAATTATATTTGTCTCCTAAAAATTAACAAAATTTTATTATTGTGAAAAAAATTGCTTTTACATTTTTACTTTTTTCCCTAACTCTTTTTATGAATGCTCAAATAACGACAAAGGATAGTTCAAAAATTGTAATTAAAGATACAATTGAAAATGGAATTGCCATTGTTTTAAACCAAGATACAATTGACAAACAATTGGTGGCGATTGCATCAATTCAAGAAGAACAGTTAGCATTTGTTTTAAAGGAATTATCCCAATTTAAAAATATCTTGAGAACAAATCAGTTATTATTAGATAGTTTAAAATTAGAACAAGTAGAATCTAACTCAAGGCTATTATTAATGCAGAAACAAATAGAGTCTTTAGAAAATCAATTAAATCAGAGTAAGAAAAAATAAATTCGCAAACAATTTCCATTTACTTAGCCTTATAAAACAACAATCTTTTTACTAGATTCTTGGTTAATGTTTTAAAACATCTCCATTCTTATTTCTAAATTGGAATTGCATTATTTGGTAATCCTTTTCTGAACAAACTTTTATCCATCGTTTATAATTTTGATACCATCTCATTTGGTGAGATAATAATCCTTTTGTTATAAAGGCATAAATATATGGATGAACAGCTAGAGTTAGTCCTCGTTCGTTTTGATCATTAATGAGATAGTTAAGATTATTTTCTATTTCATCTATAAGAATCATTCCGCTCTTAATTTGACCTGTTCCCGAACATGTGGGGCAGGTTTCAAGAACTGGGACAATCATTTCTGGGCGAACTCTTTGCCTAGTGATTTGAACCAGACCAAATTTACTTGGAGGAAGAATGGTATGCTTAGCATGATCCTTTGCCATTTCTTCAACCAGTCTTTGATGAAGCGCTCTTCTGTTTTTTGCTTCATGCAGATCGATAAAATCCACAACTATAATTCCACCCATGTCTCGCAATCGTAATTGTCTCGCAACCTCTGTGGCAGCTTCCATATTAACAATCAGAGCATTCTGCTCCTGTGTATTCTCCTTGTTAACTCGATGTCCACTATTTATATCAATTACATGAAGCGCTTCCGTATGTTCTATTACTAGATAAACTCCGCTTTTTATGGTTACATTTTTTCCAAATGAACTCCGAAGTTGTTTTTCAATCCCATAGTATTCAAAAATTGGCACTTTACCACGGTATCGTTTAACAATATCCTTTTTATCCGGAGCTATTGTTTCGATATATGTCTTTATTTCATCCGCAAGATTAGGATCATTAACATGAATGGTATTAAATGATTCATTAAGAACATCTCTTAAAATTTGAGAAGTTCTATCCAATTCGCTTAGTACCTTTTTGGGTGATTTAGTATTGTGAAGTTTCTTTATAATACCTTCCCACTTATTAACGAGATCACGAAGGTCCGTGTCAAGTTCAGCAACTTTTCTGTTCTCAGCAACTGTTCTTATTATAATACCGTAATTCTTCGGAAGAATACTAGCTATAAGTCTCTTCAGCCTGTTTCTTTCTTCTTTACTTTTTATCTTCTGTGATATTGAAACCTTACTAGAGAAAGGAAGTAGAACAACATACCTACCAGGAAAAGAAATTTCAGTCGAAATCCTTGGGCCCTTTGTAGAGATTGGTTCCTTAACAATTTGCACTAATAATTGTTGTCCTGAAACAAGCACTTGAGTGATTTTTCCAGACTTATCAATATCTTTTTCTCGTTTAATTGTTTCATGTGTGGTTAGCTCGGCTTTACCAAGTAACCCAAGTTTCACATATTTATTGAAGGTTCTTATTTGAGGACCTAGGTCGAGATAATGTAGAAATGCATCTTTCTCATAACCAACATCCACAAACGCTGCATTGAGTCCAGGCATTATCTTTTTGACCTTTGCCAAAAAAACATCACCAACAGCAAAGTTGTTGTTGATTTGTTCTTTATTTAATTCAACTAAGCTTTTGTCCTCAAGTAATGCAATGCTAACTTCCGATAAATTTGAATCAATAATTAATTCTCTGTTCACATTGTATATTTTTAATTAAATATTAACTAGTTTGATTAACCAGCTATTTAATAATTTTTGAAAGTTTAGGACAAACAGTGCGAGGGGTATATTCTAGGAGTAGTGAAAGGATAACACAAGGCTTTAGCCTTGTGTTAAGTTACTAAAAGAAATATTATTTCTTTTTATGCCTGTTCTTCCTTAAACGCTTCTTGCGCTTATGGGTAGCCATCTTATGTCTTTTCCTCTTTTTTCCGTTTGGCATAATAAATTGATGTTAAAAGTTTAAAAATTATTTAGCTTTCACTTCGTTCACAAAAGTTTTAGCTGGTTTAAAAGCAGGAATGTTGTGAGCAGGAATAATGATAGTAGTATTTTTTGAAATATTACGACCAGTTTTTTCAGCTCTTCTTTTAATGATAAAGCTACCAAAGCCTCTTAAATATACATTTTCGCCATTAACCATTGTATCTTTAACGGTTTCCATGAAAGATTCCACTACTGCTTGCACAGCCACTTTTTCAACGCCAGTTTTGTTGGCTATTTCAGTTACAATTTCTGCCTTCGTCATCTCAATGATATTTTAAATGATTAAAAATTAGTTTCTTAATAGGGCGACAAAAATAATATAATTTTATTATTTGCGATAAAAATATTTAGTTTTTTTGTTTATAAAATCTTCTTTTCTAGTATTTTCACATCATTTGGCAATCAAAACCTATAATTTTAAAGTTTTCTCTCTATGATTGAAAGTTATGACATGTATTTCTCGTGATAAATTATCTATTTTTGATTATTGAATATTTAAAGTTAAACTATTAAAAATGGCAGGAATTAATAAAGTAATGCTAATAGGACACATTGGAAAAGATCCGGATGTATTTACCTATGAAGATGGCACAAAACGAATAAGTTTTCCCTTAGCTACCACAGAGAGCTACAAGGATAAAAACACCAATGAATGGGTTGACCAGACCGAGTGGCATAATATTGTAGGATATCGATACCTTGCTGAAAAGCGCATTGCTAAGGGAGACCTAATATATGTTGAGGGTAAAATAAAAACCCGTAAGTACAAGGATAAGGATGCTAATGATAGATATATCACAGAAATACTTGCGGAGAAAATTAATATGATGGCCCATCCAAAAGGATATGATGGAGGTTCTTCAGATAATCATTCTGAAACACCCAAGAATTCTCAAATCACTTCTACGGATGCAGATAAAAGTAGTTTGCCAGAAGATGACCTTCCTTTCTAAATAACAGTAGATTAGTGTCTAAGTATGACATTTCTTAGTAATTTTGCCAGGAAGGTATTGTTAAATTAAATCTTTATTTTGGAAGACGGAGATACAGATTCTTATATATCGGGATTGAATATTTTGTTAGAACAGGTCTTTTTAGGATTTGGAATGGATACACTAATTGGCCTTATAATTCTCATGGTGCTAATCTTTTTCTCTGGCCTTATTTCTGGGTCTGAAACTGCTTTTTTTTCACTTTCTCCTTCCGATATTGAGACCTTAAAACTAAGATCTGGCAAAAAAGATAAGGCCATATTATCTCTGCTGACGAAGCCAAAAAAATTACTTGCAACAATTCTCATATCAAATAACTTCATCAACGTTAGTATTGTAATACTTTCAACATATATTGTAGCTAACATATTCGATATAGGTGCAAATGCCATACTAATATTTATTTTACAGGTAATTGTGGTTACCTCAGTGCTTCTGATTTTTGGTGAAATTATCCCCAAGATAATGTCAAACAAAGAACCAGTAGCAGTTGCAAACCTTATGGTGTATAATTTAAAATTTCTAATATGGTTATTCAAGCCACTGAGTGGATTATTGGTATCTTCAACTTCAGTAATAGATAAAAGGTTTGGAAGAAAAAATCATAATATTAGCATGAGCGACCTATCAGATGCAATAGAAATTACTTCGGATAGAAGTGTAACGGAGGAGGAGAAACTCATTTTAAAAGGGATAGCCACTTTTGGAGAGAAGGAGGCAAGCGAAATAATGGTTTCAAGAGTTAATGTTACCGCAATTGATAAATCAATGTCATTGGAGGATGTCAAAGAAACTGTCCTGAAATCAGGCTTCTCTAGAATACCTGTTTTTGATGAAACACTTGATAATATAATGGGAGTAATGTACATTAAAGATTTGTTACCATACGCAAACAATACAAACTTGGCATGGATAAAACTTGTTCGTAAGCCGGTGTTTTTTGTTCCGGAAAACAAGAGAATTAATGATCTATTACAAGAATTCAGACAAAAGAAAATTCACCTTGCAATAGTTGTTGATGAATATGGAGGCACATCTGGCATAATTACTCTTGAAGATATTATTGAGGAAATAGTTGGAGAGATAAGCGATGAATTTGATTTGGAACCATTGCAGTTTAAGTATGATAAATTATCTGAAAGCAGATTTGTTTTCGAGGCAAAAACACCAATAGTTGATTTTTGTAAAATATTGCACCTGGATGATGAAAAATTTGATGAGGTAAAAGGTGAATCTGATTCATTGGGAGGTCTAATTCTTGAGCTTCAAGGTAAGATACCCGAACAGGGAACTACAATAGATTTTGAGAATATGCGTTTTGAAGTTATTGACGCAGATGTCCGTAAAATAAACAGAATAAAGATTGAAATAATAGATAACAAAATTGAAGAGGATACTAATTTATAGCTTAGTTATTTTGATAACTACCATTTCATGTGATCAAAATGCAACACCACTACCACGTGGTTATTTCAGAATTGATATGCCGGAGCATAACTACATGTTATCTGATACAACCTTTCCTTATTTTTTCGAATATCCAGTCTATACACAATTGAGAGAGCAGATAAAAAGGCCAGGCCAGCAATATTGGCTGAATGTTGAATATCCTCAGTTTAATTCAACCATATTCCTTAGCTATAAACCAGTTGAAGGAAACCTTATAAAGTATCTTGAAGACTCCTATACATTAGTGTCCAAGCATATTCCAAAGGCTGAGGATATACTCGATAGTGTTATTGTTGACAGAGACAGAAATATTTACGGGCTTGTATATAAAATACAAGGGAGTGGCGCTGCATCACCTTATCAATTTTTTCTAACGGATAGTGCTTCGCATTTTGTAAGAGGTGCATTATATTTTAATATGAAACCCAACAATGATTCATTGGAACCGGTAATAGATTTTATATCCAAAGATATTGAACACATGTTAAATACAATGGAGTGGAATGATGGTTATGATTACTCACAGTAGAAGTTGATCATTTGCTGAATACCCCTAGTACAAACAGGACAAAATTCATTAACCCTAAAGCTATTCATCAAGCAATCGTGCATGGGACGATATACACCCTTTGCCACATAACCGCCTCCCTCAAATACACCAACTTTATCCTTATATTTTTCAGTATCTGGCGTTGGAATTGGGGTTTTTTTCTTAACCATATCTTTCCATTTACTTTTGAAATCAACAAGTGTGGTAAGATTGGGCTCCCATGGTTCAGAATTTAGATTGTAGAAGTCATTGTATGAGGTTGATGAGGTGTAATACTCATCACCTAGGCCAGCAAATCCATGTCCTAGCTCATGGATAAAGATTTGGTCAGCTTTCTCATTACTATTTACACTAACGCTGTAGTAATTATATATGGCACCTCCACCATATTTCTTGGTATTAACTAGTATGTAAACCTGATCATAAGGCACATTAGCAGCTAGATCTCTTACGCTTTTATTATCTAGTGTCATACAGTACCTCTCACTATCAAATGTGTAGAAAGATGTGTTAAGCAATGTTTTATTCCAAATATTATTTGCTGGGATATCATTTCCTGAATCGATAGATGGAGCTAATATTCCGTAAATATTGAATTTGTTTTTATTAATAGAATATGGATAGTAATTAAATAGCCCATTTGCAAACTCTCTACAATCATCTATGAATAAACCCATTTCATTTTTGGAGTAGCCTTCAGGAAGAATAACTATATCAACTTTTTTGGATGGATCACCAGATTTATAAGCCATAAAAGATGGATAAACCAATCGTCGATCTTTCTTTATGAAATAATCATTCGGATCTACTTCATGAATGAAAGACTCAACAAAAATTTCATCATAATTGCGGGAATAAATTTTAACTACAACTGGCTTTTTTGGAAAAGGAAATACAACGGTTTCAGAGAATGCCCTACTTATTTTATTTGCTTCATCTGTGGTTTGCCATTCAGCAAATAATGTAGAATATCCTCTGGAATATAGTAATGAATCATTAGACTTATTAAATACTTTTACATAATAATTGCCATATTCAAAGGTGTCAACAAGATTAGTTTTTGACCCTCCCCAAAAAGGTTCTTCCAATATCTCCTCAACAAAGAACATTTCTGTGTCACTGTTGCCACCATGAGTGTAATCAAGCCTCATTGTCTTGTCTTCAAAATATTTTTCAAATTGTGCAGTTCCTGATATACTACTAAATATTAATAATAGACTAAGCCAATTTTTCATTGTGTTAGATTTATTTTTTTGATGCTTCTTCTTCTTCTGGTGATAGCCATCCACCTCCCAACGCTTTATATAGTTTAACGTATGTTGAAAGAAGCGCGGCTCGAGTTTGTGTATAGCTTAATTCAGCATCGAAGGCCTGACGTTGAGAATCTAGTACCTCAAGATAACTTGTCACTCCTTGAGAGTATCTATTTTCCGATAACATTTCGGCATTAGCTGCAGCCTTGTATCGTGTTTTTTGAGCAATAATTTCTTCTTTTAATGTTTCAATGCTAACCAGAGCATCTTCAACATCTTTAAATGCCCTTAGAACTGTATTTTCATATTGGTATAGCTGAGCCTGAGCTTCGTAATTAGCAATTTCAGCTCGTTTTTTATTCTTGCCAAATTCAAATATTGGCCCCAATAAACTACCACCCGCAGACCATGCAATACCTCCAGTAGTAAGGGAATTTAGATCATTACTTGCTACACCAAGTAATCCCGTTAGATTGAGTGATGGCCATCTCATAGCCTCCGCTACTCCAATTTGTGCATTTTTAGATTTGTAATCTGCTTCAGCTTGCAATATATCAGGTCTTCTCTCCAACAATTGGGATGGTAGTCCTGTTGGAATATCAGGAGGGTAGCCCATTTCATTTAAATTTTTATCAGTGTTAATTGCATTTGGATATCTGCCTAGCAGTATACTCAAAGAGCTTTCAGTAATGGCTACATCTCTTTTAAATTGAGGTACTGCTGCTGCTGATATTGCTCTTTGAACCTGCGATTGGTTGAGGTCTATTTCTGCGATAACACCCCATTTATATCTAGCCTCCAATATTAATAAACCACTGTCTCTTGATTCCAATGTGCTTTTAGCAATTAATAATTTTTCACGATTACCTAATAATTCAAAATATGAACTTGCAACTGCAGATATTAAACTCATCTGAATGGTTCTTAATCCATATTGACTGGATAATAAATCTGCTTGTGCAGCTTCGGTTAGCCTTCGATATTTACCCCAAAAACCAATTTCCCAACTTAGTTCAGGATAGGCAAAGAAGTTATTTGTGAT
The DNA here is from genome assembly GCA_002708315.1 of Lentimicrobiaceae bacterium. Lineage (GTDB taxonomy): Bacteria > Bacteroidota > Bacteroidia > Bacteroidales > F082. Next base: position 224,526 of record PANC01000009.1, read on the forward strand.
ACTACTTTGCTTGCCACCCATGTAATTTCCTGTAGTTGCTCCAGCTGAGAACCCAAGCTTTGGATATTGGTCCGCAGAAGTATAGCCAACATTTACTCTTGCTGCTTCAATCCTAGCAGCAGCTATTAATACATCCTTATTCTCCCTGAGGGCTATAGCAATTAATGTGTCCAATATTGGATCATCGAATAATTTCCACCAGTATAAATTTATTATTGAGTCTGTTTTTACGGAATCAAACCTATAATTATCTGGAGTTTGATAATCAGGCTTTTGAAAATCAGGACCCAAAGTACAACCTGAAACTATAATGCCAACGGTGAAAATGTATATTAATATTTTTTTCATGCGGATATTAGTTTGAAGGTTCATCTTTATTAGCTAAGCGTGCTGCTTCTTTTTCTCTTCTTTTTTCATAACCTGCAATTTTACCAATGAATACAAATAGCATTGGATACATGAATACTCCTAGGAAAGTTGCTAGTGACATGCCACCTAAAAGGGCCATTCCCATAACTTTTCTTGCTTCGGCTCCAGAGCCAGATGCTATAACTAGAGGCATTACTCCAAAAATAAATGAGAACGCAGTCATTAAAATTGGTCTGAAACGAGATCGTGCAGCAGCCATGGCCGATTCCATTAATGATTTACCAGTTTTAAACTCATCTATGGCAAATTCAACAATTAGAATTGCATTTTTTGCTGCCATACCCACCAACATTACAAATGAAACTTGGGCAAATATATTGTTCTCAAATGATGGGCTGAATATTCTAGCAAACCAAAGTGCAAATAAAGCTCCGAATATGGCAAAAGGTGTTCCCATTAGAATACTGATTGGTAGCGACCAGCTTTCATATTGAGCACTTAGTATTAGGAATACAAATAATAGAGAAAAAGTTAGAATGATTCCCAATGAACCTGAAGCTTTCTTTTCTTGGAAAGACATGGCATTCCAAGAATAGCTCATATCAGATGGCAATACGCTCGCAGAAACCTCCTCTAAAGCTGTCATTGCCTGAGCTGAGGTATAGCCTTCAGCAGGACCACCAGTTACTTCTACTGACCTAAAAAGGTTAAACCTATTGGTGTAATCTGGCCCAGAAATATCTTTTACAGTTACCAAGGTGGACAAGGGAACCATTTCTCCCTTGTTATTTTTTAAGAAGAAATTATTAATTTGTTTTTCGTTTACTCTATATTTTGGCTCTGCCTGAATATAAGTTTTATAGAGTCTTCCAAATCTTGTGAAATCATTAACGTAAGAACCTCCCATAAATGCTCCTATTGTTCTGTAAAGCTCATCAAGAGAAACTCCAAGTTTAAGAGCCTTCTGCTTATCCACATCCATATACCTTTGTGGCACGTTAGCTTGGAATGTTGTAAATGCCTTATCAATTTCTGGTCTTTCATTGGCTTTTTTAATGAACTTGTATGTATTCTGAGCAAGATAATCTGGTGTATTTCCTCCTCTGTCTTGAATCATTATGCTAAATCCAGACCCACTACCAAGCCCTGGTAATGCTGGTGGACCAAAAGCAAAAACTTGAGCTCCAAGTACCTTTGTAAATAAAACAGGGTTTAGTTTTGCAATAATTTCTTTAGCGGTAGGCTTTCGCTTGCTCCAATCTTTTAAAGTAACAAACATAAAACCATTACTTGATGCCATTGAGCCAGAAAGCATGCTGTATCCAGTTACATTGGTTACATATTCAACCTCGGGGATACTCAATAATATATTTTCCACCTGTTTAGCTATTGCATCCGATCTTTGCAAAGATGCCGCATCTGGAAGTTGCATATTAACAAAGAAGTACCCCATGTCTTCTTCAGGAATAAATCCTCCAGGTACCATTTTTCCAAAAATTCCAGCTCCAATTGTAATCAGAACAATGAACACAATACTTCGTTTCATTTTCCTGGCGACAATATCTGAAAATGTCATGTAGGATTCAGTGGTTTTACCCATTAACTTGTTAAATCCTCCAAAGAATTTACCTAGTATTCCTTTATAGGGCTTTGGCTCCTTTAATAATATTGATGAAAGTGCTGGGCTAAGCGACAGGGCATTAATGGAAGACACTATAACGGAAACAACTATGGTAATAGCAAACTGTTGATATAGTCTACCTGTTATGCCAGCCATTGCAGCCACTGGGATAAATACTGCTATTAATACTAAGGTTGTAGCAATAATTGGTGCTGCAACTTTTTTCATTGCCTCAATTGTTGCTTGTTTGGCATTCATGCCCTTTGATATATTTACTTGAACAGCTTCAACAACAACAATTGCATCATCAACAACAATACCTATTGCTAGTACCAAGCCAAGTAACGAAAGCACATTTATGGTAAAGCCCAGAATTGGAAAAAAAATAAAAGCACCAATAAGTGATACTGGTATTGCAACTGTTGGTATAAGTGTGGCTCTCCAATCTTGTATAAAGATAAAAACTACTAAAATAACCAAGAATACGGCAATAATTAGAGTTACTACAATATCTTTAATACCAGCATTAATTGCTAGAGTAGAGTCAAGAGAAACATCATATTTTACAGTTTCAGGAAAACTTTTTGACAGTTCTTCCATCTGAGAAATAACCTCCTGGCTTAATTCAACAGCATTTGAACCTGGCGCCTGATATAGAGCAATTAACGCGCATGTTTTACCATTTAAACGGGTATAAGCATCATAGCTTTCCACACCAAGGTCTATGGAAGCAATATCTTTAAGCTTTACTTGTGATCCTTCTGGAGTTGTTCTAATAACAATTTCACCAAATGCTTCAGGAGAACTAAATCTTTCGGGCAGTCTTACGGTATAAGTAAATTCAGTTCCTGGTGGAGCAGGTTCAGCACCAAATTTTCCACCAGGCACAATTATGTTTTGCTGATTAATGGCATTCTGTATTTCACCAACAGTAATGCCCATTTGAGCAAGTATATCGGGCTTAACCCAAATCCTCATGGAATAATCTGAGGCTCCTAATATACTTACCCTACCGACACCTTTTATTCTTGATAATTGATCTTTTATATTTATCAATGCATAGTTGCCGAGAAAATCTTGATCGTATGTGCCATCTGATGTTAGAGTAACAATCATAAGGATGTTTGGCAATGATTTTTCAGTGGTTACACCAAACTTTGTTACTTCACTTGGTAATTTTGCAGATGCAGCGCTGACCCTGTTTTGTGCAAGGACGGTATTCATATCTGGATCTGTTCCAACTTCAAATGATATGTCTATTGTCATAGTACCATCATTGGCATTGGTAGATTTCATATATATCATGTTGTCTACTCCGTTTATCTGTTGTTCCAGAGGCGTAGCAACGGATTCTTCAACGGCAATTGCATTTGCTCCCGTATAAGTGCCCCTAACTTGAACAACGGATGGAGTTAGATCAGGGTATTGTTCTATTGGTAAACCTGATAGCATAATAAACCCAACTATTACTATAACAATTGCAATAACCATTGCAACAATAGGTCTGTGTACGAAAAAATATCCTTTTTGATCAGACATGGTCAGTATTTTTAAATTGGGGTAGCTTCATTTTTAAATACGGTTTTCTTAGGAATAACAGGCATTCCTGGTTGAACCTTCTGCAGAGCATCAATCACAACTCTTTCATTGGGTTCAAGACCTTTCTGTATGATCCAGTAATCTTCGTATTTCTGTCCGGTTATTACCTGACGTTTTTCTATTTTGCTGCTATCGTTAACCACATAAACGGAATGTGTGCCTTGAAGTTCCATTATACATCTCTGTGGAATAACAAGAGCTCCTTTGATAACATTCATTTTAGCCCTTACCTTTGCGTATTGTCCTGGTCTTAATATCTTATCTGGGTTTGGAAATGATGTTTGAATTAACATGGAGCCAGTTTCTGGATTAACTTCCCTTCCTATAAAATTTACTTTTCCCTTATATTTAAAAACACTGTTATCAGATAGTATGAGTTCTAGGTTGCCGTTATCATCTTTTTGTTTGTTTATGGGATTTATCTTATTTTTTCTTTCATTCTCAATGAATTTATTTGCCAAACCAAGATATTCTGTTTCAGCAATGTAAAACTCTACATGAATCGTGTCTATTGTAGATACAGTATTCAAAATAACAGGATTGGGATTCTGACCCACAAACTCACCAACCTTTGCTTCTGTTTTACCTATCAGGCCATTTAAGGGCGAAATAATATTACAATAACTCAAGTTTATTTTGGCAATGTTAACGCCAGATTCAACAGCATTAACATTTGCGATGGCCGCATCATATTGCGCCTGAGCAGCATCAAGATCACTTTTACTTACGGCATTTATTTTTGCCAGAGGCTTTATTCTTCCAAGATCACTTTCTGCTTTTGCTAATTGTGTCTTTGCTTCCGCAAGGTTACTTAGTTCCCGCGCCAACTTTTCTTGAAGTGACTGTGGGTCAATAGTGTATAGAAGCTGATTTTTTTTTACATATGTACCTTCTTGAAAATATATTTTATCAAGAAAACCAATTACTCGTGTTCGAATAGGGATGTCATATTGCCCGTAAATCTGTCCAATAAAATCTTGGTATATGGGAACGTCTTCTTTGATAACATCAACAATAGGAATTTGAAGCATTTGAGGAGCACTTTTCTTATTATCATTACAGGCGCTAAGTGCCAGTAACAAGATCATAAAAGTGCCGAATCTTTTAAAAATAAAACTTGTTTTCTTGCTCATAAAATTTATTTTTCTGAAAAACTCTGTAATTACAATACTGCAAATGTAAAAAATCAAATGACTTTGGCTCTTTTGAACTCAACACTCTCGTTGAATATGTATCGATAGGTTATATGCGTTTTTTTTACCTTAGAACCCAGTTGCTTTACTAATTTAATCATTTTAGGATTAAAATCTCCAATCCAATTCATTTCCAAATTCCTATAATTCATGCCTTGCCCTACCTCATCTTCAAAATACACAATCATACCCTCAGCCACACCAAGTCCTTGAAACTCTGGAACCACACCAAATATAAGTCCCACTGCTCTAGTACATTGTTTTTTTATTTTCAACAAAAACAATAGTCTTAACTTATTAAAAAGATGAAATTTCCCATTAAAATTTCTTGTTATCTGATATAAATCAGGTATCATTATGAAAAAAGCAATCGGGATATTTTTATGATAGGCAAATATAATCAACTTGGGGTCGATTATTTGCTTCATTGATTTAAACAATGCTTTGGATTGTTTTTCCGTTACTGGCTTTACTCCTTCAAATTTAGCCCAGGCAGAGTTAAAAACAGTCATAAAATTATCTGCGGTTAGTTGTGGATTTTTTTTGTCGTGAAAACCAAAACTAATATCCGGATTTTGCCGAATTCTATTTGATTTTTCTCTAATTATTGGATCTAGGTTACCCACAACTAGGGGAAGGTGAAAAGTATATTG
>PANC01000010.1 GCA_002708315.1 Lentimicrobiaceae bacterium
GAGTTACTTACACATCTACTGGCTTGTATACCAATGTTTATACAGTAAATAATGGTTGTGATAGTACAGTAACATTAGATTTAACGATTATAATTTGCCTTGGATGTACAGATCCATTAGCTTTAAATTATGATTCAACTGCTAACACGGATGATGGTTCATGTATTTATACTGGATGTACCGATTCTACTGCAATAAATTATAATTTAATGGCAACTGTTGATGATGGATCATGCTATTATGGTGGTTGTCAGGAACCAGCTCCAATAAATATTTACGCTGATGCAATAACTGATAATAGAGCAACAATTTATTGGGCTAATATGAATATTGGTAATTGTAGAGTTTTAAAATATGTTATTCGTTATCGTGAGCTTGGAACAAATTCTTGGACAACAAAATCTGGAGGAGCAGGAAATGGACTCTGTAATTTTGGTCTAAATAATACGTCTAAGACACTACTTAATTTAGTACCTGGAACAACTTATCAATACAAGATCAAAGCATTCTATTGTTATGGAGGATCTTCGGTTTGGACACTTCCAAAATTATTTACTACAGAAGATGTCTGTCCTCCAATGATAAATTTATCAGTACAAACATTTCCTGCTAACACTAATAAAGCAAAATTCTCTTGGGATTCAACTGGAGCATATGTTTTTGCTAGAATTGCTTTAAGAGAAAATAATTCTGGTTCTTCATGGCAAACGGCTGGTGGATTTGGTGTATACTATCCTTCACTGTCAGTTAATAAATTTGGCTTACAATCTGGTACTGATTATAGAGCTCAAGGAAGAACGTTCTGTGATTCTAATATAACTGCTTATAGGTCTTGGTGGACGCAGCCTATTTTTTGGACTCAGCCTGTTACAATAAGATTCAACGGATCTTCAAATATTAAAGATCTTCAAGTATATCCGAATCCTTCAAGAAATAAGTTTAATATTATGTTTAGAAGTGATGAAGTTCAGAAGATAGAAGTAAGAGTTTTAAATATTTTAGGAAAAGTAGTATTTCAAGAGGACTTATTTGAATTTGTTGGAGAGTATACTAAGGCTATAGACTTATCTAATTTTGATAAAGCTATATATTTCTTAGAAATTAAAACTATAAATGGAAAAATTAATAAGAAGTTAATTCTTCAATAAATTATTTATTATGAAAAAATTATTATTGGTATTATTCGTTTTATTACTTGTTAGTGAAATAAAAGCCACTCATCTTATGGGTGGTGAAATTACTTGGGAATGTATAAAGACTGGTCCAAAATCAGGACAATATGTTTTTCAATTAAAAGTGTACAGAGACTGTCAAGGTATTCCTTTACAAGGTGGTGGTTTTTTATATATAACAACTCATAATGTTCCTTCAGTTCCTTCTATTTTATTAAATGAAGTTTCTGTAACAGATTTATCTCCCAATTGTAATACAACTAATGGTACCAATACTCAATTTTCCTGTGGTGGAATAAATATTTCTGCTGGAAATGGTAATGGCGCAGTAGAAGAGCACATATATCGTTCAGATACTATAAGAATTATTGGTGCTCCAAATTCTAATGGGTGGCATTTTACATGGTCAGATTGTTGTAGAAATAGTAATATAACAAACGGCTTAGCTAATACTGGTTTTACTTTAAGAGCTGTTATGTATCCTTACGTTGATTCTCTGGGAGTTACATATCCAAATAATAATGATTGCTATGATTCTTCTCCAAAGTTTTATGAAAAGCCAAGAACAATTTTAGAAGTTGGTAATGGATATGATTCTTCATTACTTACAAATGGATTTACATATTCTCATAATGCTTTTGATACTGAGCAGGATTCAATTTCATATGAATGGGGGCAGCCAATAGATGATGGAGGATATAATTATTTAAATCCAAATTCTAATGCACTGATCTTTTCTCCTCCATATTCTTACACTAATCCTATTAACGGAATTACATTAAACAGTATTACTGGAAGGACTACATATCCTGCAGATCAGCAAGGAAATTATGTAACTTGTACTAAAGTTTCTTCTTATAAATGTGGACAGCTCATAACCGAAATATACAGAGAAATTCAAATTGTTTTAATTCCTCCGACCTGTAATCTTGGAGACACAACGAATGGAAATTATGGAGCAGATACTTTATGTAATGTTCGTCCATTAGTACAACCTCCATTTTATTATGCAGGAAATCTAAATCCCTATCAATGGGACACATTAGTTCATTGTGGTGATACAGTAGCATTTGATTTTACAGCTAATGATAATGACTATTACCCTGATGGATCTCTACAAAACTTATTATTTGAAGTATCTGGTGGGCAATTTTATAATTATAACGATGGTATTCCTTGTCAGAATCCTCCATGTGCAACATTTGAAGAGTCAGTTACTGCAGCAGTTCCGCCATTTACTACTGCTAATGGGACTGGAACAGGAAAATTTGAATGGATAACTTCTTGTAACCATATTATTAATAGTTGCAGTGGTTATTCACCAAGTGTGTATACATTTGTTGTTAGGGTAACTGATGATTTTTGTCCCGCTCCAGCTATTGAAAATACTGCACAAGTAATATCAATTACAGTTTATCCACCATGTAATCTTAAAGCAAACATAATAGTTAATCAACCAACTTGTGGATTAAATAATGGGCAAGTAATTTTTAATCCAAGTGGAGGAGTGCCACCATACAATACTTATATTTTTGATATGAATGGAATACCAGTAAATAGAGATTCTTTGTTAGCTGGGTCATACCAGATTAGAATTACAGATTCAACATTATGTGAAACAGTGGATACTGTAATATTAACAAGTCCAAATCTGCTGTTAAATACAATAACAACTTCTAATCCTTCTTGCTATGGATTTTTAGATGGAAATATTAATGTTCAAACAAGTGGCGGAAACTTACCTTATACATATTTGTGGAATAATGGAGACACTACTCAGAATTTACAAAATATTGGTGCTGGTCATTATTCCGTAATTATTAATGATAGTAATAACTGTGTGCTTTATGATTCAATTGTTTTAACTGAACCAAGTGCTCTGTTAGTAGTAAATAGTTCTACTAATGTCAGTTGTTTTGGATCAACTAATGCATCTGTTACATTTAATCTTTCAGGCGGGACTCCAGCATATATTATTAGTGCATTTGGACAAACATTCCCAATACCTAATCCTACCTCAGTAACTATTCCAACTATTGTGCCAATTCCTGCTGGAGTATACCCTTATAGTATTACAGATTTTCAAGGATGTGTTCTGCAAGACACAATTACTATAACACAGCCAAATCCACTTACTAATTCTCCAACAATTGGTTACGTTTCATGCAGTGGATTTAATAATGGTAGTATTAATTTAAATCCTCTTGGAGGAACTGGTCCTTACACCTTTTTATGGAGTACTGGAGATACAACACAATTTTTAGTTAATATACCATCTGGTCAATACTTTGTTTCAATTTTAGATTCTAATAATTGTCTTGCTGTAGATACTATACTTATGCTACAACCAAATCAATTAGATGATAGTTCTTCAATAATCATGCCAACATGTTCTGGTTATAGCGATGGAAGTATAAATATTATTGCATCTGGTGGAACTATGCCATATAATTATTTTTGGAGTACAGGCGATACTTCTCAAAATTTACAAAATGTATCAGCGGGACAATATATAGTTTCAGTTATAGATTCAAATAGTTGTATTTTGTATGATACCATAACATTATTAGAGCCTAATGCAATTTCTGCTATTGATAGTATTGAAAATGTTAGTTGTAATGGGCTTTCAGATGGCTCAGTATTTCTTTTTGTAGATGGTGGAACTGGAAGTTATGATATGATTTGGGAAACTGGAGATACAATCTCATCGATAACAAATTTAATTTCAGATTGGTATGATATTTCTATTACAGATTCTAATAATTGTTTGTTAGTTGATTCCTTTTTTGTTGCAGAACCTACTATTTTAGAAGATAGTATTTTAACAACTGATGTTACATGCTTTAGTTTTTCTAATGGTACTGCTAATGTTTTTCCATTTGGAAGTGTATCACCATATACTTATTTGTGGAGTAATGGAGACACCTCACAATTTTTACAGAATATAACTGCAGGTATGTATACCGTAATTATTACTGATTATAATAACTGTGTAGTTTATGATACTTTAAATGTTGATGAACCCTTTGCTTTAAGTTATAATGAACTTATTGATTCAGTTAGTTGTTTTGGTAATAATGATGGATCAATTGATCTTACAATTAATGGAGGAATACCTCCATATAACTATTTATGGAACACCGGAGATACTTTAGAAGATATCTCAAACCTTATTGCTGGTACTTATGTAGTGAACGTTTTAGATTCCAATGATTGTTTATTAATAGCTAATATTGATGTATATGAGCCCGATGATCTATTTGCATACTTTAATTTAAATTATGTTAGTTGCAATGGTCTTAGTGATGGAAATATAGATGCTGTAACAATTGGAGGAACTCCTCCTTTTAACTATTCGTGGAGTACTGGTGATACTACAGAAGATCTGCTTAATATTCCTTTTGATATGTATATTCTATCTCTTACAGATAATAATAATTGTTTCTTTACAGATACAATAGTAGTTTTTGAACCTGATGAACTGGTTGCTAGCTTAACCGATTCTAATGGAACATTAGTTTCAATTGGGAGTGGAGGAACAGCCCCATATACATATGATATATATAGTCCTACAGGAATTTTTGCTACAACATCTAATAACATTGGAGTTTCATTTATTATTAATCCTGTACTTACCGGCACTTTTACTTTAGTTGTCACTGATGCAAATGGTTGTATTGATAGTTCTCAAGTAACTATCACAGCTAGCTCTATTTTTGAGAATAGTGCTCTAAATAAAATAAAATTATATCCAAATCCATCTCGTAGTATTTTTAATTTATCTTTTTTTAATTCGGTAAGGCAAGATATTGATATTTCTGTATATAGTCTTCTTGGAGAAAAAGTTTATGAAGAATTTATAAAGGAACATTTTGGTAATTTTGAAACTTCATTTAATTTAGATCATTTTGCTAAATCAATGTATTTATTAGAAATCAAAACAAATAATATTATTATTAATGAGAAAATTATACTTGAATAGATGAAGAAGAATTTTTTCATATTATCTCTAATACTAGCCCCTCTTATTTTCTTTGGGCAGATAAATGTTAATAATAATCCGCCATATAATTCACCTCAGTATTTGGTAGATGATATTTTAATTGGAGCTAATTGTATTAACACCAGTAATATTACATTTCAAGGAGATCCAATGCAAATTGGATACTTTAGCAATGCAATATCTGCAAATTTAAATATTGAAGATGGTATAATTATCTCTACTGGTAATGTAAATATTGTTGATCCAACTTTCTCAAATTTTGTTTTTCAACCACCAAATGTAGTTTCAGATCCTGATTTATTAAATGTTGCTAATGAAGTTCCTCAATTATTACCAGCTCCTTTTACAAATTCTTTTACAGTTAGTAGTATTAATGATGTTGCTGTACTTGAATTTGATTTTATTCCTAACTCTAGTAACTTCTCATTTGATTATGTATTTGGTTCGTTAGAGTATTTCGAGTTTGAAAACACAGAATTTAATGATGTTTTTGGGTTTTTTATTTCAGGACCTGGAATAACTGGTCCATATTCTTCTCCATCATATCACCCTAATGGTTCTGTTAATTTAGCTAACGTACCATTATTCAGCCCTGATTTACCTATTACAGTATCATCGATTAATGATACCACGCCTTTTAATCCACAATATTTTATTGATAATAGATCCAATCAGTCTAATATTTCTGAACTAAAAGGTCATACAACTGTCTTTACAGCTAATGCAACATTAATTCCTGGACAAACTTATCATATTAGACTTGCTATTGCTGATGGCTCAGATAATTATTATAATTCTTTTATATGGCTTGATGGTGGTAGTTTTACTTCATCTGATTTTTCTCCATCTGTATCAGCTTCAATTTCTGATAATACATGTAATTCACTCACAGACTTAACGATAAATGTAAGTCAGGATCCAAATGAGGAGGATATAGACTATGCTACATTTTCATCAAATTCTGGATCATTTGATCTTATATCTCTTTCAGTTGGAGATACAGTTGGATCTGCGACAACAAATTTGACTGTTAATTCAAATACATTTGATGCGGATTTAATAGTAAGTAATATTATTTCTAGTAATGAAGTAGAAATACAAGCTATAGATAATTCAAATGGTTTGATACTTGGAGATTTTATACTAAAAAACATGCTCTCAGGTGGTGTGGAAATTTTTGCTAATAGTCCTGCTGATGGAGATAATACAACAGGAGGAAATAGCTCCACAGTTACATTTGATGATCTATTTATAAATCCAAACTCTTCATATTTATATTTTTATTACAATTTAACCTCTGAGCTTTTATGTAACTATATTAATAATCAATATTTTAGTATTGTTAACTGTATAACATTCTCTCCCTCATATGTAGTAGGTTTATCTGATTATAATTGTCAAGCTACTACGGACTTAACTATAAATGTAAGTCAAAATCCATTTGAGGAAGATGTTGATTATGCAACATTTACATCCAATAATGGTTCTTTTGATTTTAGTTCATTAATAGTTGGAGATATAATTGGAGCAGCTTCTATGAATTTGAGTTTAAGTTCTTTTACCGCAGATATAATAGTTAGTAGTATTATTTCAACAAATGAAATAGTTGTTGAAGCCATTGACCAACTTACAGGAGCAAATTTAGGAGATTTTACTTTAGAAAATTTATCAGGTGGAGGAGTAGAGATTTTTGCGGATAGTCCTGTTGATGGAAATTTTTATACTAATGGTAATAATTCAACTATTACATTTTTTAATATTTTTCAAAATCCAAGTTCTAGTTCAATAAATTTTAATTTTTCAACTACTTCTGAATTAGGCTCTACTTACAATAATTCTTATACGGTTTATATTATATGTTGTCCTGATTTTTCTCCTTTTGTAAATTATTACCTTGCTGATCTTATTTGTGTAACAACAGATCTAAGTATTAATGTAATTCAAGATTGTAATGAAGAAGATATTTCAAATACAATAATCACATCTAATGCAGGTTCTTTTAATATTTCAAGTATGAACATTGGAGATAATATCGGAAATGCAAATTTGAATTTTAGCTCTGGAAACTATAATGCGAATTTAATTGTTGGTTCAGTGGTCTCATCTTCAGAAATTATTGTTGATGTTATTGATCAAGCAAGTGGAAATTTATTATCAACTTTTAATGTTATAAATCTCTCTACATCTGGAATTGAATTAAATTCTCAAGACTTACTAAATGACTTTGCTGGAGATGGAGATAATTACACTAGCTATCTTAATGTGTCTATCAATTTTATTAATGTATTTGAAAATCCTAATAATTCAATTGCTTTAAATTTTAATACTCAACTAACTTCTGAAATAGGTAGTTACCAAACTACAAATCACAATTTTAATATTACATGTGTTCCTTCATTAAATCTTTCTTTTTCATATCCTAGTTGCTTTGGTTATAATGATGGAAGTTTTGATTTAAATGGTTTTGGGGGTACAGGATCCTATAATTATCAACTTCAAGTTTATGATACACTTCTTTCATTATGGATTCCTGTAGGTCAAAGCCCTCTTGCAGGTAATTATACTACCAATACAGTTTCATTCATTAATTTATTTGCAGGATGTTATAAAATTATCACTACTGATAATGCTGGAAATATTAGTGAAGAAAATATTTGCATATATGAACCAGATTTAATTATTGCATATGAACTAATTACAAATGTAACAGCTGGACTAAATAATGATGGAAGTATTGAAATTATAAATTCTACAGGAGGAATACGACCATTTGCCTATTCTTGGACTGGACCAAATGGTTTTACCGCTATAACTGAGAATATATATAATCTAGAAGCTGGCACTTATTATCTAACTATTATTGATGGTAATGGTTGTTCTGAAACTTTTGTTTATGTATTAGAAACACTTATTTCTGGTTGTATGGATTCAATTGCAAATAATTATGATCCTACTGCTACATTTGATGATGGTTCTTGTTGTTATTTAAATTTTTATGATGATAATATTATTTTGTGTTTAGGAGATTCAGTTGAGTTGTTATATTCTAATTTAGGAGGTAATGCAGATAGTTATTTGTGGTCAACTGGAGATGTCACACCATTTTTATTTGTGGACCCTGTTGTAGACTCTTCATATTCTTTAAATATTACATATAATGGAAATGTTTGTAGTGATTCTGTTACTGTAATTATTTCATGTCTCGAATTTAGTCCAACTGTTTCAGTGTCTCTTACTAATTTAAACTGCTCATTAACAGATTTAACTATTGATGTTGTACAAGATCCAAATGAAATTGATATGGATTCTGCAGTATTTATCTCTGATGCAGGATCATTTGTAATTTCAACAATAAGTATTGGAGATAATATTGGATTTGCTAATATGAATATTGGATTCGTAAATATAAATGCTGATTTAATTGTGAGTAGTATAATCTCAAGTTCAAAAATTGAAGTTGAAGCAATTAATCAAATCAGTGGTGCTGTTCTTGGAATGTTTTCAATTGAAAATTTAACTTCCGATGGAGTTAAGATTATTTCTACAAGCCCAGGTGATGGTAATAATTATACTCTAAATGGAAATAGTTCAAGTATAACATTTGTAAATGTATTTGATAGTCCAGATACAGGATTTTTGAATTTCACTTCATTAATCGATTCTGAGCTCGGAAANAATGATATGCAATATTTTCCATTTATACTTAATTGTACTGATTTTAGTCCATCGGTTAATGTTTCCTTATNTAGTNNTAACTGTGANTATCTNACNGATCTNACAATTTCTGTNAGTCAAGATCCTTTTGAAGTTGATATGGANACTGCAACTTTNNTTTCTGATGGAGGTTTCTTTTTNTTATCATCTTTAANTGTTGGGGANAATATTGGCTTAGCTGCTATGACACTAAATTTAAGCTCATTTAATNCTGATTTAATTGTAAATAGTATTNTTTCTTCAAATGAAATTNTTGTNGNAGCCATAGATCAAATAACTGCAGCTGTGTTAGGAACTTTTTCTGTCAGAAATANTTTAGGTGGTGGAATTGAAATTATTGCTGTAAGTCCTGATGATGGAAATTTATANNCAAANGGAAATATTTCTTCAATTACATTTATTAACTTGTTTCAAACTCCAAACACATCAACTNTAACATTTTCTTCAAATATTGTTTCGGAGCTTGGTGATATAGCTGTTGAAACTAATCCTTTTTTATTAAACTGTCAGATTAGCCCAACTGTTACAGTACTTTTATCTGATCTAAATTGTGGATTAACTGACTTAACAATTGTTGTAAGTCAAGATTCAAATGAGGTTGATATTGATACTGCATTCTTTATTTCAGATGGAGGGTTTTTTACAATATCAGCTTTGAATATTGGAGATAATATAGGATTCGCAGATATAGCTTTAAGTTCAGTAACTTACAATGCTGATTTAGTTATAAATAATATTGTATCTGCCAATGAAATTATTGTTGAAGCTATAGAACAAATTACAGGTGTAGTTTTAGGAACTTTTACAATTATTAATTTACCTTCTGGAGGAGTTGAAATAATAGCAGCTAGTCCTGATGATGGTAACTCATTCACTAGTGGACATATTTCGTCTATTACTTTTGTAAATGTTTTTCAAAGTCCTTTAACTGGCTTCTTAGATTTTACATCAATAATTATTTCTGAAATTGGTGATGTGGATACTCAAGTTTTTTCTTTCATATTAAACTGTACAGACTTTACACCAAATGTTTCGGTCTCTCTCTCTGGCTTAAATTGTGGTGTTTTAGCTGATCTTACCATCTCTGTAAGTCAAGATAGCAACGAAGTTGATATTGATACTGCAATTTTTATTTCTAATGGCGGCTCTTTTACAATTTCTTCGATGAGTTTAGGAGATAATATTGGTAGTGCTTCAATGATTTTATATTTAGATTCTTATACAGCTGACTTAATTGTAAGTAATATAGTTTCTTCCAATGAAGTTATTGTAGAAGCTGTTGATCAATTAACAGGTCTTTTACTTGGAACTTTTATAATTAAGAATTTAGTAGCAGGTGGTATAGAAATTATTGCTATTAGCCCAGGTGACGGTAATTTTTCTACTAATGGAAATTCTTCAATCGTTACTTTTAATAATGTATTTACAACTTCATTTTCTAGCATAATTACTTTTACATCATCAATCACTTCTGAATTAGGTCAACTTTATACTCAATCATCTTCATCACTCTTTCCAATTTCAACTTTTTCTAATAATATTATTACATCTTGTGATAATTATTTATTTAATGGAGTTGTTTATGATTCTTCAGGAATATATAATGATACGCTAATAAATTCTTATGGTTGTGATAGTATTGCTACAATTGACTTAACAATAAACTATACTAATTCTAATATAGATACTGTTACAGCTTGTGATTCTTATGTTTGGAATGGTGTTACATATGATACAAGCGGTGTTTATTACATTGGAGGGAGCTCAAATAATTATTCAATGAATTTTGATGGTGTTGATGATTATGTAAATTTAAATTCTAATCCATCTTTTGCACCAACTACCTCTTCAGATTTTACAATTAGTATATGGGTAAATCCAACCATTTCTCATGAAGGAATGATAGTAAGTCAATATGAAAATATAGTGTCAGCTAATAGTAATTATTTCTTAGCAATAAATTCTAATAATACTTTTAGAGTTGCCGGAGATGGAACTAATTATTATGACTTTGGAAGTGCTAGTATTGGAAGTTGGCAGTATGTTTCTCTTGTTTTTAATTCAACAGGATCTGTAGATACTTATATTGATGGAGTTTTTACAGGTTCATCAGCGTTGAATTTGTTAAGTTCTGTAAGCTCAATGCCTTTAGAAGTTGGTGATATTTTTACTGGAGGTTGTGTTGGTTGTATTGAACCCTTTAATGGATTAGTAGATAATATTGAAACTTGGGATATTGCGCTTTCTTCCACAGATATTCAAGATTATATGATTTGTTCTCCTGTAGGAAATGAAAACAACCTAATAGGATACTGGAATTTTGAGGAGGGAGTCGGGGTAACTGTCAATGATCTTACTACATATAATAATGATGGTATAGTAAATGGTTCAGTTTATAATGCAAATGTCCCAAATCAAGCATGTCTTTTGACTAATGTTAATGGTTGTGATAGTATTTCAATTTTAGATTTAACTATAAATTACAGTTCAGAGGTTTTTGATACTATTGTTAGTTGTGATAGTCTTTTTTGGAATGGAATTGTTTATGATACTTCTGGTACATATTCAGATACACTGTTAAATATATATTCCTGTGATAGTATCGTTAATATTAATTTAACAATAAATTATTCTAACTCTAGTGTCGATTCTATTACTTCTTGTGATAGTTTACTTTGGAATGGTGTAATGTATTACTCTAGTGGAATTTATGATACCCTTTTAGTTAATGTTAGTGGCTGTGATAGTTTCGCACAACTTTATCTTAACATATTACCTACTGTTTACGATACTATTTTTGATCATGCATGTGGTGATTACCTGTTCAACGGAAGTAATCTTGATAGTTCTGGAATTTATTATGATACACTAGCAGCAGTTAATGGCTGTGATAGTATAATAATTTTAGATTTAATAATTTTTCCTAATATTACAGCTTTTCCAATTATTACTCAAGTTGCATGTTATGGAGATTCAACTGGAGAAATTGATTTAAATATAGTATCAGGATCTAGCCCTTTTGTTATACAATGGTCAAATGGTGGAAGTGCTCAGCAAATATTTAATTTGTTTGGAGATTCGATTTATACATGCAATATTGTTGATAGTGCAGGATGTTCTTTAGATACTAATATTTACTTATCACAATCAAGTATTTTGAATGTCTCTGAAAGCATTACAAATGTAAGTTGCTTTGATGGTAATGATGGCTCAATATCTCTAAGCGTATCTGGAGGTACAATACCATATTCTGTAGATTGGGGTGTATTTGATACATTAAATTTAACATCAAATTACTATTCTTATCTAGTTTCTGATTCTAATGGTTGTATTGTTTTTGATTCTATTTTCATTACTCAACCAAATCCTATCACAATAAGTGTTGTCACTCAAAATATTCAATGCTTTGGTCAAGCTACAGGATCAATTATAATTAATGTTAACAACGGCTCAGGGGTTCCTGCTTACGCATATGATTGGATAGGTCCAACATTATTCTCATCAACAAATGATGACATATTTAATTTGTTTGCTGGAGATTATAATTTAACTATAACAGACGCAAATTCATGTGAGTTTGATACAATAATTACCTTAACTGAACCAGTAAATCTACCTCAATTTACCAATATTCAGATTTCAGATTACTCAGGTTTTAATATTGGTTGTAAAGGTGATAATAGTGGATGGGTTTCAGTTCAAGTAACAGGAGGATATGAGCCATATAGTTATCTCTGGTCAAACTTTTCAACTTCTGATTCAATTTTTAATTTAAGTGTTGGAACCTACACTCTTGAAGTAACTGATAGTTTAGGCTGTATTATAGTTTTTGATTTTCCTTTAATTGAACCTGCAGAGGTTTTATCAACAAATATTTTAGCAACTACAGATTATAATGGTTATAATATAAGCTGTTATGGATTTAACGATGCAGCCTTGCTTGGAATAGCAAGTGGTGGAGTGCCAGTTTACACATATTTTTGGAACTCTATTGCTTCCAATGATAGTATATATAGTTTAGAAGTGGGAAATTATGAGTTAATTGTTTATGATAATAATAATTGTGTTTCTAGCTCTATTATAACATTGATACAACCAGACTCATTATACATGGAGTTATTCACCTTTACAGATACATGCTCAAAAGGTGTGGGAAGGGCAGAAGCTAATGTTTATGGAGGAGTTAATCCTTATTTTTATAATTGGTCTAATGGAGATAGTAGTTCAGTAATTTCTGATTTTTCTGAAGGGAGTTATACGATTACTGTTACAGATGATAATCTATGTCAGATATTTGATTCAATTACAATTTCTAATTTGCCAAGCCCAATTATAGATTTTGGAATTTTACCTGATAATCAACGTTTATTTGATCAATTGGATGATCCTATTGTTTTTGTTGATTATACGAATGGAATATGGCAGGACATTGTACAATGGATATGGGATTATGATAATGGGAGTTTTGGAAGTGATTCTATTTCTTATCATTCATTTTCTGATACTGGTACTTACATAATTATGCTTACTACTGTTTCAGAACATAATTGTATTGATACTCTGACAAAACTCTTAACGATTACGGATTACAATTTATACATCCCAAATGCATTTACTCCTTTTTCTACTAATGATGAATTAAATAATGTTTTTCAAGCATATGGTATTGGCATTTCTGATTTTAAAATGGAAATCTATGATAGATGGGGTGGGAGATTATTCACGAGTACCTCGCTTGATGTTGGTTGGGATGGAACCACAAAAAATGGTAATCAAGTACCTGTTGGTATCTATATTTATTTAATTGAAGCCGTAAATATTTATGGGGAGAACTTTAAATATCACGGACAGGTCAAATTAATAAGATAATTCATCAATTAAGTATTTATTTATACTAATATTAACTTTTATAATTTCATAATTGTTTAGTATTTACATTCTCTGAGAGTAAGAATTTTTTCAAAATATTCAATAAAATTTAAAATTGTTAATAACTGTGTTGATAAAGTATTATATTTGTATACATTTTTCAAAAATTATCTGATTATGAAGAAACTTTTATTATTGTTTACGATTGCAATTTCTGGATTTACTATAAATGCACAGACTATTACTGGTGTTTCAACTACTTCTCTAATTGAGTGTAACGGGGGTCAAGGTAGTATTACGGTAACAACAAATGCTCCTGCATTTGTTGTATATGATGTTTTTACGTTCAATACTTTTCTACAAGTTTGGCAGCCATTTGGATCGGGACAAACTTTTTCTCAAACTCCTGATATTGTTGTAAATAACCTATTCTCAGGTAATTATAAAGTTAGGACATACACAAGTTTAGGAAATATTGCTGATTCTATTACTCACCTATTAGACCAACCACAACCTTTATCATTAGCAAATTCTAGTTCAACTCCTGTAACATGTTTTAATGGTAGTGATGGTT
>PANC01000011.1 GCA_002708315.1 Lentimicrobiaceae bacterium
GAGTGAATTATATTCTTTTAAATGGTTGATTTGAAGAGGAAACCCTTCCGTATTAATCCACTCTGTTACAGTTGAGTAGCTAACTACTTGATTATCAAGTACTTAGTTCTATTTCTGAATCATCCATTCTAAGTGTAAAATCAATATAATTTACAAGAATATTCTTTTTAATTTTGTTAATTATTACATTAGGTAAACAAACTTTCTTAATTCCATGGAATTGGATTTAATAAAAACTTAAAAAACTAATATACTATATCTATGAATAAAGGTGAGTTGGATGAGATACTCTGTATTTTAAAATTAATTAAGATGCGAGAGAACAAAACACTGTTTTTTTCAAAAGAGATAAATTCAATAAAAAGCAATGGCATTGAATTAATTGACTTACCTAAAAATATAAATATAGATAGGTTAAAAGATGAAAATGAAATTATTCAAGTTGCCAAATCATGTAATCTAAAAAAATCTCCAGCAGGTTCAAAGGCAGATGTACACATTAATGAATTAGGATATTCTATTAAATCAAATAGATCTGCCCCACCTGCAATTGTAAATCACACATCAAGACCTGGTTTTGTTAACGTATGTAAAAGAATTGGTGTGAATATTGGTCCATTAGATAATATAATTAAAGACTATTGGCAGAAAAGAAATGAAGGTGAATTTGGAGAAGATATTAAAAACTCTGACAAAAAAAGTCCATTTGTAAATCATTTAGAATACATGAGACCTATAATAAATTACTTTCTTTTTGATGGAACTGGTCAAAAAAACTCATATTATCCATCTGAGGGTATCATAGTATTTGAAAATCCATTAAATTCTAACGAGTGGAATTTGTACAATAAAACTAATGCTCTTGATTTTTTTTGGCACAAACTTGTATTTAGTTTAAGGTCCAAAAAAGGTATGCCAATTGGATACCCTGATAAAATGAGCAAAAAAGCAATGTTACAAAAATCTAGTATTGATAAATGGACGGAATATATTGATAGTGATTTTAGAGGAGCACTTCATATTAGAACTACTAAATAATTCACTACTTAATATACTTAATAATATTTTCACCTACTGCTTGTATTGCATCGATCGCAACACTATTACCTAATTGTTTCATTGCTTGTGTTTGACTTACTGGCATATTAAAATTTTTAGGAAATCCTTGCATTTTCAACCCTTCTTTAGGACCAATTCTTATAACCTCCCCATTAACATAATAAGAATCCCAGTTTCTTCTGTCAGTTATTTTTGACCCTCTTCCTCCAACTCTTAAGGTAAAACCTATCTCTCTGCTACATTTTCCATTTAAAACATCTGACATATTATATTTCAATTTTTCATTTGCCCGAGGAAATTCAAAAGTTTTATCTTCATCATTTTTAAACCCAACCATGAAGGTTCTTGGTCTAAGTTGAGGTAAACCAAAGTCACTTGCTTTGATAATCTTACTGTAAAATGAATAACCTAATCGATTTTCGATAATATCTTTAATTGAAGCAAAAGTATTGCCATCATCATGTGATTTAATCCCTCTTACATTTTCAAGAAAAAATGCGTTTGGTTGTTTCTCATTTAAGATATCAGCAATATTAAAAAACAAGTTGCCTCTATGATCATTAAACCCTCTTTTCTTACCTGCCTGACTAAAAGGTTGGCATGGAAACCCAGCACAAAGAACATCAAATTCAGGAATTTTTTTAATATTCATTTTTGTAATGTCCTGATTAAAATCCTTTTGATTTATATCAAAATTATGTAAATATGTTTTTCTTGCATAAGGGTCTATTTCTGAAGCAAAAATACATTCTCCTCCAAGATTAGACATAGCAATATGAAACCCTCCAATTCCAGCAAATAAGTCAATAAACTTAAATTTTTTAATCATTTATCAAATATACTAAATCATAAACTCTCATAAATCATTATATTCTTTATAACAGTTTTGAATTTTCGATTTATCCTCTTTTCTCTAATTTTTCCTTTGTGATAAATAGAGTAGATGTAGTTGTATCTTAAAATAGAATTCTTTCTTATNCCTCTATATCCTTTNTNATANAGTACATAACTAATTCTTCTNTAACCTAAACCAAGATCATCTTTTAATCTTTTAACTTCATTATAGAGTATCTCTTGGTATCCTGAGTANTGTGAGGTTTTGGTAAGTGTTGATGATTTNAATGAAAGAGTNAATTTTAAAATGAGTGAACCGTACTTCCTAAAACACTCTGTTACACCAAACTTAGATGTATTATTAAACATTAGATAATATTGATTATTTAGTTGCAATTTTCCTTGTGCCAGACTAGTATTATTTTGTATTTGATGACTGATCACTAGTCATTTGCGATACAACATTAGTTAATTCAATAAAATCCGTAGGTGAGAGTTGTTCTGGTCTTTTTGAAAAATATGGATGGTCAGATTGAGAAATGTTTGGTAGAATAGATTTCAATGTATTACGTATAGTCTTTCGTCGTTGATTAAATACCATTTTTACAACTTTAAATAGCAATACTTCGTTGCAATCTAACTTAGTTAGATCATTTCTTGTTAACCTAACCACCGCTGATTTCACCTTTGGCGGTGGATAAAATACATTTTCATTTACTGTGAAGCAATATTCAATGTTAAACCAGTTCTGAAGGAGTACACTAAGAATTCCATATGCTTTAGATCCGTGTGGAGATGCAATACGCTCGGCAACTTCTTTTTGAATCATTCCCACCACCTGAGAAATTTGAGTCCTGTTTTCAATTACTTTAAAAAGTATCTGACTGCTAATATTATATGGAAAATTTCCGATGAGGGAGAATTCTTCTGTTGTTACGTTTCGAATATTCATTTTTAGGAAATTATCCTCATATATATGCAATCTCGGGTCATTGAAATTGTCTTTCAAATATTCAACCGACTCCGAATCAATTTCTACTAAGCTTAATAATTTTAATTTAGGTATTCTATTTAAAAGTGGCTCGGTTAAAATACCTGTACCAGGTCCTACTTCAACTACATTTTCGAAATTAGCATTAAGACATTCTACAATTTTTTGTGCAATGTTCTGATCCTTGAGGAAATGTTGACCAAGATGTTTTTTCGGTTTGACCATACTAAGTCTTAATAGTCAGAATTTAAAATATAATTTTTATCACCTAATTGTTCATTTTCTTCATTAATTCTATATATTTTCCTAGCCTTGGCTGCAAAAATACTTTCGGGATAATCTGTCATGATAATCAAATATAGCTTTTTAGCCTCTTCCAAATTGTTTGTGGTTCTAAGTAGCTCAGCTCTTTCATACAAAGCATTGTCAGTTTTAAAACTCGTGGGGTACAATGATATCAGCAGATTATACACAGAGTCTGCTTCTTTTACATTGCCAAGCTTTACTAATATTTGTGCTTTTTTAAATAATGCATATTCTTTACTTATATAAGCAGATGGATTATTCTCTATCTTGTTTAGCAGAAATAAAGCAGAATCTAATTTTCCTTGATACACATATAAGTCAGCTCCTGCAAACTTTCTA
Source organism: Lentimicrobiaceae bacterium (assembly GCA_002708315.1). Lineage (GTDB taxonomy): Bacteria > Bacteroidota > Bacteroidia > Bacteroidales > F082. The sequence goes on from PANC01000011.1 coordinate 3,530, forward strand.
AGTGTAAAACCAAGTGTGTCTTCATCCCTCATCTCACTGATAAAAAGCGATAGGTCTATTGCATCATTTGAAATTAATTTTGATGTTGCTGACTTAAGCACATCAAGTCTTGTTGCTGCCCAGTCAAACTCTCCAGCATAATAAAAGACCTTGGCATTTTTTAGTTTAGCTTCATGTCCTATTGGTTCATTTTTCATTTCCGACTCTACCTGTGAATAAAGTAATGTAGCGTCCCATATTTTATCATCTGCTAATAGTATGTCGGCAAGCACAATTTTTAATTCAGCCTGTTTTTTACTTTTTAAAGAAGGATTCATCAAAGCTATTTCAAGCATCTCTATGGCTTCTTTATATTTCGAAAGTTTAAAGGCGGTTATTTCTGATAATTGCACTATCAAATCAGATGTTATATTATTAATTCCCAATTCATTCACAGCCTCAATTCCTTGCTCTTCCAGATCTTCATAAGTCGACATATCGGTATCTTGATTCTCATCAGCAGACATACAAACTGCAAGGTAATAACCTACCCAGGCATCAGTTGTATATTGGCCATTCACCTTTTTATTCTTGACATAACCATAAGCATTTGCTGCAACCTCATAATTATAATTTGAGTATGCAATATAGGCAAGCTCCATCATATTTTTTTCTGCATTGTCAAACCTCATATCTATCGATCTTGCCTGGCGAAATGCCATGTCAAAATCTTTGGTTTGCATTGAAAACCATAGAAGCATATCAGCAAGTTGTAAATTGTCAGGATTATTCTGAGAGTATTCTAAAAGTTTACTCTTAAGGATGCCTGTTAGGTTACTATTTATGTCCATTTGCATTACCATTCTGAGCTTGCTTTTCACTCGTTGCATGTCTGTTGGAACTAAAATAAGGTGATTAAGGTAACTGTTAATCATAAGGCTATAGTTGCCGCTATACATATATGCATCACCAATCTCAAAACCATAGGAATAATTACTTCCAGACTCCGAAGATGCCTTTTTATATACCTCAACAGCAATATTTGCATATCCTTTTGCCTGAAGGCTGCTGGTTATCTGCATTATTTGATTTCTTTGTGAGGGGAGGTTATCAATCAGTTTATTTAATATTTTTTTTGACTTTTTACCATTTCCACTAAGATCAGCGATGTAAGCCTCATCTATTAAGTACTTAGAATTGGTTGGATTTCTTTTACGATGTTGCCTAACCAATCTGTCTGCTTTTTTATATTCCTTTAGCACATTATAGCAATTAAAAAGATAGTTATAATAGTAATTTGAGGGATTTGCTGTGTATAGCTGCTCATAGAGCTCTAAAGCCTTTTGATATTCTTTCTCACGATAATATTTCATCGCAAGCTGGCCCTTTGAGTTGGGCTTATTCTGTTGTTGCTTTTTTTGTAATACCGGATTTATATTTTGATTGTTCTGTGACATTGCAATATCAGGACAAATTGCAGTCGTAAAAATGAAAAATACTAATGTGCAGATTAAAAAACGCATCAATTATTTAAATGGTTAACTATGATTGTATTCAATGAATCAAATTTAGTAATTTCTGATTCTAATCGCTGGCTATTAAATTGCATTCTTTGAATTATTGATTCGGTTATTCTTTTTTCCTCATCAAAATAATTCTTTAAGCCACGTCCATCAATAATATTCCTTTCTGCATCTATATAAAGATCATGTAACTGGCTAATTGTCTTTCTATAATCCATACGGATAATTTTATCCATTCTGATAATTTGCTTAAAAGATTTATCAAGATGACTGTAAGGCATGGCTATAGATTTTATTGAATCTTTGGCAAGGTCACCAATCTTGTAATAATTTGATTTTATTGTTTTTCTAATGGTTGCAATTTTCAAACTGTCAACATTGGCATATTCTAATCTTTCTATTTTCAACCTATTTATTTGTCGATTTATTTCGATCAGAATTTCCGAATTAGGATTGTTGCATGAATATGATATCATTATCAACCCAATGACAATAATATGAAATAAAAAACGCATAATCAGCTTATTATATCAAACTTCGTATATCCTTGCAGAGCCTGTGGAATACGAATTCCTTCATTTGTTTGGTTATTTTCTAAAAGTGCAGCTACAATTCTTGGAAGTGCTAAAGCACTTCCATTTAATGTATGTGCAAATTGAGATTTACCATCTTTATCTTTGAATCTAAGTTTCATACGGTTGGATTGAAAGCTTTCAAAGTTTGATACAGAACTAACTTCAAGCCATCTTTTTTGTGCTGCCGAATATACTTCAAAATCATATGTTAATGCAGATGTAAAGCTAAGGTCTCCTCCACATAGCCTTACTATTCTGAAAGGCAGCTCAAGTTTTATCAAAAGATCTGCTATTTGATCTTTCATTTCCTCTAGGGTTTCGTATGATTTTTCTGGTGATTGAATTTGAACAATTTCAACTTTATCAAATTGATGCAATCTGTTCAAACCTCTAACGTCTTTACCATAGGAACCAGCTTCTCGCCTAAAGCAATTTGAGTAAGCTACATTTTTTATTGGGAAATCTTCGGATTTAAGAATTACATTTCTGTAAATATTAGTTATTGGAACTTCAGCAGTCGGAATAAGGTATAGGCCATCTTCGTTTATATGATACATTTGTCCTTCTTTGTCAGGAAGTTGGCCAGTTCCATATGCAGAATCGGAATTTATTAATAGAGGAGGCTGATATTCAATGTAACCTTTTTCAATAGCTTCATCAAGAAAGAAGTTTATCAAGGCTCTTTGCAGTCTTGCTCCTTTTCCCTTATAAAAGGGGAATCCTGCTCCAGTAACTTTGCTGCCAAGATCAAAATCTATTATATCATATTCTGAAGCCAACTCCCAATGTGGTTTGGCATTGTTGGGTAAGCTTGGAATATTACCCTCTTCATAAACTAATTCATTATCGGAATCAGATTTTCCAGCTGGAACAGTTTCATGGGGTATATTTGGCAGTTCAACAAGTTTTTCATTTAATAAAATAATATTGTTAGAAAGTGCTTGCTCCAAATCTTTTGCTGCCAACTTTAGTTCTCCGGATCTATTCTTTATTTCTTCTGCTTTTTCTCTTTGACCAGTTTTATATAGAATTCCAATTTCTTTTGCTAATTTGTTAGTTTCTGCCAGAGCCTTGTCAAGTTCTGTTTGTGTTGCCTTTCTTTTAATATCAAGCTCAATTATCTCTTCAATTATATTAGAGGCATCAAAATTTTTAATGGCAAGCCTATCAATTATCTCGGCTTTATTATCGTGAATAAAATTAAGTTCTAGCATTTCTAAAAATTTTGCACAAAGTTACTCCAAATTATATTTATGTATTTATTATTAAAATAAAAAAACCCGGCAAGTGGAAACAAGCCGGGCTTAAATATTTTTTAAGATTATCGAATTAGATGAAAGTATAACTACTTGCTTTCCTCAGTCATTGGAACCACACTTACGTATGATTTATTATCTCTTCTTTTTCTGAATTCAACGATTCCATCGCATAGTGCAAAAAGGGTATGATCTTTCCCCATTCCAACATTTAATCCAGCATTATGAACAGTGCCTCTTTGACGAATGAGAATATTACCGGCAATTGCACCTTGTCCGCCATAGATCTTAACACCTAATCTTTTACTTTCTGATTCGCGTCCGTTATGGGAGCTACCCATTCCTTTTTTATGTGCCATTTTTTGATTATTTAAGGCCTGCTGAAGCAGACAGGTTAAACAGTAATTTTTTTGATTAAAACTTTGCTTAAATCCGCACGGAAACCGTTTGATTTTTGATAGCCTTTTCTTCTTTTCTTTTTAAATACGACAACTTTATCACCTTTTAGATGAGAAACAATCTGTGCATCAACGCCAGCTCCTTCTACCAATGGAGTTCCAACTTTTACAGCACCTTTATCGTCAACTAACAAAACTTTGTCGAATTTAACTTTATCACCTTCTTTACCTTCAAGTTTGTTAACAAAAACTTCTTGCCCTTGTTCAACTTTAAATTGCTGTCCGGCTATATCAACAACTACATACATGATTTATGTTCTTTAGTTTAATTTCCTAAGAAATTTTGGAGGTGCAAAAATATAAAAAAAAACTAACTAACAAACAAATAGTGCTAATTTTTATTTTTTCCCAATTGCTTTTTCTCCCATTGTCATTTTTTGGAGGTTAACAGTCTTTAAATTGACCAACAAAACTCCTAATATCAATATTAAGAACCAAAAGATATAGATGAGTTTAAATATTTCGTTATCAATTATCCCCCAAATAATTGCTATTACCGGTATCATATAGGTAACAGAGGATGCAAATATAGGACTACTTATTTTTATTAGTTTATTGAAGGCTATAAGCGCAATTCCAGTTCCTAGGATAGCAAGAGTACTTACGTATCCCATTCCAATTAAAACTTTATCTTCATTAATAATTTTGGTTGGTATATCAGAAAATATCAATACATAAAGTAATGTTGGTAGGCCCACATAAAAGAATGTCAATGAAGTGATTGTTAATGAGTCAACCTCTTTCAAATATGATTTTATAAAGTTCACGTTAAAAGCATAACATATTGTAGCAATCATTATTAGGGATGAATATTTAATATTAATTATGAACCCCTTACCACCAGCACTGGCATATATTAGCCCTAAGGCACCTATTAATCCAAGAACTATTCCCAGCATATTGTACCGGTTTACTTTTAATTTAAAAAAAAATAATCCCAACAATAATGTGAACAATGGTGTTAGAGAGTTTAGAATACCTGTTAGTGAACTATTTATTTCTGTTTGTGCAATGGCAAACATGAATGAAGGGATAAAACTACCTATAACACCAGCAATTACTAGATAGTATTTATGTTTCTTATTTACTTTGGAAATATTCTTAAGCGCAATGGGAAGTAGAAACAAAAAAGTGATTGTAATTCTTAATAACCCAACTTCCGATGCTGTAAAATAAAGAAGTGACTTTTTTATCAATATAAATGAGCTACCCCACACGATTGCCAGTGCGATAAGAATTATCCAAGAAATAAGAGTATTTCTATTTTGCATTTAAATTTCTCAATTGGCCCGCAAAGCTAGAAAATTATATCAACCTATATTATAATTATCTCTAACTAATAGGTTGATAGTTTAATAGCCAAATTTTAATGTCAATACATTTGGATTAAGTTAATTATTAATTACTTTTGTTTTTCTAACTTCAGAATAGAACCAATTTTTCAAACCCAAGTATAAGCAGGTATATTTTTAGAAATGAGCATAAGATCCAAAGACATTATTTCTGAATTGCGAAATGGTAATAAATCCGTTTTTGAGGAATTATATCGTACCAATTACACTCCCCTTCTTTATTTTTGTATAAAGTATGTTGAGAATATGGATGAGGCAGAAGAGATAGTTCAGGGAGTTTTTGTAAAACTATGGGAAAAGCATTCTGAGATTCAAATAACAACCTCTCTAAAGTCCTATCTGCACAGAGCTGTGCAAAATAGCTCCTTAAATCATCTTAATAGACGTAAAATTTTAGACAAATATGTTTTGTCCAGGGATCCAGATATTAATACTACGTTTCATGATCCACACAAAAACTTGGAAAACGCTGAAATACATCATATAATAATGACGGCAATTTTAGAACTTCCTGAAAAAAGACGAGAAATATTTGAGCTAAGTAGGTTTGAAGGAATGAAGTACAAAAGTATTGCCAAACATTTGTCAATATCAGTAAAAACAGTTGAGAATCAAATGACCCAGGCATTAAAATATTTAAGGATTGTTCTTAAAGATCACATGCCAGCCTTGGTTCTAGCATGCCTGTTATTAAAAAATTTGTTTTAAGGCTTATTAATCATTGTGTAACTACATGATTTGTTGTTAGTAACATTATTGGACCACTATTCTGTCTAACTATTTATATGACTTAGCAAAATTTTAATTTCGACATAGTTAAGGAATAGGGGTAAAATGAATGTCAACTGTCTTATATTAAAGGATATCTACTAGGATTTAGCAATGTACAAAGAACTTGACATAAAACTTTTAGTTTCTTATCTTTCAGGAAATTCTACTGAAAATGAGGTAAGAGATGTTGAGGCATGGATTAACTTATCTAATGACAACAGGACTCTATTTAATGAGTTCAAGCAAATTTGGGAGGTATCAGCATCAAACAACTCTATCGAAAGTGTTGACTTGGATGCCAGGTGGGATGATCTCAAATCTAGATTAAATTTTGGAGGAGATGTCAAAGTTTCCAAAAGATCCACAGTTGAGACATTTTTTATTGTTTCATCAGGCATTGCTGCTTTTATAGCCCTTGTCATTTCTCTATGGGTTGTTATTCCGACTCCAAATAAAGTTAATGATGTTATTATAACAGAATCATCATTTTCCACAGGTAGTTCATACATCTTGCCCGATGGATCAAAATCTTTCCTTAATGTAGGGTCTGAAATAATATACCCCAATCACTTTTCGTCAGATATTAGAAGGGTTGAATTTACCGGAGAAGCATATTTCGACATTGCACATGATCCTAATCATCCATTTCTAATAGAGTCAGGAAATGTTAGAGTTAAAGTCTTGGGCACATCATTTAACCTTACTAATAACCCCGACTCAGATGAGATAACAATTTTCCTTGAAACAGGAAAGGTACTATTCTACTCCGTTGACAAGGAAAGTAACAACATTCTTGATCAGGTGATCTTATTGCCAGGTGAAAAAGGTGTTTACAATAAAGTTGATGGTAGTATCTCAAAATTCAATTTTTCAAGTAATAATTACCTAGCTTGGAAAACAGGCACACTTAACTTCGTTAATGCTCCGCTTGAAGATGTAATCAGTACAATTGAAAATACATTTCAAATAGATGTTAAGAGCAAGTTCAGCCTTGAGAACTTTCATCTCACAGCTCGTTATCAAAACGAAACATCTGAAAGTATTTTGCAGTCCCTGAAAGTTATATATGGTTTTGATTATGTTGTTGATGGAAACAATGTAACAATTAAAAAATAACCCTTATCCCCCTCTTTCGTTCCTCTCAGTGATTGAATCGTCTAAAGTTAGCACGAAATATATTCAGATATTTTTTTTTGTAATTTAGCATTCTGAGAAATTATAAGCTTTCATACTAACTGATGAAAACCCATTTAATCAAAGATGATAATAATGAAAGTATTAATCCAAGATCTGGATTAATGTGGCTGTTATTTATTTTAGTTCAATCATCAGCAATATTTTTGGTAAATCTACAACCAATATATGCACAGTCTATTGATGATGAAACCATTGATATTAATGTTAGTGATGTAAAGTTATCAATGGTTTTAATTACCATTTCTGATCAAACAAACATTAATTTTTCCTATAATTCAGATGAGGCAATTTTTTCAAAACCAATTACCTATTCTGCTTATGAAAAGAACCCATTAATAATTCTAGACGAAATCTTAATTGGTACAGAATATGGTTTTAAAATGATTGGTAATCAAGTGGTAATTTTTAGAAAAGCAAATCAAACCAAAGAAACTCAGAAAAAAGAAGATATAAAATCTGAACCAACCATTACAGTTACAAAGTATATACCCAAATTGATTTATGATACTATTTTTATAACGGATACATTAATAGAAATCAAAAGGGACACGATTCTCATAACGGATTCCATATTTATAGAAAAACAGTTCAAGGATACAACTCAAAATGTAAAAAACAAGGAAATGTCTACGGATTATTCTAACCAGCTGCCAAAAAGAGAAAGCGGATGGGCAGCAGATATTTTCATTGCGCCTATAATTTCAAATTTTTCCCTTGTGCGTAATGATAGGCAATATACTGTGAGAAGCTATTCCTTGGGAGCTGAGATATCTAAAATTTATGGGTCCTGGATGATAAAAGGTGGTATGAAGTTAACAAACTATGATGAAAAATTTAATCATATGTACTCCAATCAAGAAGGGGGATTTTATTCAAAAGATACCATAGATGAATATTACACTGTTAATATGGGTGATACTGCATATTACTACGTTACTGATTCAACATGGAAACCTATAAGCATTAACGATTATAATTATAACATAAATAACAGAATTGGCCTATTAGAGTTCACTTTTTCAGTTACATATGATTTTATTAAAAATGATAAAGTAAGATACTACATTCGAGCCGGTGGTCAATATGGTGTATTGATTTATAGAGAGGGCACTGCTATTCCATATCCAGACCAGTCAGAGGGAGTTGACTTTGCAGACTTAAAATTCAATCAGCAATCTATTTCGTTATTGGGAGGCATCGGATTAAAATATAAATTTATGGAGGAACTTGACTTTAATGGAGAGATCTACTACTTCAATTACATGGATGATATTGTCAAGGATTACCCTCGATCAACAAAAATAAATGGGTTAGGTTTAAAACTTGGCCTCACATACTATTTCTAGGAGTCATTTTTATTCAAAACAGATGCCAATAAATATATCAATAGGGTTAAAAATCATTAAGCTATTAAACAGCTTAGTTTCCTATTTTATTTTAGCAAGCCTATTCACCATGTCAATAAATTCTCAAGCACAGATAGTTAATGTTGGAGGAGTAATTGAGAATGACAGAATCTTCTACAAGGATACAACATATATTGTAGTACAGGATCTAATAATTCCAAAGAATAGGTCTTTAACAATAAGTCCTGGTACCGTTATCAAAATTAACTTTGGCAGAAATATTATAGTAGATAATGGTTCCTTTTATGCAATTGGTAATCAGTCAGATTCTATTTACTTTCTATCAAACTATACTGAACCAAATCAAATATGGAAATGGAATGGCCTACAGATAAAAAACTCTGATTACGAAAACCCTAGCATATTACATTACTTGAAGGTGTTTAATGCAGAAACAGCTATTACTCTTGAAAATTCAATAAATGTTCAGGTAGAAAATACTTTTATAAGTGGAAGTCAGAATGCTGGAATAAATATTATAAATAGTAGTTTCTGCTACATTGTAAATTGTGCCATAAAGAACAATTATAATGGAGTTGAAATTCACACCAGCGATGGGGGTCTTACGGCAAATAATTTAGTTAGTAATTCATTTCTCAAAAATGAAAACCATAACATAAACATTTTCATAGAACAGAATGGCAAGTATGTAAATAATCAGCTGAATGACAATATAATTTCCCAGGGAAATAATGGAATATGGATTGATAATGGTGGAAATACTATTAATTATGGAAATAGTATAACTAAGAATGTAATAATTAATAATGGCGGTGATGTCGGATATGGGTTATTTCTAGCACATGATTCCATAATAGTTTCAAACAATATATTTTGGAATAATAATACGGCCATATTTACTGCTGAAAAAGGAAAATACTGCGGGATAGTAAATAATAGCTTTTATGAAAATAGATGGGCACTTGCAATAGGTGGTGGTTCATTGGGAAATAATATTTTAAACAATACATTCTCGGAAAATATTCAGGAAACTATTTCCATCAAGGAAACATCCGGTATAAATATTGAAACTAATAATTTGGTTAATAACTCAGGGGAAAATTACATAGTGATAAATAACACTCCGGATAATATATCTATTCCAGGTAACTACTGGGGAACAGACATTGAATCTAAAATTAGTAAATTGATTTATGATCGAAATGATAATCCAGATGTTGGAGATATTGTATTTAAACCCTATCTAGATAGCATTAACAATCGTAATCCAATATCTCCTCCTTACAATGTAATTAAGCAATTGGTTGACAACGTTGTTAGAGTTTCATGGATGCCAAACCCCGAGACGGACTTAAACAATTACTATTTGTATTATGGAAACTATAAGGATTACAAATTTACATCAGATGAAAACATAGGAAAAGATACTTTGGTAAGCGTTTCTGGAGATATATCCATATATGATATAATCGCAGTTACATCGCAGGATACAACCAACCATACTAGTTCATCTCAACTTAATGGCAATGAAAGTCCTTATGCCTTTGCAAGGTTATATCCATTTGCGGGTGACGATACTCTTGTGTGCAAGTATGTGAACTCCATACATTTTGATAGGGGATCAATACCTTTTGATTATGAATCTCTTTTTTGGACGACAAATGGTGATGGCATCTTTGACAGTTATGAGTACATATTTCCAATTTATATTCCAGGTGAGGAGGATATTAATGCCGGAGGTGCTCTAATTACATTAAATGTTATAACTGTTACAGATACAATTTCAGATAGCTTTATGTTAAGAATGATTAATGAACCCATTGCATTTGCTGGAAATGATACAATAATTGTTGCAGATACCAGCATCCTTATTGAGTTTGCACATGCATATAACTTTCAGTCATTGCTCTGGTTAACCTCCGGAGATGGAGTATTTGATAATGATACAATAATTAATCCCACATATACCCCTGGACCTATTGATACTGAAACGGGAAATTTTGTGATAGAATTAATTGTAACTTCGGAATGCGGGTCGACTTCCGACTCAATGTTAGTTGCCATTGAGCCACATTTTTCCATTGAAGGTAGGTTATGGACTTCCAGCAATACTGCATATGATGGAACAATAGTTGCATATAGAAAAGATAATATTAGCACCCGAGCATTTTTAATTGAAACATCACAAGATGACGGTAATTTTAGGTTTCCCAAAGTAATGAGAGGAGGTTATTATGTTTATGCATTGCCAGACACTAATAATATTGATAATCTTGTTCCTGGATACTATGCCCACAAAAGACACTGGGATCAAGCTCATATAATAAACGTAGATGCGAATGTATATGATTTAGATATATTTCTCTCTGCTGTTGACTACGTCTTGCCTGAAGGTGAGGCAACTATATCTGGAAACATGGTGATGCCAGAAAAATCAAATGTAAATGGTGAGTTGTATTGTCAACCATGGTTGTTAGGTAGTAACTTGGAATACTGCATTGGTGGATTATCCAACATCACAGTCTTTTTATTTGATCAAACATATTCAAAGCTAATGGATTATACACTAACTAATGAATTTGGCAATTTTTATTTCAATGATTTACCCTTTGGAAAATATATCATCGATGCAGAAAAAGCCGGATATTACCCTATACCCTCAACTGTAATAACAACTTCTCCAGATAACCCAAATATTTCAGGTATTAAAATTGAGATAGCTGATAAAAATATAGGAGTTGTTCCCAATTCGATTAAATATCAATTAACAGGTAGTTTGGATGTATATCCAAATCCTGCATCAAATAGTATTAAGGTTATTAGTTTCTTAAAAGCTGATGAGGATTATTCAATTAGAATATTTAGTTATAATGGAGTTGAGATGACAAATAAACTCGGATATAACAATAATCAAAATGGAGTTATTTCCATTCAAGTGGAATTACTTCCTTCGGGATTATATTTTGGTAATATCAAATCAAACTCATCTGTTAATTCATTTTATTTCATAATTAGAGATAAGTAATTATTAAAAAGTATAAAACTCTTCAGATTTTTTTATCTTTTAGATTACAATTATTCATCAATAATATTTTTTAATTAGCTATATAACGTGCTACTTATTAAGCGATTAAAATGGTAGTTTTTTTTTTGCGTGATAAGAAGGTATTTTCTCATTAAAGAATTCATTTTTTTTTTCAATAAAAAAGCTTTTATGAGTAGGGGTAACGGGATTTTAAATTGTCTTATATCCTATAACCAAAAGTACAATTAGTATTGACTAAAAATTTACCCTTTT
>PANC01000012.1 GCA_002708315.1 Lentimicrobiaceae bacterium
ATTATTTGTCCTCCATCGTCCCAGTATGCCTTATATCCATTATATTCCTTTGGATTATGTGATGCTGTGATTACAACTCCTCCCTGACAATTAAAATGTCGTATTGCAAATGAAAGTTCTGGTGTCGGCCTTAAATCATCAAATAAATAAACTTTAATACCATTGGCAGAAAATACATCTGCGGCTGTTTTGGCAAAAAGTTTACTATTATTTCTGGAGTCGTAAGCTATTGCAACCTTTATTATATCTTGTTCACTAAATGTATCCTTTAAATAGTTAGCCATGCCCTGGGTAGCAGCTCCAACAGTATATATATTCATTCGGTTTGTGCCAACACCCATTATACCTCTTAAACCTCCCGTGCCAAATTCTAGATTACGATAAAAAGATTCTGTTAATTCAGATGGATTATCTTCCATCATCTTCCTAATGGTCTCTTTGGTGCTTTCATCGTAATTGCCTTCAAGCCATTTCTTGGCTTTTAGCTCTATACTATTATCAATCTTGAAATTCATTTACTTAAAATAATTTATTTGGATTTAATGATCATCCTACGGAGACTGTCCTCCCAATATGGGACATTAACACCATAGTGTTTCTTTATTTTTGATTTACTTAAAACACTGTAAAAAGGGCGGTTTGCCTTTGATGGATAATCCTTTGAATCAATGGGGTTTATTGCACACTCTATATTTGACAATTTCATTATTGCTTTTCCAAAGTCATACCAGCTGATGGCTCCTTCATTACTAAAGTGATATATTTCCTTTGGCTTTGTTTCATCAAAACTTGCAATCATAACCATAATAGCTTCTGCAAGATCAGCAGCATAAGTAGGAGTTCCAACTTGATCACTAACAACACTTAACTGATCTCTCTCATTACCAAGTTTGATTAATGTTTTAACAAAATTATTGCCATGGGAAGAATATAACCAAGAAGTACGAACAATGATTGCCTTGTCGCAGTTTAGCATCACAGCTTCCTCCCCTTTGAGTTTTGATAATCCGTATTGGGAATCTGGTGAAACAGTATCAGTTTCTACATATGGCATAAAATGTTTGCCGTTAAATACATAATCGGTGGAGATGTGAAATAATAATGTGCCATTATTCTTACATACCTTCGATAGGTTTTCAACAGCTGTACTATTTACTAGCATTACTAATTCAACCTCATCTTCAGCCTTATCAACAGCTGTATAAGCTGCACAGTTAATGCAAGCATCAATCTTATTATCGGCAAAAAACGAGACAATGTCTTCGGATATGGTTAGGTCTAATTCTTCAACATCGGTAAATACAAAATTGTAATTTTCATATCGGTCTGATATTTCTCTAATCTCAGATCCCAATTGACCATTACTACCAGTGATCAAAATATTCTTCATCATACAACTATTTACTTTCACTTTTTAGTAGCTCATCGAAATAATGAATTGTTTTTACCAAACCATCTTCTAATTTTACCGATGGCTCCCAATCTAGATTTTTCTTAGCCAGAGAGATATCAGGTTGTCTTTGCATGGGATCGTCCAGTGGTAATGGTTCATAAACAATTTTTGACTTACTACCGGTAATATCTATTATCTTTTCCGCGAGCTCAAGGATTGTGAACTCAATGGGGTTACCAATGTTTACAGGGCCTATGAAATCATCACCTGTTTCCATTGTTTTTAACATCCCGCTTACAAGATCGTCCACATATTGGAAACTACGCGTTTGATCTCCTTTTCCATATATTGTAATGTCTTTTTCCTTGAGTGCCTGAACTATGAAATTAGAAACTACTCTCCCATCATTCTGATCCATCCTAGGACCATAGGTATTAAATATTCTGATGATTTTTATTCTAACATCATTTTGATGATGATAATTCATGAATAGGGTCTCTGCAACTCGCTTACCCTCGTCATAACACGACCTTATTCCTATGGGGTTTACATGTCCCCAATAATCTTCCGTTTGTGGATGAACTTCTGGGTCACCATATACCTCACTGGTAGATGCTTGTAGTATTTTAGACTTAATCCGCTTTGCTAGTCCAAGCATATTGATGGCCCCCATTACTGAGGTTTTTACAGTTTTTATGGGGTTATACTGGTAATGAATTGGTGATGCTGGACATGCCAAATTATATATTTCATCAACTTCAATAAAAAATGGCATGGTAACATCGTGCCGGATAATCTCAAAGTATGGGTTATCCATTAAATGCTCTATGTTAGCCTTAGTTCCTGTGAAGTAATTATCCAATGAGATTACCTCATGACCATCATGTAAAAGACGCTCACATAGATGTGAACCAACAAACCCAGCTCCTCCGGTAACTAATATTCTTTTCATAATTATCAGGATTAAAAAGGAAGACCCCCTTTAGTTTTTAAATTACTTCATTTCAACTCCAATACCAGTATATTCAAATCCGTTTTCTTTTAACTCAGCTACATCATATATATTTCTACCATCAAAGATTACAGGTTTTGCAAGAAGGTTTTTCATAATACTCAAGTTAGGAAATTTAAACTCCGGCCATTCGGTCACTAAAATTAATCCATCACAATCAATAAGAGCTTCATACATATCATCATGATATTCTATCCTATCACCAAGTTTATGTTTAGCCTCCTCCATGGCAACAGGATCATATACCTTTACATTGGCTCCAGCATCTAGTAGCTTCTCAATAATAACTAAAGATGGAGCTTCTCTCATATCGTCAGTCTGAGGTTTAAAAGACAATCCCCAAAGAGCAAATGTTTTTCCTTCCAAATTCCCATTGTAATATTTCATTGCTTTTTCAAACAATATTGATTTCTGGCGTTCATTAACGTTCTCAACTGATTTGAGTACCTCCATACTATATCCAAGATCATCGGATGTTTTAATCAAAGCTTTTACGTCCTTTGGAAAACATGAACCACCATACCCTGTTCCTGGATATATGAAATATTTTCCAATACGTCTATCGGATCCAATTCCTTTTCTAACCATATTTACATCTGCACCAACAATTTCGCAAAGGTTAGCAATATCATTCATAAAGCTAATTTTAGTAGCAAGCATTGAATTTGCTGTGTACTTGGTCATCTCTGATGATACAATATCCATAAATATTACCGGATGTCCATTCATGGTAAATGGCTTATATAACTTTGACATCATATCCTCTGCCCTCTTTGAGTCAACGCCTACAACAATTCTATCTGGTTTTAAAAAGTCATCAACAGCAGCACCCTCCTTCAAAAATTCGGGATTTGATACAACATCAAATGGAATATTTGCACCTCTGGAATCCAGAGCTTCTTTCATTGCTTTTCTTACCAATTCAGCAGTACCAACTGGCACAGTACTTTTTGTAACCATTAGAAGGTAATCCTTCATGTGAGTGCCAACTTCTTTGGCAACCTGAATCACATACTTAAGATCAGCACTACCATCCTCATCGGGAGGTGTTCCCACAGCACCAAAAACTACACTAACATCGTCAAGGCTTTCGGATAGCTTTGTTGTAAACTTAAGCCTTTCTTTGGCAACATTTCGTTCCACTACTTCTTCCAGACCCGGCTCCCATATTGGTAGTATGCCCTTATTTAGATTATCTATCTTATTTTGATCTATATCAACGCAGGTTACATCTATTCCAACTTCTGCAAAACATGCTCCGGTAACTAAACCAACGTACCCAGTACCAACAACAGTTATTTTCATTAATATATTTTTTGAATTTTTATTAAGTTTCTATGGCGCAAAAGTACAGCTTTTAGCACTATAACTTATATATTTTTTGCTTTTGATTATTTTAACCATTTATCTAACCAATTGAAAAAAGTACGTTGCCATAGAATCCCATTTTGGGGTTTTAACACCCAATGATTTTCATCCGGGAAATACAAATATTCAGCCGGAACATCGCGGAGTATTGCAGCATTAAAAGCTGTCATACCCTGAGTTACAACAACGCGATAATCAAGCTCACCATGGATCACTAATATTGGAGTATCCCAATTCTGAACATACTTGTGAGGAGAATGGGCATAAGCTTCTTGGGCAATTTCATTATCTTCTTCCCAAAATGGCCCACCCTTATCCCAATTTTCAAACCACATTTCTTCGGTTTCTAAATATTGAGCTTCCTCGTTGAAGATACCATCATGAGCAATAAATGCTTTAAACCTCTTATCATGATTTCCCGCTAGATAAAAAACAGCATATCCACCTGCACTCGCACCAACCGCTCCCAATCTGTCTTCATCAATAAATGGCTCCTTGGATAATTCATCAATCGCAGTAAGATAGTCCTGCATACTTTTTCCATGGTAATCACCACTTATTTGCTCCTGCCATGCCTGACCAAAACCACTGACTCCTCTGCGTGCAGGCGCTACTATGATATAACCATTGGCAGCCATAATCTGATAATTCCATCTATAATGAAAGCTCTGACTTAATGGTCCTTGAGGTCCTCCTTTACAATACAATAGCGTTGGGTATTTCTTATTCTTATCAAAATTAGGGGGATAGATTACGAAAACCTGCATATCCTCACCATCATGTGTTTTGATCCATCTTTCTTCGGTTTTACCCATTTTTATCTGACCCAAAAGATCCTTGTTGGTAAATGTCATCTGCTGAGTGTAACCATCCTTTGGATTAACTAAATATAATTCGGTTGGCTTTGACATTGTCTGCTTTGTGGCAACCAGATTATCTCCAGCAACTGAAACTGAGCGGAAATCATGCAAGCCTTCGGTTATTTGCTTTGTTTTTCCATCATTTAGATCATATCTATAAATCTGAAAAGCACCATGCCAATCACTCGTAAAATATATTGACTCACTATTTTCTGTCCATGATAAACTTCTAACATTCTGATCAAAGTCTTCAGTTGCATATATTTTCTCTCCACTTTGCAAATTGAGTAGATATAACCTAGACTGATCAGATTCATATCCATCTCTTTCCATACTTTCCCAAGCCATCCATTTACCATCAGGTGAAAAAGAAGGTGCAACATCAAAACCCATAATTCCTTCTGTCATATTTGTTGTGATGCCGTTGTTTATTTCGTAGAAATAAATTTCAGAATTCGTTGATATTGTTGCGTCCTTTCCAACAAGTTTCTTACATGTATAGGCAATTGTTTTTCCATCCATAGACCATTGGATTTGTTCAACACCGCCAAAAGGACTCAGAGGTGCACTCCAAGGTTCCCCCTCCATTATATCCTTATGACTAATAAGTTTACCATCTTCATATTCACAATAAAATACATGACTATAAGTATCAACCCAATGATCCCAGTGCCTGTACATCAGATCATCCATAAGTCTTCCACTTGCAAGCGGTAATCCTTCATAAAGGTTTTTGAATTTATTCTCAAGTTCAACTTCCTTTGTATACAGAACCATGGTTTGATCTGGCGAATATTTGAAACCTGTTATTCCACCCTCTATATCGGATACTCTTTCTCTTCCGCCTCCATCCGGGTTCATCTCCCATAATTGCACAGATCCACTTTCCGAGGTCAAGAAACCTATTTTTTTACCATCGGGACGCCAAATAGCATTGAATTCACTTTTTTCTGTTTTTGTGAGTCTTTTTGAACTTTCAGCATTTAATCCAATGGAGTATAAATCCCTATTTCCTTTGTTTTGGTCGATGGAATAATATGATACGCCATATATAACAGTTTTTCCATCAGGACTAACCTGTGGGTCACTAAGTCTACCAAAAGACCATAGAGCCTCTGGTGTCATCAAATTACCATCCATGTTAATATTGGGCTTATCGATGATTTGAAGATCCTGTTGTGCATTGGTTTCCAATTGCACTGCAAAGATTATTAAGATAACTAGAAGAGAAAATTTATTCATTTTGTTCATGTTTAATTTGAAGGTTCAAATTTAATAAATATGATGACCTTATGATAAAATAGCACATAAAGTTATGTAAATTAGGAAGGTATATTATTTTAGAATAAATAAAAAAAGCCCGTTTGTTTGAAACGGGCTTTTTTGTGATTCGTCCGAGGTTCGAACTCGGGACCCTCTGCTTAAAAGGCAGATGCTCTACCAGCTGAGCTAACGAATCAACGTTTTCATCATTTTGGGTGTGCAAAAGTAGTATTTTTTTTTATCTACCAAACTTTTTTTTACTTTTTTTACTCCTCCAATATTCCCTTTCCCTGCCTAAGTATCTCAGGCACTCCAGATGTGCAATCCACAATAGTTGAAGCTTCATTATCACCATAACCTCCATCTATAACAATATCAACCATTTTCATGTATTTATCATATATTAATTCAGGGTCCGTTGTGTATTCCACTACCTCATCGTCATCTTTAATGGAAGTAGTTAATATTGGAGTATTTAACTCATCAATTATGGCACTAATAATTTTGTTATTTGGCATCCTTATACCGATTGTTTTCTTTTTACTTTGGAATATCTTTGGAACGCTGCTGCTTGCATCTAAAATGAAAGTAAATGGGCCAGGTAAATTTTTTCTAATTAATCTAAAAATATGATTCGGAATTGGTTTGGTAAAACCTGAAAGCATACTCATGTTATTAATTATCATTGAAAAATTAGTGTGGTCTTTTTTCAATCCTTTTATCATTGCAATCCTATTTACAGCTTTTATTTGCCTAATACCGCATCCTATGCCATAAATGGTATCTGTTGGAAATATTACTACTCCCCCCTTATTGAATATATCAACCACTATCTCAATATTTCGATTGGATGGAGAATCGTTATATATTTTCAGAAGCATATTCAATGTGGATTTTGGAAGGCTGCTAAATTAGAAAAAGTTTAGGTCATATTAAAGCCTAGTATTGCCTTGGATATTTGTTAGAAATATAATCCTTATTGTACAGGCTTGAGGTAATATAATAAAACAAAAAAAGGGTAAGCTACTCATATCGCACCGCTACAACCGCCTACCCTTGCTACCTTCCGGTCCTGGGGGAATTCAGCGGGAGCTGGTCGTATGAGACTTACCCGCGGCAAAAATAAGTATTGTTATAACACGAAATATAAAATTGAAAAAAATATTTAGTTTTACATTTAAATTAATCATTTTCAAACGATGGTAAACAGGTCAATACTTTCAATAAGTTTATTTGGATTTATTGTTGGTTTGGGTACTGGTTTATTTGATGCTTTATTTCACATACTTGATCTAAATCATTATAAACTTCTTAATTTTCTCATATTTATATTTTTTTTAAGTGGAGTTTACTTGGCAACAATTAAAATTAGAGAAGATTCTTACAATGGAATTATTAATTATTGGGGATCCCTAATAAATTATTTGTTGATTGGTTTAGTAGCATCGGTAACAATAGCATTTGTCAGATATATCTATCTAAAGCTTATCAATATCACTGATATAACCCAATTAGTTAGCAACACTAAAGACAGTATATTAAACTACTACGGGATAGATAATCAGGAATTTATCAATAACAGACTTGAATTCATCGAATTTATTTACGATCCCTTCATATCATCCTTGTTCTACTTTTTGTACTATATGGTTTTTGTAATTGTCTTTGCAGTTATATCTTCCTTCTTCATTCGAAAACAGTTACCCTCGAATGCTTATTAAACTCATTGTGTATATTTGCAAATAAGAAACAGATTAATCATTGAATTTAATAGCAAATAAAACTTTACTACTATGGAAAAAAAATCCGCATTTGGTCCTGCATCACTATCAGGCTTTTACCTTGGAATAACTCTTATAATTTTCTCTTTATTGTTGTTCCTACTTGACATCGACTTAGAATCTCCTTTCAGATATATATCGTACATAATAGTTGCTGCTGGGTTGTTCTGGTCTATGATATCCTATCGTGATAAATACATGGATGGTTTCTTGGATTACAAAGGAGCATTTAGTGCAGGTTTTTATACTGGCTTAATAGCATCATTAATTGCCGGTATTTTTGCTTATGTATATGCCCAATATATTGACATAGGTTTAACAGAAGAAATTCTTATGCAAGCTGAAACAGAAATGTTAGAAAATAATCCTAACATGACTGATGAACAAATTGACCAGGCTTTAACCATGACAGAAAAATTCACTTCACCAGCAATGATGGGAGTTTGGGGATTTGTTGGAAACCTTGTGGTGTCAACAATTCTTTCATTAATTATTGCTATCTTTGCCAAGCGTGAAAATAAGAATGTTGCGTAGCTAAAATAGCATAATATGGACATATCAGTAGTAGTCCCATTCTACAACGAAGAAGAGTCACTCACTGAGCTAAATGATTGGATTTATAAAGTTATGGAGTCCAATCATTTTTCATTTGAGATTATATATATAGATGATGGCTCAACTGATGGATCTTGGAATATTGTAAAAGGCTTATCTGTAAATTATGCATCAGTAAAAGCACTAAGGTTTAGAAGAAATTATGGAAAATCTGCTGCCTTGAACGAAGGGTTTGCAATAGCAAACGGAAAGGTTGTAATAACTATGGATGCAGATCTTCAGGATAACCCTGATGAAATACCTGGCTTGTATAATATGTTAATAGAAAACGACCTAGATATTGTTTCGGGTTGGAAAAAGAAAAGGTACGACTCCACAATTGCAAAAAATATTCCTTCAAAAATATTTAACTGGGCCTCAAGAAAGCTTTTCAGGTCAAATCTACACGACATGAATTGTGGGCTTAAGGCATATAAGAATGAAGTTGTTAAAAACATTGAAGTTTATGGCGAAATGCATCGCTATATCCCCATAATTGCAAAGGCAGCTGGTTTTTCTAAAATAGATGAGAAGGTTGTGGTACATCAAAAGCGCAAGTATGGTGTAACAAAGTTTGGGTTGGATAGATTTGTTAAGGGCTACCTCGATTTGATTTCAATCAACTTTGTTTCCAGATTCTCTCAAAGGCCGATGCACTTTTTTGGCTCCATGGGGAGTGTCCTTTTCCTATTTGGTTTTTTAACTGCCTCATATCTTGCTTACTCTAAATTTTTCATGGATGGGTATAAAATGACAGAGCGTCCTTTATTTTATTTTGGGCTACTTACAATGATATTGGGTGTAATGCTTTTCCTAACTGGTTTTCTTGCCGAGATGATATCCAGAACTTCAGGGAACAAAAGTAAATATCAAATCAAAGAACGCATAAATATAAAAGAAGAAAGTTAAATCATTATTTCCTAAAAATATTATCACAGTTATTCAAGGCAACTAAAATTATATTTTGTTGTCATAGTAATCTAAAAAACATTAAATAAATGAAAATACACTTGGTTTCCGGAGGTTGTGGATTTGTTGGTAGAAATGTTGTTAAAAGACTTCTTAGCACAACTTCAGACGGAGTATTTATGGTTGACGACCTCAGCATAGGAAGACATCCAAAGGAATGGTTAGAGGGAGGTTTCACTTCCGAGATGAATAATGACCTTGAAATCATAGGTGAAGATAAAAGACTCTTTTTCTGGAAGGGTGATTTTAGAGACCTCTTGTTTTACATGCGTCAAAAGCCGCGATACATACAAGAGAAATATGGTATTGAGTTTAATAATTTTAGCGATGTATTTCACTTTGCTGCCATTGTTGGTGGAAGGTTAAAAATAGATGGTGATCCATTAATGGTTGCTTTAGATTTAAGTATTGACTCGGAGTTTTTCTATTGGATAACCAGACATAAACCAAGCCGTGTATTATATCCAAGCTCAAGTGCTGCATATCCAACCAGTCTTCAAACCACAGAAGGAGCCATCGCACTAAGTGAGGGTGATATAGACTTTAAGAAAAATCTTGGAACTCCTGATATGACCTATGGCTGGACTAAATTAACAGGAGAGTTTTTGGCTCAGATAGCTGCAAAACATTATGGAATTTCCATTGTATGTATTCGCCCATTCTCAGGTTATGGTGAGGATCAGGAAACTGATTATCCAGTTCCTGCAATCGCAAGAAGAGCAGCTCTAAAAGAGAATCCATTTGAGGTATGGGGTTCGGGAAAACAAGGTCGTGACTTTGTGCATATCGATGACATAATAGACTTCATCCAAATATTAATGGATAATGTTAGTGATGGGTCTGCATATAATATAGGTTCGGGTAAGTTAACTTCATTCTTAGATCTAATTGACGTGTTTACTTCTTTTGCTGGATATAAGCCAACAATAAAGCCATTACTTGATAAACCAGTGGGTGTGCACTCTAGGTATTGTAATATGTCTTTGGTGGAAGAAAAATTTGGTTGGAAGGCTAAAATTTCATTGGAAGAAGGAATGAAAAGGGTGTACGATGCAGCACGAAAAAGGATTTAAACAAAATTGGCTCCAAGTAAATGAATAGTCCTTTAGTGAATACAGTACCATATTTGGGATTATTTTAATCATGATGCAAAACAATGAAAAGTAAAAAAAAGATTGTTTGTTTCGGACCAGGCCCAATGTTCAAGGGTGGTATTGCCAATTATAATACCTCTTTGGCAAAAGCATTTGACAAAATTGATAATACTGAAGTTCATATAGTTTCATGGACACAGCAATATCCAGCAATAATTCCAAGAGATTTTATAGATAGAAAGAGTAAAGTAGACCAATTGGAAGGAACAAATATTAATGTTCACTACATCACCAATTATAATAATCCTCTGAGTTGGAAAGCAACAGTTAAGCTAATTAAAAGTTTAAAGCCAGATAAGGTAATAGTTCAATGGGCAATTGCGATCCAGGGGATTCCTCTTGGTTTTATTGCTAAAAAGCTAAAGCATGATGCAGATATTGAGGTTTTTTTCGATCTGCATTTTGTCATTCAAAAGGAAGGCAGTGCATTAGACAATAGTTTAACTAAATTGGGTATTAAGAATGCTGACTCATATATAGTTCATGCATTTAAAACTGCCGAAGAGCTAAAACAATTATTTCCAAGAAAAAAGTTTGAAATAATTAAAAAAGGAGATTCAATAAGTGGGGATCGAATTAAAGTCTTAAAGTTATACCATCCGGTATACGATATGTTCAAGCCCAATTCCAACTTTGATAAGGTTAAAACAAAAAAGGAGATGGGTCTGAAAGAAAATGTGTTTCTATTTTTTGGATTTATACGCAAATATAAGGGGCTTCACAATGTAATTGAAGCATTTAACGTGATATCTAATAAAAGGGATGACGTCTCATTAATCATATGTGGAGAGTCATTTTGGAATACTCTTGATAATAAGAAATTATCTACCAGAATCAAAAATGCCACATTTGGTTTAGCAAAAAAATTATTCCTTAAAAATCAAGATAATGAACAAGATTATAACCCGCTCGCTCTAATCAAAGATTACAAACTAGATAACCTAGTTTTCTTNAATAATGAATTTGTTCCAAATGAAGAGGTTCCTAAATANTTTCAAGTAAGCGACAACATTATGCTNTTCTACCTTANTGCCACACCTTCAGGAGTTGAATCCATTGGATATAATTTTAATATGCCCATGCTAGCTACCAATGTTGGNCATTTCCCTGAAACAGTAATCAATGGCTACAATGGTTATATGGCAGAGGCTAACGATATTGACTCAATGGTGGAAGCAATGAATAAATCAATTGAAAGTCCAATAGATCGTAAAAATGTTGCTGCCACATCTAAAGATATGAGTTGGGCTAATTATGCCAACGAAATATTGAGATAGTAAATAATAAACACAGAATCTAAAATTAAAATCTATTGGTCAAATGGATTAAAAAGGCAATTATTGTTTGAAATGTTTTCTTTTTAGATTTGTGTTATTGAAAAAAATTAGATGAATAGACAAAAAATATTCAAAGACTTTTTGAGTTGGCGTGTCCATCATCTCAATGATCGCTCATTTGTATTGATACTAAGTATCATCATTGGGTTTCTTGCAGGCTTGGCAGCGGCTCTTCTAAAGTTTACTGTAATCACAATTGGCGAAACTCTATTTAGCTTTTACTCCGACTCTGACACCATACTTCCATTAATTATATTTCCCATCATTGGTATCATACTAACCATATTATTTCTAAAGTATATAATTAGAGATAATGTGGATCATGGTGTTCCCAGAATACTATATGCAATATCAAAATTGGATGGAAGTATGCGAAATCATAAAACCTTCTCATCTTTAATTGGTGGTGCATTAACAGGAGGTTTTGGAGGCTCAGCTGGTTTGGAGTCTCCAATTATTTCTACAGGAGCATCCATTGGGTCTTCCATAGGCCAAACACTAAAATTGAGCTACAAGCATAAAACACTATTAATAGGGTGTGGAGCTGCTGGAGCTATGGCTTCCATTTTTACAACGCCAATTGCTGCTGTTATATTTGCTTTTGAAGTTTTAATGCTAGATTTATCTGCGGCTTCAATTATACCAATACTAATGGCATCTGTAACTGGGGCAGTTACAACAAAACTGCTAACATCAGAGCAATACTTAGTTCACTTTACAATAACTCAAGATTTCATAATTCAAGATATCCCCTACTTTTTAATCTTAGGTGTAATTACAGGATTTGTTGCTGTTTACTTTCATTTCATGCATTTTAAAATAATTCAACTTTTCAGTAATTTGAAAACATTATGGAGTAAGGCCCTAATAGGTGGTGGTGCATTAGGAATACTAGTTTACTTCTTCCCTCCACTATATTCGGAGGGATATGACTCCATTAGGCAAATAATTAATGGGGAAGCCATTGATTTATTGGATTATACTTTTGTGGATGGGTCTAGTGTTGCATTTGTTCTATTAGGTTTTGTAATACTTCTGATATTTTTCAAAGTTATAGCCACAACACTTACGACAGAAGCTGGTGGCATAGGTGGTATCTTTGCACCTGCAGCAGTAATGGGAGGCTTTACAGGCTTTGCATTATCAAGAGGTTTAAATGAGTTGAATGCACGCTTCAACCTACATGAAAGTAGCTTTACCCTGATTGGTATGGCATCAGTCTTGGGTGCTGTTCTGATGGCTCCTCTTACTGCAATATTTTTAATAGCAGAAATGAGTAATGGATATGAACTAATTGTTCCATTGATGCTTTCAACTTCAATTGCATACCTCATCGCCAAAAAGTTTAACAAACACTCCATATTTACCCAAAAACTAGTAGAACAGGGAGATATGTATCAGTATAAAGATATGACTGTTGTAAAACAAATAGATATAACCAAGTTACTGGAAAACGATCTACTTAAACTCGAATCAACAAGTAATTTTGGCAATTTGATTGAACTAATAAAACAATCACCGCGGAATTTATTTATTGTAAATGATTCTAATGACAACTTTGTAGGTGTAATTATACTTGATAACGTAAGAAAAGATATGTTCGACCGGTCAAAGTATAATGACCCAATATCAAATTATCTATACATTCCTCAATCCGATGAAAAAGCTGATGTTAGGACAGATGCTCGGGATATATTGAACAAGTTCAAAAAAACCAATAATTACAATATGATAATCTTGGATGATAAAAGATACATAGGTATTGTATCCAGGGCTAACTTATTAAAGGAATACAGAGAAAATATGATTTCGGATATTGATGATCGTTAATAATTTTTTTGCATTGCAAACCTTTGCATATCCGTAAATTATATTTGATTTTTTTACCGAAATTACCGCTATATTCAACAAGACTTTTGAAAAAAGTAATCCATTGAATTAAAAAACAATATTTTTGTAACTAACTAATACAATTCCACTTTTAAAATGAGTATTAAAAAATCAATTGAAGACTCCATAGAAACCAAAAAACAGTTTCTTCAAGACACACAAAACCTTAGGCTAATTGAGGAGGTTGCATCTAAATGCATTGCTACATTTAATAACGATGGAAAGGTTTTACTTTGTGGCAACGGAGGGAGCGCTAGTGATGCTCAGCATATAGCTGCTGAACTTTCTGGTAGATTTAACTATGACAGGGATCCACTTTTTGCAGAGGCTCTTCATGTGAACAGCTCCTATATTACTGCTGTGGCCAATGATTATTCGTATGATGTTACTTTTAGCAGGATGGTAAAAGCAGCTGGGAAACGAGGTGATGTGTTAATAGGCATAAGTACTTCCGGTAATTCCAAAAATATTGTAAAAGCTCTTGAAGAGGGTAGAAAACAAGGTATGGTTACGGTAGCGCTAACAGGTTCTAAAAAAGGCATTGTGGACGGTATTGTTGATTATTGCATAAAAGTGCCTTCAAGCAATACCGCCAGAATACAAGAAACTCACATATTAATTGGACATGTGATTTGTGAAGAAATTGAAAATACTTTGTTCCCACAAGACTAGTTAATAAATATATTTTTTGAGATGAATAATAGCTTCCTTGAAAATATAAATGAAACATGGACTCTCTTCCTAGATCGCGATGGAGTTATTAACAAAAGAATATTTGGAGGCTATGTAACTTCAAAATCCGAATTTGATTTTGTCCCAGGTGCCCTAGAAAGTATAAAATATTTCACTAGTATCTTTGGTCGTATTATAGTGGTTACGAATCAACAGGGTGTTGGAAAGGGAATTATGACAGAGAATCAGCTAATTTCCGTTCATGACTACATGGAAAGCGAAGTAATAAAAAATGGTGGGCACATTGATGCAATCTATTACTGCACTGACCTGGAAGAGCTTGAAGACAACTGCAGAAAGCCATCAGTGAAAATGGCAGCCTTGGCTAAATCTTATTTTGATGACATTGATTTCAAAAAAAGTCTAATGGTTGGCGATTCAAGGTCTGATTTGGAGTTTGGGAAAAACTCTGGAATGAAGACCGTTTTCATAACAGATAGTTCATTGGATAAGAAAGCACTTGCCATGGCTGATTTGTCAGCATCTTGTCTTCAAGATGTAAAAATAAAAATAGAGCTATGTATAAAATGAGTCCTGAACTGATATTTGGAACTTTCATTGTATATACAATCGTTATATTGATTATTTCATGGTTATCATCTAGAAAAGCCGACAATCAAAGTTTCTTCATTGGAAACCATAAATCACCATGGTTTGTTGTTGCTTATGGGATGATAGGCGCAAGCCTATCTGGCGTAACATTTATTTCCATACCTGGCTGGGTAAGCACAACTGGGTTTTCATACTTTATAATCGTTTTAGGATATGTATTTGGTTACGCACTAATCACAACAGTACTACTCCCCATTTATTATAAACTTAACCTAACATCAATTTACACATATCTCGACATACGATTTGGCAAATCAGCATACAAAACAGGATCTGCTTACTTTTTACTATCTCGAATAATTGGAGCCTCATTTAGGATGTTCCTTGTTATATCTGTACTACAGGTATTTGTATTTGATCATTTTGGTGTTCCTTTCTGGTCAACTGCCATTCTATTTATGGTTATTATTCAAATATACACCATAAGGGGTGGTATAAAAACAATAATATGGACAGACGCAATGCAGACTACATTTATGCTGACAGCTGTGGTTTTAACTATTTTTATGATTGCTCAAAATATGGATACCTCAATCGTTGAACTCACTAGCTTGGTTAGAGATAGCAGTTTATCTGAGATGATTATTACTGATGTTAATTCCAAACAAAATTTCATCAAACTATTTTTTAGTGGAATATTTATTACCATTGTTATGACTGGCCTTGATCAGGATATGATGCAGAAAAACCTAAGTTGTAGAAATATTAATGATGCAAAGAAAAATATGACCACTCTAAGTCTTGTACTTGTACCAGTTAATCTTATTTTCCTTTTTCTTGGTGCTATATTATTTCTTTTTGCTGCAAAAAATGGTATTCAAATGCCAGAATCTACGGATCATGCATTTCCGTTAATTGCATTCAATTACCTGGGTCCAGTTGCTGGTATAATTTTTATTATTGGATTAATATCAGCTGCTTATTCAAGCGCAGATAGTGCATTAACGTCACTTACAACATCATTTACATTAGATATCCTTGAACTGGATAAGAAATATCCAAACAATGGAAAACTTTTGAAGAAAAACAGATATTTAATACATATTGGAATGTCCATATTAATTATTTTTGTCATTATTTTGTTCAAATTAATTAATAATCAAGCAATCATTGCCCAGCTTTTTACATTTGCAGGATATACATATGGGCCACTTCTTGGACTTTATTCTTTTGGATTATTCACAAATTACAAAGCAAATGGCAAATTAATACCAGTAATTGCAATATTGGCTCCGGTTGTTTCATACTTACTAAGCAGATATAGCGAATTATTATTAAATGGCTATCAAATAGGTTTTGAATTATTATTAATAAATGGGTTATTAACATTTACAGGACTATATATAACAAGAAAACAATTCACTAAATAAATTTATATCATGGCAATTTTCAGATTTGAAGCTTTAAAAAAGACGCTTGACAGACAACCATTAGACATAAACTACCCAACTGATAAGGCATCAGATTATTATGGGGCCATGACATTTAATCGTTCGGTAATGAAAGAATACCTAACTGGAGAGTCTTATAAAGGTTTAGTGCGAGCCATGGATAAGGGAGTTAGGATTGATAGAAATATAACCGATCCAATTGCTTCTGCAATGAAAGCATGGGCAATGAATAAGGGAGTTACCCATTATACTCACTGGTTTCACCCACTTACAGGTAGCACAGCTGAAAAGCATGATGCCTTCATTAGTCCAATTGAAAAAGGTAAAGCAATTGAAGAATTTAAGGGTAATGCTCTAATCCAGCAAGAACCAGATGCCTCCAGTTTTCCAAACGGAGGAATTAGAAGTACTTTTGAAGCAAGAGGTTATACTGCATGGGATCCTACATCTCCAGCATTTATAATTCAAAACACATTATGTATCCCAACAATTTTTGTGAGTTACACTGGAGAGTCATTGGATTATAAAACCCCTCTACTAAAATCAATGCAAGCACTTGATATAGCTGCTGTAGATGTATGCAAAATGTTCGATAAGGACATAGAGAAAGCATATCCAAATCTTGGCTGGGAACAGGAATATTTTCTTGTTGATACAGCATTATATTTGGCACGCCCTGATCTTGTGTTAACAGGAAAAACTGTATTTGGACATTCAAGCGCTAAGGATCAGCAACTTAGTGATCATTATTTCGGTACAATCCACAATCGTGTACTTGCATTTATGCAAGATTTAGAGATTGAATCCCATAAATTAGGAATCCCCTTAAAAACTCGTCATAACGAAGTTGCACCCAGTCAGTTCGAATGTGCCCCCGTATTTGAAGAAACAAATATAGCCGTTGATCACAATCAATTATTAATGCATTTAATGGATGTGGTTGCAAGAAAACATCACTTTAATGTTCTCTTGCATGAAAAACCATATGATGCAGTTAACGGATCTGGGAAGCATAACAACTGGTCTATTTCAACAGATACAGGTGTTAATTTATTATCTCCTGGTAAAAACCCTCAAGAGAACTTTCGATTTATTACAATTTTAGCGAACATACTTAAAGCAGTTCATGATAATGAAGAGCTTATGAGAGCAAGTATTGCATCAGCTGGTAATGACTTACGTTTAGGTGCCAATGAGGCACCACCTGCAATAATATCTGTCTTTGTTGGTGATCAAATAACCGCAACTCTAGAAAAAATAGAAAATATGCCATCAGCAGGCAATCTGGATACAACAGCAGAAAATGATATTACAATTGACATTCCTAAAATACCTGAGATATTATTTGATAATACTGATAGAAATCGAACATCCCCATTTGCATTTACAGGAAATAAGTTTGAGTTTAGGGCGGTTGGTTCAGCTGCAAATACCGCAAAACCAATGTTTGTATTAAATACAATAATGGCAGATCAGCTTAGTAAATTTAAAGTTGATGTTGACACTCTAATAGAAAAAGGTCTTAAGAAAAAAGATGCTATGTTCGATGTTGCAAAGAGATATATTATTGAATCCAAAAGCATACGATTTGAAGGTAACTCATATTCAAAGGAATGGGAAGAAGAAGCAGCTCGCAGAGGTCTTTCCAACAAAAGAACAACACCAGAGGCTCTTGGAGCATTTGTTTCTGAAAAAAGCATAAACCTTTTTGAAAAACATAATGTAATGACAAGAACCGAACTGGAAGCTCGTTATTCAATAAAACTAGAGAAGTATACCAAAAAGATTCAAATAGAATCCAGAACGATGGGTGACTTAGCCACAAATCATATTCTTCCAACAGCTATAAAGTATCAAAATAGACTAATAGAGAACATAAAAGGTCTGAAGGAAGTGCTTGATGCTAAATCGTTTGTGAAATTGTCCAAAAATCAGCTTAATACTATCAAGGATATATCAAATCACATTTCTGAAATAAAAGAGTCTGTGGAACAAATGACAGAAGCCAGAAGGAAAGCAAACAAATTGGATGACGATTTGGAAAAAGCAATGGCATACAAAGATATTATTAAAGACTACTTTGATACCATAAGATACCATGCCGACAAGCTTGAAATATTGGTAGATGATGAGATGTGGCCATTGCCAAAGTATCGTGAATTATTATTTATCAAATAATAATTTAGGAATAATTAATGTATCTTCGGAGTGAATTTGATTATCAAATTGGAAGTATGAAAAAACAAATTATTTTGTCCTGCCTATTGGTAGCTAGCTTTATTTTATGTGTATCCGGCGTTTATGCTCAAGTTTTATCAAGCAAAGCTGATGGCACTAATATACCCAATACTGCTAATGGATTCTATTATTCATTGCCGCAAACGGTGCTTAAAATAGATCTTGTATTTGAAAAAGTTGAATCAATAAAGGGTCCTCTTTCGGAATACGCTACGGAATATCTAGGTTTAATTGACTTTATTTCTTCAAATAAATCAGAATACAACCTTTTAAGCGCGGATGTAAGTAATTTTTATGAAGCAGATCCAAATCAAATATTTTTTGTTCAATTTGTAGCTGAAAGAGATAAGGATGCCAAATCCAATGAATTCACTCTCACAGATATAGGAGGACTATCATCGTATAATTCCAATGATACACAATCCAAATCGGTTATAATTGATGAGACTAATATAAGTTACATCTATTCTGATGAAGATAAATCTTTTCCATATTACTCTCAATACAACAAAAGGAAGAAAACAGATACCATAATTCGAACAATAAACATAGATACTGTAGTAATTGATAGATTCTTATTTAAAACATCATGGGTTGACATGACTTCTGCTGATAAGGCTAAGGAGGCATCTCTTCAAATTGAAAAATTAAGAGAAAGCAGATACAACCTAATTTCCGGTTATCAGGAGGTTAATTACGGAACAAGTATAATATACATGGATAACCAGTTAAGAGAAATGGAGACTGAGTATCTGGAGCTATTTGCTGGGAAAACCATAAAAACACTGGATAGCAGAACCATATATTATATTCCAGAAAAGAATACCTCATCAGAAGAAATTTTTGATTTTGAGGATGATAAATCTGTTGATA
The DNA here is from genome assembly GCA_002708315.1 of Lentimicrobiaceae bacterium. Lineage (GTDB taxonomy): Bacteria > Bacteroidota > Bacteroidia > Bacteroidales > F082. The sequence goes on from PANC01000012.1 coordinate 19,468, forward strand.
TAAAGATTAAGACAAAAGGAACCGAAAATCTCCCAGATAGCCCACTTCAGGGAGGTAATGGCATTTTCTATAGGATACCAGTTACTGCAACTATTGAAATCAATTCGGATAATGCTATCTTTTTTTCAGGTAGGTTTAATGTAAATCAACTAGGAAATGTAATTACTGCTCCACTAAATAATGTGCAGTTACATTTTGATTCTGAAACAGGAAATATTCTTAGTATCATTCGTGAATAATCTATTCACCAAATTCATTTATAACTTTTCGTAAGCTCACCAATCTAGTCATCAAGTCTTCCACAAGGTCCAGTTGAAGCATATTAGCACCATCTGATTTAGCTTTACCAGGATTAGGATGTGTTTCCATAAAAATTCCATCTGCACCCACTGCTATGCCAGCCCTGGCAATTGTTTCAATCAATTCAGGTTGACCACCAGTTACACCTGATTTTTGATTAGGTTGCTGCAAGGAATGAGTTACATCCATGACCACAGGTACATTAAAGGATTTCATGGCAATAATATTTCTATAATCCACAACCAAGTCACCATACCCAAACATAGAACCTCTTTCCGTTAGCATAACACCATTATTTGCTGCACCTTTTACCTTTTCAACTGCATACTTCATGGAATCACCCGAGAGAAATTGTCCCTTCTTTATATTAACAATTCTGCCAGTTCTTGCAGCTGATAGGAGCAAATCAGTTTGCCTACATAAAAAAGCAGGTATTTGCAGTATATCAACATATTGCGATGCCCTTTTTGCATCATCAGATGTGTGTATATCAGTTACTACAGGGATATCAAATTGTTCACCTACCTTTTCCAATATTTTAAGAGCATTCTCATCTCCAATACCCATAAATGAGTCGACTCTAGTTCTATTTGCTTTCTTAAAAGAAGCTTTAAATACCAATGGTATATTTAGTTTATCAGATATTTTACATAGTCTCTCTGCAATGGGGAATGCCATTGTGGTATCTTCTATTACACATGGACCGGCAAGTAAAAAAAAGTTGCCAGAACCGGTATGTTTTAACTTTCTTAATTCAGGTATCATATCTAATAATATTAAATATCAATGTTTAATAAACTTACTCTTATCATAGAACTGAAAATCATTGAACCAATCTGCTAATTTATGTTTGTTTTTTTAAAACTAACAAAATAAACGCCTATAAATATAAATACAGCAGAAATAACTGTATCAATGGAAATGTGATCTTTTGCGAAAATCAATGCCACAACAGATGCAACGACTGGTTGAAGAAAAATATATGCACTATTTATGGTAGGACTAATTGTTTTCAATGAATAGTTGTTTAGAAAGTACGCAAAAATAGTTGTAAATATTATCACAAAGCCAATGGATAGCCATATATTAAGAGGAATAACGGTATAATCAGATTTAAGTGCTAAATTTAATGTGAAAGGAGTAATATAAAAAAGTCCAAATAAAAATACCCACTTCATTATTGTTAAGGGATGATATTTTGCCATTAAAGGTTTAACTAAAACAAGGTATAGTGAGTATGCTGTAGCATTAATGAATATGAATATATTTCCTAGAAAAGTATCTGATTGAAACGATATGGGGCCAGACTGAAATATTAAATAGGCTGCCCCTGTGAAACCTATGAAAATCCCTATTAGTTTATTAGAAGTAAGTCTATCTCCGATGAAAAAATGAGAAAATACAAGAACTAAAATGGGAATGCCCACCATTATAACCGAGGCGTTAATTGGTGTTGTTAAATTTAATCCCTCAAAAAACATAATCTGGTTAAGACCAACACCTAGAAAAGAAATTAAACCTAATCTGATTAAATCTTTTCTGGCAACCTTTTCTCCAAAACTAAAAACACTTGCAAGCCAAAAAACCGCAGATGCACCAGCTACTCTTAAAAAAATAATTGCTCTTGGCTCAAGGTAGTCGGGCATTATATCCTTGGCTATAACATAGTTAAGCCCATATATAATGTTAGCAAAAAGAATAGCAAGGTGGGCAAATATAAATTTTCTTGACATTACTTAGAAAGGCAGATCATCATCCGGAAGACCAAGATCCTCAGGTGGTGCCTCCGGCATTGGAGTTGAGACACCTTCATCAGCTTCCTTTTCAATTCGCCATGCCTTAATATCGGTATACCATCTTGAATTAAACTCCCTAGACTCAATATTAATGGAAACATTTAATCTATCACCTTCTGTCACCTTCTCCAGCATGGATATTTTATCACCCCATAGCATGATGCATATTTTCTTTGGAAACTGCTCGTCCGTTTCGATTACAAACTGTTGCTTCTCCCACTTTCCATTTTTACCTTCACCGGTTTCGGCTTGCAATTTTTGGATTAGCTTTCCTTTTACTTGTATACTCATTATTAAATGTTTTTAGATTAACAAAAGTAATTAAAATAGTAAATAAATTATTATATATAAAGTCTTATTAAATTGCCCTTTTAATTAAATCTAATATTTTTGTAAATAATTTCTCAATAATGAATCATAGAGAGTTTTCGCAAGATATTCCAAAACGTTTTTATTCAGATATTACTGATCAACCATTTGAGAATTGTAATATTTGCCATATAAGTTTATTGGAAAATGAAGAACCTTACGTGGTGGAAAAAGCCATGAGAAATTATGAAGGTCATAATTTTTCATCCACAATATATGAATTTGCGATTTGTCAAAACTGCCATACAAAGATGCAAGAAACCATGTCTCCGGAATCTCTTCAAAGTCTGCGTAACTACCACAACGAAGTAATGAAAAGTAAAGGATCACAGCCAATTATGATAGACATGAATAGTTTTAATCTAGATAATTGGTTATCCACATGTTTCTTCTATGGTGAAGAAATAAAAAACATGAATGAGTATCAGTTGGTAGCGCAGTTTAAAGGAAATAAAATGATCTTGAACACCCCTCCTATTATCATAGGCGAAAATGCGATGAAAAAAATGGCTGGCTTACTTTCTGAAAAAACAACAGATGAGATGAATGGTTTCAGAGAAAAGCACCTTGGACCATCACCAGAGATTGAGGAACTCATTTACGGTAAGAAACTTATACTACTTTAGATCATATCAAATAGGTTAAATCTTTGTTAATTCATAGATTGCACATTTTATACCGCTATCTTTGTAGTATGAAATCAATTATTAAAACCCTAGTATTACTACAAATATTATTTTTCGTTTCTTTGTCTATCGTTACCTATTCACAAAATAAAGCAAATAGTAAAATTATTATGAATACAGAAATAGCTACATTTGGATCAGGTTGTTTTTGGTGCACAGAAGCAATTTTTGAAAGAGTTGATGGTGTAAAAACAGTTGAGCCAGGATTTGCGGGAGGCCAAACCAAAAACCCAACCTATAAAGAAGTTGTATCTGGCGAAACTGGCCACGCTGAAGTTACTCAGATAACATTCAACCCAGAAAAAGTTAGCTACGAAGATTTACTTGAGATTTTCTGGCAAACCCATGACCCAACAACCTTAAACCGACAAGGTGCAGATTATGGATCACAATATAGGTCTGCTATTTTTTGTAGCGATGACAAGCAAAAACAAATTGCAACTAAATATCTTGATAAACTCAGTAACGCAGGCATCTGGGATGATCCTATCGTAACTGAAATCCAAATGCTGGATACATTTTATCCTGCAGAATCATATCACAAAGATTACTACGAAAGAAATCCTTATAGTCAATATTGTAATGTTGTTATTACTCCTAAAGTTGAGAAATTTGAGAAGGTATTCTCGGATAAATTAAAAAAATAATTCTAAGCGAGTTTAAGACCATTTTTTACTTTCTTGTCAGGTATTGCCAGCACAACAGAGCCATCGTCCTGAATTAATCCAGTTAATAAAAACTCTGATATAAATGGACCTATCTGCTTGGGAGGGAAATTTACCACACCCATAATTTGTTTACCAACTAGCTCCGAAGTAGTATACAAGTCTGTAACTTGCGCGCTGGTTTTCTTTATACCTAGTTCTGATCCAAAGTCAACAGTGATAATAAATGCAGGTTTTATAGCCTGTTTAAATTCAATGGCACTAATTATTGTACCAGACCTTAATTCAATTTTTTCAAAATGATTCCAATCTATCAAATCCATAATCATCTGTTTTATTGATAAATATAGACGCTAAAATAGCAATTTATGAAATGTGGTTGTATGTTAAAATAAGAAGGAAATCATTGTAGGAATAAAAATTGCAATTGCCTTAGTAATGAGTAATATTTGGTATCAAATCCCAATAATCAATCTAAAACTGAATAGTTGTGCCCAGAACAAGAATCGAACTTGCACTCCCTTGCGAGAACATGGCCCTCAACCATGCGCGTCTACCATTTCCGCCATCTGGGCTTAATTGGCTGCAAAAATAGTTATTTTTATGTCTGATTTTAACTCACATTGAAAAAATTAGATTACAAGCATAAAATAGTTATTAAGTGGCAAATTGATTAATTGAAATGAGTAATTTTATCGAAAATAAATTATTACATGTTTACTACTAAAGATATAAATCAAATAAATAAAAGAGGCCTTACAGAAGATATGGCACATCAGCAAATATCTAACTTCGAGAAAGGTTTCCCATACATGGATTTATTAGCACCTGTATCTGAAGGTAATGGGCTAATTATATTTTCAGAAACTGAAGTCAAAAAATTGGAAGATTATTTTTTGGAAAAACATGAAAATTATAAAATCATAAAGTTTGTACCCGCCTCTGGAGCTGCAAGCAGAATGTTCAAAGATCTATATGAATTTCGCCAGTCATTTGAAAACAGCAAGGAGTGTATTAATATATTCAACGAAAATGAAGACCTAATACCTGTTAAATTTTTTTTCAAAAACATAAAAAAGTTTGCATTCTATGCTCAACTTAAGGAACAAATGCTCAATGATGGATTAGAAATTGAGAGTCTGATTTCTAACTTTGACTTGGGAATTATTATTGATTATTTTCTATCAAAGAAGGGAATGGATTATGCAAATTTACCCAAGGGATTATTGTTATTTCATGATTACCAAGATGGACCAAGAACCTCGATTGAAGAACATCTTGTGGAAGCAGCAATCTATTCAACTAATAAAAACAAGAAATCAAGTATACACCTCACTGTATCTCCTGAACATGTGTCTAGATTTAATGATCTAATTACAGAAAAGATAGATAAATATCAAAAACGTTATGGAGTAAATTATGAGATAACCTTTTCCAAACAAAAACCATCAACAGATACGATAGCAGTTACCAATGATAATAAACCTTTTCGAAATGAAGATAACTCAATTCTCTTTCGTCCCGGAGGACATGGTGCATTAATAGAAAACCTAAATGATCTTAATGCTGAAATTATATTCATAAAAAACATTGACAATGTAGTTCCTGATTATCTTCGAGAAACTACCTATAAATTCAAGAGAGTAATAGGAGGTCTTCTCATAAAGATTCAAGAAAATATATTTGATTACCTTGAAATACTTGATAATGGTAATCCTACATCAAAGGAACTTGCTAATATTGAAAATTACGTTCAAAAAGACTTAAATATTTTCCTCCCTGATGCATATCATGGGTTTGATAAAATAGAAAAAATAGATTACCTATTTACCAAACTTAACAGGCCAATAAGAGTATGTGGAATGGTTAAAAATGAAGGGGAGCCAGGTGGAGGTCCTTTTTGGGTTAATGATATTACACAAGGTAGGTCATTGCAAATTGTAGAATCATCACAAATGAACCTCTCCGACAAAAGTCAACAAGATATTTTAGCTAATTCATCTCATTTTAATCCAGTTGACCTTGTGTGCGGGGTTAGAGATTTTGAGGGTAATAAATTCAACCTGAAAGATTACGTAGACCCCAACACCGGTCTGATAACAATAAAATCACAGGGAAATATCGGTTTAAAGGCACAGGAATTACCTGGGTTATGGAATGGTGCAATGTCTGATTGGACAACAGTTTTTGTTGAAACTCCCTTGGTAACATTTAATCCAGTCAAGACCATCAACGATTTACTAAGACCAGAACATCAAAACAAATAAAAACAGCTATTATAATTAATCAGAAGGAAGTATCATTGGTATTATAGTGTACTAAATTGTCTACTTTTACTATTAAAAAACCAATGGAGTACGATATTCTGGTTAAAGAAAAGTTAGTCGACTACATGATGACCTTCGTATCAGAAGAGCGAAAGAAAAGGTTTGAGGATATTATAATAAATCGCACAAAGCATCTCACTGTTGTGATAGAAGATGTATATCAAGCTCATAATGCCAGTGCTGTTCTAAGGTCATGCGATCTTACAGGTGTTCAAGATGTTCACATCATAGAAAACAAAAACGACTATGATGTCAACCCAGAAGTAGCAATGGGATCATCAAAATGGCTGAATATCATGAAGTACAACAACAGCGATAATAATACTTTGGAGGTAATTAACAGCTTGAAAGAATCAGGATATAAGATTGTTGCTACAACACCGCATAAAAAATCATATGGCATTGATGATATCCCTATTGATGAGAAAACTGCTTTGTTATTTGGCACAGAATTAACCGGCCTTAGCGATATAGCGATAGAAAATTCCGATGAAATATTAACGATACCTATGTTCGGATTTACAGAGAGCTACAATATTTCAGTTTCTGCAGCCCTATGTCTATACACACTTACCCAAAGGCTAAGAAAAAGTGAAATAAAATGGCAGCTAAATCCATCTGAACGTATAGATATTTTAATCAATTGGGCTAGAAATTCAGTGAATAATTGGCATGCATTGGAGAAGCACTTCTTCGATACAATTATTTGATTTTGTGCAGTGAATGTTTTTTCCTAATTTTACGCCTCAATTTTCAATAAAAAAATTAATACAACATGGGTAAAGGAGATAAAAAAACAAAGAAAGGAAAGAGAATCATTGGATCATATGGAGTAAAACGACGTAAAAATAGAACTCCATTGTATGTTCCTCCTGTAAAGAAAAAAGCTACAAAGAAAGCTAGCCCTGTTGTTGAAGAGGTTGATGTAAAAACTGAAGAAACTGCTGAAGCAAAAGTAAAAAAGGCACCGGTAAAAAAAGCTGTAGCTAAAAAACCAGTTACTGCCAAGAAACCAAAGGTTGTAGATGCAAAAGCTGAAGCAAAACCTAAAGCGGCTAAGAAAGCTCCAGCAAAAAAACCAACTGCAAAGAAGTAGAGGTAACAATTAGATCTATTTGGGTTCCGAGGTTTTAAAGTACTTGTTTTAATAAGCTTGCCAAAGTAAAGACTTATATTATTGCATAAAAAGAAACATATTATATGGGATTGGAATGGAACCCTATTAAATGATACGTACTATTGTGTTACCTGCATGAACAAAGTGCTTGGTAATTATCAATTAAAAAACATATCGATTGATACCTACAAGAAACACTTTACGTTTCCAGTAAAAGATTATTACAAGGCAATTGGTTTTGACTTTGAAAGAATTGATTTTGAAAAACCAGCACAGGAATTTATTAATGAATATTATTCTGGAATTACCAGCGTAAAGCTTCACAAAGGTTGCCATGATATATTAAATACATTTGAGCAGAAAGGAGTAAAACAGCATGTATTGTCTGCAATGGAGCATAATATGCTGGTCGAGTCTCTATCAAATTTTGGAATAGATTATTACTTTGAGAATATAACCGGTATTTCTGATCATTATGCGCACAGTAAGGTTGATGTTGGTAAGAAACTAATATCTGAAATTGGCTGTTCTACCGATGATATAATAATGATAGGAGATACCATTCATGACTATGAGGTAGCACACAACCTAGAAATAGACTGTTTACTCATATCCAGCGGACACCAATCGCATGAAAGATTGGCAACAGTAACAAGTAATATTATCTCTGAACTTAGTGAATTAAAAATGTTTATTGATTAACATAGATATAATAGTTCGTGATTACTTAAATGCCAACGTTATTTTATCTCTGAAACGTCATCCTGTTTTAAAAATTCATCCTCAGACACTCGGTTACCATTTTCATCGTAATAATCCCAGTTATCAGACTGCACACCGTAGTGATATTTACCTCTTATCTGAAGTTCACCATCGGGATGGTAATGAAGGAAAGCTCCATGAGGTTTACCATCTAAATAATAACTTTCTGTCATCAAAATACCATCTTGAAAATACTTAATTAGCTTTCCATTCTTTTTATCATTACTATAATTAATCACCTCCGCAGGTTGCCCGTTAATAGGATAATAGGTTATACATTCCCCTTCTAAAGTCCCATTCATATATGTTTCAGATGAAATAATTGGGTTTTTATCCTCATCAAGAAAATATTTCCAATTACCATCCTTCTTTTCATTGAAATAAACCCCTTCTGCCATAATATTTCCACTTTTGTAATATGTTATTGTATTGGCAATAATACCATCATCAGAGTATTCCACAATGGCAGACGTTTGGCCGGTATTAAAATAGTATGTGAAAGTACCATAGGGCTTATCATTTTTGAACTGACCTTGATATTTCTTTTTGCCATTCTCAAATGACCTGACATATGGACCTTCTTTCATTCCATTCGCATTCCGTTTATTTGTTCCCTGTGAGATGGAGCAAAAAGGAGTAAGAACTAAGACTGCTAAAATGATAATTATGTTTCTCATGTTAAAAAAATATTTCGATATAAAATTATTTATTTTATGAACATGCTACCTTTGCAATTAACTAATTTTTTTTGATTTGAACGATTATTCATCCAAACTGTTGGAATCAGCAGTATCAGAACTCTCTAGATTGCCCGGTATTGGCAAGAAAACTGCGTTAAGATTAGCTCTTCATATTTTAAAGGAAGATAAATCTTATTCGGAAAACTTAGGTGTTTCGATTATCAATCTCAGAAAAGAAGTTCTATTTTGCAATAAGTGCAATAACCTCAGCGATGCAGATGTCTGTGGAATTTGTTCAAACTCAAAGCGAGATGAAACACTTGTTTGCGTGGTTGAAGATATCAGAGATGTAATGGCGATAGAGAAAACATCACAATTCAATGGTCTATACCATGTTTTAGGTGGCATAATAAACCCCATTGAAGGAATAGGACCCAATGACATTACCATCTCACACCTAATTAAAAGGGTTAATATTGAGAATTTAACCGAGCTTATTTTAGCACTACCCGCAACTGTAGAAGGAGATACAACTAATTACTACATATATAAATTAGTAAGTGAATTTGACGTAAAAATTACAACAATTGCCCGTGGTGTTGCAATTGGTGATGACCTAGAATATACAGACGAGATAACCCTCGGACGTTCCATACTAAACAGGCTACCGTTTAGTGATAGCCATTAGAAATAATTAAGTAATAAGAGAGTTTTAGCAACAGAACGACTCTGAATTTTATTTTGAGGTGTAATATTTACAATATTCCTTCAAACCACAAGCGTCACACAATGGTCTTCTTGCCTTGCATACATATCTTCCGTGAAGTATAAGCCAATGGTGAGCCAAAGGGATAATATCTGGGGGAATATATTTTATTAATTGCATCTCGGTATCCAATGGAGTTTTTGAATTTGTAGCAAGACCAATTCTAGCGGATACTCTAAAAACATGAGTATCAACAGCCATAGCTGGTTTTTCAAAGACAACCGATGCAATAACATTTGCAGTTTTTCTTCCCACACCAGGTAGCTTTTGTAGCTCATTGATGTCATCAGGTACAATTCCATTAAAATCCTTAGCTAACATCTTACCCATACCACTTAAATGTTTGGCTTTATTATTTGGGTATGAGCAACTTTTTATGAGCTCAAAAATGTGCTCTACATTAGCATTTGACAACTCATATTCTGTTGGAAAGCTCTTGAAAAAATCAGGGGTTATTAGATTTACTCTTTTATCGGTGCACTGAGCTGACAGTATAACAGCAACAAGTAATTCATAGGGCGAGCGGTATTGAAGTTCCGTTTCGGCAACAGGTTGGTGCTCCTTAAAATAATCTATAACAAGTCTATATCTTTCTTTCTTGGTCATGCAATTTTACCTAAAGACCAACCCCAAATCCAATTCGTATAACTGGATTTGAATACGGTGAATACTGAGATTCCAAAACATTAAAAAGTACTGCAATTGTTGCAAAACCTCGACCACCCACCTGCTGATATAAACCTCCTCCAAGAAATAAGCTATTTATTGTCCGTCGCATGTTTGTTGATGGATCATAGGCATACTCAACACTCAAGACCTCATACTCAGCATGGCCAAATAACATTTTAAGAAATCTATACCTCGCAAATAAGCTACCGCCATAATCATTGAAACTTCTTTTTCCAATACTACCTCCCAGATCATATTTACTGTAGATGTATGTTATTCGTGATCCTACATGAAAATCCTGAGTAACCTTATATCCAACCAAAGGTGATATCTCAAAACTACCTCCATAATTCGAGAAACTACCTCCAATCATACCTCCCAGAAACCATGGATTTGGCTTGTTCACTGACTGCTTTGCATCTCCTATATTCTGATACTGAGAGTGTGCTGAAGATGCTGACACTACCATTAAAAAAATAATTAAAAATCGCCTTATGGGTGTACCTATCATAATTGTTTAATTTTTGAATGCCATAAAAATACAATAAAAATAAATCTTTTGCGTATGATAATTAGTTCCTCAGAAACAACTAATAATAATATATTTGCACCCGAAGAATCTTAATACTTTTATGAAATATCTCTTTCCTCAAATAAAAGCTATTTTTTTAATCATAATTTGCGCCATGGTTATCCTATATTCTTCATGCAGAAAGGACAATGTAATTGATAATAACCCATCCATTACGCTGAATTTTTCTGCTGATTCAGTAATCTTTGATACGGTTTTCACCTCCCTAGGATCTGCTACTAAGCAACTCAGAGTATACAACAATAGCAAAAGTAAGATACAAATATCAAGTATTAGGGTTGGTATGGGTGATCAATCAGCATATAGAATAAATGTGGATGGTGAATCTGGATTCATATTTTCAGACATTGAACTCGCCGGTGGTGATAGTCTATATATCTTTGCAAGGGTAACCATTGACCCTCAAAACATAAATAATCCTTATGTGATTGAAGATGAAATAGAGTTTATAACAAATGGAAATAACCAAACAATAAAACTTGTGGCCTGGGGGCAGGATGCCAATTATATAATTGCAGACACATATATCGAGGGTTTACCTCCATTTAAAATAATTGCAGATAGCCTTGAGACAGTCTATTGGAGAAAGGATAAACCATATGTAATATATGGGTTTGCCGTTATTGATTCATATGGTAAGTTGGTAATAGAAGAAGGCTCAAAGATTTACTTTCATAGTAATTCGGGTCTTTGGGCATATATTGATGGAGTTCTTAATGTTTTAGGAACAATTGAAGAGCCGGTATACTTTCAAGGTGATAGACTAGAAGGTTTTTATAATGATGTACCAGGACAATGGGACCGAATATGGTTAATGGAGGGAAGGCAAGGATTTGATCATATAATAGAGAATGCCAAAATCAAAAATGGGTTCATTGGCATACAAGTTGAATCATTCAGCAGAGTGACGGAGAATAGACTAAAATTAAACAATGTAACCGTGGAAAATATGGATGGCATTGGAATACTTTCTCGAATATTTAGTGTTGAAGCCACAAATACAGTAGTTTCAAACTGTGGGGCATATAACTTAGCTCTCACAGGAGGTGGTTACTATAGTTTCACTCAGAGTACAATTGCAGCATATTGGCCATATTCTGTCAGAAATACTCCCTCTGTTTTCATAAACAATTATCTTCTTGATTCCATAGATAATCCGATTCCAATTCCCATAAACTGCAATTTTGATAATAGCATAATTTATGGGTCAAATGAAAATGAATTTGAAACTGATATGACAGGTGATACTGATTCTTTATACTTTTTTAGAAATAGTTTGATAAAAACAACACACAACATAACCAATCCGGATATTTATATTAACGTTCTAAATAATGAAAATCCATTATTTGAAAGCATTGAAAACAATGATTACCGAGTTGATTCACTTTCTCCTGCAATAGGAAAAGCTGATTTAGCAATAGCGTCAACAGTTCCTTACGACATAATAGGTAACTCTCGTTTACCATTGCCTGATGTGGGAGCATATCAATTTATTCCTGGTCAAAATGTTGATGATAAAAGTTTGGGGCCAGTAAATCATATGTCACCAATAAAGAAATTAACTCATCTTTTTAAAAGAGGTAATTATCCAAAGCTGAAATAAAATATGATTATAGGAATCGGTGGAATAAGTAATTCTGGAAAATCAAAACTCGCAGGTAGGTTGAAAGATTATTTTAAGGATAAAAAAGTCTCTGTTCTATGCCAGGATGATTATACATTTCCAAAGGATAAAATACCAAGCGTAAAAGATCATGTGGATTGGGAACATCCAGATTCAATTGATTATAAGTGGTTTCACAAGACTTTAGTTGAACATGACAAAATATTCGACATTGTCATTGTTGAAGGAATTTTTGCATTTCATCATGAGCCAACTAATGTTTTAATGGACATAAAAATATTTCTTTCTTTAGCTAAGAACATATTTATGGTTAGAAAAAGTAATGATTTACGATGGGGTAAAGAACCCGATTGGTATGTAGAACATATATGGAATAGTCATTGTGAATATTGCGGTCATTATTCAGATATAGATGCCTTAGCAATAAACTCCGATAACCCTATTGACTTAAAAGAGGTAATCTCTTTCATGTCTGAATCATTGATCTGGAGAGATATCATTTAATAACAAAAATTTACTTGCCATTATATTCATTAGGCTTCTTTTCGCTTTTAAATAATATAAGTTGTAAATTTGTTTAAAACTGATTCAATTGGATTATCTTAATCAATACATAAGTGCATTGATATCATTGTCAGTTGATATGGCACCATATCTTATTTTAGGATTTTTAATCGCTGGTATATTGAAGGTTGTGGTACCTCCTAATATTATGACAAAATATCTTGGTAAAAGCAACACTTCTTCGGTTGTAAATGCAAGTTTATTTGGTATACCATTACCATTATGTTCCTGTGGTGTTCTTCCAACAGGAATATCTTTATATAAAAATGGTGCTTCAAAAGGATCGTCAGTATCATTTCTAATATCAACACCTCAAACTGGAGTAGATTCAATGTTGGTAACTTGGTCTATGCTTGGGTTACCAATGGCAATTCTAAGACCTATATTAGCTTTTTTTACAGGCGTTGCAGGAGGAATCCTCACAAATATATTTGATAAAACAAGGCTCCCAAATCATATTGAAGTTACTAAAGATAAAAAAAATAAAGGCTCTCGTCTAGTGGAGATATTTAGATATGCTTTCATAGAAATGGTTGATGATTTAGCAAAATGGCTAATTATTGGACTTCTAATTGCATCTTTTATTACGGTTGCTGTACCTGATAATTTCTTTAAAGAATTTAACATAACTGGTCTAACTGGTATGATTTTAATACTTGTTGTTTCCATTCCCTTATATATTTGTGCTACAGCATCAGTTCCAATTGCAGCTGTATTGCTGTTAAAAGGTCTGTCCCCAGGTGCCATACTAGTATTCCTAATGGCAGGTCCTGCTACAAATGCAGCTACAATTACCGTTATTGGTAAAAATCTTGGCAAAAGAGCACTCATAGTCTATATGGCCTCTCTGGTAATTGGATCGTTATTATTCGGATTATTAATTGATAACTTTCTTCCATATGAATGGTTTATGCCCATGGCCTCAATGATGGGAGATCATCAGCACGAAATATTGCCCATGTGGTTAAGTATCTCTTCTGCAGTGATACTTTCATTATTTATTTTTTATAGCTTCATAAAGTCATCCCATAAGTGGTTTAAAAGAAAAGCTAAAAGCCTAAAACCTACTGAAATGAATTACTTAAATGATATCTCAATAGGTGTTGATGGTATGACATGTAATAAATGTAAAGCTAAAATTGAGGGTGGTTTAAATTCATTAGATGGTGTATTAATTGTTAATGCTGATATTAAGACAAAGGCAGTATCAATAAAAGGGGAACAACTTGATCTAACAAAGATTGAGAATAAAGTAATAGAGATGGGTTATGAGTTTAAGGGAATAATTTCCAATTAGGATTTAAAGATATCCTTAACAACATTCTTTTCATCTAGGAAATGGCTTACGCTATTCCCTTCATTTATTCTTTCGAATTAATTTTCAATAATGCTTGTAATATCATTATTGGTTGGATATTGGAATACTTTGAGATTGAACTCAGGTATCACCGCAAGAATATGATCAAAAATATCTGCCTGTATGTCCTCATATTCCCCCCAATCAATAGTAGTTGTGAATACATACAATTGAATGGGCAACCCCTTTTCTGTTGGTTGCAGGTGCCTAACAAGAAAAGTCATATCATCGTGGATATCCGATCTTTCTCTCAAGTATTCTTTTAAATATTCTCTGAATATTCCAATATTAGTCTGCCTTCTTCCATTTACTGTTACAGATGTATCTACCTTGTTATTCTTATTAAAAGTTAAAATTTCTTTTTCGCGATTCGTGACATAACTTGCCAATACATCCACCTTGGAAAATGCTTCAAGCATTTTTTCATCACAAAACCTCACACTATTCATATCAATATTTATGGATCGCTTTATTCTTCTACCTCCTGAATCTTCCATACCCCGCCAATTCTGAAAAGATTCTGATATTAGACTATATGTAGGAAGAGTGATTATGGTTTTATCAAAATTTTGAACCTTAACTGTGGTCAAGTTTATCTCCATTACTGTCCCATCAGCACCATACTTGGGCATGGTAATCCAATCACCTATGGCAATCATCTTATTAAAAATCAGTTGAAGTCCACCAACAAATCCTAATATAGGGTCACGGAATATCAACATTAGAACAGCAGATAAGGTACCCAAACCTAGTAGTATAGAACTTATATCCTTGTCAAATAAATAACCAACAATGCCTAGAAGAGCAATTATGTACCCAATAATCTTGAGAACCTGTATTATCCCAGAAATTGGGTGATCCTTCGCAATGTTGAACCTATTATAGTAATCATTTATAGTTGACAAAATACTTTGAAAAACCAATGCTAATGTTATATAAAGAAAAATGATCACCATCCCTTCTATAAATACATCCGCAGGTTCTGCAATAAATAATTTACTTTCAAGCGTAAAATACATAAGTACAATAGGCGCTAGGTAGGATATGCGAAGAAAAAAACTATTCTTCATCAGTAAATCATCAAAGTGATTGGTAGTTCTATGTGCAATTGGCCTTATTACCTTTCTTAATATTATTACCGTTAATTTGTACAAAATGTATGAAGTAATTATTAAGACTAGATACCCTAAAATTGTAAACAGCAATCCAGATATATGATCTGACATGCCCATACCTTTAAAAAAGTTGATAATGTAATTCTTTAATTCTAACAACATAGGATGAAAATATTTTAGTTTACTTTATTTTAGAGTAGGCATCTTGGTAGTACTTTCTGATTTTGGGGAGTCTTTCAATATATCTATTTTGATCATAAATTCTGACAAAGTCTGTTAATCCAGATGCATCATAAACACTGAGCTGCGCGGCATCAAAAATCATATCATGAACATTATATTTAATTTTTTTTGTTAACTCCTCGAAAATTTCCCATTTAGGATACCCTTCTACCTTTAAATAGAAAAATTCTTTCACATCAAGATCTTCATATATTCCATCATTTACTTTTTTAAGATTGAAAAATTTACGAACATAAATTTTGCTTTCATAGGGTGAAATTTTACGTGACTTCTTAAAATCTACTCCCTCATCAATGAAATGACTAATTATTTCACCCGCTAAATTATATGATACTTTTTTAAATCTAATAATACTCACTGGCTTATTCTCAATAAACAGCGTGCCAGGAACAGCATCAAAATTAAGGTTACAACTACTTTTTATTTTTTGTGTGGCTCTTATTATTTGTTCATCATGATAATTAACTCTTGTTACAACGAACAATGCTTCTGGTTCCAATTTATCTGGTATGGTAGTTCCATGATAACCAGGGTATGGTTCCAATGACTCTAGAATCAATGCTTTACTTTTTGTTTCATTCACTACTGAAGCAAGTTTCTCTTTCTTTAGAATTGTACCAACTGTCCTTATAATATCAATGCTCATAATAAACCATTTAAATAATTGTGATGTGCTAATATAATAAGAATTTATCTTGTATCAAACCAATTTGATGAGATTGATAAATAATTCTTGCCCCTGTCGAGGAATTATTGAGTTGTATGCAGTATCCATTACTTTAATGTCAAAATATCTCTCAAACAATTTAATATATTCATTTTTTGTTCCCCCAAATGGTGGCCCCTCTTTGTCAAATAGTTGACTAAATAAAACACCAACAACTTTTCCTCCTGGGTTTAACATTGAAGCTAGACTTTCAACATAATCAACTCTTTGAGATGGATGTAATGAACAGAAGAAAGTTTGCTCAACAATCATATCATAAGTGTTTTTATGATTAAAGAAATCATCACAAATTAGGTTGGATTCTGGAAAGTCTGGAAACCTGTATTTAAGAGCCATTATTGCTTCCTCAGAGTAGTCTAACATAAAGGTGTTAGTGAATCCTTTCTTGAACAAATATTCTGCCTCCCAACCTTTACCAGCGCCAGGAATTAAAATTTTTAATCTCTTATTGGTTAGCTGATCAAAGTAATCTTTTAAAGGAGTAGATATATATCCAATATCCCAACCCGTTTGTTGTTGCTTATACCTATTATCCCAATATTGATTGGTCAATTTCATGGTGCTATGGTGTTTATAATTTTAAAAAATGTTGGGGGTAGCCTCAAAATAATATGTTCATTCCAATGGAAATAAAGGCTTTACATTTCTGGTGCAAACATTGGGTCCCACGGAGGCAATTTTATTGGTTTTTGATTTAGAATATCTAAAACACCATCATCGATAAACCTTTTATGTATAACAAGTCTGAACATATATTCATCAAACCATTTATCTGTCATTGTGAGAAAACCTTTATTACCCTTGGAAGCACCCCAGCTATTTTCTAGTAACCACTTATCTATGGTTCCATCGGGTTGTATGTTAACTCCCACGAGAGCCATTCCATGAGTTGAACCACTTTCAAATGTTTGTATCCTCTCTTTTTTGGTCATTTCAAAATTTACACCTAAAAGATCATCATAATTATAATTGTCCATATCCAAAATTCCACTTTTAGAGTTCAGTTGTTTACCAACATCACATGAAAAATACATTGGATCATTCCCTAAGATAGAATTCTTAGCAAATTCCTTTATTTTAATATTGGGTAGGTTAATGTATTTCCAGTTACCTCCTTCAACCAAGTTACGATCATATTGCACTTCATATAGTCTGTTATACTCTCTAACTGGATCGTTCATGAACATTATATATTCACTTAAGTCAATCCCCACCAAGTCATTATAAAATTGTTCTGGCGTATATGTTTTTTCCTCACTAATATTACCATCTTTATCCTTAAACTGCCATGCAAATTCAGCAGGTGGTTCTCCCAGACATAAAACTAAAATTCTGTATATTTCAGAAAGCATCTCTAATTTAGCTTCTGCTTTCAACTCTTCAGTCATTTTTGAATTAGCTAATGTCCTCATTTTTATACCATCTTCACGTAATTTTCTACGCAATAATTTGGACATCATTTTAGTATTTTCACTTTGATATGTGTCTGGCATGGCATCTGTTGGCACAAGTCCATATTTCATAACATTATCAGCAAATGTAGTCCATTGACCTCCATCTCCGATTGGACTCTTAAATAGCCACTCAACCTCTCTGTCATCCATTGGCTTATGAGCTGTGGCCTTTGCTATTTCTAGAAAGAGATTTGCCTTCTCAAACTGATCCCAAAAGAAGTTATACGTTTGAGAAAATTCAAAATCATTCAAATTATACTTTTCTCTTACCATTGGCCTAATGGTATTAAGGCCGGTGTATAACCAACAGCGTCCTGATGATTTTTGATTAGTTATACCTACTACTTCTATCTTATTTGAAAATAAATGGTTAACATCAAGGTCACTACTACGAGTTTGAGCAAGCTTTTTGATGTCATTGTGTGTAACTGCATTCATCAGAGCAATATCAGTTGGAGAACCTTTAAATGACTCTTGAATCTTTTTAAGCATATCATCATTTATATTGCCTTCTAAGGAACCTTGGCAAATTAGGGCTTGAGATAAAAATAAACCCATCACTATTGTTAAAATTGTTCGTATCATATTTGTATTCATTTATCCTTTTGTTTTACAATTATACCCTAAATCCACAAGAATATTGAAGACTTTAGTTTTAAAGTCACCCTGCAGCATAATTTCTCCATTTTTAACGGTTCCACCAACACCACATTTTGATTTCAATTTCTTTCCCAGAGATTTTAAATCATCATCCATACCAACGAAGCCTTCAACGATTGTAACCTGCTTGCCTTTTCGCTGTTTCTTGTCTAGGAATACATATAACTTTTGTTTTGATGGATTTGGAGTTTCTATGGCACCTTTTTCCTCCTCCCAATCATTGTAATCAGGATTTGTAGAATATACCATTTTAGAATTCTTAAACTTTGCTGCCATGCGGATTTATTATTATGTTCAAAGATAAAGGGTTTATTTTTACCTCAAGCTTCTTTTCAAATTTGATTGGTTCCCCATCAATATTTACAACTCTTTTTTTCTTTCTTGTTACTGTTACTTTTTTCGCCTTGATAATTCTCACAAAAGGAGACAACTCTATCTTTCTTAACAATAACAGATTAGCTATGCTTGGTAGATTGTATATTTTGGGTTTATCAACTATACAAATATCCATCAACCCATCTACCAGGGATGCTTCTGGAGCAATGGTAGTATTATACCCGAACTGATTTGAATTTGCAAATGCAATAAAAAGTGCTCGCTGAAATATTTCTTCACCATTATCAAATTTAAGATGATAGTTCTTTGATTTATATTTTAAAAACTCATTTGCGACTATCCTAGAATATCCCAAGAATCCGCGGCGAGCACTTTTAGCAAATAATTTTGCTACATGAGCATCAAACCCAACGCCAGCAATACTAACAAACCTTTTATTATTTACCGAACAAGTATCTATAAGTGTAGTCTTTTGAGCTGAAATTAATGTCAAAGATTTTTCAATATTTCTAGAAATATTCAGATGCCTAGCTAGACCATTTCCCGATCCCATGGGTACTACTCCAAATGTAACACCTGTTCCTATTATCGGCCCAGCCACCTCATTAACAGTTCCATCACCACCAACTGCTACAATAATATTAGCTCCATCATCAATGGCCAATTTACTAAGCAAAGCGGCATGCCCATGGTATTCAGTATATTGTATTTCTATTGAAAATATGTTGGTGTCTAATAGCCTTGCTATTGGTTCTTCGATTGACAATTTATGCCGAGCCAAAGAATTCTTGTTAGCTATAAAAATAATTTTTTGCATTTACTATTTTCCGATTACGACTATTACTTTACGAACTTTTTCTTCAGCCGACAACCCACCTGCATCCGTTACGTTGTAACTTACGGAGTAATCACCTGCACTGGTCACATCCACATTACCACTAATAACAATCGACGCCGTTAAGTCTAAAGTATCGCCATTTTCAGTGACATCATAAGCTATTGCACCTGGATCTTCATAGGCTATATCTTTTGCCCAATTTAATGGATTAGCTCCCAATAATAATATTTCAGGTGAAATACCATCACCAGAATTATCCTTTTTACATGAGAAAAAAGTCATCATCAATGTTATAGACAAAATAAAAATTATACTCCAATGATTTTTTGTTAATAATAATGTTTTCATGGTAGCAAAATTAGGTAATTTCGTTTTGAAAATGTATTAAGCACATTACAAAGCTATATTTTATTATTGGAGAATACAGAGTTATAATACATTTCAACAAACTATCGTTAGTTAAAAACATAATATCTATACAGGCACATAACTATAACAACCTATTTTTGTTTTGATAAACATATAATGCTAATGACTCACTTTAAATATTTACTTACCATATTAGTATTTATATTTTATGCTCATGCCTATTCTCAGGATAATACCTTTTCCAAAAGCGATTTTACCCCACCTGTTGATATTCCCATTTATTTATCAGGAACTTTTGGGGAGCTGAGAGGCAATCATTTTCATACTGGCATTGACATTAAAACCCAAGGTATTATAGGTAAATCAATATTAGCCATTGATGATGGATGGGTTTCTAGAATTAAAGTATCAACTTCTGGTTATGGAAAAGCGCTATATATAACCCATCCTAATGGTTATCTTTCAGTTTATGGTCATTTACAAATGTTTAATGATACCATTCAAAAGGTTGTTGTGGAGAACCAATATGAAAAAGAAAGTTTTGAAATACAACTATTTTTTGAAAAGAATGAGCTTCCGGTAAAAAAAGGCGAAATTGTAGCTATGTCAGGAAATACAGGCAGTTCAATGGGACCACACTTACATTTTGAAATTAGAGATTTAAGGAGTCAGAATCCTCTTAACCCTCTTCTCTTTAATTCCATCAAAATAAATGACTATTACAGACCAAAAATAAAACTTTTGGCAATTTACCCAGTTAATAAATCATCTATAATAGACGGGAAAAATGATACGGTCTATTTTGATATCTCAGGCTGGGGAGAGAATCATAAACTAAAGGATAACCCTACCATAAAAGTATCAGGTTCCATTTCATTCGGAATAGCAACCTATGACTTAATGAATGATATACCCAATAAAAATGGAGTTTATTCGGGTAAGGTTTATGTTGATGATAATAAGGTTTTTGATATCAAAATGGATCGATTGTCATTCAAAACGGGTAGATATATTAATAGTTTGATTGATTATTCATACTACAAGAAGTCCAAAACAAGGCTAATCAGAACCCAGGTAGATACCAACAACATGTTTAAGAATTATGTGAATGTAATTAATAACGGAATTATTACCATTGATGATACCCTCTCACACAACATTAGATTTGAAATTAGTGATGCATATGATAATTTTTCTTCTCTTAATTTTAGTCTGGTTGGTATCGAAACTAGTAAAGAAATTAAGAACGAATATAAAAAAAAGGATGGTATCTTATTCCGATATGATAATGAGAATAACATATCTGAAGATGGAATAATAGCCGAATTCCCAGTAAATACATTTTATCAATCATTTTATTTTGATTACAAAAAAATGAAACAGGATTCCACCACTTATTCCTCTATTTATAAACTTCACAATAGCTTTACACCTGTTCATAAGTATTATGACCTTAGGATTAGCTTTGATTCAATTAGTGACTCACTCTTAAGTAAGGCCTACATAGCTTATTCTGAGGATGGGTCGGATTATTATTATTCAGGTGGCATCATAGATGGCAAGACTCTAAAAGGTAAATTTCGAAAGTTAGGATATTATAAAGTTATGGTGGACACAATACCTCCTAAAATAAGTGAGGGTAATTTTAAGGAAGGAATTATTGTAACAAACCTTGGAAAATTAAGCATAAAAATATCAGACCCAGATTCAGGAATAAAAAGTTATCGAGGATATTTAAATGATAACTGGATATTAATGGAATATGATCCCAAAAATGAACTATTAGTTTATAATTTTGACAACAACATTGGTAAAGGTCCATCCAATTTCCGATTAGAAGTAATTGATAACTCTGATAACTTTAGTAATTATGAATGTTCGTTTATAAATTGAAGGTAGGTAAAATTTGAATTCACTGTCAAATATTAAACTTATCAAACCTTAAACCATGTGGCGGATAATCTGCTATATCTAGATGTACATTTATCATCTACCTTTTCAAATGTTATTTCATCAGACATAATTTTAAATGTATAAACACCCGGAGTTATATTACAATCATTATCACCATCTGTATCAACAAATGTAACCTTGTTTCCCACTATAAGACATGTGCCCTTTCCAACAAGAGTGCCCTCTACATTTGGTAGTTCAAGAGTATAATTACGCCCAGATATTGTAAGCATAGCACCATCATTTAAACTTGCCCATGTTCCTTCAATCTCAGATAAAGTTTTAGTCTTACTATTCTTTACTGTATCTTTCTGTGATTGTTGAATTTGCTCATTTTCAGTAGTTACAACCACCTCCACCTCATCATCTTTTTGGGTAACAATATACGTAATAGCAAATGCAATAATTGCAATTATAATGACCGCAATAAAGAAATATGAAAAGAAATTATTTTTTTTCTTTCTTTTTAGTTTACCCGCTGATCTTGTTTGTTTGGCCATCACTACATGTTAATAAACATTAGAATATAAATTTTAAATCAAATGTACAAATTATAAATCTTATCTACCTTTGCATAATGAAAGAAATCATCCTAATCTTAGATTTTGGTTCTCAATATACTCAGCTGATTGCGCGAAGAGTAAGAGAATTAAATGTTTATTGCGAAATCCATCCCTACAACAAAATTCCGACATCTCTAAATAATGTTTTGGGTGTTATTTTATCAGGCAGTCCATTCTCAGTAAGAGATACGGATGCTCCTGCTCCTAACTTGTCTGAAATACGAAGTAAATTGCCCTTATTGGGAGTCTGTTACGGTGCGCAATTTCTTGCCCAAAATAGCGGTGGTGAAGTTCTACCATCAAAAATAAGAGAGTATGGCAGAGCGAACCTAAGTTATGTTGATAGGAAATGTGAATTAATGGAAGGTATTAATGATGATACTCAAGTTTGGATGTCTCATGGAGATACTATCCTAAATACTCCCAATAATTTCCAAGTGATTGCAAGCACTGAAAATGTAGAAATTGCAGGATATAAAGTATCTGATGAACAAACATATGGGATACAATTTCATCCTGAAGTATACCATACAACAGAGGGTAAGGTACTACTTAAGAATTTTGTTGTGGACATATGTGGATGCTCTCAAAAATGGACTCCTGATTCTTTTATTGAAGCCACAACACAAGCACTGAAGGAAAAACTGGGTAATGACAAAGTACTACTTGGTCTATCTGGTGGGGTTGATTCATCAGTTGCTGCAGTACTTTTGCATAATGCCATCGGAGATAATTTGTACTGTATTTTCGTGGATAATGGTCTATTGCGAAAGAATGAATTTGAAGATGTTATGAGCTCATATAAAGATTTGGGCTTAAATGTAAAGGGAGTTAATGCTTCGGATAGGTTTTTTAACTCGCTCAAATCAATTACTGATCCTGAAAAGAAAAGAAAAGCAATAGGAAATACCTTCATTGAGGTATTTGATGATGAGGCACATCTTATCAAAGATGTAGACTGGTTAGCTCAGGGGACAATATATCCTGATGTAATTGAATCAGTCTCTGTAAAAGGGCCATCAGCAACCATTAAGTCACATCACAACGTTGGTGGTTTACCAGATTTTATGAAGTTAAAAATTGTAGAGCCATTAAATACTCTATTTAAGGATGAGGTCAGACGGATAGGTAGAGCCCTTGAGATGCCATCTTTTATAATAGACAGACATCCATTTCCTGGCCCAGGACTTGGCATTAGAATATTAGG
Organism: Lentimicrobiaceae bacterium; assembly: GCA_002708315.1. Classification (GTDB taxonomy): domain Bacteria; phylum Bacteroidota; class Bacteroidia; order Bacteroidales; family F082. Next base: position 43,210 of record PANC01000012.1, read on the forward strand.
TGAGGTTACTCCAGAAAGAGTAAGAATTCTTCAAGAAGTAGATCACATATACATATCAAATATGAAATCTTATGGCCTTTATGATAAAGTTTGGCAGGCGGCAGCAATATTGTTGCCAGTTCAGTCTGTTGGTGTGATGGGCGATGAAAGAACTTATGAAAACGTTGTTGCTCTGAGAGCTGTAGAGTCAACGGATGGTATGACTGCAGATTGGTCTCAGCTACCATATGATTATTTATCCAAAGTATCCAGTGAAATAATCAATAAGGTATCAGGTGTGAACAGAGTTGTGTATGATATAAGTTCCAAACCCCCTGCAACAATTGAATGGGAGTAAAATTTAACCTCCCCAAATAATCCATCAAATCAATGTATTTCACATAGTTTATTAATTTTGGCCATAATAAATGTGTTTAACAATTAACATAAAAAAATTCTCTATTGGATTTATCCTGATGGTATTTTCCACCGTTGGCATGACACAATCTATTCCTATTTTAAAATCAGAAGTAGTTGAGTCTAGAAATGGTAAATCATTCTATGTACATGTGGTAAAGAAAGGACAGACCATATATGCAATCTCAAAATCTTACGATGTTACTCCAGAAGAATTATATTTTGAAAATCCCGAGTCTAGAGATGCAATAAGTGTTAATCAAATACTATATATACCAACTGTTAACAAAGAAACAGAGATTAATAAAGAAATTGGTTCGTCAAAATTTAATTTCTTTTATCATGTTTCTGATGGTAATGAAACATTTGCTTCTCTCAGTGACATCTATTCAGTTCCTGATAAATACATAAAAAAAGCTAATCCAAAGGTTTCACTTCCATTTAGGGAGGGCGAATATATTAAGATTCCAGTTGAAGAATCATTCTCAAAGCTTGATGACAAATTACCAATAATCAATAATCGCAATTCCGAAAAGCATGTGACAGCAGACTATCATGAAAACCTAACTAATAAAACCGAGGTAAAAAATGAATATGCAGTAGGTGATGAATTCATTAGCTTTAACCCTGATATATTGATTATTATAGATTATAGACATGTTGTAGTTGCAGGTGAAACTACTCAGTCCATCGCTCTTAAATATGATGTATCAGCATCATTGCTTAAGGCTGTAAACCTAGGCCTTGGGAACACTGTGCTTGTTGGCGACAGACTTCGTGTTCCTGACAAATCAAAGTTGGTCAAATCGAATAATGAAGTTAAAAATATAGAAAATAATATTCAACCTGAATCCTATAACAATGTTATTAATCCAACTCTTACTACCAAGACTATCTATGAAAGTGCAGGAGAATATACGAGACATGAGGTAATAAAGAAACAAACACTATATAGTATTGGACGTGAGTACGGACTTACCGTTGAAGAAATATTAAATGCTAACCCAGGGCTTACAAATCAGATAAAAGTAGGTCAGATAATCCTAATCCCTAGGAAAAAACTTAGCCTTCCATATATAATATACATAAGTGAAAGGTCAACCAAGATTAATAAGATTGCGAAATTGTTTCAAATTTCTTCATACCAGCTTCGTGATTTTAATCCAAATTTAAATTCTCGAGTTAAAGAAGGTGAAGAAGTAAGAATTCCCGTTGGAAGCAAGGCAATTATTGAGCCAGTTGCATATCCTTCAATTGAATCCTCTGAAGAATTTAACACAGAAGAAGAAAAAGTGGTTGAAATTCTTAACTCTCACAACTGCAACTTCATTCCTGATACGAATAAATTATACAAGGTTGCCCTTATGATACCCTTATCATTAGAAGAAATTGATAGCCTTGATTATGATCAATTCTTTCTAACACCTCAACCATACTTCAAATCCTTCAGGTTTATTCAGTTTTATGAAGGCGCATTGATTGCAATGGACTCAATAGTTAAACAGGGCATGAATGTTGAAATGTACGTATATGATGTTGATAAGAATCTAACAAAAACAACAAAAGTCCTCAACAAAAAGGAATTAAGAACTATGGATTTAATAATTGGTCCATTTTTCAATAATAGCTTTAACCAAGTAGCTCTTTACGCTGGTAATTTTAATATCCCAATTGTAAATCCACTAACATACAGAGATGCAGTTGTAACAAATTATAAGACAGTTATCAAAGTAAGGCCCACAACAACGGCCCAAGAACCTTTGTTAGAAACCTACTTGGGAAAATTTGCTTTAAGTAATAAGGTCTTTCTGATTTCTCAAACTTCGTATTTAGATGCTGATAAGGTAACCAATATAAAAAATGGTATCGCATCTGTGATCCCAGATCAAATATCAATAAGTAATAATGAGCTTATGAATTTAAGCTATGAGGTTGCACAACGAGATACTTTATATGTCATTGACTCAATACCACCTCCATTTACTTTCGAGAACAGAGAGATATTCCCAGAGTTTCTGGAATCAAACTTATCTGATAGTTCAACATTCAATAATAATTTAATAAAAATAAATTATTCCGTAGATAGCTTGTATCCATTCCTTAAGAATGCAAGTGCATTAAGAAATAACCTGGTAATATTGTACGGAACAAAAAAGTCATTCATACTGGATGTTTTAAATAGAATTAATGAGAGTAGAGACACTTTTAACGTAAATTTAATTGGAATTCCAACCTGGGAAAGGATAAGTAACTTAAGCAATTCCAAAATGAACAATCTTAATCTTACTTACTTCTCATCATCATACATAGATTATAAATTACCTAGAAATAAACATCTCATTAGCACCTTTAGAAATGCCTATGGCACTGAGCCAAATAATTATGGCTTTTCTGGTTTTGATGTAACATATTATTTTCTTAATGCTCTTTTCCACCTTGATAACAACTTAGGAAAGTGCCTAGAATATTATCCAATGACACTTACCCAAGGAGAGTATTCATTTACTAGAACTGGCAGCTCTGACAATTTTGTAAATAATTACTGGCATATACTTCAACTGAAAAAAATGAGGGTGATTAAATTACCTGATGCCATGTTAGAAACACAAACTATTAGTAACCTTCATGAATAGAACTCTAAAGATATTTGTGGCAGTCATAATTAGTGCAGGATTATTTATATCATGTTCCAATGATACCCAAATTAAGTATTGGGATAATGGCAATATTCAATCTAGTTTATCATATAACCATGGTGTAATGGATGGAAAATCCACATGGTATTATAAAAATGGAAACAAGGAGCAAGAGGTTAATTATAAAAACAATAAACTTGAAGGACTTCTCACAAGATGGTTTCAAAATGGTAGTTATGAATCTCAATCATACTATAATAATGGCCTTTTAAATGGAAAAGCATCCACATATGATGAAGATGGCAATCTAATTTTAGAAGAAAACTACAAAAATGACACTTTGTCTGGAACTTATATAATGTGGCATTCGAATGGTCAAATAAAAATCAGCGGCAATTATAGTTTAGGATTATATGATGGTTTGTGGCTTTATTACAATTTTGCCGGTAAAATTATTGGTACTGCAACATTTTCAGATGGTACAGGTATCCAAAAGTCATGGTATCCAAACGGTAACATCCAAAGGGAGATAAGTTATAAGGAAAATCTAAAACATGGATCTGAGAAAGTTTATGATGAAAACGGAACACTGAATGAAGTGATTGACTATAATGAAGGTCAAATAACTGAAAGCAGGTAATCTCTTATTATCAGAATAATCACTAATTTAGTTCTAAATTTAGCTTTTATTAACCAACACAGAGGCATTGTAAATATTATTATAAGAATTAATTTCGCAACAGTTATAACACATTGCATATGAGACTCATTTCGAAATTTATTTATTTTATTTTTGGTTGGAAAGCTGTGGGCTATATACCTGATGGCATGTCAAAAGCTGTACTTATTATTGCTCCGCATACCAGCAATCTAGATTTCTATATCGGGACCATATATACATGGATAAGGGGGATACCTGGAAATGTTCTAGTAAAAAAAGAAGCATTCAAATGGCCATTGGTTGGAATAATAAAAATATTGGGAGGTATACCCATAGATAGAAGTAAATCCAATAGCAAAGTTGCACAGATTGTAAATATGTTTAATGAAAGGGAGAGTCTTTTTCTAGCCATAACGCCAGAAGGAACTAGAAAAAGAAATGATAATTGGAAAATGGGGTTCTATCATATTGCAGTGAAGGCAAATGTACCCATTCTGCTATGCTACATAGATTATAAGTTAAAAGAAGCTGGAATTGGAGAGCCATTTTGGCCTACGGGTGATATGGATGAAGACTTCAAGAAAATTGAAGATTTTTACAGGGGAAAGCATGCTAAACACCCGGAGTTTTTTAACCTAAACTAACCACTCTTTAGTTATATAATAATCTCTATTTAGACTCTTCTTTTTCAAATTGAATGTTTCCCTCAATATTTTTGAGTTTACAGAAAGCTTTGTAATAACCCATTGGAATATACTCATATGGAAGTATCAGTGGTTTTCCAATAGGAATCTTCAGGTTCTACATCATCTTCTTCTTCTTCCAATTCCCAAGAATATATTTTGCGCTTTGGGCCAGAGTTTCTATAGTATATGGCCATTATAAGACCTGCAACAGCTCCTCCCAGGTGGCCTTCCCAACTAACATTTTTCTCCCGTGGATAAAAATCTGGAAACACACCCCACACAAGACTTCCATAAAGAAATGTTACTATCAGAGCAAGCGCAGCCATACGGTTATCGCGTCGTACAAGGCCACTAACAAAAATAAAACTTGATAAGCCATAAATAATTCCACTGGCCCCGATGTGCCATGAAGGTCTACCGCCAAACCACACCCAAATACCTGATAATATCCATATACCTATTAAAACGCGAAAAGAAATTTTCTGATAAAAATAAAATAATGCTGTGCAAAGGATAAAAAATGGTACTGTGTTTGCCAACAAATGATCCCAACTTCCATGAATAAATGGCATTAGTAGAATACCTTGTAAACCCTTTAAAGAAATGGGATAATTACCCAAGTATGTCAAACTAATATTGAACCCAATCTCAACTATTTTTACGGCATACATCACAAACAATAAAATTATAGGGACTATAAGTGATAAAATGAATCTTTTTTTATCATTACTCATAATTCAAGGATTGGCATTTTGTTGTTAAAAATAATCAATACTCAAAATTTGTGCCCAATGTTAATGATTTGCCAAATTTATTTTGCAAAATACTAATTTTGTCATATTATTGTTATTAAAAGAATGTAGAAACCATTATGGCAAAAATTTTAATTTCAATGATATTTTTATTTCTCTTTAACTCATGCGCTGAAGATGATACTTCTGTTTCGGATGAGATGGAAGTAAATGTTATAAGGACTTATCATGATTACTATATATCATCAGCTTCAGGGGTTAAAAATAGGAACCATAGTTTATATGTAATTGGTGATGATATACCTTGGCTTCTTGAGATTGATTATGATTATAATTTAAAGAATAAATTTGACCTAGCAGATACGGGAAACCTCGTAAATGGTAGAACTCCAAAGGCTTTAAAAGCAGATTTTGAGTCGTTAGGGTTTTTAAATGATTCAAACTTATTGGTACTATCCTCTGGGTCCGTAAATCACACAAGAGACACAGCATATATTTTCAATATTTATTCTCATACACTAATCAACAAAAAAAATATTAGGCCACTATACGAAAGTATTAAGGAATATGTCAATATGTCTACTGAAAATGAAATAAATTTGGAAGGGTTAGCAATATCGGATAATAATGTCTACTTGTTTCATAGAGGCAATGTAAGCGAGAACTTTATTATTCAGGTTAATAAACTGGATTTTGATTCGTATATGTACTCATCAGGCACAATTCCAAGTTTTGAAGCCTTTTGGTTTGATCTACCCACTAGTGATGGTGTAATTTCTGGTTTTTCAGGGGCATGCATGCATCCGAATGATTCAGCAATCATTTTTTGTGCCTCATTGGAAAAAAGTGATAATGAAGTCAATGATGGTGAGATAGTTGGAAGCTATGTTGGATATATTCCACTGACAACGTTATCAGAAGGTAAATATACAGCTACACTTCTAAGAGAAAATGATGAAGTATCTCAATATAAGATTGAAGGATTGTGTTTTAAGGATAGTGCAGAAGGCATCAATAATTTAAATTATGTACCTCTATTGGGAGTGGTTGACAACGATGATGGAACATCATATTTCTTAGAGCTTCAAATGACACTTAAATAGAGTAACTTATTCCATAGGAACTGATTAACCCACATAAAAAATTAAATAATTAAATATAACCCTTTACCTTGAAACAGTTAATAAGATATAGCTTTTTGCTACTATTCATATCAGTATGTCTAAATTCCTTCTCAGAAGATACCAAAAAGGTAACACTTGCTGGATACATAACTGATTCAGAAAATGGAGAGTCATTGCCTGGTGCAACAATAATAATTAAAGATTTAAACATTGGAACAACTTCCAATAGTTATGGTTTTTACTCCATAAGTTTAGGTCCCGGAATTTACACGGTCATCTACTCATTTATCGGCTACGCAGATCAATCATACTCATTGGATCTTACATCAGATATTTCCAAGAATGTTGAGATGTTAACATCATCGCAACAACTTAATGAAGTTATAGTATCTGATCAAGCTGCAAATGCCAATATAAAGAGCGCTCAGATGAGTGTTAATAAGATATCAAGTAAGACCATACAGGGTATTCCTGCTCTTATGGGAGAAGTAGATCTCATAAAAGCTCTGCAACTATTACCAGGGGTTAAATTTGTTGCCGAAGGTTCATCTGGTTTAAGTGTAAGGGGTGGGAGCCCTGACCAAAACCTAATCCTTTTGGATGAAGCTACTGTATATAATGCTGGGCATCTAATGGGATTCTTTTCTGTTTTCAATAATGATGCCGTAAAAAGTGTCGAGTTATTTAAGGGCGACATACCTCCAAACTATGGCGGCAGGTTAGCATCTCTTATCGACATTAGAATGAAAGATGGTAATATTAAGAAATTTCATGGTAATGGGGGAATTGGGCTTATTTCAAGTAGGTTAATGTTAGAAGGCCCAATTGTTAAAGATAAAGCATCATTTATGATTGCAGGAAGAAGGTCTTATGCCGATGTCTTTTTAAGGCTTTCTCCTGATGAGAATATCCGTGAAAACATCTTATATTTTTATGACCTAAATGCAAAGATGAATTACAACATAAATGATAAGAATCACCTTTTCATATCTGGATATTTAGGAAATGATGTTTTTAAAAATGGAAATTTTGGAACAAAATGGGGTAATTCTACTGCTACCATTCGTTGGAACCATATTTTTCAAGAAAAGCTCTTCTCAAACTTCACTTTTATTTACAGTAAATTTAATTACGATCTTGGCATACCTGAAGGTAATGAGAATGCTTTTAATTGGGGTTCAACTTTAACTGATTATAATGCCAAAGCAGACTTCACTTGGTTTCTAAATTCAAATAACAGGATAACTTTTGGTTTATCGACCATATATCATAACTTTTATCCTGGTTTAATTGAAGGGTACGGAGATGAGTCGTTTATAACGAGATATGAACTACCTAATAATTATGCATTAGAAAGTGGTATTTACTTAGGCAATGAGCAAAAATTAGGGACGCAATTCATATTAAAATATGGAGTTAGACTTAGCATATTTAATAACGTTGGCCCCGGAACAATATTTAATTATGATGCAGATGGAAACCCCCTTGATTCGACTTTCTACGAGAGTGGTGATTTCTTCAACACCTATGTTGCGTTGGAGCCTCGCCTTGGTATAGTTTTTCTTCTTAACGAAACTTCATCAATTAAAGCCAGTTATTCCAAGAATGTACAGTATATACAGCAGGCTCAGAATAGCACTGCAGGATCACCTTTCAACATTTGGTTTCCTGCAAGTCCAAATGTGAAACCTCAAGTTAGTCAACAAGTAGCTTTGGGATATTTTAAAAATTTTAGCGATGGGATGTTTGAGACATCTTTGGAAGGTTATTATAAAAGCATATCCAATGCTGTTGATTTTAGGGACCATGCCGAACTAATTTTAAACAAATACCTAGAAGGAGAAGTTCTAAGCGGATCTGGGTGGAGCTATGGAGCGGAATTAATGATAAAAAAGACATCAGGTAAATTAAGTGGCTGGGCCAGTTACACATGGTCTAAAGCCATGAGAAAAATTCAAGGTATAAATTCCGGTGATCCTTACAGAGCTCCATATGACAGGCCCAACGACATATCAATAGTAGCAAATTATAACTTAAATGAGAAAATTAGCTTTGGGTTTACATGGGTTTATGCAACCGGCCAACCGGTAACATTTCCAGTTGGACGATTTGAATATAATAATACCATAATACCCGTTTATACAGATAGAAATAGTTTTAGAATGCTTGATTATCACAGACTCGATCTATCGTTTACATACAGATTTAATGTAGATGAGGATAGAAAATGGAAAAGTGATTTAAACTTCTCAATATATAATGTTTACAATCGCAAAAATCCCTACTTGATCAGCTTTAAGAGCGAAGTAGATAACACAAGTCTTACTTATGCTGAGATGACCTACCTGTTCGGAATATTACCATCAATTACTTACAATTTCAAATTCTAATTAAATGCAAATTAAAATGAGCAGACACATAAATAAACTCCTGGCAACTTCATTGGGAATTTTGATATTGTTATTTGGTACATCATGTACTGAGCGAATAGATATAGATACTGGTTCTACTTATACAAGACTTGCAGTGGAAGGTTATATAACACCTCAATATGATAAACAATGGGTTAGACTCACAAAATCTTCAGACTACTTTTCCAATGTCTCCCCAGAAGGAGTTAGCGGAGCTCAAGTGATTGTGGATGATGGCTCATCGCTAGCTACATTCATTGAGGACACTGAAAATCCAGGAATGTATATTGCTCCGGATGGATATATAGGAATTCCCAATACTGAATATAGATTGGACATTGAATTAACCGAAATAATAAATGAAAGTAAAAGATACACGGCAATTGAAAAAATGCCATACCCTGGTCAAGAAGTTGATTCCATAGCACTTGAATATGATGATTTTTTCGAAGTATGGTTAGTAAAACTTTATGCACAAGAGCCTCCCACGGAAGATTACTATATGTTTAATGGATACGTGAATGGTAAAATTGTAACTGATTCGGTTGAGAGTAAAAACATAAGTGACGACAAGCTTTTCAATGGTAATTACACTTCCGGAGCTGTGGTAATGGTAATAAGAGAGGCATTACTTAAGGAGGGTGATCTTTTCACAATGGAACTATCAAATATCACCAAGGAATATGCAGATTATATGATTCAACTGCAATTGGAAATAAGACCTCAAGATCCATTATTTAGCGGCCCGCCAGCAAATGTAACATCTAACTTGGATTATGGGGCTGTGGGATATTTTTCATGCTATTCATCAGTTTTTGCATCAACTGTTGCAAAGATTAATCCTAAGTAGATTTTATTCATAATGCAATGGTTATTGCATGATATAATTACATATGAACTATTTTTTATGATATCAATGGAGAATACATAAAAGATAACACTGAAAACACATTGTGTATCCATAACACTACTTTTATCGTAGTTAATTAGTAATTTTGCAAACAAATTTCGATAAAAATGGAACTTAAACCAATAACTGCAATATCGCCAATCGATGGCAGATATAGTAGCAAAGCAATAGAGTTAGTCGAATATTTTTCAGAATATGCACTTTTCAAATATCGTTTAAAGACAGAAGTTGAATATTTTATTGCACTTTGTAATATTCCTTTACCTGGTCTTGAAGGATTTCCAAAAGAAAGGTTTGACGACCTTAGAAGTATTTATCGAAAGTTTACAGTTGAAGATGGTAATGCAATAAAAAAGATTGAAAGTGTAACAAATCATGATGTAAAAGCTGTTGAATATTTCTTAAAAGAATGCATAGAAGAATTAGGTCTTGGAGAGTTCAAGGAATTTGTTCATTTTGGACTAACCTCACAGGATATAAATAATACAGCTCTACCTCTATCCATCAAAGATGCTCACAATAATGTTTTACTTCCCATAATAACTGATTTAATTGAAAAAATAAATGAAAAAGTATTTGAATGGAAGCATATATCAATGCTTGCTAGAACGCATGGGCAACCTGCCTCACCTACAAAACTTGGAAAAGAAATCTTTGTTTTTGTTGAAAGGTTAGAAAACCAACTAATGATGCTGTCAGCCATTCCTTTTTCTGGAAAATTTGGCGGTGCAACAGGGAATTTTAATGCTCATAATATTGCCTATCCAGACATAGATTGGGAAAACTTCGCTTGTGAATTCGTTAATGAAGGTTTAGAACTTCACCGTCAGAAAACAACAACACAAATTGAGCATTATGATTATTTAGCTGCATACTTTCAAAATCTTAGTAGAATAAATACGATACTAATAGATTTAAGCAGAGATTTATGGACATATATTTCCATGGACTATTTTAAACAAAAAATAAAGAAGGGCGAAGTAGGCTCATCGGCAATGCCACATAAGGTAAACCCAATTGATTTTGAAAATGCTGAAGGTAACCTAGGAATTGCCAATGCTATATTGACCCACCTTGCTGAAAAACTTCCAATTTCAAGGCTTCAGCGAGACTTAACGGATTCAACAGTGACTAGAAATATTGGCACCCCCATGGGGCATATATTAATAGCCATAAAATCCCTATTGAAAGGACTTGATAAACTCATATTAAATGAGACCAAGATTCAGAGAGATCTTGAAGATAATTGGCCTGTTATTGCTGAGGCAATACAAACAATTTTAAGGCGTGAGAATTACCCGAATCCCTATGAAGCTCTAAAAGACCTTACACGCACCAATGAGCGAATTACAATGGAGTCATTTCATAGGTTTATCGATAACCTTAGGGTAGACGAGAAAGTAAAAATAGAGCTAAAGAAAATAAGCCCAGACAGCTATACAGGTATTGATTTAATCTAGTAATACTTATCCATCCGCGAGCTTTCTATAATACATAGACTTCTTCTTATCGCTCAACCTATTATAGATATGACTTAAATAATTTGCATATTCAGGGCTTGCATCAATTTGGTATAACCTCGTAAAGTAATCCAATGATTTCTTAAAATCATTGGTAACAATTTCGAGAGAAGTTAATAATTTTCTATACTGCTTATTGGTTTTATTTTTGTTGTAAGCATTCATTTCCTTCTGATATCTATCCTCAGCTTGTCGATAATAGTATTTGCCATACCACAATAATGCTACTGTACTTTCTGGGTTCAATTCAATTAATTCTTCAACTATCAGAAAACAGCTTTCAGTATTTCCAACTTGATCATTTACATACAGATATGTAGAAAGTGCATCATAATTCTTATTTATGTTAGGCCATAAGCTAATGGCTTTATCATAATTATCACTCTTTGAATAAACATAAAAGAGTAACTCATTAACAGAATCAAGATACTTTCCGTTTGGATAAATATCCACATAATCCTGCAGGGTAATCATTTCCATGGAAAGGTTATCTAATTTATTATAGGTCATACCCAAATAATAAAGCGTTTCCTCATTTCTAAATGTAGAGTTCACATCATTCTTTAAATACTTGGCAGCTTTATCATAGGTACCCATTTTATATGCACAAATACCAGATTTAGTATAAACAGGACATCCGTTTGAATTATTGTTATCCTTGTAAATCTTTATAACCTCTTCATAGTTGGCAAGCGATTGAGCATAGTTTCCTTTGGAAAACTCAGTGTCTGCATTAATCTCTTTCTGAGATAGTATTTTACTTCCACCACAGCCTACAAGAAAAAAACCAATAAAAATAAATAGTAACCCCTTGGTAAAATTCATATTAGAAAAATTAAGCAGCAAAAGTAATACTTTAAAAGAATCCANTTGATTAAAAAAAATTATAAAATCATATTTATGANAATAAAGGCTTGCCAATGATTATAATAGTTCAAAGTAAGATAATTGGTATTATTAGCATGTAACATATGCTAAATCTTCATTATTAATATTATTTTTGCACAAATTTTAATACGAATATGGATTTAAGTAAAATATTATCAATATCAGGTAAGCCAGGGTTATATCTTATGGTTGGAGAAGCAAAGAATAACCTAATTGTAGAGTCATTGTTAGATGGAAAGAAAATACCATCATTTGCTCATGATAGGGTAAGCACCCTCAAGGAAATAAGTGTATATACAGAAACTGATGATATAGCCCTTGAAACTGTCTTTAAAAACATATCTGAGTTTGCCAATGGTAAAGCCATAGATAGCCCAAAAAAATTATCTAGCGAATCAATAAAAGAAATGTTTGCTGAAATACTTCCTGATTATGACAGAGATGCTGTTTATGTAAGCGACATTAAAAAAATATTAGGGTGGTATAATTTATTGCTTGACAAAGAATTACTTGAGTTTAACGAAGAAGAAACAACCGAAAATTCTGAACAGGAAAATAAACCTGAAAAATAAATAGATGAAAAGAATACAGGACTTTAGTGTAATTGATACCATATGGCTCAACTCGTCCAGTTATATTCTTATACTCAAGTCTGAAAGAACATTAGAGAAAATTGAACCCGGTAACTTTGCAGAAATTAAAATTCCAGATACTTCAGACATTTTCCTTAGAAGACCAATCTCTGTTTATGATGTTGATCATGATAAAAACGAAATAAGCTTCTACATAAAAGCAATTGGAAAGGGTACAAATAAGCTAGGGTCTCTTCTTCCTGGAAATAAAGTAAATATCATATACCCACTTGGTAATGCATACACTCCAGTTAAAAATAAAAATGTCTTAATTGTTGGGGGTGGAACTGGTATTGCACCATTTAAATTATTGGGTGAGCAACTTAGCAGTTTGGGATCAAGAGTTACATATGTGTTTGGCGCAAGGACAAGTGAAGAAATCGTACTTTCTGATATATTTTCCAAATTTGGAGAATTTAATTGTACGACAGAAGATGGATCACTTGGCGAAAAAGGGTTGGTTACATTGCATTCGGTTTTCAACAACATTAAAGACTTTGATATTGTATATACATGCGGTCCAGATCCAATGATGAAAGCAGTATCAAAAATTGCAGAAGATAATAATGTCAGATGTGAAGCATCACTTGAGAATATGATGGCATGCGGCATAGGTGCATGTTTATGCTGTGTTACCCCAACAATCAGAGGTAATGCTGTTGTATGTACAGAAGGACCAGTATTTCACTCAACAGATTTAAAATGGTAGATCTACAAGTTGAAATAGCAGGATTAAAAATGAGGAATCCAGTTACTGCAGCATCCGGAACCTTCGGTTTTGGAGAAGAATATGCTGATTTTATAGACCTTGACAAATTGGGCGGAATATTTGTCAAAGGCTTGACAATAAAAAGTAGAGAAGGTAATGATTACCCACGTATGGCAGAAACACCATCGGGCATGCTCAATGCAGTTGGATTACAAAACAAAGGTGTAGATTACTTTATAGACTCAATTTACCCGCGGATTAAACATTGGAATACTGAGATATTTCCCAATATTAATGGCTCTGTAATTGCCGATTATGTTGCCGTTGCAGAAAAACTAAATGAGGTTAAAGGTATTAATGGAATAGAATTAAATATAAGTTGTCCCAATGTAAAAGAAGGAGGAATGGCATTTGGGGTAAGCTGTACATCTGCAATTGCTGTTACAAAAGCTGTTAGAAAGGCTTACGATAAAACATTAATCGTAAAATTATCTCCCAATGTAACCGATATTACTGAAATTGCAAAAGGTGTTGAAAGTGCCGGTGCAGATTCTGTATCTTTAGTAAATACTCTTCTTGGGATGGCTATTGATGCCAAGACTAAAAAGCCATTATTATCAACAATAACAGGTGGTTTATCAGGGCCTGCAATAAAACCAATTGCACTAAGAATGGTTTGGCAAGTATATAATGCCGTAAAAATACCAATTGTTGGAATGGGGGGTATTATGAATGGAAATGATGCCATTGAGTTTATGCTTGCTGGATCTTCAGCAATACAAGTGGGGACAGCAAATTATATTGATCCACAGATATGTGAAAAGATAGTTGATGAGATTGAGCAGTATTGTTCTATAAATGGAATAACAAAGGTTACAGACTTGATAGGAGGACTTATTACAGATTAGTATATCTTACCGTCAATAAATTTAGTCGAAAATTCTTACAAAATGGATATTAATACCTTAAATACTTGGAATGATGAACTGAAACACTCATCACCAAAGGATGTGATTACATTTTTTCTTGAAAAATTCCCTAAAACCTTTGCTCTGTCCACAAGTTTAGGATATGAGGATCAAGTGCTAACCGAAATGGTAGCATCCATTAACAAGGAAGCCAAAATATTCACTTTAGATACAGGAAGGTTATTTCCTGAAACATATGATCTAATAGATAGGACCTCAAAAAAATATGGGATAAATATTCACATATATTTCCCCGATGGAAAGTCCGTTGAAGAAATTACTCAAAAACATGGTATCAATCTTTTTTATGATAGTATCGAAAACCGAAAACTATGTTGTAATGTCAGAAAGATTGAGCCACTAGCAAGGGCCATGAAAGATCTCGATGGCTGGATAACAGGACTAAGAAAAGACCAGTCCATAACTAGAACCAATATGCGTTTGGTGGAATGGGATGATTCGAATAATATCATAAAAATTAATCCATTAATTAATTGGACCGATCAAGATGTGATTCAATACATTCAAGAAAAAGGTATCCCCTCCAACCCTCTGCACAAAAAGGGATATGCAAGTATTGGATGTCAGCCATGTACTAGAGCCATTGAAAAAGGTGAAAATGTGCGTGCAGGCAGATGGTGGTGGGAAGATCCCGAAACCAAGGAATGTGGATTGCACATAAAATAATATAACCACATCGATTAAACATTGAAAATGTCAGTATAAATGTCGAAAACCGTTTCCATAAACAAAGACATACTTAATCTGGCAATACCAAACATTGTTACTAATATAACTGTTCCACTATTAGGTATTGTTGACCTAGCATTAATGGGACACCTAAATGATCCTGTTTATATAGGCGCAATAGCACTAGGAAGTATAATTTTCAATGTTATATATGCTAGTTTTAATTTTTTACGAATGGGAAGCACGGGATTAACAGCACAAGCATGGGGAGCTAATAATACAAATGATATTTCGCTTGTGTTGATTAGGTCCATAATTGTCGCCTTTGGTCTAGCATTGCTATTAATAATATTCCAGTATCCAATTCAATGGTTATCATTCCTTGTTCTTGATGGAAGTAATGAAGTTAGATTACTAGCTCAAGAATATTACTACATAAGAATATGGGCTGCACCTGCTACAATAGGTTTGTACGCATTTTATGGATGGTTTCTTGGAGCACAAAATGCAAAAATACCCATGATAATTGCCATTACCATTAATGTGGTAAATATTGGACTAAACTTCTTATTTGTTATGGTATTTAACATGACATCTGATGGAGTTGCACTTGCCACAGTAATAGCACAGTATACAGGTTTAACAATGGCTTTGATATTCTTTTTTAAAAAATACCCTAAATACGCAATTAAATTCTCCCTACATATAATATTTCAAACAGAGGCAATCATAAAATTCTTTAGAGTAAATTCAGATATTTTTATTAGAACTTTTTTACTCTTATTAACCCTTGCTTTTTTCACAAACACATCTGCAAAGATGGGTGATAATATACTGGCAATAAATACATTACTATTTCAATTCTTTTTTATTTTCTCATATTTTGCTGACGGTTTTGCATATGCAGGAGAATCTCTAACAGGTAAATCTTATGGTGCAAAAGATAAATTGGTATTGAAGTATACAATTAATCATTTACTTTATTGGGGATGGGGAGCTGCAATGATTACAAGTTTATTTTATATCATCGGTTTAGATTTTTCCATGGGCTTTCTAACTTCAAACGAGATGATAAAAGATATGGCTAATGATTACAAAATTTGGGTAATTATAATTCCATTAACTAGCACCGCAGCCTTTATATGGGATGGTATATATGTTGGAGTAACTGCATCAAAAGAAACGAGAAATGTGATGATTATATCTTCCGTGGTAGTATTTTTACCATCCTACTACCTCACGCAGGGAATATGGGGTAATGATGCACTTTGGTTTGCATTAAATATGTTTCTGGCATCCAGAACCGTTTTGATGTGGTTATGGTGGAAAATGAATATTAAGAATAAAATATTAATCCCTTAGGCTTCTAAACAAAAATGCAATATTAATTTAGATGCTTCTTTCTCAACTCGTACATTACTATTGCCAGAACGAAGAAAAACAAATCTGCAATAATCTTTCCCACTAGAGTACCCAAAATAAAATCTCCCATGAGCTTGGGGATTAAATACATGAAAAATGGACGTACCGCAATAACATCTATAATCTCAGCCGGACCGAACTCAATGATAAGATTACGAAGGTCTTTTAGAAGAGCCTTTAACTTATACTTTTCATTTATACTATTTTGTCTTTTGATACTTTTCCTGACGTCAGATATGGCAACCACACCATAAAATAAAACTGAGGCTACCAATGATCCAGAAAAAGCTGCAAGAATCCTGTCGGTAGTTATCTCCATAACTAGCCAAGCTACAAATAGAGATAACCCCGTACTAATTATTTCTGCAAGTGTGTACCTTTTTATCCACTCATATACTTTTGATTTAAACCCCATTCTATATTTTTCCTACTCCTACTTTATGATGTTTAAACCAATGTATATAGTTCTCTACAGGTAATGCTCCCATTATCATTATTACTAAAGAAGCAATTCCAAGAAGTACAAGTGTTATGGCAATTATTTTTTCGCTGTTGGTAAACATTGGAGTCTCTTTACCACTTTCTTTCCATGCCTTTCTATATACTAATATTCCAAGCGAGTATAGTATACTTGATAATAGTACATACTTTAAACCTGCTGCATAAATTAACCAAAAACCATAAACTGATGCAAAAAACCCAATGATAATAGCCTTTGACTTTAGAAAACCTTTAAAAACTGAATCATTATTATTTGATATCGCCTGCTTAAATAAAAACATTGCGCTTAACACATATGGTATAAGTATCATTGATCCAGAAACACTTATTATGGCTAGAAATGCATTCTTCTCAACAAAAGCAAAAAATAGAGTTAATTGCATTATTATGGAGGTAATTGTTAATGCTACAACAGGAGAGTCATGTTTATTATATTTTCCTAAAACAGCAGGGAATACTCCTTTCTTGGCAGCTGAAGAAGGCACCTCACTTGTCATTATTGTCCATGCCAACCAAGCTCCTAGAATTGAAATTATCACTCCTAGGTTTAAAATAAGAGCTCCCCAATCGCCTACCATTGCTTTCATAACATAAGCTGTTGATGGATCAGGTAATTTTGCAAGTTCACTTTGATTTAATACTCCAAATGAAAATATACTAATGGCAGCATAAACTATTATGGCACCCATGAAACCGATGAATGTCGCTTTACCTACATCCTTCTTGTTTTTTGCTCTACCAGATATTACTACTGCCCCTTCTATGCCAATGAATGCCCATAAAGTAACTAGCATTGTACTCCTAATCTGCTTGGGTAAATCACCTAAGTCTATTCCTTCATGCCCCCAAAAGTCAAATGAAAGCTTATCCCATTTTGTAACAATTAATAAGACTATAACAAATAAAAATAGTGGCACTAACTTGGCAAACGTGGAGATTACATTTAGAATTGCTGCATTACTAACACCTCTTCTAACCAGTATATTCATTCCCCATATAAGAATTGACCCCCCTAAAACAGATTGCCAGTTGTTTCCAGTCGCAAATACGGGAAAAAAATATCCCAATGCCTCCATCATCAATACCGCAAATGAAACGTTACCAATGGCAGCACTAAGCCAATATCCCCATGCTGAGTTAAATCCAATATATCTGCCAAATCCTTCTGCTGCATAGGAATATATTCCAGAGCTTAAGTCAGGCCTATGATCACTAAGTAACTTAAAAGTCTGGGCAAGAAAAAACATCCCAAACCCAGTTATTATCCATGCAATAATGACCGCTCCCAATGCAGCTCCTTGTGCCATATTAGATGGTAGATTAAAAACGCCTCCACCAAGCATTGATCCCAAAACAATAGATACAAGGCCAATAAAACCGACTTTTTTCGTATTATCTGTCATAAAACAATTATTTTTTTATGCACATGGTCTTAAAAAACTTTTTACCATCTATATCATCTCTTTCCACTCCATGAATATCACTTTCGTAGCCTGGAAATTCGTTTTCAAAATCCTGCCGTTTTTTCAAGTAATCAAAAATAGGCTTGGCTTTCTCGTTCATATGCTCACCTCCCATAATTATTGGAATACCTGGAGGATAAGGTACAATCATTACCGCAGGTATACGTCCCATCATATTATCTAAGTCAACATACTCTACTTTGCGACCAACAACAGAATGATATGCCTCTGCAGGTTTCATAACCTGATCTGGAATTACCTGAAACCCTTCTTGCATCATATCTAATATCTTATGATCTTTAAAGTATTTGTGAATATCATTACAATGATCTTTTAAACCAACACCTTCATATTTATCAGGATATGACTTTACAAGGTCAGGAAAAATTAAATCAAGAACTTCGTTTGAGTCGTATAATTCTTTGAACTTAAACAATTCTGCTAATAAAGTTCCTTGTTTTCCCTTTGTCGTACCCATGGAATTTAGCATCAGAAAAGAGTAATAATCTGTTTTTTCACATACAATTCCCCTATTAATTAAGTAGTTTGTAACAATTGATGCGGGGATTCCCTCATCCGTCATATTACCATGATTATCAATACCAGGGGTCAAGAATGTGAGCTTTATTGGATCAACCATTGCATAATCATCTTCCATATCCTCAAAACCATGCCATGGATTATCGTTTGACATAGTCCAAACACTTTGAGTTTTAGCAAGCACTACATCTTCAACATCCTCAAATTTAATTTTCTTTCCATCAATTATAACAATTTCAGGCTGCCACATTCCAAAAAACCAATCATCTTCATTCTTTTCTAGTAAATCATTGTTTATGGTTACTACCTTTTTTCTTAGCTGAATTGCCTCCATAATGGTGTCATTCATAATAACCTCACCATTGTCGTCCATCATCTTTGTCGCCACATCCAATGAAGCCATCATACTATACTGGGGAGATGTTGAACCATGCATCATATACGACTCATTAAATTCATCAGGCACAATCTTTACGGAGCCTCCATCTTTAATATGTAGCATTGATGCCTGAGAGAATGCCGTTAATAATTTATGAGTAGAATGTGAGCAAAATATAGGTGGATGATTTTCTTTTAAAGCATCATCAGCCATGCCATAGTGGTTTTTATATAGTGGATGGAAGCGCGCATAAGCATACCAAGCTTCATCAAAGTGAAGGTTAGAGACACTTTGCTCCAACTGAGATTTAATATTTACGACACTATAGCAAACACCATCATAGGTAGAGTTTGTTAACGTGGACATCTTAGGTGTATTACCTTTTAACTTTTCAGGTATTAGCTTGTTTTCCTTTATTTTCTTTTTAATGGTCTCAGGAGAGAATTCACTTAATCTAACGGGTCCTATTATACCTCTTTTATTTCTTCTAGGAATCATATAAATTGGATACGCATCAGTAATTACCATGGCATAATTCAATGACTTGTGACAATTCCTATCAACAAATGCTATATCATCTCTTAGAACCTGGGATCTCCATATAATCTGATTTACATTTGATGTTCCATTCAATACATAATAGGTTTGGTCTGCACCAAATACTCGTGCCGAATTCTTTTCGGCATCTCCAACTATACCCTCATGATTTAAAAGTGAGCCTAACTCTGGAACGGATATTGACAAATCTGACCTTAGCGTATTTTCTCCATAAAATTTGTACAAAGCTACTCCAGCAGGACCACGCAAAAATCCCTCTCCACCCATATGACCTGGAGTATGCCAAGCATACTTATATTCCTTTGCATATTTTACAAGTGTTTTGAAGAACTTAGGATATACACTCTCAATATATCTTAATAAGTGCATTTCAACCCTTCCGGATAGAAATTCAACTGTATCTGCTGTCTTCCATAAGTATCCATCAATGTTTCTTAACACATCCACAGGAATATCCTCCATATCTAGCCGATCAGTTAGAAGTAATATTGGGATTGTTTTATTTCTTACTTTAATTATCTCAATTAGCTCTGGAGCGGTCATAACCTCTTCAATTCCTTCAAAGGGAAGATCCCAGTCAATAACAACTGCTCCAATATCCGAACGGGATATGAATACCTCCATGGCATCCTCGTATGTAAAAGATGGAATTACACTACATTTTTGGATTTCTTCTAATTCATTAACCAATTCGTTCAATCTAAATCCTTCATCGGTATTATCGTGAAATTGTCCTGAAACAATAAGTATAGGCCAATCATATTTTGTAGATTTCATGATATATTTTTTGATTTCTATTTATTTGAAAAATTAATCTTTAGGATTTTTTGTTTGGAGTAAGCCTTATGGCATAAACAGCTAACACAATCATTACCAATGCTATTACCAACCATAATTCTCCCAATGTGGCAGATACAAAAGCTGATATTATAAATATTGATGATATACTAACTATCAACCAATTATGTATACCCTTGGTTCCCATTTCCATGGTTTTCTTTAATAAAGCTATTCCAGACCAGAAATAAGGAAATAACAACAGTAACACAGATAGTGTTACTGTAATATTAAATGCTGAAGCAACGTTGCTACCTAAAAGCATAAGAACTACTTGTAGAAGGGTCATTATAATGCCATTTATAACAAGTCCTTTACTATTTATACCATACTTATTTGTATAGGAATACGCCTTGGGTAAGTATCCTCTATCTGCACTCGTTTTTGCAGCACTTGCAGAAGATAAATTCCAAACTAGAAAACTTGCTATACATGCAATTGCCATAAGTAATGATACTGCTTCTCCAATAAATTTAGAATTAGTAATATGAGTCATTGAGAGAGCAAACGATGCCGGTGCATCTTGAATCTCCTTCGCCTTAAACATCCCTTCAATAACAGTTGTAGAGGTAATATAAATAACAGCTACAATTATAAACCCGATAATTGTAGCAATGGGAACAACTTTTTTAGGATTCTCGATTAACTCATTGTTTGTTGCCACACTCTCTACCCCTACGAATGCAAATATTAAAACCGCAAAACCTGATAATATGGCAGGACCATTTTTTTCTCCAGACACATTCCAGTTTGATTCCCATAAAGCGATATCAAAATCAAGCCATCCAGCTGTTCCGGTAACTATAACTGATATTAATAACATGGTTACTGTAATTGATACAATCTTGGTAATTATACCAACTCCATGAAGTGACAAAAATATAAATGCCCATATCAAAACTATAACTGTTATACCTAAAATAAAAGAGTTCTTTAAAGCTGGTACAAACATCTCAAGGTATCCTAAGCCTGCAATAAGTATGGATATATTCGATATCAGATTACCATATACATAAAACAGTCCGCTTTTTGCTCCCAAAATAGGATTAACATATGATGCAAGAGCAGTGGGACTCGGGTCATCAAATAAGGTACCTGCCTTTACATAAATTAAGGTAAGAAAAAGTGCTCCCACAGTAACCAGTATAAATGATATCAGAGTAATTGATCCTGTTGAGGCAAGCTGCTGAGGCAATGCAATAACACCGCTTCCAGCAAGACTTGATACAATCAAAAATACAGCACCAACAAGTCCTAATTTTTTAGTTTTTCCCATATAATTTTAATTCTTCTTGTTTATCTTATAAGTCTAAAAATCATAGCTAATTAGGAAAAAGATAACTATGCAGATTTTAAAAATACATCCATCACCTAATGCTAAATCAAATGTAACATAATTTCTAATTATCTAATATATCCGCACAAAAATTAATAATTTGGTTACCTTTGAATAAGAGGAACCAATTATTGGAAACTTAAATTAATCATAGATGATGAGGAAAATTACATTTTTACTGCTGTTATTGCTATTATCCATAATCGCTATTTCACAAACCGACAGCACTGATTCCAAAAAACTATCATTTAAATTTTCGGGTTTTGTGAACCTAAACGCAATACTTGACTTCAATGGTTTAGATAGATATGATGACTTTACTACTTCTGACATCCCAATAAACCCAGCGCCTTATGAGGATAATTTCAGACTTCACATGACCGCTCGTCAATCTAGGTTAAACTTTCTTACGGATTATGAAACACAATATGGGAAAATACAAGCCTTCGTGTCAGGAGATTTTTATAGTTCTAACACAGATCAGCACAGCTATTTCAGACTAAGAGAGGCATATCTCAAATATGGAAATTTACTTTTGGGTCAGACTAATACCACATTTGGCAATCCAAATATTATCCCTGCCACAATAGATTTTGAGGGTCCTAATAGCGCTCCTGCACTCCGAAATCCAATGGTAAAATTCGAGAAAAGCCTAACAAAAGGTTGGAGCTATACTCTTGCAATTGAGATGCGTGGTACTGATATTGAACCATTTTCCCAAACCATCAAACCTTTTCTCACAATGCCCTGCTTTGTTGGTAACATTACTAAAGCTGGGGATTGGGGACTGATTACTCTAAGTGGAATGGCAGATATTACAAGATATTTTAATAGTGATTCCATTGCTGATAAAAGTTTTGGATTTGGGGGTGCCGTTTCAGCAATAATTAATGTCTGTAAAAAGAACCATTTTAGCATTTTTATAATTGGTGGTAAAGGAGTTGCTAATTTCACATCTGACCTTTCGGGCCTCGAATACAATGGCGTTCCTAACATCTCTAGTGATAAATTACATATGTTAAACTGCGTAGGAGGGTTTATAGCATACACTCAATACTGGAATAATAAATTTAGCTCCAACATAATAGCTAGCTTTTTAGAGTTAGAGAAAACCGATCTACTAGAACCTCTTGATTTCAGATATAGTAAGTATGCTCTAGTAAATTTGTTTTACTCTCCTCTTCCACGCATTCAATTTGGCATCGAATATGTTTACGGACAGCTTACTGTACAAAATAAAGAAAACGGAGATGCAAATAGGTTACAATTTCTAGCCCAATTCAATTTCTAATCAACTAAAGTTCTAGCTGGTCAAGTTCAATCCCAGCTCTGGCTAGTAAGTCTAGGCCATCAGTTATCCGATATTCGCGTGAGTAAACAACTCTAACTATACCAGACTGTATAATTAATTTTGCACATTCCATGCAAGGCGAGTCAGTGATATATAAAGTAGCTCCTTTGCTACTATTGTTAGATGTTGCAACTTTTGTAATTGCATTGGCCTCAGCATGCAAAACATAAGCCTTAGTGGCTCCATCTGTATCCTCACATATATTCTCAAAACCGGATGGAGTTCCATTGTAGCCATCTGATATTATCATACGATCTTTAACGATAAGAGCTCCAACTTTTCTTCTTTCGCAATATGAATTATCTGCCCATACATGAGCCATCTTAATGTATGATTTATCAAACTTTCTATCTTTCATAATGCAATAATAAGTCTTCTACTTCAATTGAAAGATAAAGTTCATTTCTTTTTACAAATTCAATCTATAAATTATCATTCAGAATTAAACAATTCAGATGAAGATATTATTTATTGAGGTCTATACTTTGAAATGGCTTTGAAACGAATGGCTAATTACCAAGTTCGATGCTAAATAAATTAGTATAAGAAGAATGCTCGTTCTGGATTAAATGTGATGAGCATATTTGCTAAAAAATTCCATATTGTAACAAGAGCAACAGCACATATTTTTCCTACATAAAAATTCATTTTAAATCTGCTAACTAGAAACCACAGAAGTAATGTATTCAGTCCTAGTCCAACTATGCTAATAACAAAAAACTCAGTGTATTCAACTAAAATTTCCGGGTTTCTGCTTTCAAAAGTCCATATCCTATTAAAATAATAGTTGGATGTTGCTGCGGATATGAAACCAATTGCATTTGCCAAATACTTGGGGATTTGCAATTTCTCTTTGGCGATAAATGTTATTCCAAAATCAATAAATAGACCAGAAAATCCTACAGCCGCAAACTTTATGAATTTGAAAAAATATGTAGAATTAAAAATTTCGCTCATTATAGTATAATCATTAGAATTTTCTTACTTCCATCTCTCATGATATCAACTGAAACTCTTTGTCCAGGTTTTAGTTTTTTTAGCCTAGCCATGTAGTCATAAATATTTGTTACCGGCATACCTTCAATGGCTATTATTCTATCCCCTTTTTTCATTCCTGCAACATAAGCAGGCCCGTCTGGGGTGACACCTCCAACACCCAAGCCATTATTCTCTGTGGATGCAAAATCTGGCATAATACCAAACTTTACCTTCAGGCCGCTCCTTCCTCGTCCTGATTGCTCTGCCTTAACTCCTGATTCCTTATATGTCAGTCTGTCATCACTATTAGCCACTTCAACTATGATTGGATATGCAAAGTCTATTATTTCTCTCTCACCTTCATAATTTATCTTGTGAGCATCATCTTTGGGGGTATGATAATCATCATGTGCACCAGTAAAGAAAAACATTACAGGTACACCTGCTCCATAAAAACTAGCATGATCTGAAGCGCCATACCCCTCTGGCGAATGAGCAAAATTCATATCTGTATTTTTCTCATGGTATGATAATATATCCTCCATTTGCTCTGCTGTCCCTGTTCCAGAAATCATTAAAGATCTAGTTTGATTATCAAATCTGCCAACCATATCAAAATTTACCATTAGCACAATATTATCCAGGTCTATGAGTGGTTCTGTTGTAAAAAATTGTGATCCCAGCAAACCCATTTCTTCAGCCCCGAAGGCCATTATAATAATGCTTCTCCGAAGCTCTCCTCTTTCTGAGTATAATTTTTCTGCAATCTCTAAAATAGCTGCAACTCCTGAAGCATTATCATCTGCACCGTTATGAATAGCAATTGTATCCGGATCTCTTGAACCAGAGCCATGTCCACCCATACCTAAGTGATCATAGTGGGCACCAATAATAACATATTCATCTTTCAATTTTTCATCAGCACCTTCAATTATAGCTATAACATTTTGCGTATTTACTTCCCTCCGTCTCAAATCCGTGACAATATCAATCGAATTTTGAGTATCAAACCCTATGTTTTTCTTTTTTATGATGATTTCATTCTCAATATCTAAAATGGAATTACCATTGCCAATAATCGAATCTGCCATAGCTCGAGTGATATTTATTGCTGGTAATCCAGCAGAAGCAGTTACCCTATCGGAAGTGTTTTTAACAAGATTATCTTCTAAACTGGAGTTTTTACCATTTACAAAAATAATACCAACGGCATTTCTATCCTTTGCACTTAGCACCTTATCACGGTCATTTCCATATGATATAAAAAGACTTGAATCATCATCTGGTTCAGGATCACCCCTTAGTACCATTACTAATTTACCCTCAACATCAAGACCATTATAATCATTCCACTTTAGGGAGTCATGATCAACTTCAATTCCATAGCCCGCAAAAATTACATCTGCAGTAATTGATGTGTTAGTGGAAAAATTCATAGGTTTAAAATCAACATCAAGTGCAGCATTGTAACCATTTATTATTAAGTGATTACTATCTCCCGTTTCTACACTTGTGGTAACACTAAAATATTGAAACCCGTCATTTCCAATGGGTTTAAGCCCTGACTTAATAAGGTCATTCCTTATGTAATCAGCAGCAATCCTTCCACCTTCAGTCCCCGGCTTTCTACCCTTAAGAGAGTCAGAAGCAAGGAAATACACATGCTCTTTAATTTCCTTAACTGTACATTCTGATTGATTCTGACAAGTTAGATTTGTGTAATATATTAGGCCTAAAATTATCGCCAAAAACCTTGTTGAGAATATCATGATTTTACTGATTAAATAGAGTGCAAATATACATTTCCTATTCCTAATTGGCTATCATAGTAAAGTTAAATAACTATTATAGATCATGATTAAAGCACAAGTCTGCCATTAACAAATGAAAATACCTTACATAGCAAGGCTATTAATTTAATTCAATTAATAATTTGGAATATCTTTGCAAAAATGGCAAACCTTTCAAGAAAAGAAAAGATTATTAAAGCTTCGTGGATTGCAATTATTGCCAATTCAATGCTTTCAATTTTGAAAATAACTGTTGGGATTGTTTCCGGAAGCTTTGCCGTTATAGCAGATGGTATTGATAGCGCAGGCGATATACTAACATCACTGATAACTCTATTTACTGCTCATATTATTAATAAACCACCAGATATAAAGTATCCATATGGTTATAATAAAGCTGATACCATTGCAACCAAACTACTTGCGTTCATAATATTCTTTGCAGGTGCCCAACTTGCAATTTCATCCTTTGACCGTTTGTTTTCTCCACACCCCAATATCATTCCAAATACAATTGCAATCTATGTTATAGTAGTCTCAATTATTGGAAAATATGGTTTGTCAATCTATTTATTAAAAACAGGTAAGAAAATAGATAGTCAAATGTTATTGGCAAACGGTAAAAACATGTTCAACGATGTTATTATATCTTTTTCCGTACTTACAGGCCTTGCATTTACGTTCATTTTCAAGATGCCAATTCTTGACTTAATTACTGCATGTATTGTGAGTTTTTACATAATGTTTGTAGCGTTTAGAATTTTTTTACAGAGCAATAGAGATCTAATGGATGGCGTAGATAATGAAGATATTTATAGAAAAATAATTGCAGCGGCTAAAAGTGTGGATGGAGTTTATCGACCACACAGAATAAGAGCAAGAAAAATGGCTCACCTTTACATTATAGCTCTTGATGTTGAAATAGATGGCATCAAAAGCCTTGACAATGCGCATAAATTATGTCATGAGGTTGAAAATAAAATAAAGATCGCATTACCAAATACATATGACGTATTAGTTCATCCCGAGCCAATTGGAACTCATGATCCTAAAGAAACATATGGTATATCAGAAGAGTTACTGAACAAATAACTACTGATAACTTTTAGACTTAAAATCGTAATGCTTTGGACTCCTTTTCTATATTTGCAAGCGCATATATTTACACTAAATAAAGTAACACCATGGTTTACTTTTTTCAACATAGTTCATCCCGCTTCTATTTAGCTGAATCACATATAAATTTGGAAAGTATTGACTTAGAAAAATTAACATGGTTATTTGGTAATGCTAAAAATATAAAACAAGATCAACTGGAAGGGAAGTTTATAGGTCCCAGAAAGGAAATGATAACTCCTTGGAGTACCAATGCTGTTGAAATCACTCAAAATATGGGCATTTCTGGTATTGACAGAATTGAAGAAGTTACATTAACTAAGCTTGATTCTCCAGAATTTGATCCAATGTTACAACAGGTTTATAAAAACCTAGACCAGAAGGCATTCCATATACCAGATTCACCCGAGCCAATTATTTTCATTGATAATATTGACATTTACAATGAAAATGAAGGTCTTGCCCTTAGCGGTGATGAGGTAAAATACCTAGAAGATGTATCTAAGGCAATAAATCGAAAATTAACAGACTCTGAAATTTATGGGTTTGCACAAATAAACTCGGAACATTGTAGGCATAAAATATTCAATGGTACATTTATAATTGATGGAAAGGAAATGAAGGATAGCCTTTTCACTTTGATTAAAAAAACATCAAAAGCAAATCCCGAAAATATAGTTTCTGCTTACAAAGATAATGTTGCCTTTATTGTTGGGCCCAAATCAGAACAGTTTGCACCCGGTAATCAGGAAGAGTCTGATTTTTTTGAAATAAGTGACATGGAAACTGTTATCTCCCTGAAGGCAGAGACTCACAATTTCCCAACAACAGTTGAGCCATTCAATGGTGCAGCCACTGGATCTGGTGGAGAGATCCGTGATCGTTTAGCTGGAGGCAAGGGAAGTAATGCAATGGCTGGAACTGCTGTATACATGACTTCCTATCCACGAAATAGCAAGGGGCATAACTGGGAAAAACACATTGCCCCTAGAAAATGGTTATATCAAACACCCGAAGAAATACTAATAAAGGCTTCCAATGGAGCATCAGATTTTGGCAACAAATATGGTCAGCCTCTTATAAACGGAAGTTTACTAACATTTGAACACCAGGAACACGGAAAGAATCACGGATATGATAAAGTAATAATGCTTGCTGGAGGAATCGGCTATGCAAAAGCTTCGGATGCCCAAAAAGATATTCCAGAAGAAGGTGATATTATTGTGGTTCTTGGTGGTGATAATTATCGCATTGGAATGGGAGGTGGCGCAGTTTCATCTGTGGCAACAGGGGAGTTTGGAAATGAAATTGAACTGAACGCCATTCAGCGTGCCAATCCAGAGATGCAAAAAAGAGTAGCAAATACAATTCGTGCAATGTCCGAGAGTGATA
Organism: Lentimicrobiaceae bacterium; assembly: GCA_002708315.1. Taxonomy (GTDB): domain Bacteria; phylum Bacteroidota; class Bacteroidia; order Bacteroidales; family F082. Next base: position 71,856 of record PANC01000012.1, read on the forward strand.
TTAATCCTATTGTATCAATTCATGATCATGGTGCTGGTGGCCACTTAAATAGCCTATCAGAATTAGTTGAAGATACTGGAGCTAATATTAATATTAATAATCTACCCATCGGAGACCCTACCCTATCTTACAAAGAAATATTGGGTAATGAATCTCAGGAAAGAATGGGCCTGATAATAAGAGAAAAAGATTATAAAACTCTTGAAAATATAGCACGTAGAGAAAGAGCTCCCATATATACAGTGGGCAAAGTAAGAAATGATAAAAACTTTATAATTGAGGCAGACGATAAAACATGCCCTGTGGATATTAAGCTAGACTATCTTTTCGGTAAACCACCCAAAACCATATTGAAAGATACCACACAGAGTGCAAAATTCTCTCCAATAGAATATAGCCCTGCAAAACTTGAGAGTTATGTTGCAAATGTTTTAAAACTAGAGGCTGTGGCATGTAAGGACTGGCTAACAAATAAGGTAGACAGGTCTGTTACAGGGAAAGTGGCTATGCAACAATGCGCTGGCCCACTTCAATTACCCTTAAATAATTTGGGTATAGTTGCCATGGATTATCAAGGTACAACCGGTATCTCAACTGCAATAGGACATTCCTCAATAAGCGGTCTTATAAATCCAGAGGCCGGATCTAGACTTGCAATAGCAGAGGCCCTCACAAATGTGATATGGGCTCCTGTATCAGCAGGGCTTAGGGGTGTAAGCCTGAGTGCAAATTGGATGTGGCCGGCAAAAAATGATGGTGAAAATGCAAGATTATACAAAGCTGTGAAGGCGGTAAGCGACTTTGCAATTGAATTAGGTATAAACATCCCAACCGGGAAGGATTCACTATCTATGACCCAGAAATATCCCGATGGGAATACTGTCTACTCTCCAGGTACAGTGATAATATCAGCAGTGGGTGAAGTAAAAGACATTAGAAAGGCAATTACTCCAACTATCAAAACAAAATCAGGAACAAAAATCATATATATCAATCTAAGCTCATCGAGTTATGAGCTAGGAGGGTCAAGTTTTGCCCAATCGTTAAATAAGATTGGCGTCAATACACCGGATGTAAGTGATTCAAAATATTTTGCATCAACATTTGCAGTTATACAGAACCTCATATCAAATGGAAAGATTCTATCAGGGCATGACATTAGTGCTGGAGGAATGATAACTACTCTACTGGAAATGAATTTTGCAAATTGTGATCATGGCATGGATCTAGATCTTTCAACTATAGATGAAAGTGATATTGTAAAATTATTGTTTAGCGAGAATCCAGGTCTAATAATGCAGGTTGAGGATAAAAATGTATTGCAGGAATTAACTGATAATGGGGTAATATTTTACGAACTTGGTAGTGTTATTAATAAGCGTCAGGTTATAATCAAACACAATAATGAAAGTCATTCCTTTGATATTGAAAAAATGAGAGATCATTGGTATCATACCTCCTTCAGCATGGATATAAAACAAAGTGGAGTAAAGCATGCAAAAGTGCGACTTAAGAATTACAAACGTCAAGACCTACATTATAACTTCAATGGCCTATTTTCTGGATCGGCATCAGACTTGGGAATAGAAATGAGCCGAAGGAGTAAATCGGGTGTTAAAGCCGCAATTATCAGAGAGAAAGGTGTTAATGGAGACAGAGAGATGGCATTTGCACTGCATCTTGCAGGCTTTGATGTTAAGGATGTGCACATGACGGACCTTATTTCTGGGCGGGAAGATTTGACGGATGTTAATATGATTGTGTTTGTTGGTGGGTTCTCAAATTCAGATGTACTTGGTTCTGCAAAAGGTTGGGCAGGAGCCTTTTTATTCAATAAAAAGGCTAAAAAAGCATTGGATGATTTCTATGAACGTAAAGATACCTTGAGCCTAGGAGTTTGTAATGGTTGTCAGTTAATGGTTGAATTGGGGTTAGTATACCCAGAACACCCTGAGAAACCTGTTATGGAGGCTAATAATTCAGGTAAATTTGAATCAGGCTTTATTAATGTCAATGTCCATGAGAATAACTCGGTAATGCTAAAGTCATTATCAGGTATGAGACTCGGAATATGGGTAGCTCACGGAGAGGGTAAATTTAGTTTCCCATACTATAGCGATAGTTATCACATAGCAATGAAATATAGTTATGAGAAGTACCCAGGAAATCCAAATGGGTCTGACTGGGGTGCAGCGGCAATATATTCCAATGATGGGCGTCATTTAGCAATGATGCCTCACCTTGAAAGAGCTTTTCTGCCGTGGCAATGGCCATATTATCCCAATGATAGACAAAATGATGAAGTAACACCATGGGTTGAAGCATTTGTAAATGCCAAAAATTGGGTTCAGAAACAATCAAAAAAGAATTAACCCGTATTAATATGTTTTATTAACCATCTAATTTATTTTGATAAAAATCATATTTAAGTACCAATAACTTAACTTAAAGCACATTCCCAAAAAAAAAAAATTCTTCTGGCATTGCAAACACCATATTTTATTTACCTATGTAAGAGCCAACTAAATCAATTGTTATTTAGAACCAATATAAATTGATATTTGGCAACTTATTGCAGAAAAGGATTAAAATTATTCTATTATTTTTGCACCAGATATTGAACCTTTAAATTATAAATAATAAAAATATTATGAAAAGTTTTAATTTAACATTAATAATAGTTTGTTTTGTTTTAGTAGTTAGCTGTGGAGTTAATGATGCATCTAAAGATGGAGCTGCATTGCAAGACCCCACCACAATAGTAATAGAGGGAACTATGGAGGCTGAATTAACAGCACCACCTTTTGTACCTGCTCCAGTTGGAGATCGTCCAGCAAAAAAGTTGATAGTAAACATGGAGATTCTTGAAGAAGTAGGAGCCATGGCTGATGGTGTAGAGTATGTATATTGGACATTTGGAGGATCGGTACCTGGAAGTTTTATTAGAACTCGAGTTGGTGATGAGGTAGAATTTACTCTATCAAACCACCCAGAGAATAAATTGCCCCATAACATTGATTTACATGCGGTTACTGGCCCAGGAGGTGGGGCAACATCATCGTTTGTGGCACCAGGTCATGAAAAGGTGTTTTCATTCAAAACTTTAAATCCAGGACTTTATGTTTATCACTGTGCTACTGCACCTGTAGGAATGCATATTGCAAATGGTATGTATGGTTTAATTTTAGTTGAACCAGCTGGAGGTTTACCATCAGTAGATAAGGAATATTATATTATGCAAGGTGATTTCTATACAAAAGGAGAAAATGGCGAACCAGGTTTACAGCCATTTGATATGCAAAAAGCGGTAGATGAAGATGCGGATTATGTAGTCTTTAATGGTAAAGTAGGGGCTTTAACAGGAGATGGAGTTATTACGGCTAATGTTGGTGAAACTGTTCGTTTGTATGTAGGTAATGGTGGTCCAAATCTAACATCATCATTCCATGTTATCGGTGAAATTTTTGATAATGTTCATGTAGAAGGTGGAGATTTAATAAACAAAAACGTTCAAACAACATCTATCCCTGCAGGTGGTGCTGCAATTGTTGACTTTAAAGTAGACGTTCCAGGAACATTTATTTTAGTAGATCACGCCATATTTAGAGCATTTAATAAAGGTGCTTTAGGAATGTTAAAGGTAAGTGGAGAAGAAGATAAGCAAATATACTCAGGTGAAATGCAAGAAGGTATTTATAACCCTGAAGGTGGAACAATACAAACAATGCCAGATGATGGATCTACTGTTGTTTCAGCTCCAGCCACTAATAAATCCTTAAGTGAGAAAATAGCTTCTGGTAAGCAAATTTATACGCAAACTTGTTTTGCTTGTCATCAATCAGAGGGTCAAGGTATTCCAAATGCATTTCCTCCTTTAGCTAAATCAGATTATTTAAATGCAGATGTTAAAAGAGCCATTGGTAGTGTATTAAATGGTTTAACAGGTGAAATTACTGTTAATGGAGAAAAGTATAACAGTATAATGACTAAGCAAACCTTAACAGATGAAGAAATTGCGGATGTTCTGACATACGTTTATAATTCTTGGGGAAATAATAAAACTAACGTAACCCCTGCGATGGTTTCTGAAGTTAAAAGTTCTCATTAATCATTAATATAAATAAATATGAGACCCATTTTTAGATTGATAATCTGTTTATTTATGTTTTGTACGGTTAGTGCAAATTGTCAATCTAAAATGGTTAAAATTGAAGGAGGAACTTATATTCCTTTATACGGAAGAGATTCATTACAAATTACTATTACTGATTTTCAAATGGATGTCTACCCTGTAACCAATCAGCAATATATAGAGTTTGTTAAGAAATATCCGAAATGGAAAAGATCTAACGTTAAAAAGTTATTTGCAGATGGAAATTATCTAAGAGACTGGAAATCTGATACACTTTTAAATGAAGATCAATCACTTAAAGCACCAATAACAAATGTTTCTTGGTTTGCAGCTAAAGACTACTGCGAATGTCAAGGAAAGCGACTACCAACATTAGATGAATGGGAATATGTAGCTATGGCAAACAAAGAAATGCCTGATGCTAGAAGGTTAAAAGACTATAATGAATTTATTCTCTCTTGGTATGAAAAGCCCAAGACTTCTACTAACCACATTGGTTCTACATTTAAAAATTATTGGAAAGTATATGACTTACACGGCTTGGTTTGGGAATGGACATACGACTTTAATTCTGTATTAATTTCCGGAGAGTCTCGCAAAGATGTAGATGATGATAGTAATTTATTCTGCGGAAGTGCTGCTGTAGGGACTACAGATTTAATGAACTATGCAGCATTCATGCGTTATGCAATTAGAGGAAGTTTAAATGCAAATTACACAATGAAGAATTTAGGTTTTAGATGTGTGAAAGATGAAAACAACTAATTAGATATGAAAGCAATAAAATATATAGGAATTATTTTCATTGCAATTCTTCTAAGTACATGTAAGGACAATTCAAGCAATGAAATTGGAAGTGTATATCAATGTCCTATGAAATGTGAAGGAGAAAAAACGTTTGACAAGCCTGGAAGTTGTAGTGTTTGTAAAATGGATTTGCAGCCTATTTCAATTGAGTTAAATGAAGAACCTAATCCTGAAGAAATTTCAGAAACCTCAATCTTCAACTTAGATTCTAAGTGGAATACTGAAGAAGGAGAAACCATACTGCTAGAAGATTTAAAAGGTAAAACATTAGTAATGGTTATGATTTATACAACATGTAAAGCTGCTTGCCCAAGATTGGTTGCAGACATGAGGAATATAGAAAAACAAATTCCAAACAATAATGATTTGCGCTATGTTTTAATTAGTATAGATCCAGTAAATGACACTCCAGAACGTCTAAAAACATTTGCTATAGAAAATCAAATGGATGCAGAGCATTGGACATTCTTACAAGGAACAGCGAGTACAGTGCGTGAGTTTGCAAATGTACTTGCAGTTAAATACAAGCAGATTTCTCCATTAGACTTCTCACACTCAAATATTATAAGTGTGTTTAATGACAAAGGAGAATTGATGCATCAGCAAGAAGGTTTAGGAGTAGATAATAAAGAAACAGTTTCAACAATATTAGAGTTAATTAAATAAAATTAGATGTTAGTTAAAGAAGAAAATAAAGTAGCCGAAGTTGTAGTAAATAATATTAAAGCTGCACACATTTTTAAAAAATATGGTATAGATTTTTGCTGTGGTGGTGATATCACACTTGAGAAAGCATGCAAAAAGAATAAAGCTAATTTCACTGCATTAAAGGCAGAGATTGAAGCATTAGATAACAATACAAATACATCCTATAATTACAATAAATGGGAATTAGATTTCTTAATAGATCATATTGTAAATATTCATCATACGTATGTTGAAGAAAACATTCCAATACTTTTGCAGTATGTAAATAAGGTAGTAAAAGTACATGGGCATCATTATAATGAGCTTTTAAGAATCAATGAACTAGTAGAAATAGTAGTTAAAGAGTTAACCGCTCACATGAAAAAAGAAGAGCTAATACTATTTCCATATATAAAGCAACAAGTAAAAGCATTAAAAGAAGGAGTTAAAGCACCAACACCACATTTTGGTGCGGTAACCAGTACGATTAGCATGATGTTGGATGAACATGAAACAGCTGGAGATATCTTTAAAGAAATTGCTAATTTGAGTAATAATTTTACACCTCCAGAAGAAGCTTGCAATACTTTTAGAGCATTATACTCAAAACTCGAAGAGTTTGAGCAAGACTTACATCAGCATATTCATTTAGAAAATAACATCTTATTTCCTAAAGCTATTCAACTAGAACAATAAATTAAGAACATTATAAAAAGATATAATTATGAAAAAATTAATTTTTTCAGGACTCCTTATTATCTCAATAATAGGTGATATTTACTCACAAAAATTAGATATATCTGGTGAAATACGTCCAAGATTCGAATTTCGGAATGGTTATAAACTTCCAATGCCTGATGGTAATGATCCTGCAAGTTTTATTTCTCAACGCACTCGATTAAATGCATTTTATGGAGATAATAATTTTAGGGTTAAATTAGTTCTCCAGGATGTGAGAGTATGGGGAGATGTTCCACAACTAAATAAATCTGATATATACGGTACCGCTGTGCATGAGGCATGGGGAGAGGTAATATTCTCCGATAAATTCTTAGTGAAATTAGGTAGGCAAGAAATAATTTATGATGACCAAAGAATATTTGCTAGTTCTGGTTGGGCTCAGCAAGCTAGAAGCCATGATGCAGCCATAATCAAATATTTACCATCTTCCAACCACCGATTTGATTTGGGATTAGCCTACAATGCTAATGGTGAAAGCCTTTACAAAGTAGATTATACAGTTAATAACTACAAAACCTTTCAATATCTACATTATCAAGGTAATTTCGATAAAATTGGCTTGAGCTTTTTAGCTTTAAATAATGGGATGGCATATACTCCCACAACCGACTCAACACAAAAAGTTGTCTACAGTCAGACCATAGGGCCAAGGTTCACTTATAAAGGTGATGAAGTTAATTTTAATGCGACCTTTTATTATCAAGGTGGAAAAAATAAATTTAACAACTCGCTATCAGCAATGTACTTTACTGCAAATGTAAATTATGCATTATCTAATAAGTTCATTATAGGATTGGGTGGGCAGTACCTTTCAGGAACATCTTCGGAAAACCAAGCTAATGCTAATGAGAGCGACAAATCTTTCAAGACATTTTATGGTGCAAATCATAAGTTCAATGGATGGATGGACTACTTCTTTGTTGGAAGCTATATGTATAGTAACGGGCTGGTAGACATATATTTGCCACTTACACTAAAGGTTGATAAATTTACATTCAAGTTAATCCCACATTACTTTATGGCTGCAGCAACAGTTGCAGAGCAACAAACAAATGGAACATGGAAAGACTTTAGTAGTGGACTAGGCTCTGAAATAGATTTTACTGCATCATATGCATACAACAAAAATGTAATTGTTAGTGCAGGTTACTCACAAATGTTTGCAACTGAAACCATGCAGGTGTTAAAAGGTGGAAATTACAAGAACACCAACAACTGGGCATGGGTTATGTTTACCTTTAAACCTACATTTTTCAAGTCAAAATAAGCTCGAAGAATTTAAAATAGTATGACAAAATTTCTTAAAATAATTTTACCACCAAAACAATGGCAATTTATAGTTGCCATTGTTGCAGGTATATTTTTTGGGTTAACTACATACATACTTTATGTTTCAAATGCAGTATCCTATATGTCTGACGACCCTAAAACATGTATTAATTGTCATGTTATGAACACTGAGTATGCAAGCTGGGCAAAGAGTTCTCACAGAGAAAATGCAACTTGTAACGATTGTCATGTGCCCCAAAATAATTTTATAAATAAATACTATTTTAAAGCAAAAGATGGGCTAAGACATGCTACAATGTTTACTCTACGACAAGAACCACAGGTTATTGTCATAAAAGAAGAAGGAAGTGAAGTTGTTCAAAAAAACTGTGTTAGATGTCATAATGACCTTATAACCGATAATAAAATAATTGCCAAAACTAAGAAATTTGACCATTTCAGAACCGATGGACGAAAATGCTGGGAATGTCACCGAGAGGTTCCTCATGGAAGAGTTAAGAGCCTTTCATCTGCTCCTAATGCATATATACCAAATGTAAAAAAACCAATTCCAGAGTGGATAAATAAATTAGTAAAGTCAAAAACAAATTAAAATCACATGAAAATGAGTAGTAAAAGAAAACCGATTTTAAACTGGCTATTATTTTTCGCGACTATTATTGCAGTTTTCTTACTTGGCTTATTAGCCTCTTCAATAACTGAACGCAGAGCTGAAGAAGTAACAAGCAATAAACCTATGGTTAAACTAGACGAATGGGAGCCCAGAAATGAAGTTTGGAGAAAGAACTACCCAACAGAATATGAATCATACATGTTAAATAACGAATCTGATTTTGCAACAAAATATAATGGCAATGCAATGATTGACATGTTGGAGGTTGACCCTAGCCTTGTTGTATTGTGGGCAGGTTATGGATTTGCAAAGGACTATAACCAAGGCCGTGGACACACCTATGCAGTTGAAGATTTAAGAAATACGTTACGTACAGGTGGACCAACTGGTTCAGATGATGGGCCAATGCCAGCAACATGTTGGACATGCAAAAGCCCTGATGTGCCAAGGGTAATGAACGAAGGTGGTGTTAAAGAATTCTATACGGGTAAATGGTCTCGTTTGGGTGCAGAAATTGTTAACCCAATTGGTTGTGCAGATTGTCATAACAATGAAACAATGGACTTACAAATCTCACGTCCTGCTTTAGTTGAGGCATATGAAAGAATGGGAAAAGATATTAATGAGGTAACTCATCAGGAAATGAGATCATTGGTATGCGCACAGTGTCATGTTGAATACTATTTTGATAAGAAACGCCCGGGTGCAGAAGGTTCAGCATATCTTACATTTCCTTGGGACAATGGTATGTCAGTTGAAAGCATGGAAGAGTATTATGATGCAATAAACTTTAAAGATTGGACTCACAAACTTAGCAAAGCTCCTATGCTTAAAGCACAACATCCTGGATATGAGGTATATTTGACAGGAATACATGCTGAAAGAGGTGTTAGTTGTGCCGATTGTCATATGCCATATATGAGTGAAGGCGGAAAGAAATATACTGACCATCACATACAATCTCCTCTAAATAATGTTGAAAATTCTTGTATGGTTTGTCACAAAGAAAAAACCGACCAGTTAATTAAAGATGTTTATGATCGTCAAGATCGAGTAATTGAAAACCGTGATAAACTTGAGGAACTTATTGTTAGAGCTCATGTAGAAGCAAAAACAGCATGGGACCTTGGTGCCACTGAAAACCAAATGAAGGATATTTTAATGGATATACGACATGCTCAATGGAGATGGGATTATGCTGCAGCAAGCCATGGAGGCTCTTTTCACTCACCTGTTGAAACCAGCAGAGTTATTGCAACAGGTATTACAACAGCCCAAGAAGGTCGCATAAAACTTGCGCGCTTACTCATGGAATTAGGTTATACAGGTGAAGTTCCTTATCCAGATATTAGCACTAAAGCTAAAGCGCAAGAGTTTATAGGTCTTCCTATGGACAAACTGAATAGCGACAAAGAAAAGTTTCTCAAAAACCTAGCTCCACAATGGGATAAAGAGGCTAAGGAGAGAGAATCTAAAATGCCAGTTGTATATACCAACAAATAGAAGATTTTTTTAAACAAATAATTATTTAAAAAGGCTGCCACCTATGATGTCAGCCTCTTTTTAACTCATAGTTAATGTTCCAATTAAATTATTCGTTGAACAAATAATTATATGTGCTCAATATTTATCTAAAATGAACACAAATAGGCCTACATGGACAAAACCCTGGTCGTATAAAGAAGGCATATTAATTTCTCTGTCTTTATTATTTCTTGGAATTGGACTAGAATATTTATCAAATGGGATAGGTACAGATAACTTACTTATATATCCAAACAATCTGTATATGGGTATAATATTAGTGTCTTTAATTCTATTTCTATCAATAATTGGTAGACGTTGGACAATTACAGAATGGCTTCAAAGTACATCGGCAGCAATATGTTCAATAGGGCTACTATTATTTGTTTCACTACTAATGGGGCTAACATTACAATACGACGATGGAGCTGACGAAATTGTCAAAATGTTGGGTCTTTCTCACATATTAACATCATGGCAATATTTATTAGCCAATTTATTAATATTACTAAGTCTTGGTTTAACCACAGTTAAAAGTATTTGGAACTTTAAGTGGAACAAATTGGGATTTACAATTAGTCATTTGGGGTTATGGATTGTAATCTTTGGAGGTAATTTTGGGAGCATACAACTTGAAAGGCTACAAGTAAAATTAATTGAGGGTGAAATATCAAATATTGCCACCGACAATTTAGGTAAACCGATTACAGAGCTTCCTTTTGCAATAAAATTAAACGATTTTATTCTTGAAGAATATAATCCAAAAATAGCATTGGTTTACAATGATGCTGGAATTATGTTCAAGGATGAAACTAGTAGCGTAGTAATTGCCGAGTTAGGTAATTATGGAACAATTTCCAAATGGAATATAGAAGTCCTGGAATACATATATTCATCTGCCAAGGCGGGCAATAGATACTACCAGATTAACGAACCAGGAGCAGCGCCTTCAGCTCGCATAAGGGCTACTAATCTAGCAGGTAATAGCGTCGAAGGATGGTTGCATTGTGGAAGTTTCAATCGCCAGTATGAATCTTTAAAACTTGATGATGAATACTCTGCAATTATGCTATTTCCCGAACCCAAAGAGTACATATCAAAAATTGAAATACTCTCAACGGAAAGACCTCCAGAAAGTACTAGTTTAGAAGTCAACAAACCCTATTATATTGATGGCTGGAAGTTATATCAAATGGGATATGACTATGAACTTGGAAGGTGGTCAAATACTTCAATAATTGAAGTTATAAGAGATCCTTGGTTAGGGATAGTTTATGCCGGAATATTTATGATGCTTGCAGGAGCTGTATTCATGTTCTGGGTTGGATCAAAGAAAAAGGTAAAACATAACAATTAACGAATTTATTATGGAATGGATTAATTTCCCTATGTATACTAGTTTTATCCTAATAATTTGGGTACTTGGACTATTATTTGTTACAATAAATTCGAAGCAACGCTTTAATTCAACTACAGGAAATTTACTATTAATAATTGGAGTGTTGATGTTAATTGCTTTGCTATCAGTATTGTGGATAAACTTGGAGCGTCCACCGCTGAGAACTCTGGGAGAAACACGGTTATGGTATAGTATATTCCTGTCAGTAGTTGGATTAATATTTTACTGGAGATGGAAATATAAATGGTTTCTAGCAGTCAGTTTTAGTATGTCTGGTTTATTTATAATACTTAATATCATTTACCCTGAGAATTTCAACAAATCTTTAATGCCGGCTTTACACAGCGGATGGTTTGTTCCACATGTAGTTGTATATATAATTTCTTATGCATTACTAAGTGCCTCTAGCATTGTTGCAGTGAAACAACTTTACGATACATATGTAAAAGGCAAAAGTTCATCCAATGCTATTTCATTGGCAGACAACCTCGTATACCTTGGGTTTTCCTTTCTAACTATGGGGCTCCTTTTTGGTGCCCTATGGGCAAAGGAAGCTTGGGGTCATTACTGGACATGGGATCCAAAAGAAACATGGGCATTTTTAACATGGTCAGTTTATCTAATTTATATTCATGGACGAATTAAAGACTCGCTAAAGGAAAATACTGCAATGTGGGTTCTGGCATTTGGATTTATCATCCTTCTTATCTGCTGGTTTGGAGTAAATTACTTACCCTCCACAGCAAATAGTGTACACACATACTCTAAAACATAGATATCCTATTTTGGGGCTTTTATTAGCAGGTAAATTGCAATAAAAGTGAATACAATATTTGGTATCCATGATGCAATTAAAGGACTCAAACTACCAAATGTAGAAAACACTGTAGATACTTGCATAAGTAATATATAACTGAAGGTAAGGGCTATACCTAAGCCTAAATGCATGCCAATACCTCCCCTAACCTTTCTGCTTGATAATGAAACACCTATTACAGTTAGAATAATAATGGCGACAGGACCTGATGTTCTTTTATTCTTCTCAACTTCAAACTTTTTATATGCCTGTGATCCTTTTTGTTTTTCAGCAATTATCTGCTCGTTAAGCTCAAAATAATCCATCTCTTCAAACTCTTCCTTAATTTTATATAAATCCTCTGGCTTAAGTGAAAAAGTTGTATCAAGCTCCTGACCTTTTACTATTCGATGCCCGGTACTATCTATTCTTCTAATAAAGTAGTTCTTTAAGGTCCAAGTGCTATTTACAGTATCAAGATGTATCCTATCTGCCATTAGCTTATACACAAGATTCTGCCCTTCATACTTCTCAATCGAAAACCTAAATCCTGTTTGCTTTTTACTATTGTAAGATTCAACGAAAGCAAATGTTCCTGGTGAGACTTGTAAATGTAAATTCTTGGACTTATCCTTGGTTAAGCTTTCCATGTAGTTATTCTTAAAAACACGGCGTACCTCATTTGTTTTAGGTATAAGGAAATTACCCAAATAGAAAGATAAAATTGCAAGAAACATAGCAGATATCATATACGGCAATAAGAGCCTACGAAAACTAACTCCACTGCTTAAAATAGCTATTATCTCTGTGTTACTTGCTAATTTTGAGGTAAAAAATATTACAGAAATAAATGTGAATAGGTAAATAAATAAATTTATAAAGTAAGGAATGAAATTAAGATAGTAATCAAATATTATGGCATTTAATGGAGCTTCTTTTTCTATGAAACTATCTATGTTCTCACTAATATCAAAAATTATAACAATAAGAATCAATAAGGTAATTGCATAAAAAAAAGTTCCTAAAAACTTTCTAATTATATATTTATCAATAATCTTTAACATTTTCTTATCACACTTAATCCTTTGTGTTGATTGAATGAACCTAAAGTCTTCTGGCTACCCTTTCAGACATACTGTTCTTCCAGACAGCAAAATCACCTTCCATTATATGTTTTCTTGCCTCACGAACCAACCACAGATAAAAGCTCAGGTTATGCTGGCTAGCTATCATCCCTCCCAACAACTCCTTGGCAATAAATAAATGCCTCAGGTATGCTTTTGAGTATGCTAAATCAACAAATGAATCACCCTCCTCGTCAATTGAAGTGAAGTCATTCTTCCACTTTTCATTTTTTATATTAATTATCCCATTTTTGGTAAACAGCATTCCATTTCTTCCATTTCTGGTTGGCATAACACAATCAAACATATCAACACCCAATGCTATACTTTCAAGTATGTTAGCAGGAGTTCCAACACCCATTAAGTAACGCGGTTTATCCTCTGGAAGTATGCCGCATACCAATTCCGTCATTTCATACATCATGTCATGTGGTTCACCAACAGATAATCCACCAATTGCATTACCCTCGGCACCTTTACTTGCTATATATTCTGCTGATTCTTTTCGAAGGTCCCGAAAAGTAGAGCCTTGAACTATTGGAAATAATGTTTGATCATAATCATACTTTGGGGAAGTTTCAGAGAATCTGTTAATGCATCTATCAAGCCACCGATGGGTAATTCCCATGGATTTTTTTGCATAATCATAATCGCATGGATAGGGAGTGCACTCATCAAAAGCCATAATTATATCTGCTCCAATTACTCTCTGAATATCCATGACATTCTCGGGAGTAAAATTATGTCTGGACCCATCAATATGAGATTGGAATATAACGCCATTCTCATCTAATTTTCTCCTATCCGATAGCGAGTAAACCTGATATCCTCCACTATCAGTTAGCATGGGTCTGTCCCAACCATTAAATTTATGCAGTCCGCCACTTTGTTCAATTACATCAAGCCCAGGACGTAGGTATAAGTGATAAGTATTTCCTAGAATTATGTCAGCCTTGATATCATCTCTAACATCCTTAATGTGCACTCCTTTAACAGTACCAGCAGTTCCAACAGGCATAAAAATAGGCGTTTCTATTTTTCCATGATCTGTTGATATTTCTCCAGCTCTAGCTGAGCTTTTAATATCTGTAACTTCTAGCTTAAACTGCATTAATATTTTTTTTGACAAAGGTACCATAAATCATATAAGTTGGATACTTTTGTATTCACGTAAAAATTATGATTGATTTAAATGAACTTTCTTTTTTTGGCACTGGAATAGCCTGTTTATTTGCCCTTACTGTGGCAATTCAATTGGGATATTACCTGATAGTATTCTTAAGGTTTGCTAGATTCAATCCTAGTGAGCAAAATTTAGAAAACAATGAGCCTGTTTCCGTAATTATAGCAGCACACAATGAAGATTTCAATCTTGAAAAAAATATGCCTTTTATCTTTGAGCAAGATTATCCAAATTTCGAAGTTGTAATTGTAAATCATGCATCTACAGATGATACACACCATGTATTAAACGACTTTAGTAGAAGTCATAAGAACCTTAAGGTGGTTAATATAGATGAAGATCTTAATTTTTTTAAAGGCAAAAAATTTCCCTTGTCCATAGGAATAAAATCAGCATCACACGAGATACTGCTGCTTACGGATGCAGATTGCAAACCAGAGTCGAATCAATGGATTAAACAAATGGTTTCAAATTACGATGCAAACACTGAGATAATTCTGGGGTATGGTCCATACTCCAAAGGAGAAAGTTTTTTGAACAAGATCATTAGATATGATACTTTTATGATTGCATTGCAATACTTCTCTTTTGCCATTTGCAAACTCCCCTATATGGGCGTGGGGCGTAACCTTAGCTATCGGAAATCATTGTTTTTGAGAAATAAAGGATTTACTTCACACTATGGAATATCATCTGGTGATGATGATCTTTTTATTATGCAGGCCAGTAATAAAGCAAATACAAAAATAGAACTCAATAGTTCTAGCTTCATGTATTCTGAACCAAAGCCTACCTTTAAATCATGGATAACCCAGAAACAGAGACACCTTTCTACGGGAGCTGAATATCCTTTATTATTCAAAATACTTCTTGGAACTTACTCAATCTCTCACCTTTTATTGTATATATCTTTTATCATATTAATAGCGAATAATGTACTTGTGGTTCCATCCATTATTCTATTCGTAATTTATCTGACCATCAGATTCATAATTCAAAAAAATGCTCTATCCAAGTTAGGTGAAGGCCATTTATTGTTATTTTCGCTATTTGGCGATTTTATTCATATTGTATTATTATCTGCCATTTCATTTAAAAGTCTTATCAAAAAACAGGGAGACTGGAAGTGACTCAAAAATTAACAGAAAAAGGTCAGAGAGATTACCAATTAATCCAACAAGCCCTTAAAAATGGTGACCAGCATGCATACGCTGAGCTAATGCATCATTATCGGGACTCGCTTTATTTTACTATGTTAAAGATGACTGGTGATCAGCATGATGCCGATGATCTAACAATAGAAGCATTCGGAAAAGCATTTAAAAACTTAAAGCAGTATACATCGGAATATGCCTTCAGTACATGGCTATTTAAAATAGCAACCAATAACTGTATTGATTTCATGCGGAAAAAAAGCAAAGGCAATTTTGCATTTAGTTCAAATATTTCTGATGATGACCTTACTGTCCAGGTAACTGCTCAATCCCCTGATCCAGAGGAACAGTTCATAAAAGAGCAAAAAATAAATCTCATGCGCGAAGTAGTTCAGAGGCTAAAACCTCATTATAAGAAACTCATCGAAATGAGATATTTTAAAGAATATTCCTATGATGAAATAGCACAGGAACTAGATTTACCCATTGGCACAGTGAAAGCTCAGCTCTTTAGATCCAGAGAATTTCTATACAACATTCTTAAAAATTCCAAGGAAAAAATATAGACCCTACTGTTTATTTACCTCTCTTAATTCTTACATATCAATATAATTTAACCCAAAAAGTATACTAATTTTGTTATATGTTTTTATAATCTAATCTAAAATGGATAAACATCAATTCAGAAAAGCTATAACAGCAGGTATTCCCCATGATTTGCCTAACACAAAACAATTGGATGATAGTGTGAGTCATGCTCCAAAAAGGAAGGATATACTAACAGTTGAAGAGAAGCAACTGGCTTTGAGAAATGCCTTGAGATATTTTCCAAGTAAGCATCACAATATACTTGCCAAAGAATTTGCAGAAGAGCTTCAAACCTATGGAAGGATATATATGTACCGGTTCCGTCCAGATTATAAAATGTATGCTAGGCCCATCGAAGATTACCCAGCTAAATGTGAGCAAGCTGCCGCAATAATGTTGATGATTCAAAACAACTTAAATCCATCGGTAGCCCAGCACCCAGATGAACTAATTACCTATGGTGGAAATGGTGCTGTATTTCAGAATTGGGCTCAATATCTTGTTACAATGCAATATCTGTCGATTATGACGGATGAGCAAACATTGGCCATGTACTCTGGTCATCCAATGGGACTATTCCCAAGTAATAAAGATGCCCCAAGAGTTGTGGTTACAAATGGAATGGTTATTCCTAATTACTCCACTCCTGATCACTGGGAAAAATTTAATGCCATGGGTGTTTCCCAATATGGACAAATGACTGCAGGCTCATATATGTACATAGGACCACAAGGCATTGTTCATGGAACAACCATTACTGTTATGAATGCAGCACGGAAGGTAGCAAAGGATGGCGAAGAACCATTCGCAGGAAAACTATTTGTTACTAGCGGGTTGGGAGGCATGTCCGGTGCGCAGCCTAAAGCAGCGAATATATCAGGTGTTATTTCCGTTACTGCTGAAGTTAACCCTATGGCATCTCACAAAAGGCATGAGCAGGGATGGGTTGATGAGATCATTGGTGATATAGATGCATTAGCAGACAGAGTAAAAAAGGCAAAGAGTAATAAAGAAGTTGTATCAATTGCTTATGATGGAAATATAGTTGATGTATGGGAAAAATTTGAAGATGAGAATATATTTATTGACTTAGGTTCTGATCAAACATCATTGCATAATCCATGGGCTGGAGGCTATTATCCTGTTGGGCTTTCATATGAATCATCCAATAAGATGATGACAGACAATCCAGAGAAATTTAAAGAGAGGGTTCAGGCATCATTAAAAAGACAAGCCGCTGCTATCAATAAACACACTAAAAAAGGAACTTACTTCTTTGATTATGGTAATGCTTTTCTGCTTGAAGCCTCACGAGCAGGTGCAGATGTTATGGATGCAAGCGGAAAGGGATTTAAATATCGTTCATATGTTCAAGATATTATGGGACCCATGTTTTTTGATTATGGATTTGGACCATTTAGATGGGTTTGCGCATCTGGCATGGCAGAAGACCTTGAAATAAGTGATAATATTGCCAAGGAAGTCCTACGCAAATTAAAACAAACTTCCCCCAAAGACATACAAAGTCAAATGTCTGATAATATCAGATGGATTGAAGGAGCCCAGGAGAATAAACTTGTTGTAGGCTCCCAGGCAAGGATACTATATGCAGATTCATTGGGAAGAATATCTATTGCTACAGAATTTAATAAAGCAATTCAAGATGGCAGATTAAAAGGCCCTATAATTTTAGGAAGAGATCACCATGATGTTAGTGGCACAGATTCTCCATACCGAGAAACTTCAAATATCTATGATGGATCCAGCTTTACCTCAGATATGGCAATCCAAAATGTAATTGGTGATTCATTTAGAGGTGCTACATGGGTTAGTATTCATAATGGTGGTGGCGTCGGCTGGGGCGAAGTAATCAATGGTGGTTTTGGTATGCTACTCGACGGGACTGAAGAATCAGAACGCCGACTTAAAGATATGCTATTTTGGGATGTAAATAATGGCATTTCACGTCGAAGCTGGGCAAGAAATGAAAGTGCTGTAAAAGCAATTACTCGTGCCATGGAAACTAATCCTCTACTTAAAGTTACATTGCCAAATACGGCAAACGATAATTTAATAGAAAATATTTTTAGTTCAGAGTAGATTATATAATGCTAGATATTGATGTAAATATCCCATTCTAAGCATCATTTAATATCACATATAAAGTTTAATTCATCATACTCTAATGTCTAAATATTATATGGTTAGGCACTTTTAGTTAATTTGTGTTAAAAAGGCTGATATTTTTACTCCTTCATAAACGATACTTGTCGAACCAACACTTTTTTTACTATTTTTAGACCTGATTAATAACCGGTTGAGAAATAATTAAATCAGTTGAGTTAAAGTCAAATGGCTAAATATAGCCGTAACAATTTTTAAATTGAATAAATATGGGAAGACCTCCAACAAGACCATCAAGACTAAGAGATGGTTTTTATATAGAAGTTAGAACTAAAGGAAGTAATAGTGCAATAAAGTTAAGATCTGAGACGCGTGAAGAAATGACTAATTCGGCAGAACATTATTCAAAAACCAAAGAAGTAACAGTTCTTGGTGAATATGTGAATGGCAAACCCATTGACAAATAATCCGATCACTTTTTGATTAGTGAATATCATAACAGGTTTTTTGCCTGAATGAATGAAAATCACAACCCCTCTCTTCAGCTATTCTACAATATGCCTTAATTTATTAATGGAACGCAGGCTTGTTTATATTAAACATTTTTATCCTTTATAATTAAATTCTTATTTAAATTTGTTATTTGGAAATATTTGGGTAAACAAAACCTTAAGGTCATAATATGAAAAAAAAAGCTGTACTCCTATTATGCGCGATTACGCTGTTATTTTTTACTCACAAATTATCATATGGCCAAATTTCCACCGGCGATAATCCCATTGAATATGTTAACCCATTCATCGGAACTAAAAATATGGGCCATACATATCCTGGAGCAACCGCTCCATTTGGAATGATACAACTAAGCCCTGAGACAAAACAAGAACCCATGTTCATAGATGGAGAATACAATACTGAGGTCTACAAGTATTGTTCAGGCTATCAATATTCAGATTCAACAATATATGGTTTTGGCCATACTCATTTTAGTGGAACAGGTCATTCCGACCTTGGTGATTTTATGATCATGCCAACCACAGGTCCGCTGACACTTGACCCGGGTAATAATAAAAATAATGTGCCCGGATTCTATTCAAAATTTTCTCATGAGACAGAGCAGGCTCAGCCAGGATATTATAGCGTGCTGCTGGAAGATTACGACATAAAGGCTGAGCTAACTGCAACCGAGCGAGTTGGTTTTCACAAATATTCATTTGCAAAAGGTGATACTGCGCATATAATCTTCGACTTAGTATCCAATATATACAATCATGAATCAAAAAATGTATGGACATTTATTAGAGTAGAAAATGATACATTAATCACAGGGTACAGACAAACAACGGGTTGGGCTAGAACTAGAAAAGTATATTTTGCAATGACTTTCTCAGAACCATTTATATCTTACGGACATGAAAAATATGACAAAACAGAATACAATGGATTTTATAGAAAGTTTGATGAAGAAAATAACTTTCCTGAAATGGCAGGTAAGGATATTAGAGCTTTCTTTAACTTTAATGTATCATCTGAACAAAGCTTGATGATAAAGTTTGCCTTATCCTCAGTTAGTACCATGGGTGCATTAGACAATATGGTTACGGAAGTTCCTCATTGGGATTTTAACGGGGTAAAAACCCAAACACAAAAAAAGTGGACTGATGAGCTTTCCAAGATTATTGTTGAAACATATTCTCAAGATCAGCTAACTACATTTTATACAGCTCTTTATCATACAATGCTAAGTCCGATAGTATATGAGGATGTAAATGGCGAATATCTTGGGATAGATCAAAATATACACACCAGTGAAGGGTTTACAAATTATACAATTTTTTCTCTATGGGATACATATAGAGCACTTCACCCTCTTTTTAATTTGATTCAACCAGATAGAAACAATGATATGGTAAAATCTATGTTGGCACATTATGATCAGAGTGTCCATAATATGCTGCCAATATGGAGCCATTATTCAAATGAAAACTGGTGTATGGTAGGCTACCATTCCGTTAGTGTAATTTCAGATGCTTTTACAAAAGGCGTAACCGATGCTGATATTAATCATGCTTTGACAGCTGCAATTAACACCTCAACAGTTCCATATTATGATGGATTAGAAAGTTATATGAAACATGGATATGTTCCGGAAGATGAAGATCACTATTCTGTTTCAAAAACATTGGAATATTCATATAACGATTGGTGTATATCACAATTGGCAAAAGAAGCAAATGCTGTATCTGAATATGATAATTACCAGGAAAGATCCGAAAATTATAAAAATATTTTTGATTCTATTAGTGGTTATATGAGACCGCGTTTGGCAAACGGAACCTGGCGAGAAAATTTCGATCCCATGGATACTCATGGACAAGGATTCATTGAAGGAAATGCATGGAATTACGGACTATATGTACCCCACCAAATTGATAGCATGGTAAATATGATGGGAGGAAAAAAAGAATTCTCGATGCTACTGGATAGTATTTTTACAACTGAAATATCAGATGAATACATAAATAAAAATGAAGACATCACAAGAGACGGAATAATTGGCAATTATGTACACGGAAATGAACCGGGGCATCATATACCATATCTATATAACTATACTGATCAAACATGGAAAACCCAAGAAAGGGTTAGACTAATACTTGATACTATGTATGGCAGTGCAGAGGATGGACTCTGTGGCAACGATGATGCTGGACAAATGAGTGCTTGGTATATTTTTAGCGCTCTAGGGTTTTACCCTGTTAATCCAGGTTCAGATATTTATGAAATTGGAAGTCCAAGTATTAAAAGTGCCCTAATTAATCTAAAAGATGATAAGAAACTGACCATAAAAACGAAAAATCAAAACGCCAAAAATATATATGTAGAGAAAGTATTACTAAATGGCAGAAAAATTAATGGCCATCAGCTACTGCATAGTGACATTGCTGGAGGAGGAGAGCTTATTTTTCACATGAGCAATAAACCAAATAAATAAATTTAAATGGATCACTTAAGGTAACATGAGAAGGTTAACTAAATATAGCTTTAACATATCATATTCAATACTTAGCATATTTCTAATAATGTTATTTTTTGGATGCTCAAACACAATTTCCGAAGACCACAATGAAGAACTAAATATTAATGGTAATTGGGTTAGAATTGGCCAAAGTGGACCCATAAGAATTGCTTTCACAGAAAGTGGTTTTGTGAAAACAGACTTTGGAAATGATAATATGTATGAAGTTATTTCAAAATATGCAACTACAAACAATGTAATAACCATTGTTGATAAGGAAGGATACTCATGCGATAAACCAGGTGAATATATTATTGATAATGATGATTACTATTTATCCATTGATTTATTAAAAGATGATTGTGATGGAAGGATTATTACTACAATTGGATATTGGACAAGATCTAACTTTAAGGAACTAATCTCTAACCTTGATTCATTAATAAACATATCACCAAATAATAAGGATTACTATCTGAGTAGGGCAAGAATAAATATGGCTATAGGAAGGCCAAACTTAGCAATCTCAGATTTGGACAAGTATATTCTTATTGATAGCTCAAATGGTGAAGCATTCTTAAATCGTGCAGCAGTAAAATTAGCAGATGATACCAAGGGAGCTATTTCAGATTGTGAAATATCCATATCAATTAATCCCAATGATAAGAATGCTTATCTTATACTTGGTCTAGCACAGTATAAATCTGGAATGATAGAAGATGCATGTTTTAATTATAAAAAATCCATTGATCTGGGCTTAACCTATTTGGCCAATGCACAATATATAAATTGTGAAGAATACTGGAAAACACAATAGAATAATTAGTTAGAGTTATGAGTAAAGTTATAATTACTGGAGCATCAGGTATGGTTGGCAAAGCTGTTTTGCTCGAATGTTTTGACAACAAAGATATCACCCATATATTATCAATAGTTAGATCTGAATCTGGATTAAAACACTCGAAGTTAAAGGAAGTGGTACATCAAGATTTTAGTGAATTCGCATCTATCAGCGCTGAATTAACTGGGTTTGATGCATGTTTCTTCTGCATGGGTGTTAGTGCTGCAGGTATAAGCAAAGCAAAATATGAAAATATAACTTATAATTACACAATTGAATTGGCAACAGAACTATACAATCTTAATCCTGAAATAACTTTTAACTATGTCTCTGGAAAAGGCACAGATTCATCAGAGAAAGGCAGAGTGCATTGGGCAAGAATAAAAGGTAAAACTGAAAATGCTATTCTTAACATGGGTTTTAAACAAGCATATATGTTTAGACCAGGTGCAATAATACCACTCAAAGGCATAAAAAGCAAAACTCGCTTTTATCAGTTTATGTATGACTACTTCACGTGGATGATTAAAATAACCAAGATATTATCACCAAATTCCGTTATTAATACTACTCAAATGGGAATATCTATGATTAAGTCCGTTTCACTTGGATATGATAAAAAAATACTAAATCCCCCGGATATTATTAAATTATCAAAGTAGTATTCACAGCAATTTAATAATGTAAAATTATCATATTGAAATTGAAACTTAATTTGCTAAATTTGCCCGTTTCATAATAACATTATATAAAAACCTACTATGACAGCACAAGAAATTATACATAAATTAAAGAGTGGTAACGAATCATTTGTTAATAACAAAAATAAAAACGAAAATCAGGATAATATTAGGAGAGAATCTCTTGTGGGCGGACAGTCACCTTATGCAA
The DNA here is from genome assembly GCA_002708315.1 of Lentimicrobiaceae bacterium. GTDB lineage: Bacteria > Bacteroidota > Bacteroidia > Bacteroidales > F082. Next base: position 94,769 of record PANC01000012.1, read on the forward strand.
TAATTTTAGGTTGCGCTGATAGCCGTGTAGTTCCAGAACTGGCATTTGATGCAGGTTTAGGTGAGTTATTCGTGGTTAGAGTTGCTGGTAATATTGCAAACACTTCATCAATAGCAAGCATTGAGTACGCAGTATCTCAACTGGGAGTTAAGGTTATTGTTGTATTAGGCCATGAAAGTTGTGGAGCAGTAACAGCTGCCATCAATGGTGGTGATCTTGGCAATAATTTAAATCACCTTGTATCATTTATAAAACCAGCTGTGGAATCATCAAATAAGGACAGCAGTATTGACGAAGTTGTAAAAATAAATGCAATTGAGAATGCCAACAAACTTGCAAGTAATTCGGAAGTAATATCTGGAGCAATTTCAAGTGGTGATCTTATCGTTCAGCCAGCATTTTATAACCTTAAAACTGGTAAAGTAGATTTCCTTTAGCACATAAATTGTGAGTCTATCATTCTCTCACAATTACATAAACATCTTCGTTGTCTTTTTTCATAAGATATTTTTCTCTAGCATATTTTTCAAGTTCTAGAGTGTCATTCTGAAGAGTCTCTATTGACTGTTCATCTTTGTATATTTCTTCCTCATAGTAGTCTTTTTGAGACTCTAACCCTAGCTTTATTTTTGCTAGATCATACTGAACAATTAAACTTTCCTGGTCGAAAAATATCCACCATATGACAAATGCCATGCCGGTATAAAAATATTTATTGTTTATGTATTTCTTGAAAAACATAATTCAAATCTATTCATAAAAATGTATCTGGAATAAATGTGGAAATTTACTTATCCACTCATGTTTGTTGATACTTTATCTAATTAACGTAATTGAGCCCTTCATGGTAATCATATCCTCTCCTTCGAGGGTGACTATATAAACATCACAAACATAATAATACACACCAACTACACAATCCTGGCCATTATTCTGATTTTTTCCATCCCATAATATCTCAGGGTTTTCAGTGGTATACATAACCTTACCCCATCGGTTTAATATTGTCATATTAACACGACTAACATTTGCTTTTGGATTAGAGTTATTGTGCCCCATGGGCACAAATAGCTGATTTCTATCATCTCCATTTGGAGAAAATACATTTGGTAATTCATAAATAGGACATTGGTCATACCCCACACAAACCACCTCACTTGCTTGACTTATATTACCAACTGAATCCCTTGCTGTAACGTAATAACATCCAACCACACTTGATAAACCTTCATGCAAATACCAAGTTGTGTCATTTGGCACATATGAAATCGAATCAACCAGCTGGGAGTCGACTGACCCTGGTGGTAAATAATAAACATAAAATTTAACAGCATCATAACTGCATGAATCATAGGGCAAATACATACCAAGCTCATTGGTTATTTGATCACAATCCGTATAAACTTTTAATTCCGGCTCACAAGGAGGAACATTATCTTCTGGTGATGTGCATGTTAACTGAGAGTAGTTAATTATTGGGTCAATAAGACCTGGAAGTGAATAATGGCCAATGGTTTTCACATAATAGCAATATTCCTGATAATTAACCAGCCCCTTATCTCGGTAGAAACCAAATTCAGAAACCCCTATTGAATCATATGTCGAAGAGCCCATATCCTTGCGGTATATAACCGTCAGCTCGTTTTCCCATGGTACAACCGGAGCCCATATCAATTTGATTTCCTTGTCGGAAGGTTGCAGATTTAAATATATGGAAGATGCTTTTTGAGAACTACCTATGGGCTTAACAGTTTCATTCTCTATTTCAACCCTATAAGAATAAGGTTTATCATGAGTATTTAGGTTTATTTCGGTATCTAGATAAACAGTATCGTTAAGTCCAATAAATGATGAAATGAATTGTCCTCCATCGGACCAAACCAATCCATCATTTCGGTACAATAAGTATTTATAAGGCCCTGGATATTCAATCGTATCAAGTTCTATGGGTTTTGACCAAATTATTAAACCTCTTCCTATTTCTAGGTTGGTACTATCATTACTAACATTTGTAACAATTGGAACATCTCTTTTTAAATATGCACAATATTCATTTGATGCTATACTTTCGGCATCATCAAAGAAAATTGCTGTTACCCTGTAGCAATAATCTATGCCATGTACGAGGCCATCTCCCCCATTGTCATCTCTATATGTTAGTGTATTAATATCATCAACCTCATCTATTAATTGGAACCCTGTATAACCAGGCACACCAGTCTCACAATAACTAGGATCCCAACCTGAAGATCCACTTCTTCTGTATATTCTATAACCTATAGCATTATCACAGGGGCTCTTTTCCCAAGAAAGGTTTATTCCTGTTCCAAGAGGTTCAGCCAATAAATTTTCAGGAGCAGGTGCTATTACTTTTACAAATACTGTTTTAAAATTTACCAGGTTTACAGGAAAACCATTATCAGAAGCTTTGAAAACAACCGTATACGGTTCAAGTCTGACATGAGTGCATAAGGTAGGCCAATTAAAAGTTTGACTAACGGTATCGTTACCCTGGGCTGGGTCTGGTTCTAAGTATGCAGGGTTTTGCGACTGTTCAAAAGGTCCGCCAAAGGCAGTTAGAGTGACATTTGTTCCATCTGGATCGATGGCAATAACATCAAATTGCAGGAAATCTCCAGCTACAACGCAAGTGTCATCAATGGAATATATTTCTGGAGGGTCATGATCACAGGCAAGAATATTAATCTGCATATCTCTTCTCACTGATGAAATCTTTACACCAAATCTCCATTCTTCAATCTCAAAGGCAACATTATATTCACCTTGTAATGCAGGAGTTTCCCAAATCATATCACCAGTGACTGAATCTATTTTGAAAAAATCTGTTGCAATTGGAAATTGGTAACCAGGAATATCAAACCCACCTGCACCCTTACAAACCACTAATTTGTATGATAAGCTATCGCCATCTGGATCATAGGCAGCAGGATTATGAATGAATGTTTTACCAACACAACCCATATCAATGGGAGGATTTAGTAACTCAACTGATGTATTATAGCCAAGAAATGGATTAATGAGGATCTCCGTTTGCACATACATTGGAACATTTACCGAATTTGGTATATTTAAAACTCCAAAATTACGATTGGGATCTTCAACAGAAACAGTATATCTGGCAGGACCTGGAAAAGTGTGGGTTCCTTTGTATATATTCAAGCTTATATCGTCAACTCCTGGTATTGGTTGAAAATATATTCTATCAAGCTCATCACCTGTGTCATCTCCCCAAAATATAGGCATAACGATGCGAGAATCATCAGCAGGGCTTGATGTTTTAGTATACATTGTAATCGTAAATTCATATGTTAACCCATATAAATGTTTATAGGTTATCTCCGCAGCACGCTGGTGAGTTGCAAATATCTCAACAACAAATCCAAAAAAGAATAGTATTACAACGAAAGATTTTTTCATAGGTTTTAACGAGAAATCCAAAATTACAACAAAAAGCAAACCTGATGCCAAACTTAAAAAAAAGTTTGTGGAACTAAGTTATTAATCGACGGTGCTAATCATTCCAAATAAAAAGGCAATAATTTATTCCAATATATAGTCAATCATAGCACTAATATTTGAAGGAGGAAACCAAGTTATTGACTCATCCTTCCTAAACCAAGTCATTTGTCTTTTTGCATAACGACGAGTGTTTGTTTTAATTTTTTCAATTGCTTGTTCCATTGTATATTGACCCTCAAAATAAGCAAATAGCTCTTTGTAGCCAACAGTGTTTAATGGATTAAGTTGTTTATCAGAATGAACTTTCTTGGCCTCACCAACCCAACCATCAGCTATCATATTATGAGTTCTAGAGTTTATGGCATTAAAAAGAGCTTCTCTTTCCACAAGCAATCCAATTTTTTTACTTGTGAAGCTTCTTTTGGCATTTGTATTTTTACGCAAGTCAGAATATTTCTTCCCAGTTTGAAAACATACCTCTATGGCACGCATGAGTCTCATTGGATTATTCTTATCAACCTGATTATAATATTCAGGATCAAGTTCCTCAAGAAGTTTCCTAAGTGCGTTAATACCATCACTCTCATATATTCCATGGACCTTTTCTCTTACTTTTTCAGTTGCATCCGGGAGTTCATCAATACCCTTAAATACAGCATTAATATACAAGCCAGAGCCACCTGAAATAACAACATATTGATGGCCATAGAAGCGTGAATCCAGAAGTTTGAGGACTTGTGTTTCAAATTTAGAGGCATTGTAATCATCTTTTATGGAGAGGTTCCCCACAAAATGATGTATTACATCTTCTTGTTCTTTTGAAGTTGGAGCAGCAGTGCCAATGGGTATTTCCTCATAAAACTGCCTTGAGTCAGCTGATATAACCTCGGTATTTAACCTTTTAGCTATCTGTATGGCAACATTTGTTTTACCAGAAGCAGTTGGCCCCACAACAAAAATAAGTTTACCAGTAAATTTTTTCACAATGAGCTTATTTTAGGTAATATTATCGTCTGCCTCGTTCAGTGATATGTTGCGGGGTTTATTTGGTTCTTTAACCCTATTAACAACATTGAGTTTCATTGACGACCCTATATTAAGCATGAACTCATATGCATCCTTAAAATTATTATCAATCTCTCCATCTAAAATGGCTTCCCTAATTGCAACTTTTATGTCTCCAACTTTTTTTGATGGTTTAATTCCAAATGTCTCCATTATCATCTCACCCGTTACAGGAGGCTGCCAATTTCTGAGTTTATCATTTTCTTCAACTTCTTTTAGTTTTCGGCGAACAAGTTGAAAATTATTAAGATATTTTTTAACCTTGGCCTCATTCTTTGAGGTTATATCTGCATCGCATAATGTCATCAAGTCATCAATATCATCCCCTGCATCAAACAACAATCTTCTTATGGCAGAATCTGTTACAATATCCTGTGCGAGAACGATGGGCCTGAGGTGTAATAAAACTAGTTTCTGAACGTAACGCATTTTGTCGTTCAATGGCAGCTTGAGTCTTTTAAATATTCCAGGCACCATCTTCGCACCAACAAACTCATGACCATGGAAAGTCCATCCCGTTTGAGGACTATATCTCTTTGTAACAGGTTTAGCTATATCATGAAGAATTGCCGACCATCTCAACCATATATTCTCAGTGTTTAGGCTGATATTATCCAATACCTGTAGAGTATGAAAAAAATTGTCTTTGTGAGCTTGTCTATTTATAATCTCTACACCCTTTAAGGCTGAAAGTTCAGGAAATATAATTTGCAACAACCCTGAAGTTTCAAGCAGCTTAAACCCAACGGATGGTGCTGTAGACATGACAATCTTATTAAGCTCATCAATAACTCTTTCTCTACTAACAATTGTTATTCTTTTACTATTTCGTTTTATTGCTTTGAACGTCTCATCTTCAATTTCAAAATTAAGTTGTGTTGCAAACCTAACGGCTCTCATCATCCTTAATGGATCATCAGAAAAGGTTATATCTGGATCAAGGGGAGTTCGTATAATCTTATTTTTTAAGTCCTCAACACCATTAAATGGATCCAAAAGGTTACCATATGATTCCTTTTGTAAGCTTAAAGACATAGCATTTATTGTAAAATCTCTTCTATTCTGGTCATCTGCAAGTGTTCCATCTTCAACAATGGGGTTCCGAGATTGGGACCTGTAAGATTCTTTTCTCGCTCCAACAAACTCAACAACCCATTCCTTATGTTGGATCATGGCAGTACCAAAATTTTTAAAATACTTAACATGAGTTCCTGGAGACAATTTCTCAGATACCTGCCGGGCTATTTTGATTCCACTTCCTAAAACCACAACATCCACATCTTTGGATTCTCGATCTATTAAAAGATCACGCACAAAACCACCAACAACGAAAGCCGAGACACCAGAATGAGCAGAAGCTTCTGCTATTATTCGGAATATCGGATTAGCAATTTTATGGGCAAAATTTAACATATTGCAAAAGTATAAAATAAGTTGTTAGTGATTAGCAAATATAACCCCTGACAAAAAGAGTACTTGGATTGCCCTTAATAAAGAGTTTTAATTCATAAAATAATCATTAAAAAATTACAATAATATTAAGTGGCTTTGTATATTTGTTACATAATTTTAAACTGAAACATCAATATAAATATGTCAAAAAGAACAATTGTTGCAATGCCAGGAGACGGCATAGGAAAAGCAGTACTAGATGAAACCATCCGTTTACTTGATGCTGCTGGATTTGAAGCTGAATATATAGAAGGTGATATTGGCTGGGAATTTTGGAAATCGGAAGGTAATCCTCTTCCCGAAAGAACCATCGAGTTGATAAAGGAGCACAAAATTGGACTATTTGGCGCCATTACTTCAAAACCAAAAGATGCTGCCTTTGACGAACTTTCTCCAGAATTAAAAGATAAAGAACTAGTTTACTCTTCACCAATTGTTGGCTTACGTCAACATTTCGGTTTGGATATTTGTATGCGTCCATGTCACACATACAAAGGAAACCCTTTAAACTTTATCAGAAGAGGTCCGGGCAATACAATTGAAGAGCCTGCTGTTGACGTTGTTATTTTCCGTCAAAATACCGAAGGATTATATGGTGGAGTTGAATGGAGTAATCCTCCTGCAGACGTGTATGATGCTTTAATGACTCATAATAAGTTTGTAAAGAATTTTGGAAATACTCCCAAAGAAGAAATCTCTGTATCCACAAGAATTTTCACAAAAACAGGAACAACTAGAATTTTAAGAGCAGCATTTGAGCATGCAAAAAAATATGGATACAAATCGGTAACTGTATGTGAAAAGCCAAATGTTATTCGTGAAACTTCAGGAATGATGTTTAAAATGGCTGAGCAGATTCAGAGAAATGATTTTCCTGAAATTCAACTTTGGAATACAAACATAGATGCACAAATGATGTGGCTAACTAAAAACCCTGAGGACTACGGGGTAATTGTAGCAGGTAATATGTTTGGTGATATAGTAAGTGACGGCTTTGCAGGTTTAATAGGAGGATTAGGATTTGCTTGTTCAGCGCAATTTAATCCAGAAACTGGTATTGGTGTATTTGAGCCAACACATGGATCTGCTCCAAAATATGCTGATTATGAAACATCCATTGTAAATCCGATTGCCATGGTAGAGTCTGCATGTATGATGTTAGATTTTATTGAGGAAAATGATATGGCTGCAAGAATCCGAAAAGCTGTTGCGGAAGTAATTGAAGAAGGACATGTTAGAACATACGATATGATGAAGATGCGTGGAACATCTGAGGTAGTTAACGAAGGAGCTGCATCGACAGTGAAGATGACAGATGCTATTATTGCTAAACTTTAATTTTTTGAGCTATGAATAAAACTGTTTTAGAGCTCTGGCCAGAGCTAGAATGGATAGAAGACGCAGACCTAAGAGAAAAAACAGCACTAACTTGGGAGCTTGCTCTTGAGAGAAGTGTGCTTACGCCAGAAGACCTAACAAGAATACCCTTTACTCTTCTTTGCGGTCCTGATCTTAAAGTAACCTTCATGGACCACAAAAGGTCTGTTGTTCATATTGTGCGTGATGCTGGAAATAAAATAAATGAAATGTATCATGGTGAGTTACCAGTTGACATGGATGTGCTCATAGCAGGTGCAATACTTGCGGATGTAGCCAAACTACTTGAGTATGTATTAGATGATCAAGGCAAAGCAATACAGGGAGAATATGGAAAATATCTTCGTCATCCATTCAGCGGTGTCAGTCTAGCTGAAGAAGCTGGAGTTCCTGCACAAGTATGTCATATAATAGCTACACATGCTGGAGAGGGAAACATGGTTAAGAGAACCACAGAAGCATACTTAGTTCATCATTGCGATTTTATGACGTTCTTGCCATTTAAAGATAGATTGATAATTTAAGATCAAAGGTCTTAGCAAAACAGTATTTTTATTTTTTCATTAGCAAGAATAAAAAGAATTTATATCTCATCATTAATTACCAAGGCATAATAATCATTTCCAATGGATACGTATCCATGTTCATAGACGAAATAATAGATGCGATTATCCTTTGTTGTGTAAGTATTGGTGAAATATTTAAAATTGAATCCAGAATTTAATAAGTCCTGTTTCCTAACCTTTGCTTTACCATTTGGATTATTATTCTTGAGAATATTTCTATTCTTACGTAGTATTGAATTTACAGACCTTACAAAAGTAGAATCCTCTCTTTTCTCTTTATTATGATAGCTATTGCGACATTGGTCGTTGCAAAACTTTTTATCCACTCTTCCAATTAAAGGGGTATCACACTCCAAACAACGTACATCCATTTGGCTTAATTTTTGTCAAATTTAAATAATTCCTAAGAATCAAAATGTAACAAGTAGAAAAAGAAAAGCCCCTCCATGAAGGAAGGGCTTTGAATTATAAATGAGGTTACTTAGCTTGTTTTAAAAGTTTTAGCAGTAATTGGGCCTCATAACTAGTTTAATATAATCTTGTCGTTGCTTAGTCCTCCTTGATATGAATGCTGCATAATATATATCCCCCTATCAAGGTGATTAAGATTAATGTTTGTTTTAGATTTTGAGATGGTGGAATTTAAAATAACCCTACCATTCATATCGATAATCTGAAGATTAGAACCCATTGGAGCTTCAATTGTTACTGGTCCCGTTGTAGGATTTGGGTAAAATGAAGTATTTTCCTCTAGGTAGTTATCTGCAATATTGGTAAAAAACTGAGGCACTGTTAACTCTGTTTGAAAAACAACGTCGTTACTTGTTGTTCCATCACCATTTCCTGCGTTAAAAGCAGCATAGAATTTAATAAGGTCTGGTGCTGGGTCTGGAGCTGTCCAGTCCATGGACCAGGAGTTAGCATTACCAGTGGGTACATTACCGTTTGCAGTATGTGTAACTGCTTTGTTAGCATTACATAGTTTAGTTCGAGTAGATTCTGTGATTGTGAACGTTCCCTTTTTATTACCAAACGCATCCTCAGCAGTTAATTCGAAACCGAATTTTACAACACCCTCATGGGTACCTTTGGCTGTTATCGTATATGTTTCACCAGCAATAAAACCAGCATCAGGAATGTTTGTTTCTATCCAGTTACCTTGTGCTTGTGCACTTCCGGTATGACAACCTGTACAAGTTGCACCATTATCACCCATTGATCCTGTCTTACCGCCTGGACTACCGTCACTATAGCTATACAGAACAAGGATAAAAGGTACAGAAAGGACGAATAATAAATTGTATAATTTTTTCATTAAATTTACATTAGTTTGTTTATAGTCGTTTAAAATAACACCTTAAGTCGCTAAAATACTATCTCGATCGTTTTTTAACAAATATTTTTAACTTTTTAACAATTATTTGACAATTTTAATACACGATTATTAGGTGGCTTATCACTGATTTACAAGCATATAGAGCTTTGGTGAAGAATTTAGGAATAAGCTTGATATATTTTAGACAAACTAATGGCTTGAAAACTTCCACCATATTATGTTTTTGACTGATGAACTAATGCGATATGAAACTTACATTAAAAATGCTATATTTGATAACTATTCATCAAACTAATTTTGATATGAAATTAAACATAACAATTACTGCGTTAATACTTTCCATTCTTTTTACTCCAATATTTGTTAAAGCTCAATGCACCCCTGGTAACTCTACCACGTGTCCGGATCTTGAAAATAATGGTGAGGTATGCCCAGCTATATTACCAGATGGAATAACAGGAATGGACTACAATGAAGAGTTTACAATTCTTGCACCACCAGAATATGATCTTATGGGAACAGTAATTCAACTGCACCACATAAAAATAGTTGATGTAAACAACCTACCCCCTGGTATCTCATGGCAAACAAATGCTGCAGATAGTGTTTTTAATGTGGGTACATATTATTGCGTTCTGCTATCCGGTGAAAGTAATCAAGTTGGGAATTACCCTCTAGATATTGTTGTTGATGTATATATTGACTTTTTTGGGTTGCCGGTGTTTGCAGCACAGATTGTAGATTCAACATCAATTTCTCTAAATATTACTTGGGATCCAAATGGAATTGAACCTCAAATTACCAATGACTTAGCAATTAATTTATGGCCAAACCCATTTGTAAATGATTTTACGTTTGAGATAGCTGGCGTTGGTAACGAAATTGTAAGAACCGAAATATATTCGTTGCTGGGTAATAAATTAATGAGTAATGATTTTAACACTAACGCCATTGATAATAAATATAAGATCGACTGCTCCGAATTACCAGCGGGGACATATTTAATAAAGGTTATATCTGATAATAAGCATGTTTCAAGGCTTATACGAAAAGCATCAAATTAATAAAATAGTTCCACATATTTATAGTGAGCAACATTTTTATCAAATATATTCTTCTCAACAAGAAGATATCTGGAGTATTGATAATACTATTAATACTCATCGGTAATTCTTACTCTCAGCAAGCTCATATACATGGTATAATCTCAGACTCTATAACAAACGAATCTCTTCCGGGTGTAAATGTTCTTTTAGGCAATAGTGGTGGTGTATCATCGAATTCAAATGGTTATTACTACTTGGAACTTGAAAGCGGTGAGCACGACATTACTTTTTCTTTTCTTGGTTATAAAACCAAAACTATATCCCTAAATTTAAATAATAATGACAGCATTGACTTAAATGTTAGTCTTGCAAACACCTCTTTTCTTCTAGATATGGCAGTTGTATCTGCAGGTAAATATGAGCAGAAAATTTCTGATGTTACAGTATCCATAGAAGTTATGAAACCCAGTTTCATTCAAAACATTAATACTACAAATATGGAAGATGCCTTGCAATATGTTCCAGGGTTGGATATCCTTGATGGACAGGCAAGCATCAGAGGAGGTGGTGGTTATAGTTATGGTGCAGGTAGCAGGGTTATGGTTTTAATTGATGATATTCCAATATTAGCAGAAGGCACAGAGGACATTAATTGGAATTTTCTACCGGTGGAAAACATAGATCAGGTTGAGATATTAAAGGGTGCATCATCAGCCTTATACGGATCATCTGCATTGAATGGTGTAATAAATATTCGTACAGGATATCCCGATATTGAGCCGAGCACTTCTGTTTCACTATACGCTGGAATCTACGACAAACCACAAAGAAAAGAACTATCATGGTGGTGGGATACAAACCCTTTGTTTAGTGGCGTAAACTTTACACATTCACGAAAAATAAAAGAGTTTGATTTTGTTGTTGGCGCAAATGCTCTTAGCAACGCCGGGTACAGAACTAAAAATTATGATAAGCAGATTAGAGCCAATGTAAAATTTAGGCACAGGCCTTCAAAGTTAAAGGGCTTATCTTATGGTATAAATGCAAACCTCCAATGGCAACAAACTTCTGATTTTTTTATATGGATGAATGCAGATTCAGGAGCTTTTATTCAGAACCCTCTAACAGTTACACCAACCACTGGACATCGGTTTAATATTAACCCATGGCTTAGTTATTACGACAAGTACAATAACAAACATTTACTTCTTATTCGTTATTATGACTTAAGCAATGGTTTTGATAACAATCCCGATAAAAATAATGCGTCAAAATCATACTATGGTGAGTATCAGTTTCAAAAACAGTTTAATAATGGCTTAAATTGGATAGTGGGATTCGTTGGAAAATATGGAACCACAGTAGCAAACTTATATGGCGACCACCATGGATCAAACATTGCAGCATTTACTCAGTTAGATTACAAATTCTTTGATCGCTTATCTGTATCACTTGGGATTCGCTGGGAGCACCATTCTTTGGATGATACGGAAAAAGAATCGGGAACTGTTTTTAGAGCAGGGGCTAATTATCAAGTCGCAGAGAACACATTCATAAGAGCTTCCTTTGGACAGGGTTACAGATTTCCATCAATTGCCGAAAAATATACTGCAACAAACATTGGTAGTATAAATATTTTTCCAAACCCAGATCTGAAATCGGAAAAAGGATGGAGCTCTGAAATTGGTTTAAAGCAGGGATTTACAATAAACAACTGGTCAGGATTTATTGATTTTGCAGCCTTTCTATCCGAATATGATAACATGATTGAGTTTATGTTTGGAGTTTATTCTTCGGACTCATTGTCTTTGCCGACATTAGATGATATTGGATTCAAATCTCAAAACATTGGAAGCGCAAGGATAACTGGTATTGAACTAGGAATTTCAGGAGCTGGTTTGATAGGAAAATTACCAGTATCCATTTTTGCGGGATACACATATATGAATCCCATTGATTTAAGCTCGGATACATTATCCAATAACATCCTTAAATACAGATACCGCCATTCCTTCAAATCAGATATTGAAATACAAGTTCATAAGTTATCCTTTGGCATAAGCACCATATATAGAAGCTTCATGGAAAGAATTGACTCTGCCTTTGAGGAAACCATACTAGGCACTCAGATATTTCCAGGCCTCAAAGAGTATCGTGAAAAGCATGATTCTGGTTATGTTGTTTTCGATTTCAGAGTTTCATATAACTTTACACCTTCAGCAAAACTCTCATTTATTGCAAAAAACATGTTCAACAAAGAATACATGGGCCGACCCGGCGATATCCAACCACCCAGGAACTTTACACTGCAATTTCTCCTTGATTTGTAGTTTTCGTTATATATGTTTAAGTCAAAGTTATTCACATTCCACTATTGAAAAGTAAAAACCATAAAATATTCATATTATTTTATAAGCGGTAAATTGCATTAAATTCTTCACGCAAATTCTAAAGGGTTCTAATTTGTGTTGGACAAAAAGGAAAAAACCAGAACCTGTACATTAAATAATAATTAAAATGAAAAAAATTACTATCTTATTATTGGTAATGGGCTTGGCCATTATGTCCCAGGCTCAAATCATGTTTGACAAGGGTGTAAGTGGATTCTCAATTAATGCAGGAATTCAAGAAAGCTATTGGGAAGACGGATTTTACGGTGGTTTGCAGTATACCTTTAAAGGCGCCTTAGACATATCCGCAGAATATGGCAACTTTACCTATGACAGAGACAAATTAGAAGCCGCATTAGGTAATGGTGCTAAATTTACAGATGTGCCAAAAGAGTCTGTACTAGCATTTAGTGCACAATACTGGGTTCTAAGAACAGACCCTGGTAGTGATCGCGGCATAAATGTTGGAGTATGGGCAGGGTACGAAATGGAAAATTATACTGATACAGAGTGGTCACAAACTCCTTTAGTGCCTGGTACTGAAAACGTAACCACTGATAAAACTGGAAGTGCCTTTGCATTCGGTACATCTTTTTCAATAGACTTCGATGTTAAGGATGGATGGCGTCTTCAACCATACTCATGGATAGGAAGAGTGTTTGCAACTGAAAAAGGTACATACGATGGTGTCGACGAAACCGAGAATTACCAAGGTACCGGAGCAGGAATAGGTGTTATCTTACAAAAAATGCTCAACAACGGAAGTTCTGTTTGGTTTGGAGCTGAGTGGGATATGGATAACCTAGAAAATGCTAACGATACTTCATATGAAGTGACTGTAGGTTTCAACCTAGGTTTTGCAAAATAAATATTAATTTAACAGATTAACAGGGGGTTAGGGCTCATAAAACATGAGCTTTAACCCCCTTTTTTTGTGTATCTTTTTTTATCAGTAGTATTCGATTTAATTTTTTATACTTTTACAACAGTACAGTTATATCTACATACCAATTTATCAGTAAATTATTACATTTAACCCTAAAACGCATATTATAGACTCTATATGACACAAATTAAAATCAAACCTTATGTTTAATAATACTAAATCAAGCAGAAATATATTAGTTATTTTACTAGCAACTTTCTTAATTTCCATTGGTTGCAATAAAGAAAGTGACTCCTCAGAGGAGACCATCACCTTAAAAGGTACCGTTTTACATGGACAGTCACCAATTGAAAACTCAATGGTAAAAATTTATCTAGCTGGATCAAGCCAATGGTCTGATGCAGTTTCTTTGGGAGAGACTCAAACAAGTTCTGGAGGGGAGTTTGAAATTTCCTTTTCGATGACAACTGATCCAGAAGCAGTGATATACGCCACTGCATCTGGTGCTTCAGCAAGTATAAAGTTAGCGTCTGTGTTTGGTACTCAGCCACTTCCCTCTAATGTGGTAATCAACGAAAGAACAACAATTGCTACTGCATATGCGATGGCTCAGTTCATAGATGGAGATAACATAGCAGGTAGCTACCCTGGATTACAAAATGCTGCTGCAACCCTACAAAACCTTGTAAATATTGGTGATGGGGGCATTGCCACAGTTCTTAATCAGTTTCCCAATGGAGCATCCACGTCAACACTAAGCAAGTTCAATTCCTTGGCAAACATAATTGCTACCTGCGTAGAACAACCGTCCAAGTGTTCTGACCTCTTTGCTATTTCAACATCTCCAAATGATGAAGCTCCAGACAATACATTGCAAGCTGCCATTAACATATCACATACGCCATGGCGCCAAGAGGTTATCTCACCTTTATTTGATTTCTCAATGAATTCGGAGTTGTACGAACCAATGCTAAATCTAGCTCCTGATAACTGGACACTAGCACTTAGATATGATGGTAACGGACAGCAACTAGACGGACCTGGAAATATAGCCTTTGATTATGATGGCAATGTATGGGTTACCAATAATTACACATACAGTGATGATAGTTCCGATCCCAATGTATGTGGTGACACAAAGGTACTTAGGTATACTCCAACAGGGGAAATTTATCCAGGCTCACCTTACGAAGGTGGAGGTGTATACGGAGCCGGTTTTGGTATTACTTTTGACATAAGAGGAGACGTTTGGGTAGGAAATTTTGCTTTTCAAGGGTCCGAATGTCCAGTTAGTGATGATAACCAAGCGTTACTTTGGAATAATGTTGCACAGTTTAATTCCAATGGAGAAGCATTATCTCCGGATGCAGATTTAAGCGTAAATCCAGTTATCCCTGGCGGATATATGTCAGATGAAGATGCTAAGATACAAGGCATGGCATCGGATCATGATGGTAACATTTGGATGGTAAACTGCGAGGCTGAAAGCGTTACAAAATTTACAAACGGCGATCCGAACCAACGAACAGTATATGAAGAAATAGGAATAGAAAAACCTTTTGATGTTACCGTTGATACTTATGGTAATGCATGGGTAACTAGCAACTACAACGATAAGGTTTGTAAGATTGATCCTGACGGTAATATTCAACTTGTGGAAGGTTCTTTTCACCGGCCCATGGGTATTGCAGCTGATAGTCAAGGCAATGTATGGGTGGCAAACTCCGGAGGTATGGATCCACCATGTGGAAACAGCACAGTAGAAGATTTCGTAGAGTTTATAGCTGCCATCTCCTCAGATTACGAATTTCCAGGAGCATCTGTGAGTATGATTACGCCTAGCGGTACAGTTTCCGCAGGCAGCCCTTATACTGGTGGTGGTTTATATATGCCATGGGGTATTGCAGTGGATGGCAACGACAACGTTTTTGTAGCCAATTTCAATGGTAAGAGATTAAGCTACATAGCTGGTGCAAACACATCTAGCTTACCTCCAGGTTTTAATACTGGTGATCCAATTTCACCTGATGGCGGATACACTTTCGACGGATTTGAGAGAGTTACGGGAGTGCAAGTTGATCCTTCAGGAAACGTTTGGTGTTGTAATAACTGGGAAATGATTCCTGTTCAGACTAACCCTGGCAGTCATCAGTTGGTTGTATTTATTGGGCTAGCAGCACCTGTTGAAACACCTTTAATAGGTTATCCAAGAAGTCCTCACACAGAAGATTAGCATTGTCATATGAAAGCGTGCTCAGTGAAAATTATAAATGTAATAATGAAAACAAGAGCATCATTTTAGTGTTTATTAATTGCATGATACACATATGCCAGTGGCTTCAATTTCAAAATTATTAATGGTATGACCTGTTATGGCAAAGTTTATGGCACTATCTGCCTGAACACATGTTACCGCTTTACAATTTGAGCATTTAAAATGAATGTGTTTGTGATTATGAGAATCCGAGGAGCATTTGCTGCTGCATACCGCATAAAATGTTTCCTTCTCCCCTACTGATGCCTTGTGGATAATACCACTTTTCATTAAAGAATTAATGGTACGATATAATGTAACTCTATCGAAGTCATGAAGAGAATTTTGAATTTCAGAAAATGGAATGGCTTTGTTATAACCTGAAATTACTGCTAGCACGTCCAATCTGGTGGATGTAGCTTTTAATTTTCGTTCTCTCAGAAGCTGTCTTAAAAGAATATTTTCTTCCATATAAAATAATTTATTAAAATGAAATATTTATGCCTACAATCAAGTTGAACCCAAGGTCATCAGCAAAATAGCGTTGACGATTGAGATAATCACGGTATGTTTCATTGAGTAAATTTTCTACTCTGACATACATGTTTAACCTCAGTTTACTTAATTGCTTCTCAGCTGATGCCTTGAGGCCAATCAAGTAGTATGACTCCGGAGGTGCAAGAAAGTCTTGAGAAGGGAGTATGTTTTTTTGTTCAAATACCAACCTACTATTAATTTGAAATTCTATATTTTGAAACTTCCCAAATTTAGGAATATAATAACTAAAGTCAGCATAAAGGTTATTTGGTGGCATATAAACTAAAGGTATGTCATTACTTAGGTCATGCCCATTTAGGTAGCTATATTTTCCTGTAATGTTAAACTGTTCAGTTAATTTGCAAGTTGCAGTTAAATCAAATCCAATCAGTCTAGCGTCGGTTTGTTCATATTTAAACACAGGGAAAGCTCCACGTATTGTTAACCTAACTTCATCTTGTGGATTAAGAAAAATGAAATTATTAATTTGCTGAAAATAAAATAAGCCTTCAAAAAATAGTCTATCCTTAACAGCACCCTTTATTGATAAAGTATTTTTAAATGAAATCTCCTTGCCAAGATCTGGATCGCCCTCTTCAATTCCTGCAACCCCTTGGTGTAAGCCACTGCTGTACAGCTCATTCACTTCTGGGTTTCTAGATGTGGAGCCAAAATTATAGGCTGCCTCCCATCCATCACCAAGCTGATAACTAATCCCAACCATGCCACTAAAATTATGGTAATCATTTTCAAATCGGATGATTTCTCGTGGAATACTGGATGAAATTGTAGCAACTTCTCTATTTTCAAGGTCATATCTACCACCAAATTCAAAGGTTGTTTTCTCAAAGGTTTTAGAAATTACACCAAACACACCAAACTCATATGCATTGTAATCAGGAATAAGTGGCAATATTCCCGTTTCAGGAAGGTTAGTATTATTTACCATATTTAACTGGACACCAGCTTTTAATTCCCAATTATTTGTTAGGTAATTTCGATATTTACCTTCAAAATAATTTGAAGACTGCTTCAAACTCAATGCTGGAATATCTGATCTTCCGCTTCTGCGCACATCAAATTCTTTTCGCAAATTATATTGTCCAGCATAGGTAAAATCAAACCACTGCTTTTCGCTAATACTATATTTTGTATGAAACTTTAGTAAAAGATGATTTACCTTTTGGTATGGTGCGCTTATGGAATATGAGAATTGGTCTTGTGTGTAAAACGGAACATCGCGCTCAAAAGCTTCCTCCAAATCAGTAAGGTTTCCAATGTGTGAGCCTCTTAGTATTCCATAATCAGCATTAAAAGAGCTAAAGTATAAATCGCTAAACCAATTTTTATTCCACAACTTCTCGAATTGCAATGCTATATTGGCTTGTTGATTACCCGTATTTCGCAGAAAGTACTTTGAAGTTCGATTATCTCCACTTTTTTTTATGGTTCCTATTGCACGCCACCCAAATATTTTAGAGTATTGCTGCAATTCTAGGTTTAGACCGTTACCAAACCCATTTGTCTCAAAAAAGTACCTAGCTTCTCCATGCAGGTGGGGTTCCATGTCAATTTTTTCAGGCTCCACCAGTATAATACTTCCCAATGAACTGCCTTGATACTCCAATGCACCAACACCTTTTATCACAGTAATCCTATTGGCAACTAAAGGGTCAATTTCAGGGCTATGGTCAACACCCCATTGCTGTCCACTTTGTACAATTCCATTGTTTAAGATGGAAATTCTGTTTCCATAAAGCCCGTCCACAACTGGGTTTGAAATTCCACTACCATTATTAATGGTACTTACGCCTGAGATACTTTCAAGCATCGATGCTAAACTCTTGTTGGAATTTTGCGTTATATTTTTTGAATTTAAAGATTGGGTTTCTTCTGTGGTAATTTCTCCACCTTCTTCGGTTATGGAAATTTCGTTCAAAAGATGGTTATTGTGGTCTAAAAAAACCGTTATCACAGTATCACCTGAGATATTAAGATACAGCTCCTGAGTTTCGCACCCTATGTGACTAATGTATACATGGTATTTACCAGGGCACATGGTGTTACTAATGAAATTACCCTTGCTATCAGTGACATACCCAGATTGTAACTCTTGAACAAATATGTTGGCAAAAATAATAGGCTTACCTGTACTCAGATCTTTTACAGAACCATAAACAGTCAAATTACAGTTCTGAGCAAAACTAACTACAGATAAGCCTAAAATGATGATGATAATGGCTATATGTTTACATAACCTCAACATTAAATACAACTTCAATATCTGTCTCGCCTCCAGCATTTGTGATGTCACCATTTGAAACACCAGAAGCATCCTTGTCTGGCTCATGGCGCAAAATTACAGTAATTGTTCCACTACCTGAACCTTCGGTGGTAACTTTTGTTAAGATACCAATGGGATTACCATTTGTATCCGTATCTTCATAAGTAAAACTAACTCCACCTATGGAGGTTTGGAAAAAGAACTGATGCTCTAGAGCTTCTTCTTCTACCTCCTCGGTTATATCTCCTGGAGGAGTTTCGGTCTCATTTAATAATTCCAAAGAACCATCATAAGTAGTGTTCATGGCAAGAGTGCCTCCAGTTATTACTGGTGGATTACCTCCATCACCATCTAAATCTTGAAAGGATAATACAACAGGAGTTCCACCATTAATAGGAATTAATGTGTAGTTGAGTGTTGTAATAACCTCTTCCTCATTAGGAATAACTGGATCGTCTTTTTTACAACCAGTGAATAGCAACACACACATTGCTATTAGAGAAAAACTTAATAAAAATTTATTCATTTTTTAACGTTTGTTTGTTTTATAATGCAGCAAAGATAATATTTTATTGCAACCTTGTTGCATTTAATGTTAAATTATTTTATAACTATTGCCATTTTTAATGATTTGAGGTCATATCACATTGCAAGAATATATGTTAGGGTATGGTTTTCAAAAAAAATATAAATTAGCATCCTAATTTTAAAACAATATCAATGATAAAACGATTTCAACTTATAATAATTATTAGTGCATTGATACTTCCCTTTAATTCATCAAGAGCATGCACAGAGATACTAGTTAAAGCAAAGGACTCATCAGTAGTAACTGTAAGGAGCATGGAATTTGGGGTAGAACTCAACTCAGAACTTAACATACAGCCAAGAGGCGAAACTTTTACAAGTATTACACCAGATAGCACACCTGGTATGCAATGGACAAACAAATATGGTTATGTATACATGAGTGCCATGGGATACTCTGTGGCAATTG